>JAFZSI010000044.1 GCA_017619445.1 Prevotella sp.
GAGAGAGGAGAGAGGAGAGAGAAAAGCATTTAGATAATCCGCTCCTGCTCGGCCAACTCCAAGCAAGCATGGTTGACTCTCGCTTAATCGCGGATTTGTCCGCTAACTCCCGTTAACTTCCGATAACTCCTGCTAACTCCCTTAATTATGAATTATGCATTATGACGTGTTGCTGAGCGATAGCGAAAAAATGTTAGACAAAGTAGGACGATATGAGTTTCTGGCTGAGCCGTTTCATTGCGACTTCAGCCAGCATCTTTTCATGGGCCATCTGGGCAACCACATGCTCAATGCAGCCGACTTTCACAGCAACGACCGAGGCTTCGGTATGAAATACTTGCTATCCGTCGGCCGTGCGTGGGTGCTCTCGCGTCTTGCCATCGAGATGGACGAAATGCCCGCGATGTACACCAAGTTTCGAGTTGAGACATGGGTGGAAAGTGCCATGCGCTTTTTCACCAACCGCAGTTTCCGTGTGGTGGCCGATGAGCCCGACGGCCAGGAGCATGTCTATGGCTACGGGCGCAGCATCTGGGCCATGATTGACACCGACACGCGCCAGCCCTGCAACCTGCTCGACATTCGTGATGGTGACTTGGTGAACTGGGTGGTGAAAGACAAGCACAACCCCATGGCCAGTCTGTCGCGCGTCAGGATGGACAACGAGGCCCAGTTGGTGCACACCATAGACACTTTTTATAATGATGTGGATATCAACGGCCACATCAATTCAGTGAAGTATATTGAGCACGTGCTTGACTTGTGGCCCATCGAGTGGTATCGCAACCACAGCATCCGCCGCTTCGACATTGCCTACGTGGCCGAGAGCCATCAGGGCGACCGGCTGTCGTTCTACCGCGAACAGACCGCCGACAACGAGTTTTGCGTCCGCATCTGTAAGGACGGTGGCACAGAGGTTGTGCGCAGCAAAGTGGTATTCATTAGCAGATTCGTCGTTTAGTCGTTTAGGAATAAATGAAACTTCCCCAAACGACCAATCTACCAATCTACCAGACGACCAATCGCAGTTAATACGCCTGCTCATGCACACCCTTGACGGCTCGTCCGGAGGGGTCGTTCATGTTCTTGAAAGCTGCATCCCATTCCAGGGCAATGGCAGTGGAGCAAGCCACGCTCGCCTCGCTGGGCACACTGCGGGCAGCCGAGTCGCTGGGAAAATGCTCAGCAAAGATGCTGCGGTAGTAGTACTCCTCCTTGTTCTTCGGCGGATTGATGGGGAACCGCTCGGCAGCATGAGCCATCTGCTCATCGCTGACAGCCTCCGAAGTTATCTGTTTCAGCGTGTCAATCCATGAATAGCCCACACCGTCGCTGAACTGCTCCTTCTGTCGCCATGCCACTTCGGCAGGCAGCATATCAGCGAAGGCTTCACGCACAATTTTCTTTTCCACGGTCTGGCCAGGACACATTTTCGTCTCTGGATTCGTCCGCATGGCTATATCCAAGAATTCTTTGTCGAGAAATGGCACGCGGCCCTCAACGCCCCATGCCGACAGGCTCTTGTTGGCGCGCAGACAGTCATAGAGATGTAGCTTGGAGAGTTTGCGCACCGTCTCCTCGTGGAAATCCTGTGCCGACGGAGCCTTGTGGAAGTAGAGGTAGCCGCCGAAAATCTCGTCGGCACCCTCGCCGCTCAGCACCATCTTAATACCCATCGACTTGATGACGCGGGCCAGCAGGTACATCGGCGTGGAGGCTCGCACAGTGGTCACATCATAAGTCTCAATAAAGTATATGACATCGCGGATGGCATCAAGCCCCTCTTGGATGGTGTAGTTTATTTCATGGTGCACGGTGCCAATATGGTCGGCCACGAGCCGAGCCTTTGCCAAGTCGGGCGCACCCTTCAGACCTACGGCAAACGAGTGCAGGCGGGGCCAGTAGGCCTTTGTCATGGAGTTGTCCTCAATGCGCATGGCACTGTATTTCTCGGCAATGGCAGAAACCACCGATGAGTCCAGCCCACCGCTCAGCAGCACACCGTAGGGCACATCGCTCATCAGCTGACGCCTCACCGCATCCTCGAGCCCGTCGCGTATGGCTTGCACCGACGCACCGTTGTCTTTCACCGCATCATATAGCATCCAGTCGCGCTTGTAATAGCGCTTCATGCCAGGCTCGCGACTCCAATAATAGTGTCCTGGCAAAAAAGGCTCATACCGCTCGCATTGCCCCTCTAAGGCTTTCAGCTCAGAAGCCACATATACCATGCCGTCACCGTCGTAGCCGATATACAGCGGTATCACACCGATAGGATCGCGGGCAATCAGAAACTCATCGTGCTCCTCGTCGTAAAGCACAAAGGCGAAAATGCCGCTCACGTCCTCTAAAAACTCAATGCCTTTCTCGCGATAGAGTGCAAGAATCACCTCGCAGTCGCTGCCCGTCTGAAACTCATACTGTCCCGCAAAGCGGCGGCGAATCTCCTGATGGTTATAAATCTCACCGTTGACGGCCAGCACCTGCTTGCCGTCCGCCGAGAACAACGGCTGCCCGCCACTCTCAGGGTCAACGATACTCAACCTTTCGTGGGCAAGGATGGCACTGCCGCCACAATAGATTCCACTCCAGTCGGGTCCACGGTGACGTATTTTCTGACTCATTCTCAATGCTTTTTGTCTCAACGCAGAAGTCTGCTCCTGAACGTTTAATATTGCTACGATTCCACACATAATGATATTTTACTATTTTACTATTTTACTATTTGACAATTTCTCTCCCTCCCTTTGGGAGGGTTGGGGTGGGTTTCTCTTTTATAAGTATGACAAATACAGGTAATTGGTTTGCGCGGGGAACTCTGCGGCAAGGGTGTCAATCTGGTTGACTGTGGGCACGACACCAAGTTCCTTGCGCCATCCGCGGACAGTCAGGCCAGCCTTCTCCATGCTCATCAGGTCTTCGAGACCCAGCGCGCGGGCTATCTGGAAGTCGGAGAACCCATATACCTTGGCCTCGCGCAGTAGCTCCACAAACTCTGGGGCTTCGAGATATTCTAACAGTTCAGAATTGTCCATAAAACCTAAGAACTCAGACAACTGTGGGAATTCTTTGAGTCGCATGTCGATGCTGACGATGTGTTTCAGTTTCTGCAGAAACCAGCGGTCAATCATAGTGAGTTGGTGAATCTGTTCAACGGAATAGCCTATTTTCAATGCTTTTGACACCACGAAAATGCGCATGTCCGTGGGCTCATGCAGGGCACTGGCAATGTCTTTGATTTTGATTTCATGGTTTTCCACAAAACCATGCATCCCCTGTCCAATCATGCGCAGACCCTTTTGCAGTGCCTCCTCAAACGTGCGCCCTATAGCCATCACCTCGCCCACACTTTTCATTGATGAACCGAGCTGACGTTTCACACCATGGAACTTGGTGAGGTCCCAGCGCGGGATTTTCACTACAACATAGTCGAGGGCTGGCTCAAAGAAGGCACTCGTTGTCTTCGTCACCGAATTCTTCAGCTCAAATAGACCATAGCCGAGTCCGAGCTTCGCAGCCACGAAGGCCAAGGGGTAACCCGTCGCCTTGCTCGCCAGTGCCGACGAACGCGACAGGCGGGCGTTGACCTCTATGACACGATAGTCCTCTGACTGCGGGTCGAGAGCATATTGCACATTGCACTCACCTACAATGCCGATGTGACGGATGATTTTGATGGCAAGTGCGCGCAGTTTATGATACTCGCTGTTCGAGAGCGTTTGGCTCGGAGCAACCACAATGCTCTCGCCCGTGTGAATGCCCAAAGGGTCGAAGTTCTCCATGTTGCATACGGTGATGCAGTTGTCGTAGCAGTCGCGAACCACTTCGTACTCAATCTCCTTCCAGCCTTTCAACGACTTCTCCACCAGTACCTGCGGCGAGAACGAGAAGGCTTCCTCGGCCTGTATCAGCAATTCTGTCTCGTTGTCGCAGAAACCAGAGCCGAGACCGCCGAGGGCGTAGGCTGCTCTCAATATCACAGGGAAGCCCAGTTCGCGTGCTGCTTTCTGTACCTCCTCTATGGTGCAGCAAGCCTCACTTTTGATGGTCTTCACACCAATCTCGTCGAGTCGCTTAACAAATAAGTCGCGGTCCTCGGTGTCGATGATGGCCTGAACGGGCGTACCGAGCACACGAACGCCGTATTTCTCCAATACACCTCTCTCATACAGCTCCACGCCACAGTTAAGAGCCGTCTGTCCGCCAAACGAGAGCAGGATGCCGTCGGGACATTCCTTCTCGATTACCCGCTCCACAAATTCGGGTTGCACAGGCTGGAAATACACCTTGTCGGCCACACCCTTTGAGGTCTGCACCGTAGCAATGTTTGGATTGATGAGCACCGTTTCGATGCCTTCTTCCCTGAGAGCTTTTAGTGCTTGAGAGCCCGAGTAATCAAACTCACCCGCCTGCCCGATTTTCAGCGCGCCGCTGCCCAACAACAATACCTTTTTTATCTTTTCCATCACTATAGCATGTTTACAAATTCATCAAACAAAAACTCCGTATCAACAGGACCGCTACAGGCCTCTGGGTGGAACTGCACAGACAGCCATGGCATCGTCTTGTGGCGGATGCCCTCATTCGAGCCGTCGTTCATATTTACAAACAGTGGCTCCCAATCGCTGGGCAGTGTCTTGTCATCGACCGCATAGCCATGATTTTGAGAAGTAATGAAACACTGTGTGCCCGTCTGAGGGAACCCTCTTCCCCTTTGGGGAGGTCGGGAAAGGTTTTCGCTGGGGAGGGTTCCCCCGACCATCATCACAGGTTGGTTGTGAGAGCGGTGGCCATATTTTAGTTTATAGGTTTTCGCACCCGCTGCACGTGCCAACAACTGGTTTCCCAGACAGATGCCCATGCAGGGCCTCAGTTTTACAGTTTTCAGTTGAGACGTGTTGTTGAGCGTCTGCGAATAATTGATAGATGATTGTTCAGCATGTAAAAACTTTCGAATATTATTTACCGTAGCCTCGCATCGCTCCGGGTCTCCGGGACCATTGGCTAAGAACAGGCCGTCAAATTCCAACTCATTGAAGTCGTAGTCCCACGGCACTCGAATTACCTCTACACCACGTCGCAGCAAGCAACGGATGATGTTTGCCTTTACGCCACAATCCACAAGCACCACCTTTTTTCTTCTCTCCTCTCTCTCTTCTCCTCTTTCCTCTTTCACGGGATGGTAGGTAATGATTTCCTTGCAGCTCACTCGCTCCACCCAGTTCACACTTCCATAGACTTCCTCCTCTCCTCTCTCCTCTCTCCTCTCACCTCTTTCCTGGGGAGGTCGGGAGGGGATTTCAATTCTTCCCATCATTACGCCATGCTCACGGAGCATCTGTGTCAGCCGGCGCGTGTCAATGCCCGTAATGGCTGGTATCTTTTCCCTTTGCAACCACGCCGCTAAAGATTCTTTTGCATTCCAGTGCGAGAACTGCTCACTGTAGTCTGCTACAATAAGTGCTTTCACATGGATGCGCTCGCTCTCCATCTGTAGTGGCAGACCGTCAAGGTCTAACCCTGTCTCAGGTACCCCGTAGTTGCCCACTAAGGGATACGTCATCACCAATATTTGCCCCGCATAGCTGGGGTCGGTCAGACTTTCTGGATAGCCCGTCATGGCCGTGTTGAACACCACTTCGCCAGAGGTTTCCATGTCGTAGCCAAACGACCAGCCGCAGAATTCGCTATCGTTGTCAAGTATCAGTCTTGCTTCTCTCATATACTTATATACTAAGGTTAGAGATTTGAAATTGTAAATTGTAAATTGTCAAATTGTAAATTCCTCAACTTGTTCTATATAATTCACGAATGCCCGATTTACCATGCGAACGCCGCCAGGAGTAGGGTAGTGTCCTGTGAAATACCAGTCGCCCGGGTTGTTGGGGCATGCCTTGTGCAATCCCTCAATGCTTTGGAAAACCAGTTCCACAGGTGTTTGCATACCTTCTGGGCGTAGCATCTCTACTATTTTTCGGTTTATTTCATCAACGGTGAAAGGCGCATAGATTCTTCGGACATGATTTTCAATTGTGGGCTCCGTCTTACAGAGCCGATACACGTCTGTTATCAGCCGCTGCATTTTTCGTTCCTTGATGAGTGCAATAGCGGCGCGGAAGGCGCAGAGCTCTTCAAGGCGCGACATGTCTATGCCGTAGTAGTCAGGATAGCGAATCTGTGGTGAACTCGACACCATCACAATCTTCTTGGGATGCAGCCGGTCGAGCATTTTGAAGATGCTTTCGCGTAGGGTTGTTCCGCGTACAATGCTGTCGTCAATGATGACGAGGTTATCCTCATAAGGCCGCAGCGAGCCGTAGGTAATGTCATACACGTGGGCGGCAAGGTCGTTGCGTTCGTTGCCCTCGGTGATGAACGTGCGCAGCTTGATGTCCTTCCACACCACCTTCTCTATGCGTACTTCGTGGTCAAGGCGTCGCACACCGTCTGTCATGCCATGGAAGGCCACCTCGGCAGTGTTGGGGATATATGAGAAGACCGTGTTGGCTACATCATTGTCTATGGTTTTGATAATGGCAGGAGTGAGCTGCTCGCCCAGGCGTTTGCGCTCCAAATAGATGTCGCGGTCAGAGCCTCGGCTGAAGTAGATGTGTTCGAAACTACATGCAGAATACTTCTGAGCGGGCAGAATCTGCTCATTGCTTACCTCTCCGTTTTTCCTAACGATGAGTGCCTGCCCTGGCTTTACCTCCTGAATAGCCTCGGAACTCAGGTCAAAGGTGGTTTGAATCACGGGCCGCTCACTGGCCAGCACCACAATCTCCTCGTCCTGATACCAGAATGCAGGCCTGATGCCCCACGGGTCGCGCACGGCAAACATCTCGCCCGAACCAGTCAGCCCGCTCATCAGATAACCGCCATCGAAGTGAGGCATAGTGGTTCTCAGCACGTTCGCTGTTTCAACGTGGTCATCAATATACCGGGTAATGGCTGTGCCCTCAAGACCACGTTCCTTTGCCTCTGCAAACAGGCGTTCCACCTCGCGGTCAAGCCGGTGCCCCATCAGTTCGAGCATGATGTACGAGTCGCCGAAGATGCGAGGCGACTGCCCTTGAGCTACGAGAAAAGAGAAAACCTCGTCGATGTTTGTCATGTTGAAGTTTCCGCACAGACAAAGGTTCTTCGCACGCCAGTTGTTGCGGCGCAAAAAGGGGTGCACATATTGCAATCCGCGCCTGCCCGTCGTGGAATAGCGCAGATGACCCATGTAGAGCTGGCCAACGAACGAGTCATCCGTCCGCCTGAATATCTCCGCAATAGCATCCTTACCCTCGGCCCTCTCGCGGAACATATATTCCTCGCCAACGGGAGCGTCAAGATTCACGCAGGCCACGCCCGCGCCCTCCTGACCGCGGTTGTGCTGTTTCTCCATCATCAGGTAGAGTTTGTTCAGCCCATAACGGCATGTGCCATATTTCTGCTCGTAATACGACAGGGGCTTCAACAGGCGAATCATCGCCACTCCACATTCATGCTTTAGTTGTTCCACCTTATCATTTTACAATTTTACTATTTTACAATTTTACTATTTTACAATTTCACTATTTCACAATTAATATATGTAGTAAAGGAGTATAGAAGTATAGGAGTTAGGATTAAATATGTTAGTATGTTACTATGTCTAAACTCCTGTTACTATGTCAAACTCCTCCAATCGTCCAATAGTCCAATAGTCCAATCGTCTAATTGTCCAATTGTGAAATTGTCAAATTGTCCAATGTACATGCTTTCACGAACGACATGAAAAGCGGATGGGGATTGAGCACAGTTGAGGAGTATTCGGGATGGAACTGCGTTCCTATGTACCATCGTTTGTCGGGTATTTCCACAATCTCCACAAGACGGGCTTTGGGGTTGATGCCCGCGCACTTCATGCCCCGGCTCTCAAACTTGTCAAGATACTGGTTGTTGAACTCGTAGCGGTGGCGATGGCGCTCGCTTATGATAAGAGGAACCACAGATTGCTCAGATTGAGAGATTGGCCTACCCCTCCCTACCTCCCCAAAGGAGAGGAGATGCCCCCTCCCGACCCCTCCCAAGGAGGGGAGGTAGGCTTCTGCGGCTTTGCTGCCCTCTGTCAGTAGGCATTCGTAGGCTCCCAGGCGCATTGTTCCGCCCATCTGTGTGATGTTTTTCTGCTCCTCAATGATGTCGATGACGTTATGAGGCGTGTTGGGATTCATCTCCGTGCTGTTGGCATCGTGATAGCCCAGAACGTTTCGTGCAAACTCTATGACCATCATCTGCATACCGAGGCAGATGCCGAAGGTGGGGATGTCGTGGGTGCGTGCATATTGGGCGGCAACAATCTTTCCCTCTATGCCGCGTTGCCCGAAGCCTGGGCAGATGACGATGCCCTGCATGGTGCTGAGTTGGGAGGCGACGTTGTCGCGGGTGATGTGCTCACTGTTGATGAAATGGAGCTTCACCTTCACATCGTTGTAAATGCCAGCCAGGTTCAAGCTTTCGCGAATGCTCTTGTAGGCATCCTGCAGGTCGTACTTGCCCACGAGCGCGATGTTTTCTTCGCGTGTGGCATGGCGTTGTTTGTCAAGGAAGTCGTGCCACGCTTTCATGGCTGGAGTCTCGCCCACAGGGATGCCAATCTTGCGCAGGATGGCAGCGTCGAGTCCTTGTCGCTGCATGTTCACGGGAACCTCATAGATGCTGGGCATGTCCTCGCTCTGTACCACACACTCGAGGTCAACATTGCAGAATGAGGCTACCTTCATACGCAGTGCGTTGTCGAGGTGGCGCTCTGTGCGCAACACCAGGATGTCTGGCTGTATGCCCATGCTTTGTAGCTCTTTCACTGAGTGTTGCGTGGGTTTGGTTTTCAGCTCATCTGCCGCTTTCAGGTAGGGCACATACGTCAGGTGCACACACACCGCATCGCGACCCAACTGCCAGCGCAGCTGTCGGATGGCCTCCATGAACGGCGCACTCTCGATGTCACCGATAGTGCCGCCGACCTCGGTGATGACGAAGTCATACCCACCCCCATCCCCTCCCGAAGGGAGGGGCGTTTGGTTACTCCCCTCCCCTTGGGAGGGGTCGGGGGTGGGTCTCAGCATCCGCCGCTTTATCTCGTCTGTGATATGCGGCACCACCTGGATGGTCTTGCCGAGATAGTCGCCATGTCGCTCACGGTCGATGACGGTTTTGTAGATGCGTCCTGTGGTGATTGAGTTGTTGCGGGTGGTGTGTATGCCAGTGAACCTTTCATAATGCCCCAAGTCAAGGTCTGTCTCCATGCCATCGATGGTGACGTAGCATTCTCCGTGTTCGTAAGGGTTCAGTGTGCCAGGGTCGATGTTGATGTAGGGGTCGAACTTCTGGATGGTCACCTTGTAGCCTCGCGCCTGCAGCAGCTTTCCGATGCTGGCAGAGATGATTCCCTTGCCAAGTGAGGAAACTACACCGCCAGTGACGAAAATATATTTGGTGTTCATGTTTTATCTTTGATTCTTTTCGCGTATATGCTCTTCGTATTCGGCCAGTTCGCGCTCACCGATGTGAGCCAGTCCGTAGTGCTCGTCGTGCTGTGAGAAATCGAGTCCCACCTTCTCGCTGATGGCAGACACGCGCATGGGGATGAGCATGTCGATGAGTTTGTAGCCCAGCCAGCTCATGGCGAATGTATAAACAAATACGATGATGATGGCCAGCAGGTGGTAGAGGAAGATGATGAAACCCTCCCACGTGCCTGCTATAAGCCCTTCCTGTATGAAGATTCCCGTGAGCACGGTGCCGAAGATACCGCCAGTGCCATGGGTAGGGAATACGTCGAGGGCATCGTCGATTCTGGAATGTGAGCGCCAATAGACGGCGATGTTGCAAATGAGCGTAATGACGAACGCAATGAATATGCTCTGGCCCACTGTGACGTAGCCCGCAGACGGTGTGATGGCTACCAGACCAACCACGCAACCTACAGCTGCACCCATGGCCGACGGCTTGCGGCCGCGCAGGCAGTCGAAGAATATCCATGTCATCATGGCTGTGGCCGAAGCCGTGTTGGTGTTCAGGAAAGCTTTTACCGCCTGACCATCTGCATGGAGCGATGAGCCTGCATTGAATCCAAACCAGCCGAGCCACAGCATGGCCGCTCCGAGCAACACGAAGGGGATGTTTGCCGGTTCGCTCCTGCGTGTGTCCGCCCTGCGCCTTCCCAAGAATATGGCACCTGCCAAAGCAGCCACGCCCGACGAGGCGTGCACCACAATTCCGCCCGCGAAGTCGATGACTCCCCAGCGGCAGAACAGTCCTTCAGGATGCCATGTCATGTGAGCCAACGGACAATAGATGGCGAAAAAGAAAAACATCATGAAAAACATATAGGCCGAGAAACGCACACGCTCGGCAAACGAACCCGTAATCAGCGAGGGTGTGATGATGGCGAATTTCATCTGGAACAGCGCGAAGAGCGCTAACGGAATCGTTGCACCGCCTAAGACGTTGCCTGCGGGCGTGGTATAGACAGAGCCGCCAACACCGTGGAACATCAGGAATGTGAGCGGATTGCCAATCACACCACCGATGTCGTCACCGAAACAAAGCGAGAAGCCGACCACCACCCACAGCACCGAAATCAGGCCCATGGCGATGAACGACTGCAGCATGGTGGAGATGACATTCTTCGCCCCCACCATGCCGCCATAGAAAAACGACAGGCCGGGGGTCATCATCAGCACAAATATTGTGGCGGTTATCAGCCAGGCCACATCCGCCGCCGAAATAACCGACCAGTCACACTCAAACGTGGGCTCGCCCACGAATACTCCTGCAAGGGCAATAATTGTCATTGCAGCCATCAGGATTTTCCATCGTTTCTTAATCTTCATACTTTTTGTTGTTTAAATGTTTGCGATAAAACCTCTCTCCAGCCACAACGGGCTGAAGAGAGGGATGATTTGAACTGGTTTACGGTTGCAGCGTTAAACCGAAAACCAGGTAGGCTTTCTGAGCACAAGGGTTGGCTGTGAGTTGCCCGAAAACTGGTATGCTGAACGAGTCAGTAACCTTGATGTTTTTCGTCGCTCGCACCGAAAGGTTGGTGACGGCGAACCCCGTTGTGCCATAGAGGGTGGTGGCTGTGGGTACAACTCCCGCGGTGGCAGTCCAATCGACCGTAGCAAGATGGAATGGCACAGCTACTTCCACGTAACTGCTGTAGGCCCGCTTGCCATCATTGTTTGTTCCGTCGTTGCCCGCAAAGTAGGTGAACCACTGTACGCTGGCCACTCCGAAGTCATATCCGATGTTGCCTTCAAAGATGTGGTTCGTTCCGTGAGCGTTGTACTTGAAGTAACGGTTTTCTGGGTCGAGGCCAGTGTTGAACCAATAGTCTGTAATGCCGATGTTGAACCCGCCAGTGCTATAAGCGGCAGTCAGGTCGAATTCCTTTGTGTCGGCAGCATTTGAGAGTCCCACGCTGCCCCAGGCAGTAAGGCTCAAGCCTTTGTATACTACCCCGAAGGTTGGCTGCAAGGACACGTTGCCCAGATCTTGGCCACGCCAGATATACTGGTTCACAATGTCGGCACTAACAGTTGTCTCAATCGTTTCTTGTGCATGGGCCGTCGTACTGGCGGCCAGCAACGTAGCAAATATGATATTCTTTTTCATAACTTCTTTTCTCCTTTTTTCATTTAGATAATCCGCTCACGCTCGGCCAACTCCAAGCGAGCTTGGTTGGCACTCGCTAAATTACGGATTTGTCCGCTAACTCCCGTTAACTTCCGCTAACTTCCGCTAACTCCTTCTCTCCTTAGTTATAACACATCTCTCCGTGCTCATACACGTCGAGACCTTCTTCTTCAATGCGCTTGTCAACGCGCAGACCGTGCATTTTCTTAATGCCGTAGAACAAAACTACGCCACAAACGGCTGCCCAAAGATCAATAACGAGAATGCCGAAACACTCTGCTCCGAAGAATCCCCAGCCATGACCATAGAAGGCACCGTTGGAAACGGACAGCAGACCTGTCATCAACGTGCCAAGAATTCCGCAGACACCATGTACAGACGAGGCACCTACAGGGTCGTCGATATGTAGCTTGTGGTCAATGAACTCAATGGCATATACCAGCACAACGCCGCATACCAGTCCGATAATGACAGCTCCCCAGGGCGAAACGAGGTCACAGCCAGCGGTAATGCCCACGAGGCCAGCCAGAACACCGTTAAGCGTCAATGAGAGCGACGGTTTGCCGTATTTCATCCATGTTACGAACATGGTGGCCGTACCAGCGGCTGCTGCGGCAAGGTTGGTGGTCAGGAACACATGTGAGATGGCTATGCGGTTGACCTGACCAGAGGCTGCCAACTGTGAACCTGGGTTGAAACCAAACCAGCCTAACCAGAGAATAAATACTCCTAAAGATGCCAGCGTCAGCGAATGACCGGGGATGGCGTTGCTCTTCTTGCTTTCGGAGTACTTCCCCAAACGAGGACCAAGAGCCAGTGCGCCAATCAGTGCCAGTACGCCTCCCACGCTATGCACGATGGCCGAACCGGCAAAGTCGTGGAACACATCACCGAAGGTGGTCATCATAAACGAGTCGGCAGCATCGTTGCAAAGCCATCCTCCACCCCAAGTCCAGTGTCCTTCTACGGGATAGATGAACAGCGAAATGGCCGCGCTGTAGATGACATACATCGAGAATTTTGTACGTTCGGCCATAGCACCGCTGACGATGGTGGCAGACGTAGCACAAAAAACAGTCTCAAAAATCAGAAAACCCTCAACGGGCAGGTCACCTTTATAAAATGAAAGGTCTCCCCAGTTGGGCATGCCGATAAAACCAGCTCCTTCGCTGCCGAACATGAAGCCGAAGCCTATAAAGAAGAACAGCAGCGAGCCAAACATGAAATCAACAAAGTTTTTCATCAGGATGTTTGCCGTGTTCTTACTGCGGGTAAACCCCGCCTCGCACAACGCGAATCCCGGCTGCATCCAAAAAACCAACATGGCTGCCAATAGCATCCATACAGTATCGAGTGATAATCCTATCTCATTCATAGTCTTTCGTGTTTTTGTTGTTATCCTATTTACTTTTTATCTCTCAGAACTGTGTCACCATTCTCACCCGTGCGGATGCTCCAAGTGTCAATGACATCACTCACAAAGATGCGCCCGTCGCCAATCTCGCCCGTATGGGCCACCTTCAGGATGACCTTTACAGTAGGGTCGAGGAACATGTCGCGACACACAATAGTAATAGCTACGCGCTCAATAACGTCAGTACTATACTGCACACCACGATAGATTCTTTCCTGTCGGCTCTGTCCGATGCCGTGAACGTCGTGGTACTCAAACCAGTCGATGTCCGATGAAAGCAGGGCTGCCTTCACCTCCTCAAACTTGGTCTTACGGATAATCGCTTCAATCTTTTTCATACCTTTTGTTACTTTTTACCTTAATATTATTTACAAAACGTCACTGTGACGATGCAAAAGTAATACATTTTGAAAGAATATCTCTAAGAAATATTGCAGAATGATTGTTAAAAAATCAACTAACTGACGTTTTGTAAATTATTCCATGGCTTTTGGTATCTTTTTGTTTACATTTTGTTTGAATCAATATGATTTTTGTTACAAAACGTTACTTATGGATTATTGTGAACGTGCACAAGCGGAGGATAATCTTGTTTTTCGGTCAAAATGACAATGTGTAAAGAAGAATACTGTTTTTGAGTTTGTGAATTGTCATTTTGATATCGATTTTGGAAATTTTAAAACAAAGTGTCATAAACGGTGTATTTTTAGCATAAAATTGTTAGATATTATTTGGCTATAACAACATTTTGCTATATCTTTGCAGCCAAAATCAAGCAATAGGAAAGTAAAGGTAAGGATAATATGACAAATTGTAAGCAAACTCAAACACAGAAAGGACTATACCAAAGCAGTTATGAGCACGACGCGTGCGGCGTGGGCATGATTGTGAATATTCATGGCAACAAGAGCCATCAGTTGGTGGATGATGCGCTGCGGGTGCTCGAGAATATGGAGCACCGCGGGGCTGAAACACGCGACAAGACCGGCGACGGTGCTGGCATCATGGTTCAGATTCCTCATGAGTTTATTCTGTTGCAAGGCATTCCGGTGCCGGAGAAGGGCCACTATGGTTCTGGACTGGTGTTTCTGCCCAAGGACGAAGTGGCACAGGAGAAAATCCTGAGCGTGATGATTGAGGAGATTGAGCGCGAGGGATTGACGCTTATGCATGTGCGCTCTGTGCCTACGAATGCTGAGGCATTGGGCGCAGGAGCGCGCGAGGTGGAGCCTGCCATCAAGCAGATTTTTGTAGCCCCCCTGCCCCCCGAAGGAGGGAGGAAGGCCCTGTCATCTTTTGGAGGGCTCAAGGGCGGGGATTGCAAATCCCCTTCAACAGAGGAGGCAGAACTCAACCGCAGGTTATATATAATAAGGAAAAGAATTGAGAACCGTGTGGCTCAACTCTCAAACCTCAAAGAGTCTTTCTATATCTGTTCGCTCAGCAGCAAAAGCCTTGTTTATAAGGGAATGCTTACTTCCGGGCAGTTGCGCAGGTATTTCCCCGACTTGTCGAACCCATATTTTACAAGTGGACTGGCGTTGGTGCATTCACGTTTCAGCACTAATACGTTCCCATCATGGAGATTGGCTCAGCCATTCCGCCTGTTGGCTCACAATGGTGAGATAAATACCATTCGCGGAAACCGTGGCTGGATGAAAGCACGCGAGAGTGTGCTCAACAGCGAGGCATTGGGAAACATCCGCGACCTGCGGCCCATTGTGCAGGAGGGCATGAGCGACTCGGCCAGCCTTGACAATGTGCTGGAGTTTCTCATCATGAGCGGACTGTCGTTGCCACAGGCAATGGCCATCCTGATACCAGAGAGTTTCAACGACAAGAACCCCATCAGCGAGGACCTGAAGGCTTTCTATGAATACCACTCCATTTTGATGGAGCCATGGGATGGTCCCGCGGCTCTGTTGTTCAGCGATGGTCGTTTTGCGGGCGGTATGCTCGACCGCAACGGTCTGCGCCCCAGCCGCTATACCATTACCAAAGGTGGCATGATGGTGGTGGCCTCGGAGGTGGGCGTCATGGACTTTGAGCCTGGCGACGTGGTGAGCAAGGGGCGCCTGCAGCCGGGCAAGATTCTGCTTATTGACACGCAGGAGGGCAAAATCTACTACGACGGAGAGATTAAGGCGCAGCTGGCCAAGGCCCATCCCTATCGCGAGTGGCTGAACGAGAACCGCGTGCAGTTGGAGAAACTGAAGAGCGGTCGCCACGTGGATAACAGCGTGAGCGACTTCGAACAGAAACTGGTGATGTTTGGTTTTGGCCAGGAGGATATCGACAAGACCATCGTGCCGATGGCTACAGCCGGTCAGGAGCCTGTGGCTGCCATGGGAAACGACACACCGCTGGCCGTCATCAGCGACCGTCCGCAGGTGCTGTTCAACTATTTCCGGCAGCAGTTCGCCCAAGTTACCAACCCTGCCATCGACCCGATTCGTGAGGAACTGGTGATGTCGTTGACAGAGTACATCGGCGCCGTGGGAACCAACATCCTGACGCCAGATGCATCTAACTGTAAGATGGTGCGTCTGCCCCAGCCAGTGTTGACCAACACGCAGCTGGATATTCTTTGCAACATACGCTATAAAGGATTCAAAACAATAAAGTTGCCTATAGCTTTCACCTCCCCCGACCCCTCCAAAGGAGGGGAGAGCCTGCGGGCAGCATTGGACAAGTTGTGTCAAGATGCAGAAAAGGCTGTAGACGATGGTTATAACTATATCATTCTCACCGACCGTGAAGAGGAAGTCCGCAAGGTCCTCCCCTCCTTTGGAGGGGTCGGGGGAGGTTATATCCCATCGTTGTTGGCCGTGAGTGCTGTTCACCATTATCTGATTTCTGTGGGCAAGCGCGTACAAACCGCCTTGATTGTTGAGAGCGGTGAGATACGCGAGACGATGCATGCGGCATTGCTATTGGGCTATGGAGCCAGCGCATTATGTCCGTATATGACATTTGCCATCCTTGATGATTTGGTGAAGCGTCACAAGATTCAGGAGGAGTATGCTACAGCCGAGAAAAACTACATCAAGGCCGTGGATAAGGGCCTGAAGAAGATTATGTCGAAGATGGGTATCTCTACCATCCGCTCGTATCGAGGCGCTAAGATTTTCGAGAGCATCGGACTGAGCGAGGACTTGCTGCGCCGGTATTTCGGCACAGAGGTAAGCACCATCGGCGGCATCGGTCTTAAAGAGATTGCCCGCGATGCTATTGCCCTTAGTCGTTTAGGAAATTCGTCGTTCAGTGGTTTGGGAATGTCACAAACAGCAATGGGTAATCATCCTAAACGACCAAACGACCAAATGACCAAACGACCAAACGACCAAACGACCGTTCTGCCAAACAATGGTCAGTTTGCTTGGCGCAAGGATGGTATCAAGCACGCGTGGAACCCGGAGACAATTGCGCAGTTGCAGCTGGCCACGCGCCAGGGCAACTACGAGAAGTTCAAGCAGTGGGCAGCCATCGTTGACGAGAAGGAATCGCCCATTTTTATCCGCGACTTCTTTAGGTTTAAGAAGGCTGCCAAGCCTACGCCTATCGACGAGGTGGAGCCAGTGGAGAGTATCGTGAAGCACTTCGTTACGGGTGCCATGAGTTTTGGCGCACTGAGCATCGAGGCCCACGAGGCACTGGCTTTGGCCATGAACAGGCTGGGTGCACGAAGCAACACGGGTGAGGGTGGCGAGGACAACGCCCGCTACCATACCGAAGTGGATGGCGTAAGCCTGAGTTCGAAGACCAAGCAGATTGCATCAGGACGATTTGGCGTGACGGCCGAATACTTAGTGAATGCAGAGGAGATACAAATCAAGGTGGCACAGGGCGCCAAGCCTGGTGAGGGCGGACAGCTGCCCGGCTTCAAGGTGAACGAGATTATTGCCAAGACGCGCAATGCCATTCCTGGCATCTCGCTCATCTCGCCGCCACCCCATCACGACATCTATTCGATTGAGGACCTGGCTCAGCTCATCTTCGACCTGAAGAACGTCAACCCCACCGCTGCTGTCAGCGTGAAGCTCGTTGCAGAGAGCGGAGTGGGAACCATTGCTGCCGGTGTGGCCAAGGCCAAGGCCGACCTCATCGTTATCTCTGGTGCCGAGGGCGGAACGGGAGCCAGCCCTGCCAGTTCGATGCGCTTTGCTGGTATCTCGCCCGAGATTGGTCTGGCCGAGACACAGCAGACGCTCGTCATGAACGGCCTCAGAAATCAGGTTCGTCTGCAGACCGACGGGCAGTTGAAGACTGCCAAAGACGTGATGATTATGGCAATGCTGGGTGCCGACGAGTTCTCGTTTGGCACACTGCCCCTGATTGTGTTGGGTTGTGTGATGATGCGCAAGTGTAACACGAATACCTGTCCGATGGGAGTTGCCACACAGAACCCCGAGCTTCGCAAGCACTTCGAGGGCCGTGCAGACTACGTGGTCAATTTCTTCACCTTCCTTGCCCAGCAGGTAAGAGAATATCTGGCAGAGATGGGCGTTCATAGCCTGAAGGAAATCATCGGCCACACAGAACTCATTGACGTGGACATCACCAATGCCACGGACAAGCAGAAGACCATCGACTTTGCCCGCCTGCTGCACAAGCCGGAGAGCGACAGGGCTTTGTACTGGGATCGCGGCGCCTTTACAAAGGTGAGCGGCGTAAAGGATGAGGATATCATCAAGGCTGCCCAGAAGGCCATCGACAATCAGGAAGAGGTGACGCTCGACTACGCCATCAAGAATACCGACCGTGCCGTGACCACTATGCTGAGTGGTGTCATTGCCAAGAAATATGGCGAGCAAGGTCTTCCCGACAACACCATCAACATCAAGTTCAAAGGCTCGGCAGGCCAGAGCTTCGGGGCATTTGCCGTGAAAGGCCTTAGCCTGAAGCTCGAGGGCGAATGCAACGACTATTTCGGCAAGGGCCTCTCTGGCGGACGTATCAGCATTCTGCCGCCAGCCCGCTCGAACGAGGACTTTAAGGCCGAGGAAAACATCATCGCCGGCAATACCGGCCTCTATGGTGCCACCTCAGGCGAACTGTATATCAATGGTAAGGTGGGTGAGCGCTTCGCTGTGCGCAACTCAGGTGCCATCGCCGTCATTGAGGGTGCAGGCGACCACTGCTGCGAGTATATGACGGGCGGTCGTGTGGTGGTGCTTGGTAAGACGGGCCGCAACTTTGCCGCAGGTATGAGTGGTGGTGTGGCTTACGTCTATGACCCCGACCACACCTTCGACTACTTCTGCAACATGGACATGGTGGAAATCAACCTGGTTGAGGACAGCGTCAGCCGGAAGGAGCTGCTCGAACTCATCCGACAGCATTATCTCCACACGGGTTCTGCCCTTGCCGGGCGCATGCTCGACAACTGGCACCGCTACGTGGAGGACTTCGTCCAGGTAGTGCCAATCGAGTACAAACGAGTGCTGCAGGAGGAGCAGATGAACAAACTGCGCCAGAAGATTGCAGATATGCAGCGAGACTATTAAATTGGACAATTGGACAATTTACAATCTGACAATTGCCACATTAAATCGTAAAATAGTGAAATCGTAAAATAGTCAAATAAAGCAATGGGAAATCCGAAAGCATTTATGGAGATACACCGCCAGGAAGCCGGTTATCGTCCGATACGAGATAGAATCCACGACTTCAGCGAGGTTGAGCAGACGCTCAGCACCCGTGAGCGCAAGCTGCAGGCCAGCCGCTGCATGGACTGCGGCGTGCCTTTCTGCCACTGGGCCTGTCCGTTGGGCAACAAGGCACCCGAATGGAATGATGCCCTTTATAAAGGTGACTGGGAGTTGGCATTCAAACTCCTGTCGTCCACCAATCCATTCCCTGAGTTCACAGGCCGCGTCTGTCCTGCCCTGTGCGAGAAAGCCTGTGTGCTGAACCGTTTTAACCACGAGCCCACCACGAACCGCGAAGACGAGTGCGCCATCATTGAAGCCGCCTTCCGCGAGGGTTATATCCTGCCCCACACAGACATTGTGCGCAATGGCAAGAAGGTGGCTGTGATTGGTGCAGGCCCTGCTGGTCTGGCTGCTGCCAACGAACTCAACCTGATGGGCTATCAAGTAACGGTATTCGAGAAGAACGAAGCCGCTGGCGGCCTGCTCCGCTACGGCATTCCCAATTTCAAGCTGAACAAGGCCATCGTCAACCGCCGCATCCAGCTCATGGAGCAAGAGGGCATAGAGTTCCGCTATAACACCCCCCTCCAACTCCCCCCGAAGGGTGGAGAGCTTGATTACCTTACTATTGAAGACTTCAACAAGGCTCTTGGTAACCAATTGCCCCTCCCCTCGGGGGCAGAAGAGGGGGCTTTTGATGCCATTGTCATCGCCACAGGCACGCCAACGGCCCGCGACCTCCGTGTTCCTGGCCGCGAACTTAAGGGAGTCCACTTTGCGCTTGAGCTGCTCTCACAACAGAACCGCGTGCTTGCGGGCATGGAGTTCAGCAAGGCCGAGCGCATCACAGCCAAGGGCAAGGACGTGCTGGTGATTGGCGGTGGTGACACGGGCAGCGACTGCATTGGCACCGCCCATCGTCAGGGCTGCAAGAGCGTCACCCAGATTGAAATCATGCCGCGACCCGTTGAAGGTCCTGAAGACCCACAGAATCCCTGGCCCAACTGGCCTCGCACACTCAAAACCACCTCGAGCCATGAGGAAGGTTGCATTCGTCGCTGGAACATCAACACCCTTGAGTTTCTTGGCGAAAACGGTCAGCTGACAGGTGTGAAAGTGCAGGAAATAGACTGGAAACCCAACCCCGAAGGCGGCCGTCCGCTCATGGTGGAGAAGGGTCAGCCCGAAATCATCAAGGCCCAGCTCGTTCTTCTCGCCATGGGATTCCTCAAGCCCGAGCATCCGCAATATCCGGACAATGTGTTTGTTTGTGGCGATGCACAGAACGGAGCCTCGCTCGTTGTACGGGCCATGGCAAGCGGCAAACAGACAGCAGAAAAAGTAAACCAATACCTCGCAAAATGAGAATTAAGTTCACCAAAATGCACGGTGCGGGCAACGACTACATCTATGTCAATGCCATGCAGCACACCATAGCCGACCCGGCCAAGGCCGCCATTCTGTGGAGCGACCGCCACAAGGGCATAGGCTCCGACGGGCTGGTGCTCATCGGCGCGTCGCCTGTGCCAGAGGCCGACTTCACCATGCGCATCTTCAATGCCGACGGCAGCGAAGCCATGATGTGCGGCAATGCATCGAGGTGTATTGGCAAATATCTCTACGAGCGCGGCCTCACCGACAAGACCAGTATCCGGCTGCTCACCCTTTCGGGCGTGAAGGTGCTAAGCCTGCAAGTGGCTGAGGGTATTGTCGGGAGTGTTACGGTTGATATGCTTGAGCCTGTCTTTGATGACGAGCGGCAGTTCTTGGCCGACCGTGACGCTGGTTTGGGAACATTTGTCTCGATGGGCAATCCCCACTATGTCATCTTTACCGACGACGTGGATCAGGTGGGCGAGACCGGACGCATTCTGGAACACCATCCCGCTTTCCCGCAGCGTTGCAACATTGAGTTTGCCCGTGTGGAAGCCGACGGCACGATTAGGACGAGAGTCTGGGAGCGTGGCAGCGGCATTACACAGGCCTGCGGAACTGGAGCCTGTGCCACGGCAGTCGCTGCCGCAAAAACGGGCCGTACCGGACGCAACTCAACGATTGTCATGGACGGTGGTACGCTCCACATTGCATGGAACGAGGATAACAACCATGTGTTTCTGAGTGGCGAAGCGGCATTTGTTTATGACGGGGAGATAGAGTTACCCTGAAATTCTCTAGAAAATTTGAACGCAAAGCATAGTTTTATAATCACAAAGTATAGGTTTACAAACGCAAAGTATAGGTTTACGAACAAATTCTCTAGAAAATTTGAATGCAAAGCATGGGTCTGCGGAAATGAACCATCGTTGCGCGACAACAAAGGATAGAATCAGAATATAAAAACAAACAATATGGCATTAGTAAACGTACATTTTTTGAATTTGCAGAACAACTACCTGTTCGCAGACATAGCCAAGAAGGTGAACGCGTTCCGCGTGATGCACCCGAAGGCCGATGTCATTTCGCTCGGCATTGGCGACGTGACGCAGCCGCTGTGTCCGGCGGTCATCGAGGCCATGCACAGGGCCACCGATGAGATGGCCACTGCCGAGGGATTCCACGGTTATGGACCCGAACAGGGTTATGACTTTCTGCGCGAGGCCATTCTGAAGAACGACTTTCTGCCTCGTGGCATCCACTTAGACATTGACGAGGTTTTCATCAACGACGGTGCGAAGTCTGACACGGGCAACTTTCAGGAACTGTTGCATTGGGACAATTTCATTGGCGTCACCGACCCCATTTATCCCGTGTATATCGACTCAAACGTGATGATAGGCCGCTGCGGAACCTTCGAGGATGGCCGCTGGTCGAACGTGGTGTATATGCCGTGCACGGCTGAGAACGGTTTTGTGGCCGAGATTCCGAAGAACCGCCACATGGATGTCATTTACCTGTGCTATCCCAACAACCCGACTGGCACGGTAATCACGAAAAAAGAGCTACGCAAGTGGGTAAACTATGCCTTGAAGAACGACGCGCTCATCCTTTATGATGCAGCCTATCAGGCCTACATCCGCGACCCGGAGATTCCGCACTCCATCTACGAGATTCGTGGTGCCCGCAAGTGCGCCGTTGAGTTCCACTCGTTCTCCAAGACTGCCGGATTCACGGGTGTGCGCTGCGGCTACACCATTGTGCCGAAGGATGTGAGCGTTGCCAACTTCGAGGGCGAGCGAATCCCTCTCAATCAGCTGTGGCTGCGCCGCCAGACCACCAAGTTCAACGGCACAAGCTACATTTCGCAGCGCGCCGCCGAGGCCATCTACACCCCGGAGGGCAAGCAGCAGATACAGCAGACCATTGACTACTACATGGAGAATGCCCACCGTATGCTGACACGCCTCCGCGCCCTCGGCTATGAGGTGTATGGCGGTGAGAACGCACCCTATATCTGGATGCGCACGCCCAATGGCAGCAGCTCGTGGGGTTTCTTTGAAAACCTGCTCTACGGTGCGAATGTTGTCTGCACGCCTGGCGTGGGTTTCGGCCCTTCGGGCGAGGGCTACGTGCGCTTTACCGCATTCGGCAGTCACGAATCAACAGACGAAGCATTAACGAGAATAGAAAACTGGACAAAACAACATTAAAAACATCAACAATTATGGAAGCATTAAGATTTCAGGTTGTCGGCGAGGCTTTCAAGAAGAAGCCGCTCGACGTAAATACACCAAGTGAGAGACCCGCAAGCTACTTCGGACGGAAGGTGTTCAACCGCGAGAAGATGTACAAGTATCTGCCGAAGGACGTCTATGAGAAGATGATAGACGTGATGGACAACGGCGCACAGTTGGACCGCGACGTGGCCGATGCTGTGGCTGCCGGCATGAAGCAGTGGGCCACGGAAAACGGCGTGACACACTACACGCACTGGTTCCAGCCGCTGACCGAGGGCACGGCCGAGAAGCACGACTCGTTTATTGAGCACGACGGCAAGGGCGGCATGGTGGAGGAGTTCACAGGCAAGCTGCTGGTGCAGCAGGAGCCCGACGCCAGCTCGTTCCCCAGCGGCGGCATCCGCTCAACGTTCGAGGCACGCGGATATAGTGCCTGGGACCCCACGAGCCCGGTGTTTATCATTGACGACACGCTCTGTATTCCCACCGTGTTCATTTCTTATTCGGGCGAGGCGCTCGACTACAAGGCTCCGCTGCTGCGCGCACTGCACGCCGTGAATGTGGCAGCCACGGAGGTGTGCCACTACTTTGACCCGACGGTGAAGAAAGTGACAAGCAACCTGGGTTGGGAGCAGGAGTATTTCCTAGTAGATGAGGGACTCTACGCCGCCCGTCCCGACTTGCTGCTGACTGGCCGCACCCTGATGGGTCACGACTCGGCCAAGAACCAGCAGATGGACGACCACTATTTCGGCAGCATCCCCGAGCGCGTGGCTGCTTTCATGCGTGAGCTGGAGATTGACGCATTAGAGCTTGGCATTCCCTGCAAGACGCGCCACAACGAGGTGGCTCCGAACCAGTTTGAGCTGGCTCCCATTTTTGAGGAGACCAACCTGGCTGTGGACCACAATATGTTGCTGATGTCGGTGATGAAACGTGTGGCTCGCAAGCATGGTTTCCGCGTGCTGCTCCACGAAAAGCCCTTCGCAGGCATCAACGGAAGCGGTAAGCACAACAACTGGAGCCTGTCAACCGACAATGGCATCCTGCTCCACGCACCCGGTAAGACTGCTGAGCAGAACCTGCGCTTTGCTACGTTTATTGTAGAGACGCTGATGGGTGTTCACAGACACAACGGACTGCTGAAAGCCAGCATTATGAGTGCCACCAACGCCCACCGACTTGGTGCCAACGAGGCACCGCCCGCCATCATCTCCAGTTTCCTTGGCCGTCAGGTGAGCGAGTTGCTCGACCACATTGAGAAGGCCGACCAGGAGGATATTCTTGCCATGGCCGGCAAGCAGGGAATGAAGATGGATATTCCCGAAATTCCTGAACTGCTGATAGACAATACCGACCGCAACCGCACATCGCCCTTTGCCTTCACCGGCAACCGCTTTGAGTTCCGAGCCGTGGGCAGCGAGGCCAACTGTGCCAGCGCAATGATTGCCCTCAACAGTGCTGTGGCTGAGGCACTCGTATCGTTCAAGAAGCGTGTCGATGCCCGTATTCCGGAAATCAGCAAGAAACTCGAAGGCACTGGCCACAATGCTACCTTCCACGCCATCATCGACGTGCTGCGTGAGGACATCAAGACTTGCAAGCCCATCAGATTTGACGGCAACGGCTATTCAGACGAGTGGGTAGTGGAGGCCGAAAAGCGCGGTCTGGATGTGGAGAAGTCGTGCCCGAAGATTTTCGAACGCTATCTTGACCCCGAAAGCATCGAGATGTTTGAAAGCCTCGGCGTAATGACCAAAAAGGAACTGGAGGCGCGCAACGAGGTGAAATGGGAAACCTACACGAAGAAAATACAGATTGAAGCCCGTGTTCTGGGCGACCTGTCGATGAACCACATCATACCTGTGGCCACCCGCTACCAGAGTGCGCTGCTGAAGAACGTGGAGAACATGGCCGCCATCTTCCCGGTAGATAAAGCAGAGAAATTGTCTGCCCGCAACGTTAAGCTCATCGAGGAAATCGCCGAGCGTACCAGTGCCATCGAGCGCATGGTGGATGAGCTGGTCAACGCCCGCAGAAAGGCGAACAAGATTGCTGATGAGCACGACAAGGCCATCGCCTATCATGACGCTGTGGAGCCTCATCTTGATGCCATCCGCTACGAGATTGACAAGCTTGAGCTGATAGTTGATGACAGCCTCTGGCCGCTGCCGAAGTACAGGGAACTGCTGTTTATCCGATAGGCAACAAAAACCAATTCTGCCGGCGTGGCAGAAATAAAGTCAGACAATCATCCTTTTTGGTTGTTTGAAGTTTGCGAGGGACCCGACGCTGTGATAGCCTCGGGTCCCAGTTTTGTCTGGCTTTATTCATAATGCATAATTTATAATGCATATTTTTTCCACTGTCGTTCAACAACTCGTCATTATTTTTCATTTTTCATTTTTCCTTTTTCATTTTTTTTCTTACCTTTGCAGCGTTTTAGATGAAGCCCTGTGCCGCTCTTTCGCGTAAGGAGGGGATGGATTTACAAAAAGACTGCTTCGGGCAAGCAGGCGCAGTCCTTAGGGGAATGTATAACTCTATAAAAAAAGAAAAGCTATTATGGCAGAAATGAATTTTGGTGGTGTGGTTGAAACCGTCATCACCAGCAAGGAGTTCTCTTTGGAGAAAGCACGTGAAGTATTGAAAGACGAGGTCATTGCCGTCATCGGCTATGGCATTCAGGGTCCAGGCCAGGCCTGCAACCTGCGCGACAACGGATTCAATGTGATTGTGGGGCAGCGTCAGGGCCGCACATTCGAGAAGGCTGTTGCCGACGGATGGGTGCCGGGCAAGACATTATTCTCTATCGAGGAGGCAGCGCAGAAGGGCACCATCCTCTGCATGCTGCTGAGCGATGCAGGACAGATTCAGGTGTGGCCTACTATCAAGAAATATCTTACGCCCGGCAAGACGTTGTACTACAGCCACGGCTTTGCCATCAACTGGAGCGACCGCACGGGCGTGATTCCTCCCAAGGATGTTGACGTTATCCTGGTTGCCCCCAAGGGAAGCGGCACGAGCCTGCGCACCATGTTCTGCGAGGGCCGCGGACTGAACTGCTCGTATGCTGTTTATCAGGATGCCAGCGGCAAGGCTGAGGAAAAGACACTGGCCTTCGGCATCGGTATTGGTGCAGGCTATCTGTTTAAGACCACTTTCGAGCGCGAGGCTACGAGCGATCTGACAGGTGAGCGCGGTTCGCTGATGGGCGCCATTCAGGGTCTGTTGTTGGCTCAGTACGAGGTGCTGCGCGAGAACGGACACTCACCTTCGGAGGCTTTCAACGAGACTGTTGAGGAGCTGACACAGAGCCTTGGCCCGTTGTTCGGCGAGAAAGGCATGGATTGGATGTACGCCAACTGCTCTACCACCGCACAGCGTGGCGCCCTCGACTGGGCTCCCCGTTTCCATGATGCCATCAAGCCTGTGATGCAGCAGCTCTACGAGAGCGTGAAGAATGGCACTGAGGCTCAAATCAGCATCGACTCGAACTCGAAGCCCGACTATCGTGAGGGACTGGAGCGCGAGCTTGAGGCCATGCGCAATCAGGAAATGTGGCAGGCCGGTGCCGTTGTGCGCAAACTGCGTCCAGAGAACAACTGATTTCGATTTTTAAGTTTCGAAATACAAGTTATAAGTTTAAAGTTCAGAGTTACGAGTTCAGAGTTACGATTACCCCTCTAACTGCACAAGGTAATCATAATACTGAACTCGTAACTCTGAATTCTTATCTTGCAATTCTTGGTTCCTAACTCTTCGCTTCAATCCAGCTACCTCTGAGTATCACCATTTCTTCGGCCACAAGGTAGGAGAGGGCTGCGTCGAGTTCATCGCTTTTCACTTCGAGCGACAGCAATTCGGTGATGTTGTGTTTCTTTCCGTCGCTCAGCAATTCCAGGATTTTACTTTTGGCGAAGGCCAGTCGGTCTTCGCACAGATAATCAGGCCCCATCGACTCGCACACGTCGCATTGGCCGCAGTCGTGACTGCTCTTTTCGCCGAAATAGCGCAGCAGCTGTCGGCTGCGGCATTCCTCGTCGTTTTGTGCATAGCCTATGATGGCGTTAATGCGTTCGGTGTATTGTTGTTTTCGCTCTTCATAGACTGCGTGAGAAATGATGAGCCTTTCGCCGTCGTCGCGAGGCTTGGTATAGGTGATGAAGGGCGTTTTCTTGCGCGGAATGAAGTGCAGGATTCGGCGTTTGTTCAGCGCTGTGAACACGAAATAAGTCTGTTGCAGCGTGAGTCCGATTTGCTGGGCAAGGAATGCCTCATCGACAAACACATAGTCGGTGAATACGCCACCGTAATTGCGCAGCAACACTACAATCAGATCGTTCTCGATCTCGGTGAGGCTGTCCAGACGGTAGAGTTCGTTGCGGTCGATGAGGAAATGAATGCGCGCGCTGTTGTCGTTCTCCTCGGCATAGTCAATATATCCGGTGCGGGTTAGAATGTTCAGCGCACTGTGCACCTGAACGGGGAAATGCTTGAAGTTGTGGCAGAACTTGTCAATGTCGAACTCAAAAGTGTGACCGTAACCGCTGCCAATGCCAATCTGATAGAAGTAGGCCAAATGGTTGTAAATCTCGCGGATGTATTCTTTTTCGGGCCAGGTGTCGTTGATACGCCTGGTCAGTTTCTGAGCGTCGCTGTTGTTGTAGAGCAGCACAGCCTCGGCATGCTTGCCGTCGCGTCCAGCGCGTCCTGCTTCCTGGAAATAGGCTTCAAGAGAGTCGGGGCAGTCGATGTGTGCCACGAGCCTTACGTCGGGTTTGTCAATACCCATGCCGAAGGCGTTGGTGGCCACCATCACCCTGATGCGGTCGGCCTGCCAGTCTTTCTGCCGTTGGTCTTTCGTGGCGTGGTCAAGTCCGGCGTGAAAGTGTGTGGCATTGATGTTGTGCTCGTTCAGGATGTCGGCAATCTCCTTGGTGCGCCGACGGCTGCGCGCATATACAATGGCACTGCCGGGCGTTCTGTTCAACAACTGCACCAAGTCGGTGTATTTGTCAGACGAATAGTGAACCCTGTAGGCCAGATTCTTCCGTTCGTAGCTCATTCTGAAGACGTTGAACTTCGGTTTTTCTTCTTTGAGCTTCGAACCGTTGTCGGGAGCGTAGTTTTGCGATAGTTTTTCCTGAATATCGTTGATGACTCGTGGCGTGGCCGTTGCCGTGAGGGCAAGGACAGGCGCGTCGGGCTTGATTTTCCGAAGGTCGTTGATGTGGAGATAGGATGGACGGAAGTCGTAGCCCCACTGGCTGATGCAGTGGGCTTCGTCCACGGTGATGAAGCTCACCTGCATGTGTCTGAGTTTGGTCTGGAACAGTTCAGAGCTGATGCGCTCGGGCGAAATGTAGAGCAGCTTCACCCCGCCGAAAATGCAGTTCTCCAGGGTTTGAATAATCTCGGCGCGTGTCAGCCCGGTATAGATGGCGGCTACACGAACACCGTGGCGGCGCAGGTTTTGCACCTGGTCTTTCATCAGTGCGATGAGTGGGGTTATGACAATACACACGCCATCCTTGGCAAGTGCGGGCACCTGAAAGGTAATGCTCTTGCCGCCGCCAGTGGGCATCAGTCCCAATGTGTCGGTTCCGTTGCTGATGCTTTCGATGATTTCGCGCTGAATGCCGCGGAAATCATCATATCCCCAATACTCCTTGAGAATAGCCTGAAACTGGTCAACCATTCGCTAATCCTCACCCTCTGTAGGCCGGATGTCCTCGATTTGCAGTTGCACGTCGCCTTTCTTGAACACGTTGTCCTCTATGGTGTAGGCGATGTCGAATGAGCGTTTCGACTTGATGTAGCGCGCCGAGCCGCTTTGTCCAAAGGCAATGCCGTTCATCACGTTGTTCGACTTCGAGTCCACCAGCTCCAGCTTCACGTGTTCCTGCTCGCGGCCTACCACCTTGCTCGTGCCGAAGTCGTACACGTCAACCGTGGCGAACAATGGCTTGGGATTGCCTGGCCCGAAGGGTGCAAACTTCTTCAGGTCGTTGTGCAGTTTGCGCGTGATGTCCTTGAAGTCTATCTGTGCGTCAATGTTCAGCATGGCCTCGGTCTGCTCGGGCTGAATGTGCAGTTCCACATATTTCTGAAAACGGCGGCGGAACTCGGTGATGTCGTTCCAGCGCAGCGTCAGACCCGCCGCGTAGGTATGTCCGCCGAAGTTCACCAGCAGGTCGCGGCAGCTCTTGATGGCCGAATAGACGTCGAAGCCCGTCACGCTGCGGGCAGAGCCCGTGGCAAACTCGCCGTCGCGCGTCAGCACCACCGTGGGGCGGAAATAGATTTCGGTGAGCCTCGAGGCCACAATGCCTATGACGCCTTTTTTCCAGCCCTCGTCGTAGAGCACGATGCTCGACTGGTGCTTCTGGCTCTCCAATTTGGCTACAATCTGGTTGGCCTCCTCGGTCATCTGCTTGTCAATGTCCTTGCGCTGTTCGTTGTACTCGTTGATGTGCTTGGCCTTGCGCAGCGCCTCGCCGAAGTCCTTCTCAACCAGCAAGTCCACTGACTCCTTGCCGTTCTCCATGCGTCCGCTGGCATTGATGCGCGGCCCAATTTTGAACACAATGTCGCTCATTGAGATGTCGCGTCCGTTGAGGCCGCAGATGTCAATGATGGCCTTGATGCCGATGTTGGGATTCTGGTTCAGCTGCTTCAGTCCGTGGAACGCCAGTATGCGGTTCTCGTCCTCCACCGGCACGATGTCGGCGGCAATGCTCACCGCGCAGAAGTCGAGCAGCGGAATGAGCCGCGAGAACGGAATGCCGTTGTTCTTCGCAAAGGCCTGCATCAGTTTGAACCCCACGCCGCAGCCGCACAAGTGCTTGAAGGGGTAGGGGTCGTCGGGACGCTTCGGATTGAGTATGGCCACAGCCGGTGGCATCACCTCGTCGGGCACGTGGTGGTCGCAGATAATAAAGTCTATGCCCTGGCTGCGGGCATAGTCAATCTCGTCGATTGCCTTAATGCCGCAATCGAGAATGATAATAAGTTTAACACCTGTTTCCTTGGCATAGTCTATTCCTTTCTTACTCACCCCGTAGCCCTCCTCGTAGCGGTCGGGAATGTAATAGTCAATGTTGGAATAGAATTGCTGCAGAAACTTATACACCAATGCAACAGCAGTGCACCCGTCAACGTCGTAGTCGCCATAGACCATGATGCGCTCTTTGCGCCCCATAGCATCGTTCAGCCGGTCAACAGCCACGTCCATGTCTTTCATCAGGAACGGGTTGAGAAGGTCGTTCAGCTGCGGGCGGAAGAAGCGCTTTGCAGCCGACTCTGTGGTAATGCCGCGACGTATGAGCAGACTTCCCATGATGGGACTCATGCCCAGCTTCGCGCCCAGCTCGTCAGCTGCTTTCTGTTGGTCTGATGTAGGTGCTTCGTAATTCCATTTAAAATGCATTTATGATTGTTTTTATTTTCTTTTGTCTGCTGCAAAGGCCGATGGGATTTAGGTTTCCATCAGATTGTGTAGTTCCAAAAAGGGCATAGTAACCCAAATTAGCGTCCAAAGATAGCAATAAAAACCGAACTATCATAATTTTTTTCCGAAAAATCGCTGCTTGGCCCTCATTTTTCTTTTTTGACAGAGAGATTGTTCGACAATTAGACATTTAGAATTTTTGACAGAGAGACAAAGAGAATTTTTTCAGACTCAGCATTCTGAGCTTTGTTTTCACAAACCTACACTTTACGAACGCAAAGTGTAGATTTGCGATTCTAAAGTGCTGCTTTACGAACGCAAAGTATAGCTTTACGAATAAATTCTCTAGAAAATTTGACAATAAACGACGGGTATGCAAAACAAAGGCCGCCTCGCGTTGTTGCGAAGCGGCCTTTTGGTAGTGTTTCTCTTTGTCTCTCTGTCAGAAAAACCTTTTGTTTCTCTGTCAAGGAAACAATCTCTCTGTCAGATGCCCAGTTTCTTGCGGATGTCCTTGGGGATGGCGTTCTTGTTGATGAGGAAGTCCATGGTCTTTGCTGCCACGAAGGCCTTGGTCATGTACCATGTGCCTTTGTAGTCGCCATACTCGCCCCAGGAGTTCTTCACCATGTAGTATTCCTTGCCGTTTTGGTCCTTGGCCAGTCCGTAGATGTGCATGCCATGGTCGTCGGTGAGTTCCCAGTTGTCGAAACCTTCCTGACGCATTTCCTGTGTGGGCACCATCTCGGGAGCGCTCACGCCGAGGCTGTCGAGTTTGCTCTTCTTCTCGTTCTGCGTCAGCTTGAGCCATTTGGCTGCGTCGCTGCCGGTAAGGCTCTGTGCTTTCTTGGTGTCGTAGAGAATGCCGAGTCCTTTGCGTGTGAAGCCTTCCTCGCTTACGTCGCCGCCCCATGCAATGGTGTATCCCTGCTCAAGAGCGTAGTCAATGATGCGCATCATTTCGTCCATGGGCACGTTCCAGCTCAGTCCCCAGCGCCAGTTGTCCTGCACTTCCACGGCAAACTGCGTGTAGAAGGGGTGGTGGGTATAGCTTGTGATGCTCACATAGTCGTCCCAATTCAGCCCGAGCGATGAGGCGAACGACTTCGGGGTGTATTTTTTGCCCTCGTAGGTGAATTCCTCGGGACATTTGCCCAGATAAGCGTCCAGAATGCCCTGCAGACCAGGCTTCCACTGGTTGCTGATTTTCTTGGCTGTGCTCTTAGACACGGCGGCCACGTAAGGCTCCATCACCGAGAAGAACTCGTTGAAGTTGGCCAGCGAGTCGCCCTGCATGGTACCGGGCAATGGCATGGCCGTTTCGGGGCAGATGCCGTACGTCTTGATGACGTCGAGCACGTCCTCGGCACTTCCTCCCTGCGCGAATTGGCTGTCGCCGTGCATGCGCACGGTGAGGATGGCGCGTTCCATGTAGTCTTTGTTGGCAATGAACATCTCGCAGAGGTCGTAGGTCTTGCCGGTCTTCTTCAGAATCTCGCTCTCAAAGAACGAAAGGGTGGAGTAGGCCCAGCAGGTGCCGCTGCGGTTCTGGTCTTTGATGCTGGTGATTTTGTGTTCCTTGATGGTGGTGAACACAGGTTTGTTTGGATTCTCTTTCTTTTCATCCTTTTTAGCGTCTTGTGCGCTTGCGCCCAGTGCCACCATGGCTACGAGGGCGAGTGTCAACAGTTTTTTCATGCTTTATTGTTTATAAGTGTTTATGATTATTCAATAGTCGATTATCAATTGTCAATTATCAATTACCCATCAGTTCCTCCACGTCCTTCGGGTGGTATGGGATGCGCTTACTGCCGAGGAAGCGGCAGCCGTCCTTGGTGATGAGCAGGTCGTCCTCGATGCGAATTCCGCCAAAGTCTTTGTAGGCTTCGATTTTATCGAAGCACAGAAACTCCTTGCAATGCCCGCTGGCGCGCCAGTCGTCTATGAGCGCGGGAATGAAGTAGATGCCCGGCTCGTCGGTCACCACGAATCCCTCCTGCAGTCTTCTGCCCATGCGCAGGCAGTTGGTGCCAAACTGTTCCAAGTTGGGGCGCGTCTCAGCGTCGAAGCCCACGTAGCGTTGGTCGAGATTCTCCATGTCGTGCACGTCCATGCCCATCATGTGGCCCAGTCCGTGGGGCAGGAACATGGCGTGGGCTCCTGCGCGTACGGCCTCGTCGGTGTCGCCGCGCATCAGCCCAAGTTCCTTCAGGCGTTCGGTCATGCGGCGGCACACAGCAAAGTGCACGTCCATGTATTTCACGCCCGGACGCGCCACATCGAGCACATAGTCGTGGCATTCCTCCACGATGCTGTAGATCTCCAGTTGCCGCTGCGTGTATTTGCCGCCCACGGGCATGGTGCGCGTGTGGTCGGAGCAGTAGTCGTCCAACTCGCAACCCGCATCGCACAGGGCCAGTCGGCCTTCCTGAAGCTGAGCGTCGGAGGGACAGCCGTGCATAATTTCTCCGTGCTGGCTGAAGATGGTGGCAAAGCTGTTGCCGTTGGCCAGTGAGTTGGCAATGCCATCCACCTGACCGCCGATGAAACGCTCGGTAACGCCCGGACGGATGAGCCGCTGGGCAGTGGTGTGCATCTCGTAGCCCACATCGCAGGCCCGTTCGATGGCCTCAATCTCCTGAGGCTCCTTGGTGGAGCGCATCTGCACCACGGCCATGATGAGATCCATTGAGGCGCGCGCCTTCTGCTCATTGGGATGGATGCCCAGCAGGTCCATGAGCTGTATTTTCGTGTCGTGGCGGTAGGGCGGCAGGAAATGAATAGTTCTGTTGGCAGCGATACAATCGCTGCATACTTGACGCAGGTATGACATGGGCGCGGAGTGACTTACGCCCACCTGTGCGGCCAGGTCGGCAACGCAGTCAACCGAGCCATACCACACGATATCCTCGATGTCGATGTCGTCGCCCACGAGCGTCTCGCGGTCGTTGTCGATGTCGATGACACCCACCAGTCCGTCGCGGTGCTGTCCGAAATAATATACGAACGACGAGTCCTGACGGAAGGGGAAATATGCGTTTGCGGGATAATTCTTAGGAGCCTCGTTGTTGCCGAAAAGCACGATGAGTCCTTTGCCTACGAGCCGTTTCAGTTCGGCGCGTCGGCCAACGTATGTTTCTTTGCTGAACATGCTATTTCCGAATGGTTAAATGGTCAAATCCCACGCAGAGGCACAGAGACTAAAAGAAGAAACTCCTTTTCCTCTGCTCCTCTGTGTGAGACAATCAACATTAAATTGTCAATTCTCTGTTCTCAGCTGTCAATTACTCAATAACCTCAATCTCGTCTGAGTCATATTTTGGCGACACGCCCCACTTGTTGGGGTAGGGTTTGCTGTCCTGACAGAAGAACACCAGCATGATGATGCCCAGAATGAAGCTGACAAGCATCAAGCAGACGACCAGCGGGTCGGAATAAACTTCCATCATCTTGTCCAGCATCTTCTCCGCGTTGGCATTATCGGCCATCTTCTCGAAAATCGGCATCATCTTCACGATGTAGATGCCGCCGGTAATCCAGCCGAGAACCAGCGATACGGCATACCACCAGCCGCTGTGGCCAGCGTCGTGCAGGCGTCTGACGGCCAGGGGAATCATGGCAAGGGTTAAGAGAATGGTCACGATGCCTCCCAAAATGGGAATGAAACCAATCACCCATCCAAAGATGGCTGCCACCAATGCAGTCCACCAAAACTCCGAACGGCGCGAGCGGCCTTTCATGACTGTCAACTTGCTCATTGCTTCTTTCAGTGCCTCAGAGAGCGACAGCTGAGGCTTAGCTTTCATTTTTTCCATGGTAAATGTGTTTTATGTGTTTGTGTTGTTTATTGTTTCTTCAGCAGGTCGGGCCTCAGACGGCGCGTGCGTTCCATGGCCTGTTCCAGTTCCCAATTCTTGATGTTGGCCTCGTGGCCGCTCAGCAGCACGTCGGGCACCCGCCAGCCCTTGTATTCGGCCGGGCGCGTGTAGATGGGAGCCGCTAAAAGGTCGTCCTGAAAACAGTCGGACAGCGCACTCTGCTCATCGCCAATCACACCAGGCACCACACGTACAATGGCGTCGGCCATTACCGCCGCCGCCAGCTCGCCGCCCGTGAGCACATAGTCGCCGATGCTTATCTCGCGCGTGATGAGATGGTCGCGTATGCGCTGGTCAATACCCTTGTAGTGCCCGCACAGGATGATGATGTTCTCCTTCATCGACAGTTCGTTGGCTGTGTGCTGGGTGAACTGCTCACCATCGGGCGAGGTGAAGATAACCTCGTCGTAATCGCGCTCACTTTTCAGTTTCTCTATGCACGCGTCAATGGGTTGGCACTTCATCACCATGCCCGCAAACCCGCCGTAGGGATAGTCATCCACGCGCCGCCACTTGTCATCGGTATAATCGCGCAGGTTGTGCAGATGAATTCCCGCCAACCCTTTCTTCTGTGCCCGTGCCAGTATCGACTCGTGCACAAAACCCTCAATCATCTCCGGCAGCACCGTGATAATGTCAATTCTCATTCTCTGCAAGGATAATGCAAATCGAACGCAGAACAACTTGCTCTTATGTTGAGATGCAACTTATCTTATGCAAAGGTAGTAAATTAAACCTAATGCTACTTGTTTTTTCTATTAATAAATCTAAAAACCGAGTTATCTACACACTTTTTACCTGCAGTACTGAGAGTTGTTTTCATCACTCTTAACATGGTGAAAACAAAGCTAAGAGTTACGCTCAAATTTTCTAGAAAATTTAGCGCTATTTCTATACTTTGTTCTCACAATCAGAAATCCCCCTCCGCTAAAGTACGGAGAGGGATTCGTAATCTCGTATAGAACAATTGCGATGCTGATTGTTGCAATTGCATCTTTCTATGAGTTGTACTCCTGCCAGCTCTTGGTCTTGATGTCGTCCTGGCTCATGGCGCAGAAGGCCTGTATAAAGGCTTTTGCAAGGCGCGTGTTGGTCATCAGCGGAATGTTGTGGTCGATGGCGCCACGGCGAATCTTGTAGCCGTTGGTCAGCTCGCGCTTGGTGTGGTTCTTGGGCACATTGATGATGAGCGCAAACTTGTGGTCGGCAATCATGTTCATCACATTGTCTTCGCCTGGCTCGTCGGGCCATTTGACGGTCTTTGCCTCCACGCCATTCTCGTTGAAGAAGCGGGCGGTGCCGGCGGTGGAGTAGATGGTGTAGCCTTGCTTTGCCAGTTGGCGTGTAGGCTCCAGCAGGTCGAGCTTGCCTTTCACGCCACCCGAGGAAATCAGGATGTTTGACGGTGACTTCGGCAGGCGGTAGCCGGTGGCGATGAGGGCATTGAGCAGAGCCTCGTTGAGGTCGTCGCCCAGGCATCCCACCTCGCCTGTTGACGACATATCAACACCGAGCACGGGGTCGGCGTTCTGCAGACGTGCAAACGAGAACTGGCTGGCCTTGACACCGATGCGGTCGATGTCGAATTCCGAGCGGTCGGGGCGGCTGTAGGGTGCGTCGAGCATAATCTTGGTGGCGGTCTCGATGAAGTTGCGCTTCAAAATCTTGCTGACGAAGGGGAAGGAACGCGAAGCACGCAGGTTGCACTCAATGACCTTCACCTCGCGGTTCTTGGCAAGGAACTGAATGTTGAAGGGACCGCTGATGTTGAGCTCACGGGCTATCTTGCGCGAGATTTTCTTAATCTGGCGGATGGTGCTGAAGTAGATGTGCTGGGCAGGGAACACCATGGTGGCGTCGCCGCTGTGCACGCCGGCATACTCTACATGCTCAGAGATGGCATATTCAACCACCTCGCCCTTGTCGGCCACGGCGTCGAACTCAATCTCCTTGGTGTCCTGCATGAACTGGCTGACCACCACGGGGAATTCCTTGCTCACTTCGGTGGCCATGTTGAGGAAGCGGTGGAGCTCCTCGTCGTCGTAACAAACATTCATGGCCGCGCCGCTGAGCACGTAGCTGGGGCGCACAAGCACGGGATAGCCCACCTCGCTTACAAACTCCTTGATGTCGTCGAACGAGGTAAGCGCGCGCCATGCCGGCTGGTCGATGCCCAGTTTGTCGAGCATGGCCGAGAATTTGTCGCGGTTCTCAGCACGGTCGATGTTGACGGGGCTGGTTCCCAGCACGGGCACACCCTGGCGGTAGAGTTTCATGGCCAGGTTGTTGGGTATCTGTCCGCCCACGCTGACAATGACGCCGCGGGGCTGCTCCAGCTCAATGACATCGAGCACGCGCTCTAATGAAAGCTCGTCGAAATAGAGGCGGTCGCACATGTCGTAGTCGGTGCTGACAGTCTCGGGGTTATAGTTAATCATAATGGACTTGTAGCCCAGCTGACGAGCGGTGTTGATGGCGTTTACAGAACACCAGTCGAACTCTACCGACGAGCCGATGCGGTAGGCACCGGAACCGAGCACCACCACCGACTTCTCGTTCTTATAGTAGCTGATGTCGTGGCGGGGTTTGTAGTCTGCCGTTGCGACGTTGCCGCCCACGGTGAATGCGTCCTGGAAGGCCGGTGTGTGGGTGTAGGTGAAGTAGAGATAGTTGGTCAGTTCGGGATGCTCGCTGGCCACGGTGTTGATGCGCTTCACGGAAGGCACGATGCCGCGCTCTTTGCGGTACTGACGAACGGCGAGATTCTCTTTCTCCATGTTGCCGCTCTCGGGTTTCAATACGAAGCGGGCAATCTGGAAATCGCTGAAGCCAGCGGTCTTTACTTCCAAAAGGAAATCATCGGGAATTTCTTCTAACTTGTTGTACGACTGCAGTTTGTGCTTCAGGTCAACAATATGCTTTAAACGCTCGAGGAACCACACGTCAATCTTGGTCAGTTCCTCAATGCGCTCAACGGAGTAGCCCTCTTCCAATGCCTGAGCAATGGCAAAGATGCGCAGGTCGGTGGGGTTGGCCAGTGCGTCGTCGAGGTTCTCGAAACGTGTGTGGTCGTTGCCCACGAATCCGTGCATGCCCTGGCCAATCATGCGCAGGCCTTTCTGAATCATTTCCTCGAACGAGCGTCCGATGCTCATGATTTCGCCCACCGACTTCATACTCGAGCCGATGAGACGGCTCACGCCGGCGAACTTGGTGAGGTCCCAGCGCGGAATCTTGCAAATCATGTAGTCCAATTGCGGGGCAACGTATGCTGAATTTGGAGTGCCCATCTCGCCAATCTGGTCGAGCGTGTAGCCCAATGCGATTTTTGCTGCCACGAATGCGAGCGGATAGCCCGTGGCTTTGGAAGCCAGTGCGCTGGAGCGCGAGAGTCGGGCGTTGATTTCAATGATGCGGTAGTCGTTGGTCTGTGCGTTGAAGGCAAACTGGATGTTGCACTCGCCTACGATGCCCAAGTGGCGCACGCAGCGAATGGTCAGCTCCTGCAGCATCTGCACCTGTTCGGGCTTGAGCGAGCAGGTGGGAGCCACCACAATGCTCTCGCCGGTGTGAATGCCAAGTGGGTCGAAGTTCTCCATCGAAGCTACGGTGAAGCAGTGGTCGTTGGCGTCGCGAATGCACTCAAACTCGATTTCCTTCCAGCCTTTGAGGCTTTCCTCCACGAGGATTTGCGGAGCGAAGGTAAAGGCGCTTTCGGCCAGTTCGGTGAAGGCTTTCTCGTCGGGACAGATGCCGCTGCCCAGTCCGCCGAGTGCGTAGGCCGAGCGTATCATGATGGGGAAACCAATGCTGCGGGCGGCTTTCAGCGCGTCTTCCATGTTCTCCACAGCGTGGCTCACGGGCACTTTCAAGTCCACCTCGCCCAGTTTCTTAACAAACAGGTCGCGGTCCTCGGTGTTCATGATGGCCTCGACGCTTGTTCCAAGCACCTCAACGCCATATTCCTTCAGTGTGCCGTTGAGATAGAGCTCTGTGCCGCAGTTGAGCGCGGTTTGTCCGCCAAACGCCAGGAGTATTCCGTCGGGACGCTCTTTCTTAATGATTTCTGTGACGAAATGGGTGGTTACCGGCTGAAAATAAACCTTGTCGGCAATGCCTTCACTTGTCTGGATGGTTGCGATGTTGGGGTTCACCAATACGCTGCTGATGCCTTCCTCGCGCAGGGCCTTGAGTGCCTGCGAGCCAGAGTAGTCGAACTCTCCAGCCTGTCCGATTTTTAGTGCGCCGCTGCCAAGCACGAGCACCTTCTTCAATGTTTTCTTCATATTTTGTCTTAAAAACTAATTACCTTAAAAAAACTATTACCAACTATTCCTTCTCTCTTTCTCTCCTATACTCCTTCTTTCTTAGTCATACACACCCTGCAGCACTGCGTCGGGGTCGTCCTCAATGGTCAGATGCTTCACTCGCGAGCTGACGTTGATGTTCTGTCGCAGATAGGGGCGGTCAATAATCAGCACGAGCAACGGAACAATGGTGTGGCTTTGTTCGCGCCCTTGCAGGATATTATAGTTGAATTTCAGTTCTTTGTCGTCAGCAATCAGTGTGTTGGGCGTAATCTGAGTGTTGACTTTTGTTTCGGGCCGCACGATGGCCAGCACAAACTGTTTGTCGAAGTCTATTGGGGTGGGGGTGCCGTTCTCGCCCATAGTGGCAGCCTTGCCGAAGATGGCCTCAAAGTCCTCGGCATTCTTGATGAGTTTGCTGCCTTGGAATTTCGAGTCGTTGCGCACAAAATAATTGCGGGCGATGGTGTAGGGCACATTGCCGCTCATGACGGTTGCGCTTGCACCGCTGGCTGCTTTTTCCTTGCAGCAATCCTTTTTGCACTCGGCCGTTTCTTTGCAACAATCCTTGTTGCAATCAGCCTTTTTGGCACATGCGCTGTCGTGTTTTACTACATAAAGGGAATCGTTTTGGGCATTTGCGCTCAATACAAATGCCAGGGCTGTTAAGCACAGAGCAAACTTCTTCATAATCCAATTTTCTTTATAAAAAACTATAAATCCTATTGGACTGCAAAGTTACGAATTATCAGCGTAACGAGCAAATATTTTTTCATTTTTTCTCTTCTATATTACTCCTTTTCTCGCATACTACTAATTCTTTTGCATTTTTATTCATTTTGGCTTGCATTTTTCGGCCTTTTCAGTTATCTTTGCAGGCGTTGTATTTAAGAAAACAATTATCCGACAGATATGAAAAGAATCGTCCTCATAGCCGCGTTGCTGTTGGCATACGCTGCGGCTCATTCACAGAATATTCAACTGCACTACGACTTGGGCCACACCTTGAACGGCAACCTCAGCGGCCGTCCAAGCGTCACCACAACCGTTGAGATGTTCAAGCCCGACCGTTGGGGCAGCATGTTCATGTTCGCCGACATCGACTATTTCCACGATGGTGTGGCGGGAGCGTATTGGGAGGTGTCGCGCGAGCTGAATATCGGCAAGGACAGCCCGTGGGCTGCACATGTGGAATACAACGGTGGCACAAGCTCCAGCCAGGTGACCAACGTGAGCACTCGCTTTCAGCACGCAATACTGGCCGGTCCGGCATGGAACTGGCACAGTGCCGATTTCAGCCGCACACTCTCGCTCCAGGCCATGTTCAAATATTATTTCAAGGGTCAGAACCCGTGGAATAAAGCCTTCAGCAGCTTCCAGGCCACTGCAGTCTGGGGCATACAGATGGCCAAAGGGCTGTGCACATTCTCTGGATTCCTCGACTGCTGGTACGACCCCAACGTGCAAGGCAAATGGATTCTACTCTCCGAGCCGCAGTTCTGGGTGAACCTCAACCACATGAAGGGCATGGAGGACTTCAACCTGAGTCTTGGAACAGAAGTTGAGATAAGCAACAATTTCGTGTGGAACGACCAAGGACAGAACAACCGATTTTATGCCATTCCTACGCTGGCCGCAAAATGGTCTTTCTGACTTGACAGAGAGCTTTTTGACAGAGAGACAAAGAGTTTTGACAGAGAGACAGAGAGAGATTCTTGAAGGGGGGGAGATTGTTTTGGTAACTCTTACTGTGAAAAACCTACAGTTTTGGATTGCTGATACAACTTGCCGCTTTGCGTTCAGATTTTCTAGAAAATTTGAATGTAAAGTGCATCGTTGTTTCCATAAAGCATAGGGTTGTTTTATCGAAGCATGGGTTTAGGAAAACAAAGCATAGAGTTACGCTCAGATTTTCTAGAATATTTGGTCATAAACCATTGCTTAGGAAAAGCAGCGTGTAGTGCTGTTTATCTAAAGCTGAGAAGTAGTTGAGTAGAAAACACAAAAAACAGGGAAAACATGATTTCCCTGTTTTTTGTGTTGCAACCCTCCTGGAGGTTGTTTGGGGGTTAAGAATGCTGTGCTCGTCAGCAGGATTCTTGTTTATTGAGCTGCCTCGGGGGCATTGTCATTGGCACGGGGCAGGTCGCCTCCGTCTTTGAACACGTCCTGGTCCTGGAACTTGGGCGCAAACTTCACCTCGGCATGTTTGTCAAGGACTTTATAGACGTAAGAGGAGCCGTCGGGATAGTTGATGGTCACCTGGTCGGCTTTAAGGTCAGAGTAGCTGAACCGCAGCTGGAAATCCGAGTTGTCGGCTCCAGTCATCAGCAGATAGCTTACCTGACCGCTCGACTCGTCGCCGTCTTTGAACAGCATCACCTTGTAGCGTATCGATTCATTGATGTAGTAGAATTGACCTTGCTCGATGCCGTATTTGTGCTTTGCGCGACAGAGTTTCTCGGGGAACGTCATTGCCTCCACGAAATGGTCGGGGTCTGTGAGGTCGAACATGTGCTGTGTGCCGTCGTCGTTGTCGCTCACCCATTGCTTGTGTATGGTGACGCCGGAGGTGCTGAAATGGTGGGTGTCTGATGTGGCAGCCTTGACATCAGAAGTCTGCTGCGGGCCTTTGCCGTTGGGGTCGTTGGTGCTTGCAGGCTTTTTGTCGGTGCAGGCCATGAGGCACAGTGCGATAGCTGCGCAGAGGATAGTCAGTTTTTTCATTTTCAAATTACATTTTTTTCGCAGAGCTCAAGGAACTTCTCCTTTTCTCCTTTGCTACTTTATTTACTATTATGTTTATCTTCTTAGTTTTTTTACGCCGTTTTCAATCACCACGCCTTTGATTTCGTCTTTCTGGAGCTTACGCCCGTCGATAGAAAACACTCCTGATTGCTTGGCATTGAGGTCCGAGGCTTGGGGCTTGATGTTTGTGGTGCCGGTGGTGATGACCACATTGCCTTTGACAGTCATTTCACATTTGTTCTCGTCGTAGGTGGCGTTGGCGGGAGCCGCAATGGTGCAGCCGGTCAGCTTGAAGGAGTCGAAACCTGCAATGCCGGCGGTCTTAATCTCTGATGCGTTGATTTCAATGGCAGATTTTTTCTTGCCTACGCCCACAATGCTGTCGGCCATTGTGATGTTGACGTTGTTGAGGAAGAGGTCCTGCCAAGCGGTGATGCCAGCCTTGCCCTGCATGGTGAGTGTGCCGTCGCCGAAGATGGTAACGCGGTTGGTGGCATTAGTGTTGCGCGTTTTCTTGACGTCAGAATAGTGTGGCGCGTCTTCTGTCTCGTTGTTGCTTTGGAACAGCAGGATGCCCCGGTGGTCCATCGAGCGGATGACGTTGTCGCCAATGAGCTGAATCTTGAAGTTCGAGCGGTTGGTAACATCGATAATGGCGTGGTAGGGGTCAAGTGTCTGTGCATCGTCGTTGATAACCACGTTGTCCAATACGAGTGTGTTGCTGCTGCGCACGAATGTAATCTTTCCGCTTTTGAGAATGTTGGAGCGAACGTCTTCCTGATTGTCAGCAGTGACGTTGGTTTCTCCAATGGTAATGCCAATTCTGCCCACAGGAAGTTCGGTGCGCACTTCAAGCGGTGTGTCTGTGAAGGTCACATAACCCTCGGAGTCGGTAGTGGTGTTGGCAGGAGCAACCATGTGGTTGTTGATGAGTCTCAACTTACCTCCCTGAATCAGCTGCATGGCTTTCTGAATGTTTGCTTTGAGCGAGATGGGAGAGTAGTTGACCGTCACATTGCGGGCAATGATGGCTGCAATGTTGTAGGGCGACACGTTGTAGCGGCAGTTTGCAGACAGTTCAACGGGAATCCTGTAGATATAAAGGTCGTTGGGAGTCTCGATGCATGAGCAGGTGCATGTGCATAAAAATTTAGTGGGCAAACTCTCAAAGTTGTCGGCATAGCGGAGTGTTATTGTGCCGCCGAAGCCTTCTGGCTTGTAGATTGCGCGTCGGGTAATAAAGCGGCAGTCTCCGAAACACTCGATGGTGATGTCGTCGTTGTTGAGCAGTTCAATGGCATTATATACACCGTCGGTGTTTATCTTAATCTGGTCGAGATGAAGTGTTTTGGTTTCGGGGTTATACACAGCATATCCTGACTGTAGAAGCCCCATGCCGCTTGTCTCGACCTTATAATTGTTTTGCGAGGTGAGCTCTACGCCTCCAACCCAGATACCTGTGCAGTGAATGTCTTCTGCCCGGGTTGGCAGTAGGGCAATGAAGATGCTTACAAACAAAGAACAAAAAAGTTTTCTTTTCATACGATGGTTTATTTTCCTGATGTGTGAATAAAACAAGAAACGCCTGCTTTTGCGACCTTTGGCAATTGCTTGCTGTTTCAAGGCGCAAAAGTAGGCATTTATATTGAACCGTGCAAAAATAAACTGTGAAAAGATATTTATCAGCAGAAATCTTATAAATCGGGGGTACGGTGGTTCGGAGGTACGTGGGTACGAGATTAGCTTTACTAAAAGTGCAACCAATAACAAAACATTTCTCGTACCCCCGTACCGCCGTACCCTCGTAACTAATTTCCCTTACTGGGCAAACTTGGCGCGTGCCAGGTCTATCTGGCGGGCAGGCATTCCTGCTGCGTCGTAGTCAACATGCTGTGTGAAAATCTCGTTATACACGGTTTCGGCCATCATATAGACCATTGCCTTGTCGTTCGGGTCGGTGGATGCACTGGCAAGAGCGTAGGTCTCGCGCAGGTACTCTGACAGCTGGTTGTAGTCAACTGTGTTGCAGGCCACTTCGATGACTGCCTCCTCGCGGGCAAGGCGCGCCTGGTCCATCTGGTCTTTCGACTGCCAAAGCAGCAACTGGCTCTTGTTGATGTTCACAATGCCCTTGGCTGGGTCGTCCATGGGATAGATGGCTTTCTGTGCGAATCCTCTGTTCACGAAGAGCAATGCGGGCACCACTTTCTTGAACTTTTCAAAGTCTGTGGGAGTGTTCAGGAACTGGGTGCAGTAGGCATGGCGGAACAGTTCGTCGATGGGAACAACGCCCTGACGGCCGTCTTTCAGTGTCACGTTGACAAACTGGTCGATGGGCTTGCCATTGAGCACAGCCATTACACATGCGGCGCAAATCTGGTCGAGCTTGTCGGAGTTGCCGGCCGAACTGAAGAAGTCGGGGAAACTCTCCATCGGGCTATAGGGGAAGATGGTCTCGTCGAGGTCCTTGTATTTGAATCCCTTGGAGTAGTTCACCGCGCCTCCACTGCCGCCTTTCTTGCCGGTAATCGAGTTGATGGCACCCTGCTTGGCACTGCGGATGGCGTTGTTGCCTTTGTTCATGACGCTGTTGATGGCCCCATAGACCTTGTCGCCAGCACTGTTCGACGCACCGAGCACTGCTCCAGTGGTATGCTCAAACACAATGGAGTTCTTCTTGTCGCGGACAGTTGCCTTGGCTCTTTGCGCTTTCATCTTCACAGTTTGTTTGGCAGTTTTCAGGATGTTGCCAAACTGAGCGTTAGCTGTGGTTGTCAGTCCGAACACCAGTATTACTGCTGCCAGTGTTCTGAAAAATGTTTGTGTCTGTCTCATATTCTTGTTGTTGTTTAGTTATTGTTTATTGCTTATTGCTTGTTTGATTCTACTCCAAAAACCTTTGGGCCGTTGTTTCATGACCACCATCTGTCGCGCCACTTCGTCTTTCACCATATCCTCCAACATCAGAAATAGTTCCTGACGTTCGTCGGTATAGCGTAGGGCTGCCTCATGGCGTTGCAGCTCATTCATGGCTTCGTTGCTTGATGGTTGTTGGTTCATGTTGGCTCTTTGGTTGTCTGGTTGTCTGGTCGTTTGGTTGTTTGGGGATTAGTCGGGCGAGTTCAAAAGGTTGTTGAAAGCAGACAGCAATTCGCTTGATTTGCGCTGCGAATAAGAATCATCGGCTTTCACATTGCCTTTCACGTCACTCCATATCAGTCCGTAGTAGTTGAAGTAATAGCGTTCCTCGTTCTTTGTGCCGTCTATGTCGGGCCACTGCTTGAATACAAATTTCAGTGTGGGGCCTTCGCCGTCGAAGAGGTATTCTTCATAGAACTGTCTTGCTGCCACGTTGTATTTGCGAGAAATGAAATATACCAGATAGTAGGGCTGACCAGTATGTTCGTCTGTTCTCAGATTGTAGTAGTAATGAATGGTCTCGTTGGTCTGTCCTGTTCCTGGCACCACATAGTGGCTCTGGATGAGCAAATCGTTTTTATGTCCCTCGCTTTCCTTGCCATCGTTCAGTTCGATGGACTTTTTTGCCTTGGCATAGATGGCACGAATGGTGTTCACCTCGGTTTTCACCGACGGATCAGTTTGAGCGCTGAGGCTGTTCCATTGGCCTGCTATGGCAAGCGCCAGCGTTACGATAAAAATGGTTTTCTTTCTCATAGTTGTATTGTTTTAGATATTTGCATCGGGACCTATGGCACGGTGTTCAAGTTCGTTGTCATCGTTTTCCCATTCGGTATTGATACAATCCAGCTCGCTTTCTGTCTGTCCTGTTTCGCCTTGGTGGTGAACCTCGCAGTCTTCCAGTTTTACGGTGATGTTGGTGGCAAACAACAGTCCTTTGTTCTGGGCAAAGCGGCAGTCGCTGAAGGTCACAAAACTGCACTCTGCGTCAACGAACACCAGGCCATACTCGCGGTTACGATAGAAGTCACACCTGTTGAACGTCACCATGTCGGCTCCCCTCAACTCCATGATGCCGTAAGAGCAGTCGCGGATGATGGAATTCTCCATTGTCAGGCCGTTGCATTCGTTGGCCACAATGCCATAGGTGCCGCAGCCGTAGAGGTCGCACGATGTGATGTTGAACTGGTTGGTTTTTTCGAGCCCGATGACACCTCCCTCGCAGTAACCTTCGTTGGTGTGTCCAAGGGTGAGGTTGCTAATGCTGATTTTCTCACAGTTAATGAAGCTGAACACGAACGAGTAGCGTGGCTCCACCACAATCTGTGTGTTGCGTTCACCCCGGATGGTCAGGTCGTGCAGCCCCATGATGGTGAGCTGTCGTCCGTCTGACTCGTCTTCTGAGAAAATGCCTTTGGTGTTTTTTGCCACCTCGTTAAGTCCGTAGCTTGCGAACTTGATGCCAGCCTTGCGGCATTCATCCTCGTCGTTGAGCACATCCGAAAGGTTGATATATGAACTTTCTTCCACAATAATGGTGCGGTTGTTGCCCAGTGCTTTGAGAAACGACATGGCGTTGTTTACATAGATGGGGCCGCCGTCGGCTTCGTCTTCAATCACGTAAGTGCGCTGTGCATCGGGAATGGCCTCCTCACTCTTGATGAGCTGCAGGTTAGTTTGCTCGATGATGGAGAGCTTGATGTTCGCATTGTTGTTGCCGGGCTTATACCAATCTTGTTTGGAGAAATAATCGTTCAGGTCGGCCGATTGGAAGCGGTATCCGTGGCGCGCAAGAATCTCATTGCGCATCAGCCGCAGTTTTTTCTTGCTGAACTGGCTCAGATAGTCAGAGTTCATCAGCCAGTTTTGCAACAAAAAGCTCACAGGCTTTGTGCGGGAGTCAGCTTGCTGGGCGCGGCAGTCTTTCAGATTGTCGGGTGTGAGCGTAGCCACCCATACGGCATCGCCGGCCCGGTTGCGGATGGCCAGGAAGTACATTCCCTCCTGACGGACGTAGTTGACGCGCCAGCCTGGTTTGGCATTCACCATGCTAAGGGCTTCGGGCTGGTTGCGATTGTCGAGAACATACTCACCGGGTTTGTTGCCCGTTTTCTCAAGGTAGAGCATATATCCGCCTTCAACACCCGTTGTTCCCATGAGTGTCACTTTCGTGCCCTCAACCTTGGTCTTATAGAGAATGCTGCCGTCAAACCATTTGTTGCCGGTGGCAATGGTCTGCGCCTGCCCGCCGATTGTGGCGAGCAGGAGCAGCGTCATCAGGATGAATATGCGTCTCATGCTTGTGGTGCTTTGTTCCTGTTGGCCAGTTCTTTCAGTTTGTCCTTGCCTTTGAAGGCAAACACCCAAATCAGGAATCCTGCGATGGCCAGCAATGCAATGGCCAGCAACGGACGGTAGAATATCCAGGCAATGGCAATGATGATGAGCGACCATGCCACACCAACGACGTTGCAAACCAGGTTGACGCCCCATCCGATGATGTTGGCCACAAACGGAATGACTTTGAGCACGGTTTCCAGGATGCCGAAGATGCCGCGCAAGCCGCCGCAAATCATCATGATGCCAAGGATGCGCAGTATCCACATCCACATGTGGTTGGAGGCGTGTCCACTCTCATACATTTCTTCGGCAGTCTTGTGTCCCATAGAAAGTGCCTGGAATGTCTTGCCATTCTTTGCCTTGTATTGAGCGAATGTCTGTCCGGCCACCTTGGCAATGATGCTCACGTCGGCGGGCATGGTCTTCGTGAATGTGATGCGCACATCGCCCACCTGTGGCGAAGCTGGTGTTTCGCCGAAATAAATCTGGTTGCCGTTCAGGTGTACATAGTCCAAGTCTTTCTTGTTGGGTGCGTCAGCAATTACAGTGTCCTTGGCCAGTGTGTCGTTGGCCTCGGTGGTCAACTTGCCAGTGGCCACAGCCTGTTTCACTTTTTCTGTCACCAGGTCGCCGATGGCTTTCTTTCCGCTGTTGCGCACGAAGATGCGCTCGCACTCGCGGTTCCATTCCTCCAGCTGTTTCTGGTCTATCTGCAGCTCAATGGGCTGACTGTTGCTGATGGCTCCTATCTGGTAATCGTTCATCTTGTAGGCACCAAACATCACGTTCTCCGCTTTCAGCCTCAGGTTGTCCGACTGTTTCATCGTGAAGTTCTTGTTCTGATAGGCTGGGTCGTGGAATGACTCAGAGCTTTGCGGCCTTGAGGTCCACTCCTTGGTGTAAGTGTAGGTCGTAACCGTTTCCTGTTTTCCACCCAGTTTGTCTTTCGACTGGCTGCTGGCGTGCTCCACCCACTGGAAATATTCCACGTGGCGCTCTAATCCGATGGCCTGTGCACCCACGTTGAAGTCGGGGTCGATAAGTGAGTCGGTGGTGTTGGCGAATGCCGATGCGTGAACGAGTTTTCCCTCAAATTCGGGGTCGATTTTCGACACGTCTTCCATCTCAACCGTCACACCCTCGGCTTCGTTGAGCATTTTGTCGGTTTTCACTGCGCGTCCTTCGTTCCACCAAAGCAGGGCTGTGCCTGCCAAGAAGAGCAGGAATCCGGTGCCGATGCCGCCGAACGAGTTTTTCAGTCGGGTTCCGTAGCCCGTTGTTGTTGTTTCTTGATAAGCCATAATTGTTTTTAGTTTTAGTTATTTTTTGTTGTTATGATGTTTCGTTGGTTTCGTTTTTCAGATATAAATCCTTTTTCTTTTATGTTACCGAGTGCAAAGATACAACGAAAAACGTGTTTCTCAGTATTCAATTTTAATCAAAATGTATTCATTTTTAATCAAAAAAGCCCAAAAACCGTTATTTTTGGGCATAATTGTGCGTGTTTTAGGATTTTTGTTCCCCGTGCTGGTATTCCGAGGGACTTACGCCGAACACGCGTCTGAAAGCGCGGGCAAAGTTGGAACTGTCGTCAAATCCGCACCTCATGGCCACGTCTGCAATGCTCAGGTCGCTTTGCGTGTCTATCAAGTGGCGCGCTTCCTGCAGTCTGATTTTCAGAAGATAGTTGGCGGGTGTCTCGCCAGTGATTTTGGTGATACGCCGCCGCAGGTTGCTGGCGCTCATGCACATCTGGGCAGCCATGTCGTCGAAATCCACCTTGCCTTCTGCCATCTGTTTGTGAGAGATTGTGATGATGCGGTCGATGAACTGCTTTTCTTCGTCCGCGAGCTGGTCTTTGTTGCTGCGGTTGCTGGCAATGATGTTGGCATACTTCTCCTTCAGCTGCCTCTGTTGCTGGCGTAGCTGGTCAATATGCTGGGCCATGCGGCTGTTTTCCTTACGGCTACCTTTATAACGGCGGCGGAACACATAGATCAACACACCTATAATAATAATGAGTGCCAGCACCGTTGCCAGGGCTGTCATCATTACGCGCCGTTTTTGCTGTCTTTGCAACTCGTTGTCCTCCTGTAGCTGCTCGTTACCGTACTGTGCGTTGTACTTCGAGAGCACTTCGCCCGTCTCGCGGTCGTAGATGGAATCTTTCAGTTCGTTGTAGCGCTCTATATGCCGCATGGCAGCCTGTGGGTCGCTGTCTTTCAGCGCGTTATAAAGTCCCTTTCGCGCATTACTTTCGTTATACAGGTCGCCCTGTGCAATGTGCAGTTGCAATGCTTCGGTGAAACATTTTGCCGCCTCGCTGTTCTTCTGCTCCTTGAGCAGCAGCTCGCCCATCTGGTTCAGACAGATGGCCAGCGAGTGTTTGTTGCTGTCGCTTCTGAGTGCGGGAATGGCCTTCTCCAAAGCTTCTTTGGCTTCTTTGTCGTGGTGAAGTGCCATGTGTGCGGCTGCCATTTGCGACAGGCGTATGGCTGCTTTGCCCTTGCGGCCCAATTGTTCTTCAAGTGCATAGCCCTGACGCGCATATTCCAGCGCCTTGTCGGCATTGCCCATTTGCTGGTATATCTCCGAAGCCATGCCCAAAATGACAGCTTGCCGCTGCAGGTTGTTAGTTTTCTTGCTGGCATTAATGGCCCGGACAATATATTTCTCGGCCTCGCGTGGCTGTCGGGCACCCAGATAGATGCCGGCCAGCGTGTTGAGCGACGAGCTGATGCGGTCGTTGTCGCCGCTGTGCTGATCCAGTTTGTAAAGCTCCTTGGCATAGTCGGCTGCCTGTTTCCATTCGCCTTTGCGGAAGTGGCAGGCCGAGAGCAGGGCCAGACAGTCGGCGGCCATGTCGGGGTCTTTGCTGGCTCGGCAAAGCGGCAGTGCACGTGTGGCCAGCCTGATGGCACGGTCGGCCTGCTGCTGCTCGTTGTAGAGATACTCAGCGGCCCAGTAGTCGGTCATCATGCGCAGCGAGTCGGCCGCGATGCCGGCCTTGAACTGAATAGGGGTGTCGGTGAATTTTGCCTTGTCGAGAAAAAGAAACAAGGCGTTGGCGGCAGAGATTTGAGCGTTGAGATTTGAGGTCTGAGATTTGCCGTTGGCATCCTCGTAAGCTTTCAGCAGACGGTCGAACTCGGTTTCGCCCGCGGCCGCGCGCATCGTTCCCGCCATCAGAAGCATGATGGCGAACAAACAGTATGCAGTCAGTTTGCCGTAGTAGTGCTTGCTAAAAACCATTCTTCTCGTCCGTTCTGTGGTTAATGCCTGTACTGTCAAATCCGTTGGCTTTGGTTTCCCTTTGGCCAACTTCCGTTTTTAGTAGATGCAAAGATACGACATTTTTTTCTATTTGTTAGTCCTTTTGATGTTTTTTTCAAAAATTTCGTTTTGTTAGTGATAAATCCGCTGTGGGTCTTCAGCAGGTTCCCGCCTCCTTTTCTCGTCTCATTCGTGCTTTCCGAGCCAATAACTATGTCCCTTATGAATCTGCCGCCACGAATCCCCAAAACACACTTTAGAATTAATCCTGAATTATCTAGAAAATTTGCAGCTAAAGTGCCCGTTTGTTTCCGTAAACCGCAGTTCTGTTCTCATGAAGCAAGGATTTACGATTTCAATGCATAGGGCTGTTCCCGTAAAGCGTGGACTTACATCCAAATTTTCTAGAAAATTTCATCGTAAACCTGCGCTTTACAATTCCAAAGTGCAGGTTTATTTCCGTAAAGCATAGCGTTGTTTTCGTAAAGCATTGCTTTGGAAAAACAACTCGCCGTGGGAGTTTTGAATTTTGTAGAGAATTTCGGCGCAATTAATTGCCTTAAAATTTTTGTTTCTGAATTTATTTTGCTAAGTTTGCAAAATAAAACAGCAAACCCCGCCCTGCAACATAACCACAGGGCTCAACAAGACAAAGAAAAACATAGCAAACCATAAAAAACCACACACCATGGAAAAGAAACACTATCAGGTTGTTGCTGCCGTCGTGGAACAAGACGGCAAATATCTCTGCATGCAGCGTTGCCGCTCAAAGTACATGTACATTTCCGAGCACTGGGAGTTTCCCGGCGGACAGGTTGAGGAGGGCGAGAGCCACCACGAGACCTTGGTGCGCGAGATAAAAGAGGAAATGGACTGGGACATCTACGTAGGGGCCCTCATCGGCACCGTGGAGCACGAGTATGACGATTTCTGCATTACGCTTACGGCCTACCGCTGCAAGGGTGGCGACGGTGAGTTCAAATTGCTGGACCACCTTGACTACCAATGGCTTGCTGCCGACGAACTGAAAACGCTCAAGTGGACGGCTGCCGACGAGAAACTGATTGACGAGTTTCTTGTCAAATGAATAAAGAGGGGGAGAACATCTGTTCAGCAGACGATTCTCCCCCTCTTTATTCGGTATTCCTCGAGTTCCAACTTATATTATTCACGGGAGTTATCGGGAGGAGTGCCTTGAGGAAAGCGAAAAATATGAATTCTGCGAATTCATTGGGAGTTAGCGGAAGTTAACGGACAACAGTCCTCCTAATGTCCGTTAACTCCTACAGCGGTCGCAGACCGCGATAACTTCAGTTAACTCCCGATAACTCCATAAATAATCAGGCTAATAATAGATGGTGCACGTGCCGCCGTCGCTGTCGCAGTACTGCCGCAGCAACTGCTGAATGAAGGCGGCATTGGCGCGCACCTGCTCCTCGTTGCCGTCGTATCCGTTGACGAGGGTGAGCAGATGCGTGGTTTCGAGCGTGATTTTGGTGCGCTCGTTGTCGCTTGTGGGTGTTCCAACTCCACCCTCTGCATCGCGATAGACGGGCATGCCCTCGATGTTGATGAGTCCGCGGCCAATACCGTCGTATGGCTCTCCGTTGCGGCCAATGCCCAGCGTGAGCGTGTCGCCAAAGAACTTGTCGGCATCAAAGCCGCCGATGCTATAGCCGAAACGCATGCTTGCCAGATTAATGAGGTCCACCAGCGTGTCAATCTGATAGAGTTCCTTGCCTTGCAACACGCGGCGGATGAGTGCCTCGGCCGACGGGCGGTAGCGGCTGGGATCCTTGCCGCAGGCCTTATACACGCGGCGCGTGGACGTTATGCCGGGTATCTGCTCCTTGATGCTGGTGGTGTCAAGTTCGTTGCAGTATTTCTCCACCAATGCGTTGATGTCGCGCCACAGTTCGGGGCAGAACGGCGTGTTTTTTACTTGCGCCTCGACGGCTGCGCCCACAAACCTGGGGCACACCGTCTCTATCTCGTTCGATACTATTATTTTTATCATATTCTTCGTTTTCTATGCCAACTCGTATTTCTCCAAAAATTCGTCCTCTGAGATGACAGGCACACCCAGCTTCTGCGCTTTCTGCAGTTTCGAGGGTCCCATGTTCTCGCCAGCCAAAACGAACGATGTCTTGCCGCTGATGGAGCCAACATTCTTGCCACCGTGCTGCTCAATCATGGCCTTATACTCGTCGCGGCTGTGGCGACTGAACACGCCACTGATGACAATGCTCAGTCCGCTGAGCCGGTTGCTCGAAGCCTGAAGCTGTTCGTGGCTGAGCTGCATCTGCAGCCCCTCGTCGCGCAGGCGGTTCAGAATCTTCTGGTTCTCAGCCGACTGGAAATAATCCACCACGCTCTGCGCAATGACCGCACCAATGCCCTCCACCTGCTGCAACTGCTCGACGGTGGCTGTGGCAAGTGCGTCCATGGTTTTGAAATGACGGGCCAGCAATCGTGCGGACACCTCGCCGACAAACCGGATGCCCAATGCGAACACCACACGCTCGAACGGCACCTGGCGCGAGCGGTCAATGGCGTTGACAATGTTGCGTGCGGAACGCTCACGGCTGCCGTCGCCGTTGATGTCCTGCACCTGAATGCGATAGAGGTCGGCAATGTTGTGAATCAATCCGCGACGGTAGTACTCGTCAACGGTCTCAGGTCCCAGGGAGTCGATGTTCATGGCCTTGCGCGAAATGAAGTGCTCAATGCGTCCCTTGATTTGTGGCGGGCAACCAGCATCGTTGGGACAATACCAGGCGGCGGTTGACGCACCCTTGGCATCGGCACTATCGTAGCGCACCAGCCGCGCGCCACACTCGGGACAACGGGTGATGAACTGCACAGGCTGTGCGATAATGGGCCGCTGGTCGAGGTCAACGCCCACGATCTTGGGAATAATCTCGCCACCCTTCTCCACATAGACATAATCGCCGATGTGCAGGTCGAACGAACGGATGAAATCCTCGTTGTTCAGCGTGGCTCGCTTTACGGTTGTGCCCGCCAGCTGCACGGGTTCCATGTTGGCAACAGGGGTAACGGCACCCGTGCGTCCCACCTGGTAGGTGACACTCAGCAAACGGGTGCAGGCGCGCTCGGCCTTGAACTTATAGGCAATGGCCCAGCGCGGGCTCTTTGCGGTGAAACCCAAGTGGCGCTGCTGTCGCAGCGAGTTAACCTTGAGCACAATGCCGTCGGTGGCCACGGGCAGGTTTTTGCGCTCAGCGTCCCAGTAATGGATGTAATCGTAGATTTCCTGCAACGTGCTTACCTTCTTCATGCCCTCAGAAATTTTGAATCCCCACTCACGAGCAGCCTGCAGGTTCTCGTAGTGGCCGTCGCCAGGAATGTTGTCGCCCAACAGATAGTAGAGGTATGCATCCAGCCTGCGGCTGGCCACGACGCGCGAGTCGAGGCTTTTCAGCGAGCCGCTGGCTGCGTTGCGCGGATTGGCAAACAATGGCTCGCCAGCTTCCTCTCGTTCGCGGTTGATACGCTCAAACTCTATCCAAGGCAGCAGTATCTCGCCGCGGATTTCAAACTCTTCCTTTCTGTTTTTCAGCACCAACGGGATGCTACGTATTGTTTTCACGTTATTTGTCACATCGTCGCCCTGCACACCGTCGCCTCGGGTGACAGCACGCACCAACTGCCCGTTCTCGTAGGAAAGCGAGATGGACAATCCGTCGTATTTCATCTCGCAACACACCTCGAACGGCTCGCCCTCTAAGCCGCGGCTCACGCTGTCGTACCATTCGGCCACGTCCTCCTCGCTGTAGGTGTTGGCCAGCGAGAGCATGGGATATTTGTGCGTCACCTGCCTGAACTCCGACTGCAAATCGCTACCCACGCGCTGCGTGGGCGAGTTGGGGTCGTAGAGTTCGGGATGGCGGGCCTCCAAATCCTGCAACTCGTGCATCTGGAAGTCAAAGTCCTGGTCGCTGATGGTGGGTTGGTTCAGCACATAGTAACGATGGTTGTGCTCGTGCAGCTCCTTGCGCAGCTGATAAATGCGTTCTTGTTCGTTCATGGCGGATGATGGAATTGAATTTGAAGCCAAAGGTACGAAGAAGTGAGCGAAAAACAAAAGGAAAAACCTTTTTTCTTTTGTTTTTCCAATCGGTAGAACTCTCAATGTAGTCCGAAACCCATGATTTCTACTTTTTATAGCATCAATATAAATAAATGTACGCGCGCGTTATTTACTCAAAGCATAGAACGAGGTTCCTAAATGCCCACTTTGGCCACAAATTTTCTAGAAAATTTGGTTCTATAGTTTGAAGTGCCGCCAGAGGCATCGGGGAATACGGCGCCAGAATGCGGTGATGATGCGCCAACGCCAGTCGATGACGCGCGTGTGGCGGCGTTTCTCAATGGAAGAAACCATCTCTCGGGCCACTCGTTCGGGGCGCAGCATGAGGGGATAGTGGAAATTGTCGTTCAGCAGGTCGGTGTCAACAAAGCCGGGCCGCAGGTCGGTGAAGCGGATGTTCAGCCGGCGGGCGTTGGCAAGCTGCTCTAAAGACTGCAGATAGGTGTTCTGGAATGCCTTGGTGGCCGAGTAGGAGGGCGCGGGGCCAAGTCCTTTGGTTCCGGCGATGGATGTGATGGCGGCAATGTGTCCCCCGCCGTTTTGGGCGAAATGGTTGAAGGCCGTATCCACCATTCTTGTGAATCCCATGGCGTTGGTGCTCACGGTGTTGGTCTCGATTTCAGGTTCCAGTTGTCGGTTCTGCTTGCCGATGCCCGATGCGTGGAAGTAGAGGTCCATGCCTCCGAGTTCAGTAATGAGCTGTTGGAGCAGCTGTGGCGCGTCTTCTTGGGTGATGTCAATGGTTTTCACCTTCACTTGCTGCGGATGTTCGTTCTGAAGTTCAAGGAGTTTTTCCTGTCGGCGGGCGGCAATGCCCACTGTCCAGCCTTTGGCGATGAGCAGGCGTGCCACTTCGCGCCCAATGCCCGACGATGCTCCCACAATGATGGCTTTCTTCTGTGTGTTCATACGATTTATTTAACGTTCAAATTGGTTCTGCGGTTGAGGAAGAAACGCCGGGTGCGCACAAAGAAGAGCGCTACGCCCACGGCGTTGGCCGCGGCCACGGTCCAGAAGGCTGCCGCGTAGCCCAAATGCTCGGCAATGATGCCTCCGAGCAGTATGCCCAGGCCCATGCCGATGTCCCATGAGATAAGGATGGTGCTGTTGGCCGTGCCACGTTCGTTGTCGTTGGCCACGTTGATGGTCATGTTCTGGAAGGCTGGCCACAGATGGCCGTTGCCCAGTCCGATGAGTAGTGCCGAGCCGTAATAGCCCACCATGTTGGGGCAGAGGATGAACAGGATGTAGCCCGCCAGCGATATAACCAGGCCCGTACCGGCGTTGTAGGTGAGTCGGCCTTTGCGCAGCGCGCTGCTGCCTTGCAGACGCGAGAGAATGAGTCCCACGGAACAGAGCAGGAAATAGGTGCCGGTGCCGCTTGTGATGCCCAAAGTTTCTTTGCTGTAGATGGCGAGATAGTTGCTGAGCACTCCGAAGCAGAAACCGCAGAACACCATGTTGGCCCCGATGAGCCATCCTTTGAGCAGGAAAAAACGGTTGAGGGAAATTTTCTGTTTGTTTACAACACTGTCTCGGTGTTCCATCCTGATGGTCGAATCAACAGCCAGTCCTATGCAAGCTACGATAAGTGCCAGCCAGAACAATAGGTCGAAACTGTTGCTCCAACGGTAGATGAAAATGCCCACGGTAGGTGCCAGGGCCATAGCAAGATTGTTGCCCAGTCCGTAGTAGCCAATGCCCTCGTTGCGGCGGCTTGGTGGCAGCACATCAATGGCCACGGTGGTATTGGCCACGGTAATTGCGCCGAAAGGGCCACCGTGCAGGGTGCGCACAATGGTGAACAGCAGCAGAGTAGAGGCTGCCAGATAGCCGGCAAAGAATATGGCAAAAAGTGCGAAACAAATCATCAGCACCGTTTTGCGGGGAAAGGTGTCAACAACGTAACCGCTGAAGGGCCGCATCAGCAGTGCGGTGATGGTATAGCCCGAAAGTACCAGTCCTATGACATCCTTGGTGGCATGGAAATGCTCGCTCAGGTAGAGTGGCAGCAAGGGTGTGAGCACGTAGAAGGCGAAAAACAGCGTGAAATTGGCTGTCATCACCTTGATATAATTGCTGTTCCAGAGCTTTTCCATTGTTGATGTAGTTCAGAATTGCAAGTTACGAGTTCAGAGTTATGATTACTTTTTGTAGTACCGAGTTCATAATTACGAATTCAGAGTTATGATTACTTCTCAAATGGAAAAGGAAATCATAACTCTGAACTCTTAACTTGTAGTTCTGAACTTGTAAGTATAAGAGTTAGTTCGCGGCCTCGAACTCCTCAAGGAAGCGAGTGTCGTTTTCGGAGAACAGGCGCAAATCGCTGACGCGGTATTTCAGGTTGGCAATGCGCTCAACGCCCATGCCGAAGGCATAGCCGCTGTAGATGCTGCTGTCGATGCCACACAGCTCGAGCACGTTGGGATCGACCATGCCGCAGCCCAGAATCTCCACCCAGCCGGTGTGTTTGCAGAATCCGCAGCCTTCGCCACCGCAGATGAAGCACGAAATGTCCATCTCGGCACTGGGTTCGGTGAATGGGAAGTAGCTGGGACGCAGGCGTATCTTGGTATCTGCGCCAAACATTTCGCGGGCAAACGAAAGGAGCACCTGTTTAAGGTCGGTGAAGCTGACGTTTTTGTCGATATAAAGTCCCTCAACCTGATGGAAGAAGCAATGCGCGCGCGCTGTGATGGCCTCGTTGCGATAGACGCGGCCCGGACAAATCACGCGGATGGGCTCGGTAAGCTTGCCGTCTTCGGTGTGCATGCGTTCCATGACGCGTGCCTGCACGCTGGAGGTGTGGGAGCGCAGCAAAATGTTCTTGGTCACGTCGTTGGGGTGCTCGCTTACGAAGAAGGTGTCCTGCATGTCGCGTGCGGGATGGTCGGCGGCAAAGTTCATCTTGGTGAAGATGTGGTTGTCGTCCTCCACTTCAGGTCCGTCGGCCAGGACGAATCCCATGCGCGAGAAGATGTCGATGATTTCGTTTTTGACGATGGTCAGCGGGTGGCGTGTGCCGAGCTCTATGGGGTAGGCCGAGCGTGTCAGGTCGATATTGTCGGCCTGTGCCTCGCTGGTTTCCAGCTGTTCGCGGAGTGAATTGATTTTATCGAAAGTGAATTGCTTGAGTTCGTTGATGCGAATGCCGACGGTTTTTTTCTGTTCGGCAGCAACATTGCGGAAATCGTTCATCAGCGCGTTGAGTTCTCCCTTTTTGCTGAGGTATTTCAGTCTCAGGTTCTCAATATCTTCGGCATTTGCAGCCTTCAGCTCGCTCACTTCTTTCAGCAGGGCTTCAATCTTTTCGAGTATCATGTTGTTCTAAAAAGTGTTTATTTCTTGTCTTTGGTGGGAAATTTGATGCAAAGGTAAATATTTTTGTGAAATTATGGAGCATAAATCAAAAATAAGTTGTAATTTTGGGGGCAATTTTGAGAGATTCGTTGATTTTGAGAAAACAAACGTTCATAAAGAAGTGTGCAAGTGGCGTTGTTCTGGGCTGTCTGTTGGCAGTGGTGAACATCGGATGCAGCGACCGCAAGACAGCGGGCGGCGAGCCTTCTGCTGCTGCCGACTCTGTTTCGGTTGACACTTTGGAACAGGACATTACCGAGATGCCCCGTGGTGCCGACGAATTGTTCGACGATTTTATTTTCAATTTTGCCGTCAGCCGCAAGCTGCAGCAAGAGCGCATCAGTTTCCCGCTGCTGGTGAAAACCAACGGTCGCGAGAGCCATGTGCAGCAAAACCAGTGGAAGACCGAGCATTTCTTCATGGATCAGGACTATTACACCATGATATTCGACACCCATGAGGAAATGGAGCTGATGAAAGACACGTCGGTGAGCCACGTGGTGATAGAGAAAATCTATCTCGACAAGAAAACCGTCAGGCAATATGTGTTCAATCGCATTGGCGGCAGATGGATGATGCAGGAAATCAGCGAGAATCCTATTGAGCAGAACACAAATGCCTCGTTCCTGCAGTTCTATCAGCACTTTGCGAGCGATGAAGCCTTCCAGATTCAGAGCATGAACACCACCGTTGAGTTCACATCGCCTAATCCTGACGACGATTTCAGCAACCAGACGGGCGAGATTCTGCCTGAGCAGTGGCCATCGTTCAAACCCGCACTCATACCTCAGGGATTTATTTACAACATTATTTACGGTCAGCAGTACAAGGACAGCGACGAGAAGATTTTTGTCATTCACGGCATTGCCAACGGCTTTGCCTCGGAAATGACTTTCCGGAAAATACGCGGCAGTTGGAAGCTCGTAAAGTTTAATTCCTAATGGCATGAAAGACCTCAGCAATTACAGTCTTTTGGCGCACAACACATTTGGCATAGATGCCAAGTGCAGGCGGTTTGTGGAGTATGCCAGTGTGGCAGAGGCCATTGACGTGGCGGCCATGCTGCGTCAGCAGCCCGACACGCCTTTCCTCATTATCGGCGGGGGCAGTAACCTGCTCCTTACGGCCGACTTTCAGGGCACGGTTGTGCATTCGGGCATTCGCGGCATTGAGCGTGTGGAGGCTGATGGCCTTGACGACGGCGATGTGCTGGTGCGCTGTGGCAGTGGCGAGGTGTGGGACGATGTGGTTGCCCACTGCGTGGCCTGTGGCTGGTATGGTGGCGAGAATCTGTCGCTCATTCCCGGTGAGGTAGGTGCAAGTGCCGTGCAGAACATCGGAGCCTACGGGGCCGAGGCCAAGGATATTATATATAAGGTGGAAGCCGTGGAGATTGCAACGGGCAATGTCTGCGAGATTTCCTGCGACGAATGTGGTTATGCCTACCGCCAAAGCCGTTTCAAGCACGAATGGCACAACCGATACCTCATTACACACGTCACATATCGCCTGAATACCGTGTTCACTGCCCATTTGGACTACGGAAACATCCGTCAGCAACTGCTCAACAGCGGCATTTCCGAGCCTACGGCCCAAGAGTTGCGGCAGGCAATCATAGATATTCGCAACGCCAAACTGCCCGACCCGAAAGTGGAGGGCAACGCCGGCAGTTTTTTCATGAATCCCATTGTCAGCCGCGAGAAGTTCAACGAGCTGATAGCACAGTATCCGCAGATGCCCCATTATTTTGTTGACGAGCAGCACGAGAAAATACCTGCCGGATGGATGATTGACCAGTGCGGATGGAAAGGCCGCACGTTGGGAAAGGCAGGCGTGCACGACAAACAGGCACTGGTGCTGGTCAACCGCGGCGGTGCGAGGGGCGAAGACATTGTTCGCCTCTGCGAAACCATCCGCCAGGACGTTTTCAACCGCTTCGGCATAGAAATACACCCCGAAGTGAACATCGTATAGCCGAAATGAGCAAGATGCAACTGACTTTTCTCGGAACAGGAACATCGGGCGGTGTGCCCAGCATTGGGTGCAGCTGCGATGTGTGCCGCAGCAGCGACCCGCGCGACCGCCGTCTGCGCAGTTCAGCCCTGCTTGAGACGGCCACCACGCGCCTGCTCATTGACTGTGGTCCCGATTTCCGCCAGCAGATACTGCCGTTGCCGTTCCGGCGCTTCGACGCCATTCTGCTCACGCACATCCATTTCGACCATGTGGCGGGCATTGACGACCTGCGGCCTTTTTGCGTGTTTGGCGACCTGGAGATTTACACCAACCACCGCACGGCTGAGAGCCTCCGAACCACCATGCCCTATTGCTTCACCGAGCATTTGTATCCCGGAGTGCCGCGTCTGAACCTGCACGAGGTGCAGCCACGCAGCCCATTCACCGTGGGCGACATAGAAGTGCTGCCGCTCGAGGTGATGCACGACCGTCTGCCCATCCTCGGTTTCCGCTTTGGAAACCTGGCTTACATCACCGACATGAAAACCATGGCCGACAGCGAGGCCGCGCTGCTCAAGGGCATCGACACGCTTGTGGTTGATGCGCTGCGGTGGGCTCCCGACCATCATTCGCACATGACGGTTGATGAGGCTGTGGCCTTTGCCCGCACCATTGGCGCAAGGCGCACCCTGCTCATGCACTGTAACCATCAGATAGGCCTTCACGCAGAGACAAACCGCCGTTTGCCGTCAGGCGTTGAACTGGCCTACGACGGCATGACGGTTGATATTCCATGATTTTCTAGAAAATCTGCACGTAAAGCATCGCTTTACGATAACAGAGTGGCACTTTACGATAACAGAGTGGCACTTTACGGTAACAAAACATAGGTTTACGATTAGATTTTCTAAAGAATCTGCAATCAACGTATTTGTTTGTTTCTGGATTTTCTAGAGAATGCACTTTTAAACCCACACTTTGGAATCGTAAAGCTTGGGTTTGCAAAAACAACTGGTGGTGTGGTTAGAAACAAGTGGCGTGTGGAAATAACTCCGTTTCTTTGTCAAGGAGTGTTTTTTATACAGATTCTTCCATTTTGGCAGAAAAATGTTTGGAGGTTATGGGGAAAAAAGTTATTTTTGCAGCAGACAACCAACATTATTAGTTATGACACAGCTCGTAATAACCCTGAAAGACCAGTCGTATTTACCCAACATCCGCCGCATTGTAAAGTCGCTGAAAGGTGTTGAGAGTGTGAGTGTGGCAAGAAAAAAGAAAACCCCTAAGGAAAACAAATCAATCCAGGTTGTTCAAAAAGGCAGTTCCTCATTCCTGAAAGGTCTTGTGGTGCCCACAAATATGAACTCCCAGCAGTTGATTGACGAGTATCTGACAGAAAAATACGGTTTATGAGGTTATTTCTTGATACAAACATTTTTGTAGAGTTTATCGAGCAACGCAAGCAGTTTGAGCAAGTTTGTCTGTTGATTGATTCCATTCTCGAAAAAAGGTTTTCTGCCTTTATTTCAACAGGAAGTCTTTACACGTTGGCTTTTCTCTTTGAACGCAGTTTGAAACGGCAAGATGTTCATCGCCCCGAGCTAACAACACGATTACGTGGTTATTTGGATGAGGTGTTGAGTATGGCAACGTTGGTGGAATTATCTCACGCTGGGGCTGTTCGAGCTATTTCTCCAAATGGCTTATGTGACATTGAGGACAGTTTCCAATATCAATGTGCCATTGAAAACCATTGTGACGTGTTCATTACCATTAATATTCATGATTTCGAAAAGAAGAACACTAAGGTAATGGAGATTCTAACTCCTTTGCAGTTTGTTGAAAAATATATGCAAAATCATCCATGAAATGCACGCTGAACATACGGTGAACAGATTGTTCTTGAGTGTGGCGGCTAATGGGAGGAGACGGCTTTTCTGATGAAATCGCATGAAGTTGTTGGGCAAGAATAATCCCTGTTGCAGAATCTGTACGTACCGCATGGAAACAATTACAGCGAAGCTGATGGGGCTTCGCTGACGAGCGGTGGAAGAAATCTGTTGCGGTTTCTTATTTCTTTTTTCCTTTGAACTTGCGGTAGAGTTTCCATCCCAGGATTAGCCCGTCGAGCACGCCGGCGCCCGTGTTCATGAGTCCTGACACGCGCATGCCTTTACTCGACTTTTCCGGTTTGTGGAAAAGCGTCTTCCAGAGTGCATGAATCTGAGCGTCGTCTTTCTGTATCTGCTTGCGCAGTTGCTCTTTGCGCTTTTTGATGGCAACGAGCGACTTGTACGACGGCATCATGCCTTCGGGTTGTGCGGGGGGGAGTTGGTTGTAGGTGTTCATGGGGATGATGAGGAGTGGTTGGCTGTGCTATTCCATGAGCAGGCTTGCGAGAAACCTTACCAGGGGTCGCTCCACCCAGCGTTTGCGGAAGATGACGAACAGCACGAGGGCCACCAGATAGACTGCGGCCACAATGCAGAAGGCCGTGGCCTGTCCGATGTGCGGGGCCAAGGCGTAGGCAGCTGCGAATGAGAAGTAGATGAGCATGATGATGAGCAGCAGAAACAGCACTGCCGCAATGATGAGAGCAGTGATGAGCCGCACAACCTTGTCAATTACATCGAGCTTCACGAATTCGCTCTGAAGCCCGATGTAATGTTTCAGCACTTCGACCAGCTGACCGATGGTTTCTATGTTTCTGTCGCTTGCGAACACAGCCGGTGCAGTTTATCTGTTAGTCGATTGCCTCTGCGGCGGCCTCCTTGATGTCGTCAACGAGGTCTTCCATTTCCTTGCGGTTGATTTTGATGTTGTGCTTCTTGCAGAAATCATCTACGGTGTCTGAGATTTTTGCACGGGTGTCGGTACCCTTTTCGGGAGCCATGAGCAATCCGAGAGCTGCGCCAGCAATGGCACCTCCGAGGAATGCGCCGATATAGCCAATAGTTTTCATACGCTTTTTTGTTTTTATGGGGTTAATAATAAATATGTGTGCTGTTTTCCATACGCTTGCCCGCTGTGTGTCGGGCATGAGGGTTGGTGTTGTAAAGCACTCGCAAATTTACGAAATCTTTTGCGAAGTAAAGAAAAAAGCGGTCTATTTTTTGTTAAAAAGGGCGTATTTCCTTGATTTAACAAACTTTATGTGCCATTTTTCTGCTTTTTTGATTGTTTTTGTGTAATTTCGCACGGAAAAATAGAATCAAACAAATTATTAATCATAAAAAACAACACAGAATTGATTATGAAAAAACTAATGATTGTTTGCGCAGGAATGTGCATGTTGATTGCATTTGCAAGTTGTGGCGGTTCTAAGGAAAGCGCTTACCGCAAGGCTTATGAAAAGGCAAAGGCTCAGGAAGCTGCTAACAGCGGCCAGGGCATTGAGGAAGAGGTTACCGTAGTGGCTCCGGTGGTGACACGCCCCGCTACTCAGAACACTGTTGTTGACAACGGCGACAATGTTTCTGTACGCCAGGAGGCTGTATCGGTAATCAGCGGTGCCGGCCTGCGCAATTTCAGCGTGGTGGTTGGCTCGTTCTCTCTGAAGACCAACGCCGAAGGCCTGCAGAACACCCTGAAGTCTGCCGGTTACGACGCACAGATTGCCTACAACTCCGAGCGCAACATGTATCGCGTGATAGCCGCCACTTACGATAACAAGCTCGATGCCGCCCGCAGCCGCGACCAGTTCCGCAGTCAGTATCCTGACGCATGGCTGCTCTTCGCCAAGTAAAAACAACGACAGCGAAGTGGCGCGTATCTTGTCTATCGATTACGGTAAGAAACGTACAGGAATAGCAGTCACCGACCCTCTGCAGATTATCGCTGGGGGGTTGGCGACTGTTTCTACTTCTGAGCTGTTCGGTTTTCTTTCCGACTATGTGGCCCGCGAACCCGTAGAGCTGCTTGTGGTGGGCAAGCCTGTGCAGCCCGACGGGCAGCCCAGCGAGAACCTGCAGCGCGTGGAGCAGTTTGTCAACCGTTGGCGCAAAGCCATGCCCGCCATCCCCGTAGCGTATTTCGACGAGCGATTTACCTCAGTGCTGGCCCATCGGGCCATGATTGACGGTGGCCTGCGCAAGAAAGCCCGTCAGAACAAGGCACTGGTGGATGAAATCAGTGCCACCATCATTCTTGAGGACTATTTGCGCTCAAGACAATTGTCCGTAACTCCTTGACTCTCCATAAATAGCAATCGAAAATTGTAAATAGTAAATAGTAAATAGTAAATAGTAAATGGTTTTACCTATTTATATATATGGGCAGCCTGTGCTCCGAAAGGAGTCGCAGGACATACCCAAAGACTATCCTGGCCTGCAGCAGCTGATCAGCGACATGTATGAGACGCTCACTCAGGCCGACGGCATCGGACTGGCCGCGCCGCAGATTGGCAAGGACATCCGCGTGGTGGTAATCGACCTCACTCCGCTGGCCGACGACATGCCCGAATACAAGGATTTCCGCCATGCCTACATCAATGCGCACATCGTGGAGTACGACGACACCAAGACCGAGACGATGGAGGAGGGCTGCCTGAGCTTGCCCGGCATCCACGAGAACGTCAACCGTCCGACACGCATCCACGTGCAGTATCTTGACGAGCAGCTTCAGGAGCACGACGAATGGGTGGAGGGCTATCTGGCCCGCGTCATGCAGCATGAGTTCGACCATCTCGATGCCACCATGTTTGTTGACCGCGTCAGCCCCCTTCGCAAACAGCTCATCAAGAGCAAGCTGCGCTCGCTGCTTCAAGGCCGTTTCCGCTGCGCTTACCGTAACAAGCCAGCGAGAAGATAAATGATGATTGATAATTGACAATTGATTTTCTATTTTTAATTCTAAGTAAAATATCAATGGGATTGAAGTGTGGAATTAAAAGGCTATTGTTGTTTGCCGTGCTTCAATTGTCAATTATCAGTTGTCAATTGTCAATTTGCAGAGCCCAGTTCAACACCGAACGCCTGATAAACGTGGGGCGGAGCGCGCTTTATTATGAGGACTACGTGCTTAGCATCCAGTATTTCAATCAGGCCATATCGGCAAAGCCTTGGCTGTATGAGCCGTGGTTCTACCGTGGTGTGGCCAAGTTCTATCTCGACGACTTCGGGGGCGCTGAGGCCGACTGCACCGAGGCCATCCGCATCAATCCCTATATTACCGGCATCTACGAGCTGCGCGGGCTGTGCCGCATCAGGCAGAAGAAATACACCGACGCCATCACCGACTACGACAAGGCCCTGCAGTACGACCCCACAAACCAGGGATTCTGGTATAACCGTGTGCTCTGCCGCATTCAGGACAAAGACTTCGAAGGCGCGCACCACGACCTCGACTCCATGACCTCGCGGTGGAAGAAATATGCGCCTGCATTCTCGCTCAAGGCCGACGTGTTCATACAGCAGGGCGATACGCTCAAGGGAGCCGAATGGCTCGACAAAAGCCTTGAGATTGACCCCTACAATGGCGATGCCTGGACCGTGCGCGCCGCCATCAGCCTGTCGCGCCGCAACTGGCGCGAGGCAGAACAGCAGCTAAGCAAGGCCATACACCTGAAGCCCAAGGTGGTTGGCAACTACATCAACCGCGCCCTGGCCCGCTACAACATCAACAACCTTCGTGGTGCCATGCAAGACTATGACAAGGCTATCGACCTCGACCCCAACAACTTTATCGGACACTACAACCGCGCGCAGCTACGTGTGCAGGTGGGCGACGACAACCGCGCCATTCTCGACTTCGACTACATCCTGGAGCATGAGCCTGACGACGTGATGGCCCGATTCAACCGTGCGCTGTTGCGTGACCGTACGGGTGACCTTCGCGGAGCCATCGAAGACTATTCGCGCGTCATTGATGTCTATCCGAACTTCTGGACCGGCTTGCACTATCGCGCCCGCTGCTACCGCCGTCTGGGCATGACGGCCAAGGCCGAGATGGACGAGTTCCGCATTTTCAAGGCTCAGATGGACAAGCACTTGGGAATACAGCCACGGTTGAAGAAACACCAGATGCGAAAGCAGAGTGACATTGACTTGGACAAGTACAACCAGCTCGTTGTGGCCGACGACCAGAATGTGGAGCACGAGTACAACAGCGCATGGCGCGGTAAGGTTCAGAACCGCAAGGTGGAAACGCAGCTCATGCCCATGTATCAGCTCAGTTTTGCCCAGTACGACAACGGCGTGAACACGTTCCAGGCTTTTGACACAGAGGTGGAACGGTTCAACCGCACACAGTCACCCGGCAGACAGCTATTCCTGAGTTGTTCGCAGCGCACCCTCACGCAGGAAGAATTGGAGGAGTGCTTCAAACTCATTGAATCGCTCACCCAGGCCATTACCGGCAAGCGCACGGCTGCCGAAAGTATGCCCTTGCTGCTGCAACGTGCCGTGGCCTATGCCAAGACCCAGAATTTCGACGATGCTATGAGCGACCTCACGCTGTGCATACAGACCGACAGCACCTGTGTGCTTGCCTACTGGCAGCGCGCCGCCTGTCAGGCAATGGTCAATGAGTTCAACGCATCGCAAGGCATTGACGTACAGCTGAAAAGCGCGCGAGCCATGGACGATTTCAACCATGCCGTTAGCTTGCATTCCAACAGTGCCTATCTGCTCTACGACCGAGCCAATCTCCATGCCGCACGCAAAGAATATGCAAAGGCTATTGACGACTATTCCGCCGCGCTCAAAATCAATCCACGGCTTGCCGAAGCCTACTTTAACCGCGGCTATGCCCGCATCATGGCTAACCAGAAGACCGATGGCATTCGCGACCTAAGCCGCGCAGGCGAACTTGGACTATACGATGCCTATAGTGTCATCAAGCAGTTCAGCGGCGAGAAGTAGTTTTTCATGGTTAAGAGGCTTTTCTTCCCTATAGGATTTATAGGGCTTTTTAACTTCGTTGCATTGCTGTGCTTGTTTATGAACGTTAAATAATGAAAAAACGGGCTTTTCGTTTTCTTATTTGACGGCATAGTAGTATCTTTGCAGGTTGAAAAATAAATACTAAGTTGTTATGGTAATTAAAATCACTTTCCCTGACGGTTCTGTTCGCGAATACGAACAGGGCGTTACTGGTTATCAAATCGCAGAGAGCATTTCGCCGGCTCTCGCCCGCGACGTTGTATCTTGCGGGGTCAATGGCGAGACTGTTGAACTCAACCGGCCTATTAATGAGGATGCCTCCATCGCCCTTTATAAGTTTGGCGACGACGAGGGCAAGCACACCTTCTGGCACACCAGCGCACACCTGCTGGCCGAGGCGCTGAAGGAGCTTTATCCTGGCATTCAGTTCGGATTCGGACCAGCCATTGAGAACGGATTCTTCTACGATGTGCTGCTGCCCGACGGACAGGCCATTAAGGAGAGCGATTTCCCGAAGATTGAAGACAAGATGCGCGAACTGGCCAAGCAGAATGAGCCCGTGGTACGCCGAGAGGTGGCTAAGGCCGACGCGCTCAAAGAATTTGCCGCCGACGGTCAGACCTACAAGTGCGAGCACATTGACCAGGATCTTGAGGACGGCACTATTTCCACATACACGCAGGGCAGTTTCACAGACCTTTGCCGCGGCCCACACCTGGTTTCGACAGGTGCCATCAAAGCCCTGAAACTCACCAGCGTGGCTGGCGCATTCTGGCGTGGCGATGCCAACCGTGAGCAGATGCAGCGACTGTATGGCATTTCTTTCCCCAAGAAAAAAATGCTCGACGAATATCTCGTCATGCTTGAGGAAGCCAAGAAGCGAGACCATCGCAAAATCGGCAAGGAGATGGAGCTGTTCATGTTCTCCGAGCGTGTGGGCAAGGGTCTGCCCATCTGGCTGCCCAAAGGCACAGAGTTGCGCCTGCGGTTGCAGGACCACTTGCGCCGGGTTCAGAAACGCTTTGGTTATCAGGAGGTAATCACGCCGCATATTGGTTCGAAGAATCTCTACGTAACCAGCGGACACTATGCACATTATGGAAAGGATTCGTTCCGTCCCATCACTACTCCCGAGGAGGGCGAGGAATACATGCTGAAACCCATGAACTGTCCTCACCACTGCGAGATTTTCGCATCGAAACCGCGTTCCTACCGCGAGTTGCCGCTGCGATTGGCTGAGTTTGGAACGGTCTATCGTTACGAGCAGAGTGGTGAGCTTCACGGACTGACACGCGTGCGTTCGTTTACACAGGATGATGCCCACCTGTTCTGCCGCCCCGACCAGGTGAAGCAGGAGTTTCTGAATGTGATGGACATCATTAACATCGTCCTCACCGCTTTTGGATTCAACTTCGAGGCACAGATTTCGCTCCGCGACCCCAACGACCACGAGAAATACGTGGGAACCGACGAAGACTGGGCACTCGCTGAGCGCGCCATCGTCGAGGCCTGCGAGGAAAAGGGTCTGCCCGCGAAGGTGGAGTACGGCGAGGCTGCTTTCTACGGTCCCAAACTCGACTTCATGATTAAGGATGCCATTGGCCGACGCTGGCAGCTGGGCACCATTCAGGTGGACTACAACCTGCCCAAGCGTTTCCAGTTGGAATATACCGACGAGGACAACACCAAGAAAACGCCCGTCATGATTCACCGTGCGCCATTCGGAAGTATGGAGCGATTCACCGCCGTGCTTATCGAGCATACCGCCGGACATTTCCCGCTCTGGCTCACGCCCGACCAGGTGGCCATTCTGCCGCTTTCGGAGAAATACAACGACTATGCCCGCGAGGTGGCCAAGAAATTTGACATGCAGGGAGTGCGCGCCACTATCGACCTGCGCAACGAGAAACTGGGCCGCAAGATTCGCGACAACGAGCTGAAACGAGTGCCCTATATGGTGATTGTTGGCGAGAAAGAGGCTGCCGACGGACTGGTCAGCATGCGCCAGCAGGGTGGTGGAGAACAGGCAACCATGACCATTCAGGAGTTCATTGACAAAATCAATGGTGAAGTGGCCGAAATGACAAAGAACTTTTAAGAAGTTATGGTGAGATAACGTGTTAATATGTAGCAAATAACAGAATTTGTCAGAATGTTATTCTGCCTTTAATCACGTTGCTTTGAATATTCCCGAAAGTCTAAATGATTTTCGGGAATATTTTCTATGTTAAAAAAATGTAATTTGTGAAAAGAAATTTCTTTTTGCAGACTCCTAACTCCCAACTTTTCACTACCTTTGCACCCGCTTAACAAAAACAGTTGAATGAAGAACGACAAAAAAGGACCTCAGTACCGCGTTAATGAGCAAATCAGAGTGCGCGAAGTACGCATTGTTGGGGATGGCGGTTCTACCGTTGTGCCCACTCGTCAGGCATTGGACATGGCACGTCAGCAAGGCGTTGACCTTGTGGAGATTTCGCCCAACGCCAACCCGCCCGTTTGTCGTATCATTGACTACAGCAAATTCCTCTACCAGCAGAAAAAACGCGCCAAGGAGCTCAAGCAGAAGCAGGTGAGACAGGAAGTGAAGGAAATACGTTTCGGACCTCAGACCGACGACCACGACTACAACTTCAAGCTGAAGCATGCCAAGGAATTTCTTGAGGAAGGCAACAAAGTGCGTGCCTACGTGTTCTTCCGCGGACGTTCCATTCTGTTTAAAGAGCAGGGCGAGGTGCTGCTGCTGCGTTTTGCCAACGATTTGGAAGAATACGGAAAGGTGGAGTCGATGCCCTCGCTCGAAGGCAAGAAGATGTTCCTCTATCTGTCGCCCAAGAAAACGGCCATCGTGAAAAAGAGCCAGCAGAAACGCGACAACGAGCGCCGCGAGGCGGAAGCCAAAGAGGCCGAGCGCAAGAGCAAGGAACAGGCTACCGAGACATTAGAAGGCAATGAAGGCGAACTGCCAGCCAACGGCGGACTCTTTGCCAACATCAAAGGCGGCGAAGAACTGCTGAAAAAGCTCAAAGGCGAAGAGGCAGAGGGATAAATGAATGAAGAGAAGTGCGTAACGCCCGGTATATGCGTTGCCACATATAATAAATAACCAATTAAATAAACAAAAAAATGCCAAAAGTAAAGACAAATTCCGGCGCAAAGAAGCGTTTCCGCTTCACCGGTACAGGTAAGATCAAGAGACATCACGCTTACCACAGTCACATCCTGACTAAGAAAACCAAAAAGCAGAAGAGAAACCTTGTGCACGATGCTATCGTTGACACGAGCAATGTAAAGCAAGTGCGCGACCTGCTGTGTCTCCGTTAAACCCTATTGTCGAACATTTAAAGAGTAAAAAATTATGCCAAGATCAGTAAATCATGTCGCTTCAAGAGCAAAGCGCAAAAGAATCTTAAAGCTCACACGTGGCTACTTCGGAGCCAGAAAAAATGTTTGGACAGTAGCCAAGAACACATGGGAGAAAGGTCTCACATACGCTTATCGTGACCGTCGACTGAAGAAGCGCAATTTCCGCTCACTGTGGATTCAGCGCATCAACGCTGCCGCTCGTCTCGAGGGACTGAGCTACTCGCAGTTCATGGGCAAGCTCAGCAAGGCTGGTATTGAGATTAACCGCAAGGTGCTCGCCGACCTCGCCGTCAACAACCCCGAGGCTTTCAAGGCCATCGTTGAGAAGGTGAAGTAAATCGCCTAACAGAAACACTCATACAAAAGGACCGGTTCTCGTGTAGAGCCGGTCCTTTTTTTGATTTGAGATTTGAGGGTTGAACTTTTGAAGTTTTCTCCTACCTCCGTACCATCGCACCTCCGTACCCCCGAACATTTAGTGGTCGGGGTTACTTGATGCCTCGCATGGTGAGGCTGATGCGGTTGCGGCGTGTGTCAATTTCCTTGACGCGCACACGGACGTGCTGATGAAGTTTCACCACCTGATTCGGGTCGCTGACGTATCGGTCGGCAAGCTGTGACACGTGAACGAGGCCATCCTGATGCACACCGATGTCAACGAATGCGCCGAAGTTGGTGATGTTGGTTACAATGCCCGGCAACACCATTCCCTCTACCAAATCGTCGATGGTATGCACGTTGGGGTCGAACTCAAACTCTTCGATGTGCTCGCGCGGGTCCAGACCAGGCTTTTCCAGTTCATGGATGATGTCGGTCAGTGTGAGTTTGCCTGCGTTCTCGCGCACGTACTTATCAATATTTATCTCTTTCAGCCTTTCTTTGTTGCCGATGAGCTCGCCGACGGTGCACTGCATGTCGGCAGCCATCTGTTCCACCACGTCAGAGCTTTCGGGGTGAACGGCACTGTTGTCAAGTGGGTTCTTGGCGTTGGGAATGCGCAGGAATCCAGCGCACTGCTCATAGGCCGACGGTCCCAGTCGGGGCACTTTCTTCAGCTGTTCGCGCGAGCGGAATGCGCCGTGCTCGCGCCGGTAGTCCACAATGTTCTTGGCCAGAGCCGGTCCCAGTCCGCTGACATACATCAGCAAGTGCTGGCTGGCGGTGTTGAGGTTCACGCCCACGGTGTTCACGCAGCTCATGACGGTCTGGTCGAGGCTGTGTTTGAGCTTTGTCTGGTCCACGTCGTGCTGATATTGTCCCACGCCGATGCTTTTCGGGTCTATTTTCACCAGTTCGGCCAGCGGGTCCATGAGTCTGCGCCCGATGCTGACGGCTCCGCGCACGGTGACATCATAGTCGGGAAACTCATCGCGCGCCACCTTAGATGCAGAGTAGATGGAGGCGCCGTCTTCGCTGACGGTGAATACCTGTGGCTTCTTTTGTTGTCTTGGCGTTTGCTGTTCCGTCTGTTCAAATTGCTCTAAAGAGTCCATAGAATCAATAGAATCCGCCACAAAGCTATTCGTTTCGCGGCTGGCGGTACCGTTGCCGATGGCGATGGCCTCGATACCGAAGCGGCGAATCATGTTGAGCAGGTGTATCTTGGCCTGCATGTAGTGGTTAATGGGCGGGTGGGGGAATATGGCCTCGTTGTGCAGCAGGTTGCCCTGCTCGTCGAGACACACCACCTTGCAACCTGTGCGGAATCCCGGGTCGATGGCCATCACACGTTTCTGTCCGAGGGGAGCCGAGAGCAGCAGTTGGCGCAGGTTTTCGGCAAACACTTGTATGGCCTCGTCGTCGGCGCGCTCCTTGCTGGCTGCTGCAAACTCGTTCTCAATGGCCGGGCGCAGCAACCGCTTGTAGCTGTCCTCCACAGCCTCGGCCACGAGCCGTGCGCAGGCTCCCGACGTGTCGCCGCCCTGAGTGTATGGTTTAATGTGCAGCTTTCGCAACCGGTGGATGCACTCCGCGTCGTCGGCCCCTATGCTGACGCGCAGGAAGCCTTCCTCTTCGCCTCGCCGCATGGCCAGCAGCCGATGGCTGGAGCACCGTTTCAGCGGCTCATGCCAGTCGAAATAGTCGCTGAACTTCTGTGCCTCGTCGCTGTCTTTTTTCGCCTTCACCGCCTTCGACGCAATGACGGCCTCGCGGCGGAACATTGCGCGCAGGTTGTTGCGCGAGCGTTCGTCCTCGCTCACCATTTCGGCGATAATGTCCTGTGCGCCGTGTATGGCAGCCTCGGTGTCGCCGACTTCGCCGCCCACGAAACGTGTGGCGGCCCGCTCCGGGTCGCGCTCACGCTGCAAGTAGATGAGCTTGGCCAGCGGCTCCAGTCCCTGCTCGCGGGCAATCTGTGCGCGCGTGCGCCGTTTGGGACGGTAGGGCAGATAGATGTCCTCTATCTCCGTGCTGTCCCAGCAGTCGTTGATGCGCTGCTGCAGTTCGGGTGTCATTTTTCCCAGCTCGCTGATGGTTTTGTTGACGGTTTCCTTGCGGCGTGCAAGTTCTTTGAGCCGTTCGTTCTGCTCGCTGATGGCCGCTATTTGCATCTCGTTCAACGCGCCCGTGCGCTCCTTGCGGTAGCGGGCAATGAAAGGTATGGTGCAGCCCAGTTCGAGCAGCGCCAGGGTGTTGGCAACATTCTGCTCCGGCAGGCTGAGCCTTGTGGCGATGATTTTTGCGAATGTGTTCATAGTTGCATGGTGGTGTCTTTCGGTTGTCGGCAGTCATCACCATGCCGGCCATGCCGGCCGTTGTGGTGGTGATGACAGCCTTTGTGAGGACAAAGATAAGCATTTTTCGTGCACTATCATCCTTTATTGCCAAATTTTCTAAAGAATTTCATCCTAAAAGTGCTCTTTACGACCGCAAAGCTATGGTTTGTTTTCACAGCGCATCGGTTTATGAATGCAAAGCACAGGTTTGTGATTAATTTTTCTAGAAAATTTGCACGTAAAGTGTGGGTATCAGTTTTTGACGTTTCGTTTCCTAATGACAGCGTTTGGGTTTACGCACGCGAAAAACCGAGTTTTTGGCGTCAATGTTCATGTCAACTATAAAAATCTTATACCTTTTGCTTCATCAAAGGTTCTCACGTTCGGAAAATTGCAAATAAATTTGCATTTTCACTCACTTAATAGTACCTTTGCAGACATGATATCGGTAGAAGGACTGAAAGTTGAGTTTGGGGCCAAGCCTCTGTTCGCTGATGTGAGCTTTGTGGTGAACGACCGCGACCGCATTGCGCTGGTGGGCAAGAACGGGGCTGGCAAATCGACTCTGCTCAAGATATTGTGCGGACAGCAGCAGCCCACGGCTGGCGTCGTGGCCATTCCCAACGACACCTCCATCGGCTATCTGCCGCAGGTGATGCGTGTGGCCGATGATACCACTGTGCGCGACGAGGCCCGCAAGGCATTTGCCGACAGCACTGCTTTGAAGGAGCGCGTGGAACGGATGGAGCGCGAGCTGGGCGAGCGCTCCGACTACGAGAGCGAGGACTACCTGCGGCTTGTGGAGCGTTTCACGCAGGAGCACGAGCGCTATCTGCTGATGGGTGCCGACAACTACGAGGCTCAGATTGAGCGCACGCTCGTCGGCCTGGGCTTCGAGCGCAGCGATTTTGAGCGTCCCACAAGCGAGTTTTCTGGCGGCTGGCGCATGCGCATCGAACTGGCCAAACTGCTGCTGCGGTGTCCCGATGTGCTGTTGCTCGACGAGCCTACCAACCACCTCGACATTGAGAGCATTCAGTGGCTGGAGCAGTTTTTGGCGCAGAGCGGCAGCGCGGTGGTGCTGGTGAGCCACGACCGCGCGTTCATCAACAATGTAACCACGCGTACGTTGGAGATTTCGTGTGGCCACATCATCGACTACAAGGTGAAATACAATGAGTATGTGGTTATACGTCGCGAACGTCGCGAACAACAGCTGCGTGCCTACGAGAACCAGCAGAAGGAGATGGCCGACATGCGGGCCTTCATCGAGCGTTTCCGCTACAAGGCCACCAAGGCCGTGCAGGTGCAGCAGAAAATCAAGCAGTTGGAGAAGATTGTGCCCATTGAGATTGACGAGGTTGATAACTCCGCGTTGCGTCTGAAGTTCCCGCCCTGTCTGCGCTCGGGCGACTATCCCGTAATCTGCGAAGAGGTGGCCAAGAGCTACGGCAGCCATCGGGTGTTCGCCGATGTGTCATTCATTTTGAAACGGGGCGAGAAAGTGGCGTTCGTGGGCAAAAACGGCGAGGGCAAATCCACGCTCGTGAAGTGCATCATGGACGAGATACCGTTTGACGGTCAGCTGAAAATCGGCCACAATGTGCAGATAGGATATTTTGCGCAGAACCAGGCGCAGTTGTTGGATGAGACTCTCACCGTTTTCGAGACCATCGACCGCGTGGCCCGTGGCGACATCCGTCTGCGCATCAACGACATTCTTGGTGCCTTTATGTTTGGAGGCGAGGAATCCGACAAGAAAGTGCGTGTGCTCAGCGGCGGCGAGCGCAGCCGTCTGGCCATGATTAAACTGCTGTTGGAGCCGGTGAACCTGCTGATACTCGACGAGCCGACAAACCATCTGGATATGCAGTCGAAGGATGTGCTGAAAGAGGCCATCCGCGCCTTCGACGGCACTGCCATCATCGTCAGCCACGACCGCGAGTTCCTCGACGGGCTTGTCAGCAAGGTATATGAGTTTGGCGGCGGACGTGTGCGCGAGCATCTGGGCGGCATCTACGACTTCCTGCGAGCCAGGAAGATTGACGAGCTGAACGAATTGGGGAGAGGAGAGAGGAGAGAGGAGAGTGGAGAGAGAATACTCAAACCTCAGCCCTCAATTGCCACTTCGTTCTCGCTTTCAGCTCGCGACCCCTTCGGCGTTCTCAACCCTCAACCCACCAAACAGAACTACGCCGAGCGCAAGGAACTGCAACGGCGCATAGGCCGCGTGGAGAAAGCCGTGAAAGAATGCGAGGCGAAGATTGCCGAAATGGAAAAACGCATCAAGGAACTCGACCAACTGCTGATGCAACCGGAGAATGCCGCCGACATGGTGCTCGTAACGGAATACACAACCACCAAAAGCGCGCTCGACACAGAAAGCGACCGCTGGATGACGCTCTCGGAGGAACTTGAAGAGCGGCGCGCTGAACTACAGAACTTATAACAACAACCAAATAAAAAGAATCGTACGTATGAAAAAACTTTTATTGACTATGGCAATTGCAGGAATGTCTGTGGCCGCAATGGCACAGCTGCAGTCGGGCATCAAGCTCGAAAACCTTAATCAAGGCGTCAGGGCAGGCGACGACTTCTATCAGTTTGCCTGTGGCGGATGGATGAAAAACAATCCGCTGCCCGCAGCTTATTCGCGCTTCGGTAGTTTCGACCAGCTGGCGCAAGACAACAACAAGCGCATCAACTCTATTCTCAGCGACCTGCTCACCAAAAGCTTTGAGCAAGGAACCAACGAGCAGAAAATGAGCGATTACTACAAACTCGCCATGGATTCCACCCGCCGCAACAAAGAGGGCGTGAAACCCGTGCTGCCGCTGATTAAGGAAATAGAAAAAGCCAAGACCAAGTATGCCTTGCTGGCCTTGCAACAGAAGTATGCAGCCTTTGGCTATGGCCGCGTCATCAGTACTTATTTTGCTGCCGACGAGAAAGACAGCAAGAACAACATCCTCAGCGTGAGTCAGGCTGGACTGACACTGCGCCTGAAAGACTATTATCTGGAAACCGACGAGGCAACGACGGCCATCCGCGAGGCATACAAGAAACACATTGTGCGCATGTTCAAGATGTTTGGCTTCAAGGAGAAAGTTGCCCAGCAGAAGATGGAGAGCATCATGCGCGTGGAGACTGAGCTGGCAAAGGTGTCGAAAAGCCGCACCGAGTTGCGCGACCCCGTGGCCAACTACAACAAGATGACCCTCGTGGAGTTTGAGGAGAAGTATCCCAATATGCGGCTCACCCAGATGCTCAATGCCGAGGGCGTGAAGACCGACTATTTCCGCACGCTCGTAGTAGGACAGCCGTCGTTCGTGGCTGCTGCCGATGGCATTGTAGAGGGCATGACACCCGACGAGCTGCGTGCCTACATGGAGTGGGATGTCATTAACAGTTCGGCTGGCTATCTGAGCGACGACGTGGTGGAGGCCAACTTCGACTTCTATGGCCGTACCATGAGCGGACGTAAGGAAAACCATCCGCGCTGGAAACTTGCCACCGACCAGGTGGAGGGTGTATTTGGCGAGGCTTTAGGCAAGATGTATGCTGAGCGTTATTTCCCCGCTTCCTCGAAGGAGCGCATGGAGAAACTGGTGCGCAACCTGCAGATTGCACTTGGTGAGCGCATTGACGCACAAGACTGGATGAGCGACACCACCAAACAGGCCGCCCACGAGAAACTGAACACGTTCTACGTGAAAATTGGCTATCCCAACAAGTGGAAAGACCTGAGCCGACTCACCATCAATCCGCAGCTTTCGTTCTATGAGAACGCGCAGGTGTGCCACAAATTCTGGAACGACTTCCAGATTGAGAAGAATGCGGGTAAACCTGTTGACCGCGATGAGTGGTACATGACTCCGCAGACCGTCAACGCCTATTACAATCCCACTACCAACGAAATTTGCTTCCCCGCCGGAATCCTGCAATATCCGTTCTTCGATGCCACTGCCGACGATGCTTTCAACTACGGAGCCATCGGTGTGGTCATTGGACACGAGATGACACACGGATTCGACGATCAGGGGCGTCAGTACGACAAAGACGGCAACATGAAGGATTGGTGGACCGAGAGCGACGGCAAGAATTTCGTTGCCCGCACGGGCAAATATGCCGACTTCTTCTCTGCCATTAAGGTGTTGCCCGACCTCAATGCCAACGGCAAGCTCACACTGGGTGAGAATCTGGCCGACCATGGTGGACTGCAGGTGGCTTTCACCGCCTTTAAGAATGCCACGGCTGAGGCTCCGCTCGGCACTATCGACGGTTTCACTCCTGAGCAGCGTTTCTTCCTTGCTTACGCTGGTGTGTGGGGACAGAACATCACCGAGGCAGAAATACGCAATCGCACCAAGAGCGACCCCCATGCGTTGGGCGAATGGCGCGTGAACGGCGCGCTGCCGCACATAGATATGTGGTATGAGGCCTTTGGCGTGAAAGAAGGCGACAAGATGTTTATTCCCAAGAGCCAGCGCCTGCAGCTCTGGTAAACGGCGAATGGAGGTTTTCCTTCAAAACATAAAAACGGCTGTTGTCCAAAAGGGCAGCAGCCGTTTTTTATGGTTCGATGAGGGCGGGGGAGAGCTGCGCTTGTAGTGCAGCCTGCCAGACGGGAAGAGAGTTATAGCGGGGCACAGGCCTCGCTCAGCCATTGCTGCTCGTCGGCATCAAGATGCGGGGCGAGTGCTGCATAGACATGGGCGTGATAGTCGTTCAGCCAACCAGTTTCCTCGTCGGTGAGCAACTCGCGGATGATAGGAGTCTTGTCAATGGGACAAAGCGTGAGCGGCTCAAACTGCAAAAACTCGCCGAATTCTGTCTGTCGTTCAGGAACAATAAGCAAAGTGTTCTCTATGCGCACCCCGAAACGCCCGGTGAGGTAGATGCCTGGCTCATCGGTGACAGTCATGCCTGCCACAAGTGGTGCGGGCTTCCATTCCATGCGAATTTGGTGAGGCCCTTCGTGAACGTTGAGAAAAGCACCCACGCCGTGGCCGGTGCCGTGCAGGTAGTTCAGTCCGTTTTTCCATAGCGGCAGGCGTGCCAGCGCGTCAATCTGCGTGCCGCTGGCCCCTGCGGGAAACACGGCGTTCTGCAGTTGCAGGTGGCCTTTCAGCACCAGGGTGTAGATGCGCTGCTGTTCGTCGCTGACAGGTCCAAGGCTGATGGTGCGGGTGATGTCGGTGGTGCCGCCGAGATACTGTCCGCCGCTGTCGATGAGCAGCAGGCCTTCGGGTTTCAACGGAACATCGGTGTCGGGCGTGGCCTCGTAGTGCACAATGGCCCCGTGAGCCTCGTAGGCCGCAATGGTGTCGAACGATGTGCCGTGGAACAGCGGCTGTTCCGCGCGCAGAGCCGTGAGTTTGCGGTCGATGGACATTTCGGTTTGCCCGCCGTTCTCTACAGCGGGCTTGAGCCAGCGGAGAAATTTTACAAGTGCGATGCCGTCGTGCAGCATCGCTTGCCTAAAACCCCGTATCTCGGTGGGGCTTTTAATGGTTTTCATGCGTTTGACGGGCGACTCTTCCTCAACAATCTGTATGGGGCTGCGCGTGCCACTGTGCTGGTGGTTTTTCACTAAGTCGAAGAGTGTGTAGTTCACCTCGTCGGGGTCTAAGAGAATGTTGTACTCGAAATAGTTTTTCAGTCCGCTTTTCACGTTCTCGTATTCATCCACGTGAATGCCCTCGGTTTTCAGGTAGCTCAGCACGTCGGGCGTCAGTTTACTGCGGTTGACAAAGAGCGTGGCGCTTTTCGAGGCTATGAGCAGGTAGCTCACGAACACAGGGTTGCAGTGCACGTCGCTTCCGCGCAGGTTGAGCGTCCATGCTATGTCGTCGAGCGATGCCATGAGCATACCATCGGCATGGTGTTCGCGCAATGCCTGTCGTATGCGTGCGAGTTTCGATGCTGTTGTCTCGCCTGCATAATCCAGTGGGTAGCGTTCCACGGGATTTGTGGGCACTGGCGGACGGTCTTTCCAGATGTGGCGGAGTGCGTCGAAGTTTGTGCGCACGGTGATGCCGCCCTCGCGGCGCAGGTCGCTGATGAGTTGGCGCACCTCGTTGGCAGAACTAACCATACCGTCGATGGCCACCTCGGTCCAGTCGGCCTTGGGGTGTCGCGTGTTGCGAATTTCCTGCCCCAGCCACTGTGCGATGGTGGGTGTTCCGGGCATTTTCAGTTTCATCAGCTGGTATTCGGTGCCGCGCAACTGTTCTTCGGCAGCCAGGAAGTAACGCGAGTCGGTCCAAAGCGCCGCGTTCTCCAGTGTCACCACGGCTGTGCCCGCCGAACCGTCGAAACCGCTGATCCATTCGCGGCATTTCCAGTGGTCGGCCACGTATTCACTCTGGTGAGGGTCTGAACTTGGAAAGATGACAGCCGCCAACGATTCGCGCTGCATCACCTCACGGAGGGCTGATAGTCGGTCATTGATGTTCATAATTGTGTTTGTTTTGTCATTTCTACATGACAAAGATAAACGTTTTTAGTATTAATAACAAATAATAAACAAAATAAATTCTTCCATCGCCTTTTTTTTGTTATCTTTGCGCTGTGTTTTAGCAATCAACCATAAATATAAACTATCAAACTCACAAAAATACAAAGAATTATGGCATTTTTAACCAACGACAAACTGACCATCGTCGGCGCAGCCGGAATGATCGGTTCAAACATGGCTCAGACCGCCCTGATGATGGGTCTGACAAGTGAAATCTGTCTTTACGATGTGTTCTCGCCCGAAGGTGTGGCCGAGGAGATGCGCCAAAGTGGCTTCGACGATGTGAACATCGTTTCTACAACCGATCCCGAGGTAGCATTCACGAACGCCAAGTATATCATCTCAAGCGGCGGTGCGCCCCGTAAGGCTGGTATGACGCGCGAGGACCTGCTCGCCGGCAACTGCAAAATTGCCGAGGAGCTGGGCCAGAACATCAAGAAATTCTGCCCCGACGTGAAACACGTGGTCATCATCTTCAATCCCGCCGACCTGACAGGTCTTGTTACCCTGCTTTACTCGGGTCTGAAACCCGGACAGGTGACCACACTGGCAGGACTCGACACCACCCGTCTGCAGAGCGCATTGGCCAAGAAGTTCGATGTGATGCAGAACCAGATTACAGGTTGTGCCACCTATGGCGGACACGGCGAGCAGATGGCCGTATTTGGCAGCCACGTTGAGATTGCAGGCCGCAAGCTGACAGACATCATCGGCACCGACGAGTTCCCCGCCGAGGAGTGGGAGCAGATGAAGGTTGACGTGACCAAAGGCGGCGCCAAGATTATTGAACTGCGCGGACGCAGCTCGTTCCAGAGCCCTTCGTATCTCTCGGTTGAGATGATTCGTGCTGCCATGGGCGGCGAGCCTTTCCGTTTCCCCGTTGGCACCTACGTGAAGACCGACAAGTACGACCACATCATGATGGCCATGAAGACCACCATGGACAAGGACGGTGCACACTTCGAAGTGCCGCAGGGAACTGCCGAGGAGAACGCCAAGCTCGACCAGAGCTACGAGCACCTCTGCAAAATGCGCGACGAGCTCGTTACGCTCAACATCGTTCCGCCCATCAGCGAGTGGAGCGCCATCAATCCTAATCTCTAAGCCGTCTGCCTTTGGGGCAGAGTAGCCCCACACAACAGAAAGATGCTTAGCCTTTAGAAACGCTAACCAAGGAGCAAGCAGGCTGGCAACAGCCTCTTGCTCCTTTTTTTCGTGTACTTCGCCATCGATTCGCACACTTGTCATTCCCGCCCGCGTTGTTATTCTTCCTGCCTTCGCTTTTGTTTTTCCCGTTTCATGCTTTGTTGTTCCTATCTCCAGCATGGCAAAACCACACCTATGTTTTATGATGCAATTTTCTAGAGAATTTGGTCATAAACCTGCACATTATTCTTCTAAACCTACACTATATTCTTCTAAACTTATGCTTTGTGAAAACAAACCTACGCTTTATGAATACAAACTTATGCTTTGCGTTCAGATTTTCTAGAAAATTTGCGCGTAAAGCATAGGGTTGTGTTTGTAGCTCGTAGGGTGGTGAAAACAACATCAAGAGTTAGGAATCTCATTTATGTGGTTGGGGTTGCGTTGCGTCTTGCCGTACATACAAGAAAAAAGGTGGTTAAGAAGAAATAATGTTAAGGATGGTTAAATGGGTTTGTTCTACGTGCAAGTATTCAGATGCTGGTGCGTTTAACAGGTAAAAGGGGAAGCCCCCCGTGCCCCCCGGAGGGGGGGAGGGAAGCAGAAAGCTTCAATTATCAAACCTCAATTCCCAAACCAGAAACAGTAAAAACCAAAAACATATTTAAGATGAAAACAAAAAAGAAACTCTTTTCTTTTGCCGGCATCGGTCTGCTGGCAGTTGTGTTTGCCTTGGCATCGTGTTCAAAAACGGATGACGGTTCAGATGTTTATTTAAACGAGAGCGACAGAGAAGGCTTTGCTTATGCAATGGGCGGCGATGGTGATTCCTCTGGAGCTGGCGGTGGTGATAATCCTGGGGAAGGCACAGACTTGGGCAACACGCAGGCCGGAGTCGTAACGGCGGGCGAGTGGTGCGACCTTACGAACTGGGATTTCTGGTCTAAGCTGATGCTGGGTGAGGAGTATTCAAACATGGCCGAGTATTGGCAATTATATACCAACAACCGCGTGGCAGTGAAAGTGACCGACGAGCATGGCAATGCCATGGCCGGGGTGAAGGTGAAGCTGCTGCGCGAAGGCGATGGCACAAGCACCGTCTGGGAGACTGTTACCGACAATCACGGCATGGCCGAATGCTGGCTGGGCCTTTTGCAGCAGTCTGACGGCAAAGCCGACCGTCTGCGCGTGAGTCTGAACGGCGAAATGATGGACGGCCATCCTGCAATTTGCCCCATGGACTCGCTCCTGCAGTCGGTAACAGTCAATGAGTATGTGTGCAAGAAGTCATCGTCGGTATCGCAGCAGGCTGACATTGCTTTCATCGTCGATGCCACAGGCTCCATGTCCGACGAGATTGATTTTCTGAAAGAAGACCTCATGGACATCATCCGGCGAGTGGAGTCTGTAAGACCCTCCATGAAGATGCGTACGGCGGCGCTGTTCTACCGCGACGAGGGCGACGAGTACCTGACGCGCCACCACGACTTCACCACCAATCTGAGCCAGACTGTCAGCTTTGTTGAGCAACAGCGTGCCGAGGGTGGCGGAGACTATCCGGAGGCTGTGCATACCGCGCTTGACCGTATGCTGCAAGACCTGTCGTGGGACAGCCAGGCGCGCACTCGCATTGCGTTTCTTGTGCTCGACGCGCCCGCCCATCACGAGGATGCCGTCATCCATTCGCTGCAGAAGTCGGTTGAACAGTGCGCCAAGCAGGGCATCCGCCTGATTCCCGTGGCTGCCAGCGGTGTGGACAAGAACACAGAGTTCATGCTGCGCTTCTTCGCCGTCAGCACAGGCGGAACCTATGTGTTCATCACCGATGACAGCGGTGTGGGCAACAGCCACTTGGTAGCCTCTGTGGGCGACTACAAGGTGGAGCAGCTCAACAACCTGATTATCCGCTTAATAGAATATTACACGGAATAGCTTTCCGTCAGCTTGCTTACATTTTGATATGCACGAGTCCGCTTGTTGGAACGCGCTGAGGCGCATCCTGGCAAGCGGACTCAAACCGTTTGGTGGGATTTTTGACACGAAAACGCGTTTTTTGTGTTGATAGCGGTGGATTTTTCATTTTTTTGAGTACTTTTGCATCCAAATATGCTGACAGCGAGGCCATGACAATCTGTCATGGTCCAAAACAGCATGGAGAAGAACAAGAGAAAGGAACACAGAAATGCCACTCAGACTACCCGACCGACTGCCAGCCATCGACCTGCTGAAGAAAGAAAACATATTCGTGATGGACAACTCGCGCGCCACCACGCAGGACATCCGTCCGCTGAAGATTGTGATTCTGAACCTCATGCCCCTGAAAATCACAACCGAAACCGACCTGGTGCGCCTGCTGTCGAACACGCCGTTGCAGATGGAAATCTATTTCATGAAGCTGAAAAGCCACACGCCAAAGAACACGCCGATAGAGCACATGATGATGTTCTATAAGGATTTTGAGGAACTGAGGCTGCAGAAGTTCGACGGCATGATTATCACTGGCGCACCCGTAGAGCTGATGGAATTTGAGGAGGTGAGATATTGGGACGAGATGAAGGACATCTTCGCTTGGGCGAAGACGCATGTCACCAGTACGCTCTATATATGCTGGGCTGCGCAGGCCGGGCTCTATTTCCATTATGGCATTCCGAAGTATCCGCTGCCGAAAAAGAAGTTCGGCATCTTTGAGCAACGGGCATTGCAGCCCTATCTGCCCATTTTCCGTGGCTTCGACGACGTGTTTATGATGCCCCACAGCCGCCACACCGAGCTGCACCGCGAGGACATAGAGGCCAACCCCGACTTGCAGCTCATTGCCGACTCCGACGAGTGCGGCGTGAGCATCGTGATGGCCCGTGGCGGCAGGGAATTTTTCATTACGGGCCATCTGGAGTATGCGCCCAACACGCTTGACACCGAATACCGACGTGACCGAGACACGCGCGACGACGTGGAACTGCCCGAGCACTACTACCACAACGACAACCCCGACGAGAGGCCGTTGGTAACGTGGCGCGCCCATGCCAACCTGTTCTACAGCAACTGGATAAACTATTACGTCTATCAGGAGACACCCTACAATATTGAGGAGATTGAGTGATGCAGACCATCGAACTGCTGGCTCCGGCCAAGAACTTGGAATGCGGCATGGCGGCCATCGACCATGGTGCCGACGCCGTGTATATCGGAGCCGAGCGCTTCGGTGCCAGGGTTGCTGCCGGCAATTCGGTGGATGACATTGCGGCGTTGTGCCGCCATGCGCATGTGTTTGGCGCGAAGGTGTATGTCACTGTCAACACCATCATTTATGACGACGAACTGGACGACACCCGCAGGTTGACTGAACAGCTGCACGAGGTGGGTGTGGACGCGATTCTCGTGCAGGATATGGTGCTCGTTGAGGGGTTCAAGGGGGACAAAGGTTTCAAGGGGGGCAACGGCTTGGCTCTCCATGCTTCCACACAGACCGACAACCGCACGGTTGAGAAGGTGAGGTGGTTGCGGAGCCTTGGCTTCAGGCGTGTGGTATTGGCGCGCGAGCTGACACTCGAAGAGATTCGGATGATTCACGAGGCAGTGCCCGATGTTGAGCTGGAAGTGTTTGTTCACGGTGCGCTGTGCGTCAGTTATTCCGGCCTATGCTATGCCTCGCAGTATTGTTTCGGGCGTAGTGCCAACCGTGGTGCCTGTGCGCAGTTCTGCCGACTGGCATTTGATTTAGCAGATGCCGACGGCCGTGTGATTGAGCGCGGCAGACATCTGCTGTCGCTAAAGGATATGTGCCGCATCGACCAGCTGGAACCGCTGATGGAGGCTGGGGTGGTTTCGTTTAAGATAGAGGGCCGGCTGAAAGATGTTTCCTATGTGAAAAATGTGGTGGCCGCCTATAGCCAGCGGTTGAACGAAATTGTTGACCGCCATCCCGACCGCTACCAACGCGCTTCGAAAGGACGTTGTATCTATACTTTCAAACCCAATCTGAAGAAAACCTTCAACCGTGGCTTCACCCACTATTTTCTGTATGGACGGCAGCCCGACATTGCATCTTTCGACACGCCAAAGGCACTGGGTGAATTTGTGGGACAAGTGAAGGAAATACGCGGCAATTCTTTTACCGTCGCAGGAACGGCGAGCTTTGCCAACGGTGACGGGCTGTGCTTCTTCAGAAAAGAAAAAGCAGAGAGGCTGGGGGAGCGTGGAAACATGGTCTTGGAGGGATTTCGGGTGAACAAAGTGGTGAACAACCGTCTGTTTCCATTGACAATGCCGAAGGGTCTGCACCCTGGTATGGCTCTATACCGTAATAACGACCAAGAGTTCGAGCGGCTTTTGGCAAAACCCAGCAGTGAACGGAAAATCGAGGTAGAGTTGTTGTTCGAAGCTGTGCAGGATGGTTTTAGGTTGCAGATGACCGACACCGACGGGCATCTGCTTGCCTCGGTTGCTGCCGATTTTGAGCATCAGACAGCGAAACAACCGCAGGGAAACAATATCCGTAACCAACTTTCAAAACTTGGCGGAACTCCGTTTGTGTGTCGTCAGGTGGAAACCGAAAGCCAGACCGACAGTCTTTTTGTTCCATCGAGTTTATTGGCCAATATGCGTCGCATGGCCGTGGAGGCAGCTGTAAAACAAATCATGGAGAAACATGGATTGCAAGTTGCCTTGAACAGCGAAGGGAAGGATGAAGCAAAGGAAAACAAAAAGGAGGAGGGAACGAATCTGTTCTTGCCAGCTCTTTATGAGCAATTTCCATATATGCTGAACGTGGCCAACAGCATGGCCCGCGAGTTCTATCGCCGTCATGGACTTGACAATGTGGAACCTGCATTTGAGTTGCAGCAATCGTTATCTGCTAATGCCGATTCGCCTTTGCTGCTCATGCAGTGCCGCCATTGTCTGCGCTATTCGCTGGGATACTGCAACAAGAGCAACGACAAAGACTACGGACAACGGAACAGTCGTCCTCAATGGCGCGAACCCCTCTACTTGGTGCTGCCCGACGGCAAGCGCTTTCGGCTTCAGTTTGATTGCAAACGATGTCAAATGAATGTTTATGCAGAAAGATAATAGAATGTTTGCCAGTCGTTTACGGAAAATCTCCGTATTGTTTCTTTATGCCATGATAGGCACTTTCGTACTGACGGGATGCTATCATCGGCACAGACCTTCCTCGCCCGATGCTGTGGTATATACCGAGCAACAGCTCGATTCCATTTCTTTTTCCACCACGCACCACTATTCGCAGAACTACAATTTCGTGGTGAAAGCCGACTCCATTGTGCTGCTTCGCCAACAGCCCGAGGAAATGCTCAACCAGCTGTTGACCGACTCGTTGGTTGTACGAAAGAACGATAATTTGGTGGTGGCCGACATCCGCATGATTCCCACTGACTCTATTGATTCGGTGTGGGTGCAGTTAGCTCGCGACCAGGAAACATTCGGGTGGATTCACGAGAGTGAGCTTTTACCACAGGTTTATCCCGACGACCCAATCTCACAGTTCATTTCGGTGTTTTCAGATGTGCATTTGCTGCTGTTTTTGTTTGTCATAGTCATCATTGGTGTGGCCTATCTGGCCCGTCTGGTTTACCGCAGCAATGCCAAGATTGTTCATTTCAACGACATCAATTCGTTTTATCCTACGCTTCTGGCATTGTTGGTTGCCTCATCGGCCACGCTCTATGCCAGCATACAGACCTTTGCGCCCGACATGTGGCGTCATTTCTATTACCATCCTACGCTTAATCCTTTCATTACGCCGACGCTGTTGTCAGTATTTTTGGTGTCGGTGTGGGCAATCGTGATAGTCGCGCTGGCTGTGGTCGATGATGTGTTCCGTCAATTGGCGGTGGGCGAGGCCATTCTTTATCTGTGTGGCCTGGCAGCCATTTGTGCGGTCAATTACATGATTTTCAGTGTGTTTACCCTGTATTATATAGGTTACATACTGCTGGCTGTCTATTTCTTTTTTGCACTCCGCACATACTTTTCAGAGTCGCGCTATAATTACATCTGCGGCCATTGTGGTGCCCAGCTGCACAAAAAAGGCAGATGTCCGCAATGTGGAACCCTGAACCAATGATGGCATGTTTTAAGGGGGCTGTATTCAGTGTTTTGCGGGTAGTATGTCGTTTTTAAGGATTATTATGTCCTTATTTAGGGAAATCCCTAAATATTTTAGTGAAAAACCTCTGTTTTCGTTCTGATTTTTTACTATCTTTGCAACAGAAACTAAAAGCTTCTCCCGTTTTTGTAGATTTTGATTGTAGATAATTGCATACAGTTTAGCAGGAAAGGACAATAATATGAGACGATACCTCATTTTTATGTTGACTGTGGTCATGGCCTTGGCGGTTTCGGCCCAACAGAAATTAGAAGTCATAAGTGGCATTGTGATTGACCGTGACACCAAAACGCCGCTTGTGAACGTAAGCATTAGTGTTGACAAGGGCTCTTTATCGACAGTGACCAATGCCGACGGCCGCTTTTCGCTTAAGACTGTCAAACGGCCCTCGCGCATTGTGGTTTCCCACATAGGTTATAGGACCCGCTATGTGACAGTGCCCGACGACGGCAGTGAGTTGCGTGTGCCAATGGCCTCCACCTCGGTGATGCTGAGCGACATCGTGGTTATGCCCGAAGACCCTTTGGAGGTGTTGTTGCAGGCATTGAATAGGGTGGTGGATAACTACGGCAAGTCTCCACGACTCATGCAGACATTCTACCGCGAGACGGTGCAGAAGCGGCAACGCTACATCTACATTGCCGAGGCCGTGGGTGAACTGCTGAAAACAGGCTACCACCGTGCCTCATCCACGCGCGACTGGGTGTCGGTGCTGAAAGGCCGTAGGCTGGTGAGCACCCGCCAGAGCGACACGCTCGGCGTGAAGATTCAGGGTGGCCCCGTTCTGATGAACACACACGATGTGGTGAAGAACAGGAACATTGTATTTGACCCTGAAATCATAAACCACTACAACTATTTCATGGAAATGCCTGCCAAAATTGACGACCGGCTGCAGATAGTCATTTCTTTCCATCCCCGCGATATGTCGCCCGATGCGCTCTACCACGGTCTGGTTTATATTGACAATGAAAACTATACCATCACGCGCGTAGAATTGTCGCTTGATATGCAGAACCGCGAGATGGCCACAAACATGATGCTGGTGAAGAAACCTGCCGGACTGAAGTTCAAGCCCAAGGAGCTTTCGTTGCTTGTTACTTTCAAACGAGATGGCGAGTTCAGCCGCATCAATTACATGCGCACGGAAATGAAATTCAGCTGTGACTGGAAGCGTCGTCTGCTCAGCACCACCTATACCGCGATTACTGAAATGGTGGTTACCGACCAACTGAGCGAAATTAAAGGCAAGCCCGAAAGTGGCACTTTCGGTGAGCGCGATTCAATCTATGACAAGATGAGCTACTTTGATGACCCTGCCTTCTGGGCCGACTACAACATCATTGAGCCTACTGAGAGCCTTGAGAATGCCGTGAAGAAAATCAAGAGGCAACGTTGAACACAAAAATAACAAAGTGGTAAACAATAAGGAGCAACGCGAACGGCGTTGCTCCTTTTTTGTTTACATGGAACATTTGCAGAATGGCTTAGAATACGTGGAGTCCGAGGAACACCATCAGGCCATTCATCAGTATCCAGAAGATGGCGAAAGGCATGGTCTTGCGCATAATGTCGCCGTCCTGGCCCTCCATGTCGCAGGCTGCCGTAGCGATGGCAATTGACTGCGGCGACAAGAGTTTACCACCCTCAGAACCTGCACAGTTGGCAGCTGCCAGCCAGTTGGTCTCGTTACCGCTTACGCCGAAGAAGGTGCTCTGGTTGACAAGGCCAAGGTCGCTTGCGGCCGTTGCTTGCAGCTTACCAAACAGGATGTTCGCGTTCGTGGCACTACCCGTGACAAATGTGCCGATAGAACCGATGAGGGGTGCGAAGAACGGGAAGAATGTGCCAGTAAGTGCTACCAGTCCCTTTGCGATGTCGTTCGTCATACCCGTGTTGTTCATCAGCATGGCCATGGCAACAAGGCAGCAGATGGTAACGACTGTTTTTTGGAGGTTGATGGTGGTCTTGGCAAGCAGTTTCATCAGCTTGCCGAAGCTCATTCCCTGAATCAGACCGCCAATAACGGCACCGAGGAAAATCATCAGACCGGCATTGGAGAGCCATCCGAATTTAAACGTGTTGCCAGTAACGGGCAGGTTGAACTGTGTAACCAATGTGCTGTTCAGAGCTGAATTGATGGTCGGGACAATCTTGCTGCTGATAAGGATGAAGAAGATGATGAGGCCATAGACGCTCCATGCCTTGAGCGTTTTGGTCGTGCCGAATTTCTTCTTCTCCACAACCACCTCGTCGGCAGGATTCTCGTCGCGAATGAACAGCTTATTGTAGATGAGCATGGCAATGATGGCAGCCACACTACCAAGGATAGCGGGTGTCTCAGGGCCAATGAAGTGTGCACAGCAGAACTGCACGATGATGGAGAATGTGCCTACAAACAGGGCAAGCGTAATGTTTTTCACAATCTTCGTGCGGTCGGTCATCATCAGGATGAGGAACGGCGTGATGTAGAACATCAGGGCCAGCTGGATGATGATGAAAGTGGCAACCTCGCAAAGCATCTCGGGCGAGGCCACTCCCTCAGCGGCCACCTGGTTGGCCAGCGTTGTGGCGGGAAGACCCACGGCACCGAAGCCCACGGCAACGGTGTTGGCAATCAAACAGATGACGGCCGAGAACATCGGCTTGAAGCCCAAACCAATGAGGATGGCGGCGGGAATGGCCACGGCTGTACCGAAACCGGCCATACCTTCGAGCACACCGCCAAGACCCCAGGTGAGCAGAAGCACGAGCAAGCCTTTGTCGGAGGTCATCTGAATGAACTGGGTCTTGATGGTCTCAATTTCCTTCGTCTCACAGAGGATGTTGTAGCTGAAGATGGCGCAGATGATAATCAGGATAATCGGGAAGCAGGCTTTCAGGAAACCCTCAATGACCGACCAGAGGGTGATGCCATAGATAGACGCCGCAGAATACTTCTCGGGAATGATGCCCATCGCCGGAGTGGCAAACAGGGCCAGCAGGATTGTTACTACAAGGGTAACGATGGCACTCTTGTAGCCAGACACTTTGAAGCCCATCATCAATACAATGAGCAACACAATTGGGATTACGGAAATTAAAGCTGACATAGGCTTAGATGTTTGTGTGTATTATTAGATAAATCAGATATTACGTAGGTTAACGTGTTTGAAAAAAACTATGCAAATATATAAATAATATGAATAAAAACGGATTTTCTTTACTTAAAAAATATAAAATGTGAACAAAATAACCGTTTCAATGGCTATTTTATTATTTTTGCACAGTATTAATCGTAAATTCAAACCATTTGTCATGAAGAAATATCTCATTGCATGCGCCATGCTGATGCTCTGCGCATCCATGCACGCGCAAAAGAGCGTAAACCTGACAGAGCCGGGAACGCTATCCGCACAGCTCAATGCCGCTGAGCGACAGTCAATCACAAGCCTGAAGATTGCCGGGCCACTCAATGGCACCGACATGCTGCTGCTGCGCACCATGGCAGGCGCCAACGGCACAGCCGGACATCTGTCTGAGCTCGACCTGAGCGAGGCCACGATGGTGAAAGGCGGCGACTGCTATTCCGCAGGCAAGGAACAGCAGAATGCATACACGCAGGACAATGCGCTCTCCACACGTTTGTTCTACGGATGCGGCGCCCTGCGGCGCGTGGTCATCCCCAATACGGTGCGCCGAGTGTCCAACGATGCCTTCTCTGCCTGTCCCGCGCTCGAGGAGATTGCCGTTGACGACAACCCGCTTTTCATTTCCATTGACGGTATGCTGATGCGCCACGACAGCACCCTGATTTACCGCTGTCCGCAGGGCCGCAAACTCACCTCGCTCGTCGTTGCGCAAGGCGTGAAGCAAATCTATCCCAGTGCTTTCCGCGGCATAGCAACCCTCACCGAGGTCGTTCTGCCCGCCACCATTCAGGGTGTCAACGACATGGCCTTCTGGGGCTGTCCGAAAATCAGCGTCATACGCATTGAGACCCCCAATCCGCCTGCCATGGAGAACGCCTTCGACGCCGCAGTACTGGCCAACGCCCGTCTTGTGGTGCCCAAGGGAGCTGCCGAGCGTTACCGCTCGAAAGCAGGTTGGGAAAACTTCAAGCACGTGAGCGAGGAATAATGCGGCTCCTGCATCTGTGAGAGCAGAACGTCTGACTTTGGATGGCAGACTGTTCTTCCGAGCCAGTAGCCTGCACTTCAATCAGTCAAACCCATGCTTTGCGAGCGCAAAGCATGGGTTTGTTTTTACCAAGCATTTGTTTGTTTTCGTAAAGTGCAGGTTTATGATTGAATTTTCTAAAGAATTTGCATGTAAAGTGCAGGTTTGTTTTTACCAAGCAATTGTTTGTTTTCGTAAAGTGCAGGTTTATGATTGAATTTTCTAAAGAATTTGCATGTAAAGTGTAGGTTTGTTTTTACCAAGCAATTGTTTGTTTTTGCAAAGTGCAGGTTTATGAAAACAAAGTGCAGGTTTATGAACAGATTTTCTAGAAAAATTATACGTACATCAAATCGCTGATGATGGAACCCACCCCAGCCCTCCCAAAGGGAGGGAGTAAGGGTGTTAGGTGGTCACCACCATGTCATCGTACTTCTCGTTTGTGGTGAGCATTTCTCTATGCGCAATACAATCTGCGTTGCAACTCAAAGTAGTGCGCACGTATATCAGCGACAGACATATTCAATCTTTCCTTAGCATCGCTCATCGAGTTGAACTTGATGGTGATAAAGGTCTTCAGTTTATCAGTCCCCAGCTCTTTGAAACCGTTGCTGACGTAGTATTGCAGGATGAGGTTGTCGAAATCGCGCTGCTCCTCGTTCAAAGAATCCACATACTGCTTCTTCACAAGTTCCACTCGTTTTTCCCTCTCTATGGGTGTAGAGTCATAGGCAATGTATTCCAGCACATCCAGCAAGTCGCATTTCTGCATCTTCAGCATGTTCTTCAGGAGATTCAGTTTGTCCTCCGCAAACCCTGCCTCATCAAGCGTTCTCAGCAGTTGCTCTCGGGTTTCGGGATTAGCCCATTTTTCTCTCAGGTCATCTGCTCCTGAGAAGAAATCAGGAATTCTGCCAAACAACTTATCTACATATTCATTCAGGGTGATGAACTCATCGCCAAAGAATATCTTTTGTTCCCAGGTCGTTTCTAGCGACAACTTTCTTCCGTTCGACAACTTAATGTCTATCAGGTTTGTCTTTGGTCCTTCACACGTACAGGGCAGGTGTCCGCATACGGGGCACGGCTTTGGTTCGCTTACTATACCGTCATCGTCTTCTTCTGGTGGCATCGGGTATGGCTTCTTCTTACACGTGCAAGGCCAGTTGCCACAAATCGGGCAGTATGTGTCGCCATCCCAATCCGGGTCTTTGAACATGTCGCAAGCCCCTACAAAGTCATAGATGGTGAAATAATACTTCTTGTCAAACAAGCGTGTGCCACGACCTATAATCTGCTTAAACTCAACGATGTTCTGAACAGGGCGCATCAGTACGATGTTGCGCACATTGCGGGCATCAACACCAGTACTCAACTTATAAGATGTAGTCAGGATGGTCGGCAGAAGCTTTTCATTGTCCTGGAAGGCTCTCAACGTCGCTTCACCCACTTCTCCGTCATCAGCCGTTACTCGCTCACAATAGTTGCTGGCAGGGCGCCGTTTGTGCTTGTTCACCATATCGCGCACGATCATCGCATGTTTCTGAGTGGCACAGAAGATGATGGTCTTTTCGTCGGGGTCAATCTTGTTCAGCAACTCTTGCACACGATGCTCGTCACGCTCCTTTATCTGTATTCTGCCATTATAGAAATCCGACTCCGAGTAAACCTTTTCATAGTCTATCTCTCCACTCTTCACGATGTCGCCTTCTTCATACTGATAGTCGTCAATGTTGCTCGTAGAGATGTCAACGCGGAAAGGAACAAGGAAACCGTCCTCGATTCCTTGTTTCAGAGAATAGGTATAGACAGGGTCTCCAAAGTAGGCATAGGTGTTGACATTTTCCTTTCTTCTGGGTGTGGCAGTCATACCAAGCTGGTAAGCGCTGTCGAAATACTCCATCAGCTTTCGCCACTCGCTTTCGTCATTGGCACCACCACGATGACACTCGTCGATGATGATGAAGTCAAAGAAGTTGCGCTCATACTGCATGTAGTAGGGCTGGTCGTCTGAGCCTTCTGGCAACTTGATGCCTTGCTCCTCTGCCTTTTGGGCGTTGGGCGAGGTCATCATCGTCTGGAAAATGGTGAAATAAAGATTGCGGGCTGTGGGCACCTTGTAATTGTTCTTCCGCAGTTCCTTGGGCGTAATTCGACACATAGCATCCTCTGGGAACTGGTCGAAGTCGTTGATGGCCTGATTGGCAAGAATGTTTCTGTCGGCTATAAACAAGATTCTTGGTGCGCGCTCAACGCCCTTGTTCGTCCATTTCGTCTGTGTCAGTTTCCAGCATATTTGGAAAGCCGTGTAGGTCTTTCCTGTGCCTGTAGCCATTGTCAGCAAAATGCGATTCCGCTGCTTTGCCACCGCCTCCAGCACATTCTTAATGGCAATTTCCTGATAGTAACGAGGCGTTCGCCCACCGCTGCGATTGAGCGCACACAGATTGAACTTGTCGCGCCAAGGGTTCTCTTCAGGGAAGGTCATCTGCCACAAGTCCTGTGGCGTTGGGAAATTGTCAATATCCTTTTCCTTGCTGGAAATGATATACTCTCCCTTGCTGTTCTTCACACCCATGTCGATGAACCATATCTCATCGCCATTCGAGCTATAGGTGTAGCGAATCTTCAGGGCATCGGCATAGAGTTTGGCCTGGTCCACGCCTTCAGCCACGTCTTTCTCGTCGCTCTTGGCTTCTATTACGGCAAGTTTCATACCCTTGTATTCAAGGATATAGTCTGCCTTCTTCGGATTCTTGTTACCAGTAGTGGTGATGCGGCCAGGCGCAATATAAGCACTCTGCTCCACAAGTATATTACTTCCTGGAACAATCCCCCAGCCTGCATCCCTTAGCTTGGGGTCTATTTTGTTAAATCGAGTCTGCGCTTCGTTCATATTTAATCTCGTTTTTGTCCTTGTTCCTCTTTCACTTAATCCTCCTGTTGAACTTCGTTCGACAAGCCTCACGCTTAATCGGCTTGTTCGAAATAATAAGAGTAGTCGATACCCTTCATGAAAAGCTCACGGTCGTCAATCTTATCGGTCAAAGCACCCTTTAACAATGCTTTGATGGCAGAGGAGTCTGTCATACTGAGTTTCATGGCTGAAAGATATTCTTTCTTGTCAATCTTGCTCCAATCGACACATAGCCTCAGACGCTTTTTAAGTATCAGGTCGAGCCAAAGTCGTGTGCTACGCCCATTGCCTTCCATAAAAGGATGTGCCACATTCATCTCAACATACTTATTCGCTATTTCATCAAAGGTCGTCTCAGGCATTGCCTCGATAATACTCAGATTCTTCTTCAAGTACTCTGCACGACAAAACAGCGTACCATCCTTCCAAATTGTCTTGGTGCGTATCTGCCCAGCAAAGTCATAAAGACCGCCAAACAGGTAGGCATGAATCTGTTGCAGACACTTCATAGTGCCTGGCTCCATACTGTATAGCATTCCGCCCTCTATCAGCGTATAGGCTTTTTTCTTACTCTGTCCGTCAATACTATTATCGCTGTAGGTGAACCATTCAAGGAATTTGCGCGCACGGTTGTTGGGATAGTTCTTGGCCAATGTCTGCACACACGCTGCATCCAACGCATCAGCATAACGCTGTTTGCCGTCAGGAGCTTGGAATTTGAACTCGTGAGTGACACTCACGAGTTGAACACCATCTGTGTTTAGTTTCCTTTTCAGCCAACGCCAGTAATTGCCCGCTTTGACGTAATCTTCTTCATCGTTAACAGCCCGCACGATGTCTGTGGCCGAGAACCACCACTTATTGTGGTCATCGTCCCACACGGCTCGCACTTCGCGATCATTGAAAAATCGTATAGACTTCTTGCTCATTATTCAAATACTTGTCGTAATATTGCTTGTTTCAATGCGTCACACTCCTGAGAAATCTTGGCGTAGTTCTCTTGGAGACGGTCAACCTTGGATTTGAGGGAGTCGAGAGTGACTGCAATTTGTTGCTGAACCTCAATATGGGGATAATAGAATAATATCCTTCTCAAATCCTTTATGTTTATCTGTTTCAGAGTTGAGCCCGTTGTCTTCTCTGCAAATATAGATTGCATTGCAGGAGATAACATCTCATAATAGATGAAATCCCTGCAAATAATATCTTTGAAGAACAATGGTACAATACCTCTGTTTACGTTACATCCATTCAATTCTTCTGTTGCTATGCCTACTATTCCAGTTGTCCCTCGAACACCAAGCAATATCTCATCACCTCGAAGAATTGTTCGCTTGTATGATGATGATATAGATTTTGTCGTGCATTTTAGGTTATCTACTGTAATGTACTTCTTATTTAAATCTACTGGTCGTACTACTGGTACTCCTCCTTCAACATGGTTACCTTGCTGAACAATTCCATAGGATATAGGGCAATTTGTATCCACAATATCTTTTAATTCTTTCTCTTCCCACCCTTCTTTTGGTTCAAGCATTTCTTTGAGGGATGCTTGGAAGAGGGCTTTGGCTTCATTGAGGGCTTTTTCTGCATTAGCCTTCATCGCATCTATCTTAGCAAAAGCAGAGTCAAGATAATCAACAATGGATTGCTGCTCAGAAAGAGAAGGAACAGGAACTTCAAGATTCTTTATTTTTACCTGTGAAATGTTTGGCTGAGCACCACCTTGTGCCTGAGAAGCAAGGAAATCCTTTCTATAGCTAAAGAAATAATATAGAAACTCTGGTTGGAATTTGTTATTGGGTATTATACCACATACTGCTTGATTAGATGTAGCTTGAATTTTTAATATACCAACTTGTGCGGCTGTAGCACCATACATAGCGACTACTACCGTATCTATCGGATAATACTTTGCAGAAGAATTCTCTAAGCCTTTCTGGGTGATAAACATTTCTGTTTCAAAAATATATTTCTTGCATACCTCACCGCTTCTGAGCCATGGTATATTACCATCTTGATAATATTCATTGACATTCTTAAGCGGGGTACCACCTGAATAGGTCTTACAGACCTCTCCTAACTTCTTATATTCCCAACCTTCTTTCATTCCTTGGTCTCTCATTAATACTTGATTCTGAAATAGTCGAGAACAGCTTTATAGTTGTCCTGTGCTGTGAGACAAGTGTCGGTAAGATAGCCGTCAATATGTCCCCACTCGCGCAGACCTCGGTAATAGAACATCTTCAATTCGTCGGTGATGATGAAAGGAACGACACCACTACGCAGGCACTCCTTAAACATGACGAGACGCCCAACGCGGCCATTACCATCCTGGAACGGGTGTATCTTCTCGAAACGAACATGAAAATCGAGAATGTCTTCCAGCGTGTGCTGCTGCTTGGCGTTGTAATTGTCTATCAGTCGTTGCATACTTTCCTGCACCCGTTCTGGCTCACACGTATCCTCGCCCCCCACCTCGTTGGGCAGACGCTTGTAGTCGCCAACGGCAAACCAATCTTTGCGGCTGTCGGAAGTGCCTGATTTCAATAGGCCATGCAGCGTCTTTACCAGTTCTTCCGAAAGCGGTTCTTCGGCCTTATCAATAATCAGGTCAATACAGCGGAAATGGTTCATGGTCTCCACGATATCGTTCACGTTTATGGTCTCGTCGGCTGTCACACCAATGGTGTTCGTCTCAAAGATATAGCGTGTTTGGTCGTGCGTCAATCGGCTACCCTCGATATGGTTCGAGTTATAAGTCAGGTCTATCTGTGTTTTGTGATAGATACTGCCTTTCATCTTCATTTCTTTCTGCTCGCGAAGGGCAGCAAGCAGGGGTGTTATTTTGATTTCCATACTTTTTGAGTTTCTTTCATTTCACCATCTCCAAGATTTCGTCAATAAGAGTCTGATTCTCGCTGTTTGCCAAAATCCACTGCGGTGTAGCGGATTTTGAGAATGTCAGGAAAGGCAGCGTGTTATTTCTATCCATTATTAGTCCTCCTTCTTATCATGCTCTTTGTCTCTCATCAGTTTCTTAAGAGCATTAATATCAGGCAGTGCTTTGCGAATCTTCTCAGGCATATCATCTGCCGTTTTGTAAGTGGCTACACCCATTGGCTTTGAGTAGTCGCGAATCATAAACTCCACATACTCACGATTAGCGGACTTGCACAACACCATGCCTATGCTGGGGTTCTCATGCGGTTTGCGAATCTTTTCATCCAGAATCGTCAGATAACCCATTAACTGGCCAAGATAGCTGGTTTTGAATTCTCCCGTTTTTAACTCTATCACCACCATAGCATTCAGTTCGCGATTGAAGAACAATAGATCAGGGAATTGCTCAACGCCATAAACTTCCAACAACTGCTGGTTGCCCATGAATGTAAAATCGCGACCAATGGTCATGATGAAGTTCTTTACCTTATTCACGATTTCCTTTTCCACTACACGTTCATCCACATCAATACTGTCACGCACGCCAATCTCCTCAACATTGATGTAGTCAAGCATGTAAGAGTCCTTGAACATCATGACCGCCTTGCGCATCATTTCTGCATTAGAGATGGTCTTGGTGAAGTTGCTCGGCATCTGCTCGCGATGACCATAGGCGTTGTTCTTCGCAAGTTTAATAACATCTTTTTCAGACAAATGCTCTTCTGCAGTACGATGTATATAATAGTATCGTGCATTGATATCTTTTGTTCCTTCTATTATTCTAACATGATGAGTAAAAGGCACTCTAAAGAAATCCTCAATAGGGAAATCTTTTGTCAAAGGAACCTGCAAAGTGTTGTATATATCAATTTCAGCAAGTGCGCTTGCTGAAATTGCAACAGCTTGATTATCTTTGTTTTGCAATTCAGCAAGTGCACTTGCTGAATTAGAATCAAGCATATCCCAATTCTCATAGAACTTACGCATATTTCTTAGAGCTGTTGACGAGTACCCTCTTAATCCTGGCAATTCCCTTCGCAACTGTTCGCTGATGGTTTCTAATGCGCCTGTACCCCAAACGCCCTTTCGCGTATGCTGAGATATATACTTTCCAATACCAAAATACACAGCCAATTGGATGCGGTTAACCCCTTTGCAAGCCTCATACTGTCCTTGCAAAATGGCTTCTTTAATAACTGCAACGGCTCGTTGCAGTATTTCGTCATATAATTGTATTTCGTTATTCATTTCACCATCTCCATTATTTCGTCTATCAGAGTCTGATTCTCCTGTCCAAGGGCATAGATGCTTTCTGCAATTTCACTTGGTGTGCGCTCGTCAACTTCCTCCACCTTGTTGGGATTCTTTACACTGAGGTCGCAAGCATCGTCGAGGGTGCTGACATCCAGCGTCCAAGAATGTTCGCTCTCTGCCTGTGTCTTCTGCAAAGTGAGGAACTCCTGCAAATCAGCCTCAGTCAATGGCTGCGTCTTGGTGAAGTGCTTATCTACCTGGTAGTACCAAATCTTCTCCGTTGGTTCGCCTTTGGTAAAGAACAATACAACGGTCTTCACACCAGCACCCGTGAACACGCCAGAAGGAAGGTCGAGGATGGTATGAAGGTTGCAATTCTCCAAGAGCATTTTGCGGATGGCACTTGCATCGCCGTTGCTGAGGAAAGTATTCTTGATGACAATACCTGCACGTCCACCAGCCTTCAGCATCTTGATGAAATGCTGCATAAACATGTAGGCAGTCTCTGAGGTGCGAATCTCAAAGTTTTGCAACACCTCTCCTCGCTCGTTGCCACCAAAGGGAGGATTGGCAAGAATGACGTTCTTGCGGTCGCTTTCCTGAATCTGACTGAGGTTCATAGCAAGGGTGTTTCCATGAGTGATGTTGGGAGCAGATACGCCGTGGAATATCATATTCATGGTGGCGATGATATAGGGCAAGCCTTTCTTCTCCTTGCCAAAGAAGGTGTCTTTCTGCAAGATTTCGTGGTCTTTCACACTCTTGATTTTGTCCTTCATGTAGAGGAAAGCCTCACAGAGGAAGCCAGCCGAACCGCAAGCAGGGTCATAGACCGTCTCGCCAATCTTGGGGTCAACCACCTTGATGATGCTACGAATCAATGGGCGTGGGGTGTAATACTCACCACCATTGCGCCCGGCATTACCCATGCGCTGGATGTTGCTTTCATAGAGCACGGTCATTTCGTGCTTGTCCTCGGCACTCTGGAAATGGAGTTCATCAATCATGTTGATAATCTCGCGCATATTGAATCCAGAGCGTATCTTGTTGTGCAGTTCGCCAAAGATTTCGCCTATCTTATATTCAAGGCTATCCGTCTGGGTAGCGGTATTCTGGAAATCTTTGAGATATGGGAAGAGTTTCTGGTCAACAAACTCCACAAGGTCGTCGCCACTCATGGCATTGACAGTATCCAAGACCATCTTGCCCGTCTGAGGGTCGCGCTTCTTGGGCGTTGCCCACTGGCTCCAACGGTAGAAGCCCGAAACAAGTCGTTTGTAGGTCTTGCCTTCAAGTTCGGCCTCTTCCTCGCGTTCTGTTTCAAGGTCATCAAGGTACTTGAGGAACAGCATCCACGATTTCTGCTCCAGGTAGTCCAACTCGCTACCGCAACCCTGCTCCTTCCACAAAATTTGGTCTATCGCTTTGAATGTATTTTCGTATTTCATTAATCTTTTCTGTTTTTCATTTTACTTCTTTGGCAGTTTCTGGGTGCCTTTCTGCATATCTTTCTCGTCTTTCGCTACACGACGCTCTACCTTCTTGATATCCTCGGCAGGCGGAAGTGACTCAGGCTTGATGCCTCGTTGACCTAACATTCCACGAACACTACGGTTGTTCTGTACATGCTCTGACGTGATGTCCGTCTCGCCATAAAGGTCTTTCTGCTCCACGTTGTAGTTGGTCATCTCCGTGGCCAGATTCTTGGCGGCAATGGTAAGAGTGGGCAGACGGTCGGCCAAGGCTCCGCTCTTGATGCCAAGCCGTTTCTTCATCTGTTCCGTCGTTAAGCCGCCAAACAGGGCTTGGTCACCCTTGGAGCGGATTCGTCCGAACCCACGGTCATCTACTCCACGCTGGAAAATGTTCCGGCTCAGCTGCTTCTCTGATACACGTAGTCGCTCGCGGGTGTTCAGACGGGCTATTTCGTTCAGGCGTTCTTCTATGAGTTCAGCCTTGCGGGTTTGCACAGCGAAATAGCTCTGCGCAAATGCTATCTCTTCCTTCTTCGGGTCGCCGTTCTGCGCTATCAAGTAACAGGCATATCGAGTAAGTATAAAGTCCTGAATGGGACGTTGTGAACCACTACCCAAACCTACCATTTTCGTGACCTCACGAAAATGGTCATCAACATTGGTTCCCAGCGTCTTACACGATTCTATGGCACGACCAATAGCACCCACAAAATTCTCCCAACGGGCGTACCCCAGCACCTCCTGAAGCTCACGGGCGTACCATACTTCAATACTGTTGTCGTCATCGTCTTTAACGGCTTTCGCAATTTTGTCAAAGGCTGACTTATATAGCTGTATCTTTTGAATGTCCATATTTCTCCGTATTACATAATTCCTGTTCCAGCAGGTATAGAGGCCACGCAGGTTGTTGCTGTCTTCTCTCAACGTCTTGTGAACTTCTGCACGTACTTGCTATGTAGCCATTAAATAATCGTTTTTTCTAATTTAGGTTATATTCCGCAAAGATACTAATAACCGAGGAAAATACAAAGGAAAATGACTTTTATTTTTCGGTGGAACCGCGTTTCGTTCATATTCTGTTCCTTGTCTTTATTATCTACTTGTTCCACGATTCTTTTTTCCATCAGAGGCAGTCAATTTCAGTTGGGTAGTGTTACTATCCACCTCACTCCCAGGGGCAGGGAGATGATTTATACGTACATCAAATCGCTGATGATGGCATCGCTGAGAAAGAGACCGTCGCGTGTGATGCGGAGGCGGCCGTTGTCAACGATGAGCAGGTTGCGGTCGATGTGGGGCTGTGCGTTGCTGAGCAGGTGGTGCTGGTAGTCGGTGCCAAAGCGGCGGGCAATGTCGCTGAGGCTGAGTCCCTGGCTTGTGCGCAGTGCGGTCATCACCATATCGTCGTACTTCTCGCTTGTGGTGAGCACTTCGCGCTGTTCCACGGGCAGTTGGCCTTGGCTGATGGTTTGGATGTAGCGCTCAACATCGCTGACGTTCCACGAGCGCGTGTCAATGTCGTAGGAATGGGCCGCCGCGCCGATGCCTATGTAGGGAATGCCCTGCCAATAGCTGCTGTTGTGGCGCGAGCGGAATCCAGGCCGTGCGAAGTTGCTGATTTCGTAGTGCTCATAGCCGGCGGCAGTGAGGCGGTCGATGAGCAGGTGGTACATGGCGAGGCTCAGTTCGTCGGAGATGGGTGCGTAGCGCGGGTCGCTCTGGCTGAGACGTTGCAGCGGGGTGCCTTCTTCATAGGTAAGCGAGTAGGCGGAGATGTGCTCGGGATTGAGGGCGAGGGCTTGGTCGATGTCGTCGGCCCATTGTGGCAGCGTCTGTTGTGGGAATCCGAACATGAGGTCGATGCTGATGTTGTGGAAACCGTGGGCGCGCAGGGTGCTCATGGCTTCTGCCACTTGCGAGGCGGCGTGGCGGCGGTGCGATAGGCGCAGGCGGGAGTCGTCGAAGGTCTGTGCGCCCATGCTGATGCGGTTGATGGGGAGCCGCGATAGAATCGCGGCGTACGAAGACGGAGAAGGACTATCGGCGGGGGAAGAAGAGTCGGCGGTGGGGGAGCAGGGAACTGCGAGTGCGATGTCGTCGGGGTTGCATTCAATGGTGATTTCCGCGTTGGGTTCCACCTTATATATATTATAAATGTGGCTGAAGATTTGCCGCAGCTGTGATTCTGTGAGTTGCGATGGCGTTCCGCCGCCGAGATAGATGGTGCCGATTGACTGGCGGGCAGCCTCTGCCGCGCGCATTTCCATTTCACGGCAAAGCGCGTCAACGTATGGTGCTCGCAGGTGGCCGAGCGTGGTGGAGTAAAAGCCGCAGTAAATGCAGCGGCTTTTGCAGAAAGGAATGTGAATGTAGAGTCCGGCCATGGGTTGACGAATAATGGTTTGAAAATGCTTCTAACGGTCTGAAAAAACGAAATATCGGCACAAAAATACTAATATATTTAAAAATAATGTTGGTTTTTCGGGATTTCTTTTGTCAATTGTCAGAAAATAACTACCTTAGGCCCCAATTATCGAATAACACCTAAATCTATTAAAAGATATGAGAGTATATCAGACAAACGAAATCAAGAACATTGCACTGCTTGGCAGTGCGGGTAGCGGCAAGACTACTCTTGCCGAAAGTATGCTTTTCGAAGCAGGTATCATCAAGCGCCGCGGTACGGTGGAACAGAAAAACACCGTCAGCGACTATTTCCCCGTTGAGCAGGAGTATGGCTATTCGGTATTCTCAACAGTATTCCATGTAGAGTGGAACAACAAGAAGCTGAACGTCATCGACTGCCCAGGCTCTGACGACTTTGTGGGCGGTGCCATTACTGCCCTGAACGTCACCGACCAGGCCGTGATTTTAGTGAACGGCCAGTATGGTCCCGAGGTGGGAACACAGAACGCATTCCGCTACACCGAGAAACTGCAGAAGCCCGTCATCTTCCTGGTCAACCAGCTGGACCGCGACAACTGCGACTTTGACGTGATTCTTTCGAACATGAAGGAAATCTATGGCGACAAGTGCGTTCCCGTGCAGTATCCCATTGAGACCGGAGCCGGATTCAACTCTGTGATTGATGTGCTGCTGATGAAGAAATACTCGTGGAAACCCGAGGGAGGCGCTCCCATCATCGAGGACATTCCCGCAGACCAGATGGACAAGGCAGAGGAACTGCACGCCGCTCTGATTGAGGCCGCAGCCGCCAACGACGACACGCTGATGGAGAAATTCTTCGAAGAAGAGAACCTCACCGAGGACGAGATGCGCGAGGGCATCCGCAAGGGTCTTGTCACGCGCAGCATCTATCCCGTGTTCTGTGTTTGCGCAGGCCGCGACATGGGCGTGCGCCGTCTGATGGAGTTCCTGGGCAACGTGGTGCCTTTCGTCAGCGAGATGCCGAAGGTTAAGAACACCCGTGGCGAGGAAATCAATCCCGACTCAAACGGTCCTACTTCGCTCTACTTCTTCAAGACCGGCATGGAGCCGCACATTGGTGAGGTGAGCTACTTCAAGGTGATGAGCGGAAACGTGAAGCCAGGCGATGACCTGACAAACGCAGACCGCGGCTCTAAAGAGCGCATCGGTACCATCTACGCCTGCGCCGGAGCCAACCGCATTGCTGTTGACCAGCTCAACGCTGGCGACATTGGCTGCACCGTGAAGCTGAAGGACGTGAAGACCGGCAACACCTTGAATGGCAAGGATTGCGACTGGCACTTCGACTTCATCAAGTTCCCCAACTCAAAGTACTCGCGTGCCGTGAAGGCTCTCAACGAGAGCGAGACTGAGAAGATGATGGCCGCCCTGACCAAGATGCGTCAGGAAGACCCCACATGGGTTGTGGAACAGTCGAAGGAACTGAAGCAAATCATTGTTCACGGACAGGGTGAGTTCCACCTCCGCACGCTGAAATGGCGCATGGAGAACAACGAGAAAATCCAGATTCAGTATCTGGAGCCGAAGATTCCTTATCGTGAGACCATCACAAAGGCCGCCCGTGCCGACTATCGTCACAAGAAACAGTCGGGAGGCGCAGGCCAGTTTGGTGAGGTGCATCTCATTGTCGAGCCGTATTCAGAAGGAATGCCCGATCCCACGCTGTTCAAGTTTGGTGGTCAGGAATTCCGCATGAACATCAAGGGCAAGGAAGAAATTGAAATGGAGTGGGGAGGCAAGCTTGTCTTCATCAACTCTGTGGTGGGCGGTGCCATCGACACACGCTTCATGCCGGCTATCCTCAAGGGTGTGCTCGAGCGCATGGAGAGCGGCCCGCTGACCGGTTCTTACGCCCGCGATGTCCGCGTCATTGTCTATGACGGTAAGATGCACCCGGTGGATTCCAACGAGCTCTCGTTCATGCTTGCCGCGCGCAATGCGTTCAGCGCAGCGTTCAAAGAGGCAGGCCCGAAGATTCTGGAGCCTATCTATGACCTCGAAGTACTTGTGCCCGCCGACTACATGGGCGACGTGATGAGCGACCTGCAGGGCCGCCGCGCCCTCATCATGGGCATGGACAGCGAGGCTGGCTATCAGAAACTCTCTGCCAAGATTCCTCTCAAGGAGCTTTCAAATTACTCCATTGCATTGTCGTCGCTTACAGGTGGCCGCGCTTCGTTCACAACCAAGTTCGCAAGCTACGAACTCGTGCCGAACGACATTCAGCAGCAGCTCATCAAGGAGCACGAGGCAGAACAGGCAGAGGAAGATTAATCGTTGGCGGAAGTATGGCGGACAATCTGCCTGCCACGACTCTTTGCACAGGACTATCTCTCGGAGAGTCGCACACCGTTTCGTGTGCGGCTCTCTTTTTATTGCGCAAGACAAAGTCAAGTTGATAATTATCAAATAAAAACAGAAAATTGGGTTAATTGAATTAAATTTAACTGAATTATTTAACAAAATGTTTGTGGTATAAAACCAAAAGCACTACTTTTGCAAGCGTATGAAAAAAAGAACGATTTGGGTCATAGCCATAGTAATGGGTTTCTCATTCCTGGTGTTGCTTGGTTTGCAGCTGAGCTATATCGAGGAAATGGTGAAAATGAAAAAGGAGCAGTTCGACGAGAGCGTCAACCGCGCCCTCTATCAGGCCAGTCGCAACCTGGAACTCAACGAAACGCTGCGCTATCTGGAAAAGGACGTCAACGAAACCGAACGGCGTGCTTTCAGAAAAGACTCCGTTGCAGGCGAACTTAATGGTGCCGTGCAACATTCGCACCAGTATTCGGTTACCGGCAAGGATGGCACCATCTACTCGTCGTTCGAACTCAAGACAATCACCACCCGGCCGGCATCAATGCCAAAAGCCATGATTCTGCGTACGGACAAAAACAGCATATCGCAGGCCTCGAAGTCCATGCAGGAGATTGTGAAAAACCGCTATGTCTATCAAAAAGGACTGCTTGACGAGGTGGTGTATAGCATACTTTATACGGCTTCAGAAAAACCGCTCAAGGAGCGCATCAATTTCAAGCTGTTAGACTTGGACCTGAAGGCCGAGCTGATGAACAACGGCATCAACATCCCCTATCACTTCAGGGTGAGCACACAGGACGGTCGTGAGGTGTATCGCTGTCCGGAGTATTCGGAAGATGGCGAGGAATATACCTACTCGCAGGAGTTGTTCCGCAACGACCCGTCAAACAAAAAGGGCGTGGTTCGGATACATTTCCCCGACATGAACAGCTATATCTTCTCGAGCATCCGTTTCATGATTCCGAGCATCGTGTTCACCATCGTACTGCTCATCACGTTCATTTTCACCATCGTCACCATTTTCCGTCAGAAACGCTATACGGAAATCAAAAACGATTTCATCAACAACATGACGCATGAGCTGAAGACGCCGATAGCAAGCATCTCCTTGGCTGCGCAGATGATGAATGACGAAAGCGTAACCAAGAGCCCGGCCATGATGAACCATCTGGGCACAGTCATCAACGATGAGTCTAAACGGTTGCGCTTCCTGGTGGAAAAGGTGCTCCAGATGTCAATGTTCGACCGCAAGACAGCCTCATTCAAGAAAAAAGAACTCGACCTCAACGAAATGCTTGAGAGCATTGCTGGCACATTCTCGCTGCGAGTGGAACATGCAGGCGGTAAAATCTATACTGAGATTGAGGCTGTGGATTCGGCCATCTATGTTGACGAGGTGCATTTCCAGAATGCCATCACCAATCTCATGGACAATGCGGTGAAGTATAAGAAGGAGGAAGTGCCACTCAACATCTACATCAAAACGTGGAACGCCAACGACCGCCTCTACTTCTCAATCAGAGACACTGGCCAGGGAATTAAGAAGGAGAACCTGAAGAAAATCTTCGACAAGTTCTATCGAGTGCACACCGGAAACCGCCACGATGCCAAGGGATTCGGCTTAGGACTGGCATACGTGAAGAAAATCATTGACCTGCACGACGGTGAGATTAAAGTGGAAAGCGACTACGGCAAAGGCACCAAATTCACCGTGTCGCTGCCCATCATGAAAGAAGAATAAAAAACAGAAACACTAATTCTATAACAATACGCCTGTCAGCAAACTCCCACAAACCGGCAGGCACTGCCCGCAAACCACAGGGCAGGGGGAGTGAAACTATATGGAAGATAATTTGAAGATTTTGTTGTGCGAAGACGACGAGAACCTGGGAATGTTGCTTCGCGAGTATCTGCAGGCCAAAGGCTATGTTGCAGAGTTGTGCCCCGACGGCGAGGCAGGCTACAAAGCTTTCCTGAAAAGCAAGTTCGACATTTGCGTGCTCGACGTGATGATGCCGAAGAAAGACGGCTTCACACTGGCTCAGGAAATCCGCCAGGCCAATGCCGAAATGCCCATCATCTTCCTTACTGCCAAGACGTTGAAGGAAGACATTCTCGAAGGTTTCAAGATTGGTGCTGACGACTATATCACCAAACCTTTCTCCATGGAAGAGCTGGTGTTCCGTATTGAGGCCATCCTGCGCCGTGTGCGTGGTAAGAAAAACAAGGAGAGCTCGGTCTATCAGATTGGCCGCTTCACCTTCGACACTCAGAAGCAGCTGCTCACCATCGGCGAGAAGCAGACCAAGCTCACCACCAAGGAAAACGAGTTGCTGGCCCTGCTTTGCAGCCATGCAAACGAGATTCTGCAGCGCGACTTTGCCCTGAAGACCATCTGGATTGATGACAACTACTTCAACGCCCGCTCCATGGACGTGTATATCACCAAGCTGCGCAAGCATCTGAAGGACGACGACCAGATTGAAATCATCAACATCCACGGCAAGGGCTACAAGCTCATCACGCCCGAGGTGGAATAAGCTGGAAAGGAGAGTGGTCATCATGCCGACTTTCGTCAGAAAGCACATGAACCGCATCGCAGTGGCACTGGTCTTGACCGGTGCCATTGTGTTGCTGGTGGCAGTGCTCACGACACTTTCGCGTGTCAACGCAGTGCTCATTATTGGCCTTGCGCTCATCATTTTGGGCGTGTTGCTCTATGTAAAAGCCATAAAAAACGGCGGGAAATATTAAAAACAGTTAACGCAAAGCGTAATTTCTAAGCCTAAATTCTTGATTCTTAATAAATAGTAGTACCTTTGCACCCGCTTTTCGAAGCAACAAGTATTTATTAATCAATTTTTTAACACAAATGAATCAATACGAAACCGTTTTCATTTTGACTCCCGTTTTGTCTGATGAACAGATGAAGGAAACGGTCGCTAAGTTCACAAAGCTGCTCACCGATAATGGTGCTGAGATTCTGAATGAAGAGACCTGGGGACTGAAGAAGATGGCTTATGCTATTCAGAAGAAATCTACAGGTTTCTACTGCCTGTTAGAGTTCAAAGCAGAGCCAACAGTAATCAAAAAGCTCGAGACTGGCTATCGCCGCGACGAGAAAGTTATCCGTTACATGACTGTTAAACTTGACAAGTATGCAGCCGCTTACGCAGAGAAGCGCCGTGCAAAGCTTGGTAAAAAAGAAGAGGAGGCTTAAACCATGGCAGAGCAATCAGAAATCCGTTATCTTACAGCTCCTTCTATCGACACGAAGAAGAAGAAGTATTGCCGTTTCAAGAAAAGTGGCATTAAGTACATCGACTACAAGGATCCCGAGTTCCTCAAGAAGTTCCTGAACGAGCAGGGCAAGATTCTGCCCCGCCGCATCACAGGCACCTCTCTGAAGTATCAGCGCCGTGTGGCCCAGGCCATCAAACGCGCCCGCCAGATTGGCTTGCTGCCCTACGTAACCGATTTGATGAAGTAAAAACAAGGAGGACGCAACATGGAATTAATACTGAAAGAAGATATTATCGGTCTGGGATACAAGAACGATATCGTGAATGTTAAGTCGGGTTATGGCCGCAACTATCTCATCCCGCAGGGAAAGGCTGTCATCGCTTCTGCTTCTGCCAAGAAAGTTCTCGCCGAGAATCTGCGTCAGCAGGCTCACAAGCTGGCTGCCCAGAAGGCTGCTGCTGAGGACAAGGCCAAGGTGCTCGAGGGCGTGGCTCTTGAGATTGCCGCCAAGGTGAGTGCCACTGGTCAGCTCTACGGTTCAGTTGGTGCCGCAGCCGTGGCTGCCGAACTGGCCAAGCAGGGCATTGAGATCGACCGCAAGATCATCACCATGCGCGATGCCAAGCAGGTGGGCGACTACGAGGCCGTTGTTCACTTCCACAAGGAGGTTGAGATTAAGGTTCCCGTGAAGGTTGTTCCCGAGAACGCTGCTCCCGCTGCCGTTGAGGAAACTCCTGCCGAGGAGGCTCCCGTAGTGGAGGAAGCTCCCGTAGCAGAAGAGGCTCCTGTTGAGGAAGCACCTGCCGAAGAGGCTGCTCCCGCAGAGGAAGAGGCACCCGCAGAGGCTTAATTGTTTAGAGCATATTTTTGCACTGTAAAGCAGTATTTAATAGGAAATCCCGACTCATCAATGCGATGGTCGGGATTTTTTGTGTCTTGATGTTTCTTGCTTATACCCTCAGCGCGCGCATGGCGTTTAGGACGGCAAGGACGGTGACACCGACATCGGCGAAGACGGCCATCCACATGGTGGCGAGACCGAAGGTGGCCAGGATAAGCACCGCAATCTTCACGCCGATGGCAAACCACACATTCTGGCGGGCTATCGAGAGTGTGCGGCGGGCAATGGTTATGGCCCGCGCAATCTTTGTGGGCTTGTCGTCCATGAGCACCACGTCGGCGGCCTCTATGGCTGCGTCGCTGCCCAGTCCGCCCATGGCAATGCCCACGTCGGCACGAGCCAGTACAGGCGCGTCGTTGATGCCGTCGCCCACAAAAGCCAGGAAAGACTTGTTGGATTTACTATTTACAGATTTACAATTTACGGATTTACTATTTACGGATTTACGATGCGATAATTCTTCCTGCAAATTTTCAATGAACTTCACTTTGTCGGCAGGCAACAGCTCGGCGTGATACTCGTTCAGTTGCAGTCGCTTCGCCACGTCTTCGCCCACCTCCTTGCGGTCGCCGGTGAGCATTACCGTGCGGTTGATGCCCAGCTCTTTCAGCTGTGCGATGGCCTCCGCGCTGTCGTCTTTCACCTTGTCGTTGATGACAATGTGGCCGGCGTAAGTGCCGTCAACCGCCACGTGGATAATGGTGCCTACATGCGTGCAGTCGCGCCATTGTGCGCCCACGCTGTCCATCATCTTCGTGTTTCCCACGCACACCGTCTGTTCTCCCACGCGCGCCCTGATGCCGTGACCGGCAATCTCCTCCACGTCAGCCACCTCGCAGCCGTCGGTCGCCTCGTCGGGAAAAGCGTCGCGTAGGGCCGCACCGATGGGGTGGGTGGAATAGTGCTCCACGTGGGCAGCCAGATGCAGCAGTTGCCGCTCGTCGATGGTGTCGGGATGCACGGCGGTAACGGCAAACTGTCCGTGAGTAAGCGTGCCCGTCTTGTCGAACACCACGGTGCCCACCTTGGCCAGCACGTCCATATAGTTGGCACCCTTGATAAGGATGCCGTTGCGCGATGCGCCGCCGATGCCGCCAAAGAAGGTGAGCGGCACGCTGATGACCAGTGCACAGGGGCACGAAACCACGAGGAACAGCAGCGCGCGGTAGAGCCATGTGGGGAACGTTGCAGCAAACTGGCCAGACAACAGCGGTGGCAGCAGAGCCAATGCAACGGCCAGGCCCACCACCACGGGTGTGTAGATGCGGGCGAAGCGCGTGATAAACGTCTCGCTCTTCGATTTGTGCTCGCTGGCATTCTCTACCAGGTTGATGATTTTTGAGACGGTGCTCTCGCCGAAACTCTTGGTGGTGCGCACGCGGATGACGCCCGACAGATTGACGCACCCCGACACCACCTCGTCGCCTACGGTGGCCTCGCGTGGCATACTCTCACCTGTCAGCGCAACAGTGTTCAGGGCGGTACTGCCTTCTATCACCACGCCGTCGAGTGGTACCTTCTCGCCTGGTTTTATGACAATTACAGAGCCTGCTTCAACGTTTTCTGGATTCATGTCGCAGACCTCTTTGTCTTCTTTTGTCTCGACGTGCGCCACATCGGGACGTATGTCCATCAGGTGGGCAATGCTCTGGCGGCTCTTGCCTTCGGCGTAGCCCTCAAACAGTTCGCCAATCTGGAAGAACAGCATCACGAACACCGCCTCGGGGAACTGGTGTTCTGCTCCGGGCAGAAAACCGATACAGAGCGCGCCGATGGTGGCCACCGACATGAGGAAATGCTCGTTGAATGCCTCGCCGTGGGCCAGTCCCTCAGCAGCCTCTTTCAGCGTTCCGTGGCCCACCGACAGGTAGGGCACTAAATAGACCAACAGCAGCTGCCAAGTGCTCAGCCCGAAGTTCTTCTCTATCAGCACCGCTGCGATAAGCAGCACAACGGTGGACACAATCAGCCAGATTTGGCCTTTCAAACTGCCGTGATGATGGTGCTCGTGTCCCTCATGCCCGTGTTCATGTCCTCCGTGTTCGTGCTCGTGTCCGCAGCACTCATGCTCGTGATAATGGTGCTCGTGCTCGTGTCCGCAGCACTCATGCTCATGCATGTGTTTTTTGTTATCATTCATACGCTTTATTTGTTTTTTGTTTTCTTTCTGGGTGCAAAGATACGGCAGTTTGCTTGCAACTTGGTTGCAAACCTTCGCCTAAAGCCTCAAATTGTTCTTGCCCTTGTTTGCATGGCGGGCACAAAGTGCAGGTTTACGTTCAAATTTTCTAGAAAAATTCATCGTAAAGCATGGGTTTGAAAATGCCACGCTTAGGACGGTTATCACAGAGTGCAGGTTTACGTTCAAATTTTCTAGAAAATTTCACCGCAAAGTGATGGTTTGTGTCCGTAAAGTGTGGTACGGGAAAAACAAAGCGATGCTTTGTTGGCGCAAAGTGGATGTCTGGTTGCGTGTTTTGTTGACTGTGTGCCTGCGATTCAGGCAAATATTGCGGCATGGCATAAAAAAGGGAACAAAAGGTGTGGGTTTCTGAAGAATAATTGGTAATTTTGCACACCAATTTTAAAAAAACAACAACATGAAAAAGATTCTACTAATGGTTGTAGCCGCTGTGATGGCTACAGTGAATGTGAATGCACAGTATGGTGATGCACAGCCGTATTTTGAGTTAAACGAACTGCCCGAGCTTTTGGACATTATGCCGCCGCCTCCTGCTTTTGAGAGCCCGGAGTTTGCCAACGACGTGGTGCGCTATGGTTGGGGAAAACTGCAGCGTCAGGATGAGGACCGCGTGAACCTGGCCGTTGCTGATGCTGAATGGAATGACCTTGCCAAGCTTTTCTTGCAGTGGAAGGATGCCTTTGGCCTGGAGATTACCGAGAATGGTACACCCGAAATCTACAAAGTGATGGTCAGAAGCCTCGCAACCACCGACCCCATGCGCAAGAAGACCAAGGCTTTCTATCACCGTCAGCGCCCCTTTGAGCGTTTCGACGACTCAATGCCTTCGCACGAGGAGGACGACCTGCGCGGTGAGGGCAGCTATCCCTCTGGTCACAGCCTGCGCGGATGGGGTATTTCGCTGCTGTTGGCTCAGATAGCTCCCGATCGTGCCGCTGAGATTTTCAAGCGTGGCTGGGACTACTGCAACAGTCGCGTCATTGTGGGTGCCCACTGGCAGAGTGATGTTGATGCCAGCCGCACCGCCGCCAGCATCGGCTTCTGCGCCCTGCAGGGCAGCGATGAATTCGTTGCTGAGATGAAGAGAGCTAAGGCAGAGTACAGACAGAAGATTATCGCTCAGGAAATGGGCGTGCAGTCTCCTGCCGCTGCTCCCCGTCAGCAGTCAGCCCGCATCTATCACATTGACGGCACACTGGCCGACGAAGATGCCCGCGGCATCGTCATTGAGGAAGGTCAGAAAGTAATGAAACGATAAGCATCAACAAACAATCTTCACATATAAGGCAAGGAAAAAACTCTTTTTCTTTGCCTTTTTCTTTGCTTTTCGCTCACTTATTTGATAAAATCTTCACACTTGGCAAAGAAAAGGTGTTTTCTTTGCATTCTCTTACTCGAAATTTTGTACCTTTGCACCGCTTTATATGAATAAATAGGTATTAAAAAGAGAGTAAAAAGATGAAAGCATTTGTTTTTCCCGGTCAGGGAGCACAGTTCGTAGGCATGGGTAAAGAGCTTTACGACAACAATCCAAAAGCAAAGGAACTTTTCGAGAAGGCTAACGAGATTCTCGGCTACCGCATCACCGACATCATGTTTGACGGCACCGACGACGAGCTGAAGCAGACCAAGGTCACTCAGCCTGCCGTCTTCCTCCATAGTGTAATCAGTGCCATTTGCATGGGCGACGAGTTTAAGCCCGACATGACTGCCGGCCACTCTTTGGGCGAGTTTTCCGCGCTGGTGGCTGCCGGTGCGCTGAGTTTTGAGGACGGTCTGCGCTTGGTCTATGCCCGTGCCATGGCCATGCAGAAGGCTTGCGAGGCTGCTCCTTCTACGATGGCCGCCATCATTGCGCTGCCCGACGACAAGGTGGAGGAGATTTGCGCCGAGGTGAGCAACATGGGCAAAGGAGTGGTGGTTCCCGCCAACTACAACTGCCCGGGCCAGCTGGTCATCAGCGGCAACATCGATGCCATTGCCGAGGCTTGCGAACAGCTCAAGGCTGCCGGTGCCAAGCGCGCTCTGCCCCTGAAGGTGGGTGGCGCATTCCATTCGCCGCTTATGCAGCCTGCCAAGGACGAACTGCAGGCCGCCATCGAGCAGACCGAAATAAAGTCGCCCGTGTGCCCCGTCTATCAGAATGTGGACGGCAAACCGCACACCGACCCCGCAGAAATCAAGCAGAACCTCATTGCACAGCTCACCAGCTCGGTGCGTTGGACACAATGCGTGCAGAACATGATTGCCGACGGTGCTGACGAGTTCACCGAGTGCGGCCCAGGCAAGGCCCTGCAAGGCATGATTGTGAAAATCAATCGCGAGGTGACTGTGAAAGGAATTGCATAAAACCATTTGAATGCACGGATGGGCAAAAGTATTTGCCCGTCGTTGCATTCTTCATTATTCATGAATGCCATGGAAAGTTCAAAGAAAATCATAGTTTACCAAATCTTTACGAGGCTGTTTGGCAACCGCAACGACACTTGCAAGCCAAACGGAACTATCGAGGAGAACGGCAGCGGAAAGATGAACGACATCGACGCGAAGGTGCTGCGGCAGATTCGCGCCATGGGCGTGACGCACATCTGGCTGACGGGCATCATCCGCCATGCCACGCAGACCGACTACTCGGCCCACGGCATTCCCCGCCAGCATCCCGACGTGGTGAAGGGTAGGGCAGGCTCGCCTTACGCCATTACCGACTACTACGACGTGGACCCCGACCTGGCCGTCGATGTGGACAGCCGCATGGAAGAGTTCGTGCAGTTGGTGGAGCGCATCCACAAGGTAGGCATGAAGGTGGTTATCGACTTTGTGCCCAACCACGTGGCGCGCGAGTACCACAGCATCTGCAAGCCCGCAGGTGTGAAGGACCTTGGCGAGGAAGACGATGTGAACATGCACTTCTCCACCAAGAACAACTTTTACTATTGCTGGGGGCAGACTATGCAGCTCGGCGATTACACGGAAACGCCTGCCAAGGCTACGGGCAACGACGTGTTCTCCGCCTCGCCTTCGCAGAACGACTGGTATGAGACGGTGAAGCTGAACTATGGCATTGATTACTGCGACGCGGGCGGACGCTCGGAGCACTTCACACCCATCCCCAACACGTGGGGCAAGATGACCGACATCCTGCTGTTTTGGGCTGCGAAGGGCATCGACGGTTTCCGCTGCGACATGGCCGAGATGGTGCCGTCTGCATTCTGGACATGGGCCACCGACAAGGTGAAGTTCCGCTATCCCGAGAAAATCTTCATCGGCGAGGTGTACGACCCCAACCAGTACCGCCGCTACATCGGCGCGGGCTTCGACTATCTGTACGACAAGGTGGGCATGTACGACTGCATCCGCGACGTTATCAGTCACCGCCGCCGCGCTGCCGACATTACCACGCAATGGCAGCAAACCGACGACATCCGCCGCCACATGCTTTACTTCCTTGAGAACCACGACGAGCAGCGCATTGCCAGTCCGTTCTTCGCGGGCGATGCCCGCAAAGGTGTGCCCGGACTTATTGTCAGCGCGCTGTTCGGCCAGAATCCGTTCATGCTCTATGCTGGTCAGGAAGTGGGCGAGCCAGGCATGGATGCAGAGGGCTTCAGCGGCTGCGACGGACGCACCACCATCTTCGACTATTGGAACGTTGGCTCGCTGCGCCGCGCCTATTTCGACCGCCGCCGTATGACGAAGGGTGAGCGCGCCTTGGAGCAGACTTATAGCAAGGTGCTGCAAATGGCAGTCAGTGAGCGCGCCGTCACCGACGGTCAGGCCTACGACCTGATGTATGTGAATCCGCAGCTGGCCGACCGCCAGTTTGCCTTTCTCCGCAGCGCCGACAACGAGCTGCTCATTGTTGTGGCCAATTTCGAAGACCAGCCCGTCAGCACCTCGCTCGTCATTCCCCGCCATGCCTTCGAGTTCCTGCAACTCCCGCAGACCGAAGCCACGGCCACCGACCTGCTCACCGGCAAGCAGCAGAAACTCTTGCTCTATCCCGATACACCGATGAGCATCGAATTGCCTGCCAACGGCGGCATCGTCTTGAAGATAAGCAAATAAAGTTCAAAGTTCAAAAATCAAAGTTCAAAGATAAAAGCCATGGAACTGAACGACCATAACAAAGAGGAGTTTCCACCCGCCCACACGGCTGAGCACCTGCTTAACCAACTGATGATGCGCATGTTCGGATGCGAGCGTTCGAACGATGCACACATAGAACGCAAGAAAAGCAAAATCACCTATATACTCGACCATAAGCCCGACCGCAAGGAGGAGCGTGCCATCGAGCGCACCATGAACGAACTCATCGACGAGGATATGCCCGTGACGTTCGAGTTTGTCAGCCGTGCCGAGCTCGAGGGCATCATCATGGAAGCTGATGAGGACTCACCCGATGCCCGCATTTCGCTCGACCGTCTGCCCGATGATGCGAGCGACACCATTCGCCTGGTGCGCATAGGCGACTACGACGTGTGCCCCTGCATCGGCAAGCATGTAAGGAGTACCGCCCAAATTGGTCGTTTTGAGTTGCTTGGCACCAACTGGGACAATGCCACCATGGCTTTTCGCATCCGCTACAAAATTGTGTGATTGAGAGCTTTTTTTGCCATATTGCATGGCGGTTTCAAAATAATTGCTTATCTTTGCCCTTGAATAGATATCAGAGGGCATGAAAAACAGTGTATGTATATTTTATAAAACACCTTTTAACACAAAATGTTTGGGCATTCCAAGATTTTGTGTAAACACACACACACACACACAC
>JAFZSI010000004.1 GCA_017619445.1 Prevotella sp.
GAGAGAGGAGAGAGGAAAGAGGAGAGAAACAACCGGCGGTGGGTGCTGACAGCCAATGTGGTGCTGAATTTAGGCATCTTGGCTGTGTTCAAGTATTACAATTTCTTCCTTGACAACCTGCGGCTGCTCATTCCTGGACTCGATGCCCCCACCCTCAATCTCATTTTGCCTGTGGGTATCAGCTTCTACACCTTCCAGTCGCTCAGCTATACCATCGACGTGTATCACCGCCGGCTACAGCCCACCCGTGATGTCGTGGCCTTCTTCGCATACATTGCTTTTTTCCCCCAGTTGGTGGCTGGACCTATTGAGCGTGCCACCCATCTGCTGCCGCAGATGCTCGGTCAGCGACATTTCCGCTACGACGAGGCTGCGGATGGTTTGCGCCGCATTCTTTGGGGCCTATTCAAGAAAATGGTCATTGCCGACAACTGCGCCTTGGCTGTCAATCAGATATGGGAAAACTATGCAGAGGCCGACGCGCTGACGCTCGTGGCAGGCATGTTGCTTTTCACTTTCCAGATTTACTGCGACTTCTCCGGTTATTCGGATATCGCCATCGGCACGGCCCGCCTTTTCGGTATCCAGCTGATGGAAAACTTCCGCCTTCCCTATTTCTCGGCCTCGATGCCCGAGTTCTGGCGGCGGTGGCACATATCGCTCATGACATGGTTTCGCGACTATCTTTACATTCCCTTGGGGGGCAGTCGCGAAGGTACTTGGAAATGGGTGCGCAACCTGCTCCTTGTCTTTCTGCTGAGCGGACTGTGGCACGGAGCCAACTGGACATTCGTTGTCTGGGGACTCTATAATGCCTGTCTGGTTATCGCATGGAGATACCTGCCCCTGCGCTCCATTCTTCTCACCTTTCTGCTCACCGCGGTCGGCTGGGTCTTGTTCCGCTCTTCGTGCCTGAATGAGGCGGTGGCCTATCTACAAAGAATGGGAATCCTTTTGGCTTCATTCGACTTCGGCACCATCACCTACGGCAAGCTCGCGCTGTTGTGGTGTGTGCTACTGGTGGCTGTAGAATGGTTACAGCGTCGGCGCGAGCATCCCCTGCAGCTCGATGCCCTGCCCGTGGCCATGCGCTGGACAGTCTATTACGTGCTTTTCTTTGTCATATTCTTTGCCCGAGGCGAGGAGCAGACATTCATCTATTTCCAGTTCTAAATAACCAACACCCATCACCCAACACCCATGAAAAAGTTCATCCGGCGATTGTTCATGTTTCTTCTGCCCGCACTGCTAATCTTAGCAGCCGTTGAGGCAGGCGTGCGCAGTCTGCCCAACACATACCGATACAAAGACCAATGGATGTGGAAGAATGGTAATTGCGTAAGCACGTTGATATTGGGCAACTCGCACGCTTACTTCGACCTCATGCCTTCGGTCATGGGTGACAGCGTGTTCAACCTGAGCAATGTGTCGCAGCGACTTGAACACGACCTCCATCTTCTGCAACGTTACACCGAGGTTTGCCCGAATCTGAAGACCGTGTTGTTAGTGGCCGACAACTCAAACGTGTTCGACCCGCCAATGGAGGACGATGAACCGGGACGAGCCACCTACTATCAGTTGTATATGGGCTACAAGAAACATTCGCCCCTGTCGCGCTACGGCTTTGAGCTGGCCAGCATGACCAGCTTCCGGGGGAAAATAAAAAAACTCTGTCAAGACGCCTTGGACTGCGACTCGTTGGGTTGGGGAACGGCTTATCGTGCCGAGTTGTGCAACCCAGACGACTTTCTGCCCGAGCGCATCAGGCAGCACGTGCTGACCGACAGTGCTGCCTGGCATAACAACGAAGAAAAACTACATGAAATAGCCGCAGAATGTCAACGTCGCGGCCTTAGGTTAGTTCTGCTGATGACACCCGTCAGCGCAGACTACACCCGCAAGGCATCGAAATGGCAATTGGCAGAAGTGCAGAGAATGGCCCACAGAGTTCAAAACGTCTATCCAAAAGTGCAGATAGCCGACTACTCACAATCCACGAACTTCACAAAAGAAGACTTCTTCGACTCCGACCATTTAAACGACCTGGGTGCGAAGAAGTTTTCTGAAATCATAAAAGAAGAGTTGCTCCTCTTTCAGAGAGGAGAGGTGGGGATTGCAAATCCCCTTAAACAGAGAGAGGAGAGAGAAATGTCCTTCTCTCCCAACTCCTAACTCCTAACTCATAATTCCTTTACTCATAATCATTCTGGCAACAGGAACACCGTTACCGAGCGTGCTGCCTGCGCTCCCATGACGAGCACCTGTGCAATGTCGGCGGTCTTTGAGGGGCCGCTGATAAATGTGCCGTAACCGTCGTAAGTTTCATCAAACTTAATGCGCTTGTAAGCCTCGTGCATGTTGTTCACTATCTGCGACTTCGGCAGCAGTATGACAAGGTTTTCAGAAATAAAGCACACGGCTTTTTCTTTCATGGTCTGCGGAATCCAGATGCAGGCGTTCTCGGCCACACCGAACTGTCCGCGAATGATGCCCACGTCGGTGCCGTTCAGGTCGCGTGCACGGCCCACGTCGTCAGGATTGCGCGTGGCGATGGTTATCTCTGGCAGGTTTGAGGCAATCTCTTTGGCATCGGGATAGATTTCCTTCACCAGCTGGTTGATGTCTTTGCCTTGTTCCACCTCAATCACCTTTCCACCCACGTTGACCGTCATCTGTACGAACTGCACCACGGGGTCGGGATAGGTAATGCCTTGTATATCATCGAGCGAGGGCATGTCGAACTTCTCTCTGACATTCGCCCGATACTTTTTCAGTATATCTTCTTTACTGGACATAATTTTGAATCAAGAATTTTTGAATATGAGATATTTAATATCAATAAGGTTTGAGGTTTGAGATTTGAGGTTTGAGGTTTTAGATTTCAAATATCAATTATTCATCCTTAATTCTCAATACTCAACTCTCAATCCTCAAAATAATTACTTAATATCCTTGAACACCTTGTGGAAAGGTTTCTTGGGGAATTTCATCATCTTATGGCCTTCGGCCCACGGGTTAAGTCCGCATTCCAACAGCGGCGCAGGCATCCAGTTGGCCATGAAGGCCATGCCCGTACCCATGTTGTAGATGGCTCCGTTGCCGAAAATCATGTTCATGCCCTTGCACATGAGTTTCTTCTCCTTGTTGGCCGTGCCGAACTCGTCGAGCTGCTGGCGCCACTTATATACCTGGTCGCCAAGGTCAATCTTCACGGGGCAAACCGTCTGGCAACTCAGACACAATGTGCAGGCACTCACGTTGCCGCTGTGCTTCTGCGTGTCGCGCAGCATACCCAGGTTAATGCCAATGGGGCCGGGAATGAAGTAGCTGTACGAGTAGCCACCCGAACGACGATAAACGGGACATGTGTTCATGCACGAGCCACAGCGAATGCACTTCAGGCTCTCCCAGTGGTCGGGATTTGCAATCCACTCGCTTCGGCCGTTATCCACAAGCACGATGTGCATGGGATGAGCCGTCGGACGAGCCTTGCGGAAGTGGCTGGTGTAGGTGGTGGTGGGCTGACCGGTGCCGGCACGGCAGAGCATACGCTGGAACACAGCCAGACAGTCGTAGTTGGGAATCACCTTCTCCAGGCCAATGGCTGCGATGTGGAGCTTGGGGCACGATGTTGACATGTCGGCGTTGCCCTCGTTGGTGCACACCACAATGTCGCCCGTCTCGGCAATGCCGAAGTTGCCGCCAGTCAGTCCTGCGTCGGCGGTAAGGAACTCGTTGCGCAGGCTCAGGCGCGCCATATAAGTAAGGTACGTGGGGTCGTGATTGCCAGGCTCTGTACCCAGTTTCTCCTCGAACAGTTCGCCCACGTCGTCGTGGTTCAGGTGGATGGCAGGCATCACGATGTGGCTCGGAGCCTGCCCCTTGAGCTGTATGATGCGCTCACCGAGGTCGGTCTCCACAATCTCTATTCCGCGCTCCTCGAGATATGGATTCATGCCGCACTCCTCGGTGAGCATGGATTTCGACTTTACCATTTTCTTCACGTTGTGGTTCTTCAGAATGCCATAGACAATCTGGTTGAACTCGTGGGCATCCTTGGCCCAATGTACGATGCAGCCGTTTTTCTCGGCATTGGTGGCAAACTGGTCGAGGTATTCGTCCAAGTGTGAAATGGTGTGGCGTTTAATCTGGCTGGCTTTCTCGCGCAGCTGCTCCCATTCCTCCAGCCCGTAGGCCATCTTGTCGCGTTTGGTTCTCACCGACCAGAACGTGGCATCGTGCCACTTGGCGTATGTTTGGTTCTTCAAGAACTCTTTTGCTGCTTTTGAATGTGCTGTACTCATCTTGTTATTATACAATTTACAGATTTACAATTTACAATTTAAAACTCAGACATCAAAGTTCAGAGTCCTGCGGCGAGAATTTCCACCACATGCTTGAACTGAACGTCAAGACCTTGTTTCTTGGCCACACCTGCCATGTGCATCAGGCAAGAACAGTCGGGGCCGGTGACAAACCGCGCGCCGGTAGCCATGTGACGATCCACCTTGTCCTTGCCCATCTGGGCACAGACGGCGGTCTCCTCCACCGAGAACATGCCGCCGAAACCGCAGCACTCGTCAGGACGCTCGGGCTCCAGCACGGTGATGCCCTCAACCAGCTCTAAGAGGTCCTTAATCTTGTTGAACTTCTTCTCATGGTGCTCGCTGGGCGACGACAGGCCAAGCTCGCGCACACCGTGGCACGAGTTGTGCAGGCTCACCTTGTGGGGGAACGTGCCCAACTTGCGGTCAACCTTCACCACATCGTGGAGAAACTCCACCACATCCATAATCTTGCCGCTGGTCACACACTCGTGCTTGCCCTTGAGCAGGCGCGGGTAGTTAATCTTCACGAAAGCCGTACAGCTGACCGACGGTGCCACAACATAGTCGAACTCTTTGAATTTGTCTTCAAACTTCTCGGCCAGTGGCACAGCCATTTTCTCGAATCCGGCATTGGCCATGGGCTGTCCGCAGCAAGTCTGATTGAGCGGATAGGTGACATCAATGCCAAGATGCTTTAGCAATTTGTAGGTAGCCACGCCTACCTCTGGATAGACGGCATCTACATAACAGGGAATAAATAAACCGATTTTCATGTATTAAGATATTAGTTGTTTTTTGAGTATCTTCGTTTGCCTGTGGGCAGGCCATGTTTTTCAGTCTTTAAGGAAAGCTGTCGGGCGGCAGCTGACTTGCGACCTTATGCCCTTCATTTGCTTTATTCTGCAAAGATAGCATTTTTGTGGAATTTAGCAAGCTATCGGCCAAATAATTTCCCAAATTGTAGTTATTTAACTAAAAAATGCTAATTCCCGCCATCAGCAGCCTGAATACTAACAGCAGGCCGTCAGCGTGGCATTCCCGCTGCCCGACATTCTAAGTCAGAAAACCAACGTTAAACTTTACGCTCATATTCTCTAGAAAATCTGAGCGTAAAGCATTGCTTTGCATCCACCACTGTTGGGACTGCAATCGCAACGTTACACTTTAGGATGAAATTTTCTAGAAAATCTGAGCGTAAAGCATAGAGTTATGCCCGTAAAGCGATGTGTTGTGCTGGTAAAGCAATGCTTTGTGCTTAGAAAGCGGCGTACAGCTATTGTATCTTCAGCCGCAAACCGAACTGCAGGTCCAGGTTGAGAGGTTTTTCCTTGAAGATGTTCTCCACCTGACTGCCATTGTCGAAATAATAGCGCAGGCCGGGCTGCAGATAGAGTCCTATGCCCGGCAGCAAGTCGTACTCCACGCCCATGCTGGCGGCGGCTGACCATTGCAGACGGTCTTTGTGAATGTCGCGTTTCACGCCGTCGGTGTTCAGTCGAGCGGAGACGTTCATGTCGGCCTCACCTCCTGCCATCGCATAGACATACAGACTTTCATTGTTCCACACGTTGTAGGCAATGCTCAAGGGAATGCCCACATAGTGGAGGGTCTGCTTGTCGGTAACCTCGTTGGAGCCCATGTATCTGCTGAACTCCGAGGCGAGGCGCTTGTACATGACTCCCGAAACGACTGACCAGCGGCTGTCGAGGGAATAACGCAGGGTGGTACCGATGGTGAGGGGCGCATGGTGTTCAATGCGTTCCGACATGTCGGGCAGATAGAAGTCTGTGTTGTTGCTCTTCGCGGAGTTTGCGTTGAGGGTCTCATAGCCATACCCATTATCGTTTCCGGCGTATGCCATCATAAGACTTTTCACGGGCAGCGAGGTAATGTCGTTGCCTATAGAGCTGCTCATGATGTTTGATGCCACCAGGTTGGCCGCCCATTTTTGAGATTTGAAGCTCCCCCGCCCCAACTCCTCCTGACCTCCCCAAAGGGGAGGGGAAAAGGGTTGAGGTATTTGCTCGTGCGTACGCGGGACTGAAGGCTCCGGTGTGTGAACGTCAGTAACGGCCTCAGAGGATCTCTCCGGCACAACTGCAGGCTCTTCCTGTGAAACTAAGGGTTTGTCTGACACGTTTGAAGGCTCGTTTGCTGACAAATCGGGCTGAACAGAGGCTATTTCGGTCGTAGGAACAGGAAGCCCCTCTGCCCCAACCCCTTCCGACCTCCCCAAGGGGGAGGGATGGAGAGAGGAGAGAGGAGAGACGGGAATTGCAAATCCCCTTAAACAGAGAGAGGAGTGAACATTCTGATGATTTCCATGAACATTCTGATGATTTCCTTCAACAAGATTTGTCTCTTTTGCTGCGTTTCCTTTATCCAAACGATTCTCATTCCTCCGCACCTCCGTACCTCCGTACTCCCGAGAATCTTCTCCTAACGGGGGGAGGTTGTCAGGAGTATTCTCGGCAACACTTTCCTGTTTGTCGGGCGTGGTGAAATAAACCACACCTGCACCACCCAGCAACAGGGTGGCAGCCGCGGCGGCCGCCCACCTGCGCCAAGCCACTACACGCGCCTTTTTGGCAACCGAATGGGCGGGAAGAGCCGACTCAATGTCTTCCCACAGCCCTTCGGGGGCCGGTTCCTCATGGCCGGCCATCCTGCTTTGCAGCTGATGAATCCATTTTTCGCTGTCTTGCAACAGCTCGTCTTCCTTTTTCATTCTGATTGCTTGTTATATTGGTTGATTTTGTTTGCTAACATTCGCTTTGCCCTGAGATATTGCGAGGCCGAGGTGCTTTCGCCGATGTCCAAAAGGGCTGCTATCTGTTTGTGAGTGAGGTTTTCGAACACGTAGAGGTTGAAAACCGTTCGGTAGCCTGCGGGCAGCTCACCTATCATGCGCATGAGCTCGCCCATTGACAAGTCTCCGATGTCGGGCTCCTCGGGCACCCCATCTGTCTCTCCTTGGGAGGGGAACTGAGGTTCGTCGGTCAGTAGTTCCATTCGGCTGAGCGCATGGCTATGCCGCAGAAAACTGACGGCCTCGTTGGCCACAATGCGCATGACCCACGCCTTGAGCGACCCCTCGCCGCGATAGTTGAAGCGTGGCACCGACGAGAACACCTTGATGAAACTGTCCTGAAGCACGTCGCGCACGTCGTCGGCATCGGGCACATAGCGGCTGCCAACCGCCATGGCATAACCCGCGTAACGGTCGTACAACTCGCGCTGCGCGGCACGGCTGCCGCGTTTCAGTTCTTCAACCAGTAGTTGTTCTGTCATCAGTTGCTCTTGTTGATGGTACTGAACAGCAAATTTAACTCGGGGTTGAAGGTTCTCACCACCTCACCGTCAATCACCACTTGGCTCAGGCAGAGCAGTATGGTGAAAAGCTGTTTCTTTGTATCGTAGTAAGCCTGACTATCCTCCGAGAAACGGAGCTCCATCTCGTGCAGGGTGCCTCCATAGCTGAGCCTCAACCACACGCTCTTGAGTTCTAATTTGAAGTAAATGGTTTGGTCGGTATATCCTTTCACCAAAGAGTACTGGATGCCCAGCTTCCGCGCATCATTGTCGAGCGAGGCAATGGCTTCGGCAGCCTGTTCTTCTGGCAGGGAGATGGTAATGACGAAATCGTAGGGCATGACGCTGACATACAGCCTATCGCTTGTGATAGTCACCATTGAGTTTTCTTTAAACAGGTCGCTCAAAAAGTCGTTGGTACCTGTCGATTGGGCGTAACTCAGTTTTGGAATAGTCCAGCAGCCCTGAAAATATCCTTCATAGGCGGCACCCATTGCCCAAGAATAGTAATCCATATCACTAATATGGTTCGAGTTGATGTCTTCCTTATCTTCCCGGCTGCAGTTTGTGAACATACCAACAACAATTGCCAGGAAGAAAGCAACTGTCGTTCGTTTGACGCGCGCGCCGCGGCAAACCGCGCCTCCTCGGAATAGGGTTTTATGTGTGTTCATAACGCATTTTCTGCTTTGTTTTTTTAATTTAAACGCAAAAATCAGAATTACTTGCACGGAAAAAACAAAAAAAATGTGAAAACCAAAAAAAACTTGTTTTCCTTTTGCTTTTCACTTACTTAATCGTACCTTTGCACCACCAAGAACTGAAGTATTATGACACCAAGACAAAAACGCAACCAACTATTGGCGCAAAAGCTCATCAAGAACTTAAAGCGCAGACACTATGACGCCTACTACTGCCAGCAGGCAAGCGACATTCTGAATAAAGTGCGCGAGCTGATTCCCGAACGTAGTTCTGTTTCGTGGGGAGGTTCAATGAGCATACGCGACACGGGCGTCACCCAAATGCTGAAAGAAGGCAACTATCAGGTGTTCGACCGCGACGATGTGACCACCGCCGAAGACAAACTGCGCATCTACCGCAAGGCTTTCGAGTGCGACTACTATTTAGCCAGCGTCAATGCCATGAGCGAGGATGGTTTGTTGGTGAATATCGACGGCAACGGCAACCGCGTGGCAGCCATCACTTGGGGACCAACACACGTGATTCTTGTGGTGGGCCTCAACAAGGTGTGCCAGGACCTTGATGCAGCTGTGAAGCGTGCACGCTCGGAAGCGGCACCCGTCAACATGGCTCGGTTTGGCCTCAACACGCCTTGTCAGACCGACGGCACCTGCCACAACTGTCTGTCGGCAGACAGCATCTGCAACTATGTGAGCATACAGCGCATGTCGCACCCCGCTGGCCGGCACATCGTCATCCTTACCGACGAGAATGTAGGATATTAAAGGAGTTAGAAGTTAGGAGTTTGGAGTTTGGAGTTAAGAGTTTGGAGAGAGGAGAGAGAATTGACAATTGATGTTTTTTCATTTGTCCGCTAACTCCCGTTAACTCCCGATAACTCCCATTAACTCCAACACCCACCACCCAACACCCACCACCCAAAGTTAAGAGTTATGATTGTCTGTATTGCAGAGAAACCGAGTGTGGCGCGCGACATTGCGCGCATCATCGGCGCGACCTCACAGCGCGACGGCTATATGGAAGGCAATGGCTACCAGGTGACGTGGACCTTCGGCCATCTGTGCACACTGAAGGAGCCCCACGACTACACGCCCATGTGGAAGACGTGGAGCCTGAGCTCGCTGCCGATGATTCCGCCGCGGTTTGGCATCAAACTCATCAACGAACAACACATTACCAAGCAGTTTGCCGTCATTGAGCGGCTCATGCAGCAGGCCGACAGCATCATCAACTGTGGTGACGCAGGCCAGGAAGGTGAACTGATTCAACGGTGGGTGATGCAGAAGGCACAGGCCAAATGTCCTGTAAAGCGGCTGTGGATTTCATCAATGACCGACGATGCCATACGCGAAGGGTTTCAACAACTCAAAGACCAAAGCGACTACCAGCCCCTCTACCTCGCAGGACTCTCGCGTGCCATCGGTGACTGGATTCTCGGCATGAACGCCACCCGCCTCTACACACTCAAGTATGGGCAGAACCGTCAGGTGCTCAGCATCGGCCGTGTGCAGACTCCAACGCTGGCACTCATCGTAAACCGACAGAAAGAGATAGACAATTTCAAACCCGAACCCTATTGGGTGCTCTCAACGCTCTACCGTGACACGCTATTTACCGCCACCAAAGGCAAATTCACCAGCAAAGAGGAGGGCGAACAGAGCTTTTCGCTCATCAAGGACAAGCCGTTCACGGTGACAAAGGTGGAGAAAAAGAACGGCAAAGAGGCTCCTAAGCCTCTCTATGACCTCACTTCGCTGCAGGTAGATTGCAACCGCAAATATGGCATGAGCGCAGAACTGACGCTCAATACCATTCAAACGCTCTACGAACGTAAGCTGACCACCTATCCGCGTGTGGACACGCAGTTCCTGAGCGACGACATCTATCCCCAATGCCCGCAAATCATGAACGCACTCTATCAGGTCAGGCAGGCCGGACAGGCCGTCTATGCCGACATCGTGCGTCCTTTAGGCGGCAAACCGCTGCCGAAGACCAAGCGCGTGTTCGACTCGTCGAAGGTTACCGACCACCACGCCATCATTCCCACCAGTGTCATCGCCAACAACCTGAGCGACTTGGAGCGAAAGGTGTATGACCTGATTGCACGGCGGTTCATCAGCGTGTTCTATCCCGACTGCAAATTCGCCACCACAACTGTTTTGGGCGTAGTTGACAAAATAGAGTTCAAGGCAACAGGCAAACAGATTCTCGACCCAGGCTGGCGCATCGTCTATGCCAAGGACGAGGCTGTGCACGACGAGGAAACGACACAGAACGGCAACGACAAGTCCATCGACAGCAACGGAAAGAACACCGACAATGCGGAAGAAAAAACGCTGCCCGCATTCGTGAAGGGTGAAAGCGGCCCCCACGAGCCCACACTCACCGAAAAATGGACCACGCCCCCGCCCTACTACAACGAGGCTTCGCTGTTGCGCGCCATGGAAACGGCCGGCAAGTTTGTAGAGGACGAGGAACTGCGCGCAGCCATGAAAGAGAACGGCATTGGACGGCCATCGTCGCGCGCTGCCATCATTGAAACGCTCTTCAAACGCCACTACATACGCCGCGAGCGCAAACGCCTGATAGCCACGCCTACAGGCATTGAGCTTATCGACATGATTAAGGAAGAACTGCTCAAGAGTTGTGAGCTGACAGGCATCTGGGAGAAGAAACTGCGCGACATTGAGCACCAGAAATACGATGCCGCACAGTTCGTGGAAGAACTGAAAGTGCAAATCAATCAGATTGTGCACGACGTGCTGGCCGACAACAGCAACCGGCATGTAACTATCACCACCGACGACGACCTGAAGAAGAAACGAAAAACGAGTAGTAGTCGGGGGAACGACGGCAAGAAGGTACGGGAGAACGAAAAGACTCCCACCATTGTAGGTCAGCCCTGCCCGCTATGCGGCAAAGGCACCATCATCAAGGGAAAGACCGCCTACGGATGCAGCAACTGGCGCAACGGCTGCAACTACCGCGTGCCGTTTACTGAAGAAAACAATGCGCCAACGCAATAAAGAACCGCATTATTGCGTTATTTTTTCATAAACCATGTTGCGAAGCAAAATATTTAGTCTTTGGGGATTTTTTGTCCCCCTCGTGTTCATTGTGATGCTCTGTGCCTGTGGCGGTGCCGAGCAGAACATGAAGAAGGGTGAGCGTTTTCTTTCCCTTGGCGAATATTTTGACGCCGCCAACGAATTCAAACAAGCTTATTCCAAAACTCCGCCCAAGGAGCGAACACTCAGAGGTCAGCGCGCCCACCGCCTGGCCGACACCTACGTGCGCATCAACCAGACGCAGAAAGCCATTGCCGCCTACCGCAATGCCATCCGTTACAAGCAGGACTCTACCGAAACGCACCTGTCGTTTGCCCGTCAGCTGCTCAGAAACGCCAACTACAAGGAGGCCGCAACTGAGTTTCAGCAGGTTCTCGACTCGCTGCGTGCACAAGGAGCCGACATGCAGCAGGACCCGCGCGCCATATTGGCCCGCAACGGACTGAACTCGGCACAAAACGCACCGCAATGGAAAAAACAGGGTTCGCGCTATACCGTGAAGCGCATGGACATTTTCAACTCGCGACGCGCCGACTACAGCCCCATGCTCTGTGGCGACGAGTACGACCAACTGTTCTTCACCTCCACACGCAACGAGGCCCAGGGCGACGACCTGAGCGGCATCACGGGCACCAAGAACGGTGACATTTTCTATTCGCAGAAAGACGACAAGGGCCATTGGCAGCGGCCGCAGACCATTGAGTCGGGCCTCAACAGCGAGCACGACGAAGGTGCCTGCTGCTTCTCTACCGACCAGCGCACCATGTATCTCACCCAATGCGTCACCGACCCGCAATATCCGCGCTATGCGGCCATTATGACCTCTAACCGCAGCGACGCGGCATGGGGAAAGCCGTCACTGCTGGAAATAGCCAAGGACACCCTTTCGAGTTTTGCCCATCCCGCCATGTCGCCCGACGGACGCTGGCTCTACTTTACGTCCGACATGCCTGGTGGTCAGGGTGGCCTCGACATCTGGCGCGTGCGCATGACAAGCAGCGGCCCTGCCGGTGCAGAGAATCTGGGTCCTGTCATCAACACTCCCGGCGACGAAATGTTTCCTACCTGCCGCCCAAACGGCGACCTCTATTTTTCAAGCGACGGCCACCCGGGCATGGGCGGGCTTGACGTGTTCATAGCCAAGGCCGACGCATGGGGAAAGGTGACATTGGAGCACCCGGGCTATCCGCTGAACTCGCAGGGCGACGATTTCGGCCTCACATTCGAAGGTTTGCGCAACCGCGGCTACTTCTGCACCAACCGAGGCGACGGACGCGGCAGCGAACACATCTACTGGTTTGAGAATCCCGAGATTGTTCAGACCGTCAAAGGATGGGTCTATGAGCTGGAAGCCTACGAGCTGCCCGCCGCGCAAGTATATATGATTGGCAACGACGGCACCAACCGCAAGCTGAGCGTCAAAGGCGACGGCTCGTTTGAGACAGAGGTGAAGCCAGGCGTGGAATACCTGTTCCTCGCCACGTGCAAAGGCTACCTGAACCACAAGGAAGAACTCACCATCAGCGAGGTGGAAGAGTCGAAAGAGCACACCCTGCAGGTCCCCTTGGCCTACATCGGCGTGCCCGTGCTCATCGACAACATCTTCTACGACTTCGACAAGGCCACCCTGCGCCCCGAGTCGGCCACAGCCCTCGACGAGCTGGTGAAAATGCTGAACGAGAATCCAAACATCACCATCGAACTGAGCGCGCATACCGACTGCCGCGGCAGCGACCAGTACAACAAGCGTCTGTCGCAGCGCCGAGCTGAGACCGTAGTGCGCTATCTCATCGACCACGGCATTCCCGCCGACCGCCTCACACCCGTGGGCTACGGCGAGGACCGTCCCAAGACCATCCGCAAGAAACTCACCGAGAAATACACGTGGATGAAGGAGAACGACCAGCTTACCGAAGACTACATTAACGCGCTCAACGACAACGACAAACAAGAGATTTGCCACCAGCTGAACCGCCGCACCGAGTTCACCGTGCTGCGCACCACCTACGGCATGTTTGACGAGAAAGGCAACCTGAAGAATCCGCCAAAAGCACGTCCTGTGGAACAAACCGGCGAAAGCGACGATTTCTACGTTGAGTAATTTTTCTCAGCGTACAATACGTTTTCCTGCTATATTAATTTAGGTACACATTTTCTAGAAAATTTGAACGAAAACCTACGAGTTGTATTCGTAAAGTGTAGCTTTGCAAAAACAAAGCGTAGGTTTATAAACGCAGTGTGGGGAGTTGTTTTCGTAACTCTATGCTTTACGAAAACAACTCCCCACTTTATGATGAAATTATCTAGCCTGAATTATTCATGGAGTTATTGGGAGTTAACTGAAGTTATCGCGGTCTGCGACCGCTCCGGGAGTTAACTGACAATAGTCTGGCTATTGTCCGCTAACTTCCGTTAACTCCCAATGAATTCGCAGAATTCATATAACTCCTGATAACTCCCGTGAATAATATAAGTTAGAAAATGTGGGTGTATATCATCCTATCTCGGTTTCCACCTGCCGCGCCAAGGCCATAAAGACCAACACGAACATGGCGACGAGGATGGTGATGGGCGTGAGGTGGAACACGTCTTGCGCGGGAACGGTGCGCACGGCCACGGTCAGCGCGTTGGCCAGCTGCTCCCAGCCCCGGATGAAGATGAAGAACGCCACGCCGACGATGGTGCAGAGCACCGTCCACCAGCGGCTGAGCTTGTTGCCTCGTGAAGGCAGCTGTCGCATCACCCGGCGGCTGAATCCGTGGTCCTGGATTTCCGTTCGCTGGTCGCTGAAAAACATTTCGAGCATCTGCTCATCCTGTTCGCTGAGCAGCATGTCGGGTTCCTGTATGTTTAATTTGTCATCTGTCATAGCCGTTTTCCTTTAAATAGTTTGCTAATTTCTTTTTCCCTCTTGCCAAGTGCGATTTCACGGTGTTTGGCGTGATGCCTGTGATTTCTGATATTCGTTCTATGGGTTGCCCTTCAATGAGTTGGAGCGTGACGCAGGTGCGTTCGTCGTCGCTGAGCAGCTGCATGGCGTTGTGGATGTCTATCTTGAGCGTGGGCTGCGGGGTCTGGGCAGTGAAACTGGCGCGCAGGGCAGGCTGGTCGATGTCGTCGGTGGGGCGCAATGAGCGGCGGTAGTCGTAGAACACATTGTATGCGATGCGGTAGAGCCAGGTGCTGAACCCCGACAGTCCCTGAAACGACGCGATGCGGGTGTATGCTTTCAGGAACGTGTCTTGCGCCAGGTCGTCGCTCAGCTGTGTGTCGCCGAGTGTCAGGTTAAGGAAGAACCTGCGCACAGGCGACTGGTATTTCCTTACAAGCTGGTCGAAAGCCCGCTTGTTGTGAAACACAGCCACCTGCGTTACGAGCGATATGTCGCTGAGCGATTGAGTCATTTGTTATTTTTCTACTTCAAAGTCATCGTCATCGTTTTTCTTGCGGTCGCGGTAGCCGATAATGGCCTGGCCTACGCCGTAGAACATCACCAACCAGCCAATACCTGCCAGCGGGTCGGCGCCAAGGCAATAGAAGAAGGCCACGAGTCCCAGTCCGACAGCTGCGTTTCTGATTCCGCGCCGCCACAGGTAGTCGCCGCTCTGCTGTTCGGTGCGCAGCAGTTCCTGCGGAATCTGTTGCCCGCTCTCCACGGCCTTTTCAGCCAGTTTGTACTTACGGTTGCGGTTGCGTACCAGCAGCCACACGATGAGCACCAAGGCAATGAAGGGGGCAATGAGGAACAGGAAAACCATGACGATGGCAGCGACGGCCACCGTGCCGCTTAGAGCACCTCCGAAGATGTCGTTCAGGAAGCCGAAGTCGTCGTCGCCATCATAGTCGTTTTCACTTTCCAAGACCACGGTGGTGGTTGTGGCGGTGTCGATAGACGTAGTGTCTGAATAGGCCACCACCTCGTCGTTGCCTTTCTGGGCGTTGTCGGCAGAATCCTTGACCTGGGTTTTCTGTCCCACTACTGGAGCCGTCACCGAAGGGTGATGGCGGTGTTTTTGTGCTGCCACGGGAGCTGTTGCGCTCAGGGTGAGCAACATTGCAAGGGCTATTAAAAACTGTTTCATACTTATTCTGAATTAAATTTATTTGTCTGTTTGACGAAACAGGCAAAGAATTAGTTGCAAAGTAACGCATTTTTTTTTAACTTTGCCCCAAATTACGAAGAGAATCATGCTTTTGCCCGCAGAATTCGAGAAAAACATGCGCCAACTGCTTGGTGACGCGCGCTTTGAGGCCTTCAGCAGTGCAATGGACGAGCAACCGCCGGTGAGCATCAGGCTCAACCCGCTCAAGACCGCGCTGATGGACGATGAGCACCGCAAACGGTTCAGCCAACGGTTGGGCGACGCGGTGCCATGGTGCGAAGGAGGATTCTATCTGCCGCAGCGACCGCAGTTCACGTTCGACCCGCTGATGCACGGCGGTGTCTATTACGTGCAGGAAGCCTCGTCTATGTTTCTCCACACGGTGCTCAGACAACTGCTTCCCGACCGTCCCGTGGCCATGCTCGACCTCTGCGCCGCCCCTGGCGGCAAATCCACGGTGGCTCGCGCGGCTTTGCCCGAAGGCAGTCTGCTCATGAGCAACGAACCCATGCGCACCCGCGCGCAGATTCTCGGCGAAAACATGCAGAAATGGGGACATCCCAACGTTATAGTTACCAACAACTATCCGCGCGATTATGTGAAAGCAGGGCTGAAGTTCGACATTATTCTCTGCGATGTGCCGTGCAGCGGTGAGGGAATGATGCGCAAGGATGCCGGAGCTGTCAGTCAATGGAGCCAGGCACTTGTCGAACAGTGCTGGCAGCTGCAACGCCAGATTGTGGCCGATGCCTGGGAGTGTCTTGCCGACGGCGGGCTGCTCATCTACAGCACCTGCACGTTCAACACGCATGAGAACGAGGAAAACATTCGCTGGTGTCAGGAGCAGTTGGGTGCCGAGGTGACTGGCATCGACGTTGACCACAGCTGGGGCATCACAAACTCACTCCTACCCCACTTCTCCGCACCCGTCTATCGGTTTATTCCCGGACTGACGCGCGGCGAAGGACTTTTCATGGCAGCCATGCGCAAGTCCAACGGCGGCACGAAGGCCGACAACCACGCCACCCTGCGCAACAAGGCACACAAACGCCTCAGCATTCTCTGCGACGGCCCGAAGCAACCCGAAAGGAAAGGCAAAGACCTGCTGCCCGATGTGTCGGAAGCCTTGATGGTGGACACGCAGAAACAGGCATACCCACGTTGCGAACTGAGTTGGGAACAGGCGGTGGCCTATCTGCGCCGCGAGACCATCGCCTTGCCGCCCGAAGTGCCGCGCGGCATTGTGATGGTGACATTCTGGAACATTCCGTTAGGCTTCGTCAAAAACATCGGCAACCGCGCCAACAACCTATATCCGCAAGAATGGAAAATAAAATCAACCCATATACCCAACAATTACGATGAAACAATATCTTGACCTGCTCAACCGCATCCTGACGGAGGGCACACGAAAAGAAGACCGCACAGGTACGGGCACCATCAGCGTGTTCGGCCATCAGATGCGCTTCAACCTGGACGACGGATTCCCGCTCCTCACCACCAAGAAACTGCACCTGAAAAGCATCATCTACGAACTGCTGTGGTTTCTGCGTGGCGACACCAACATACAGTATCTGCACGACCACAAGGTGAGCATCTGGGACGAGTGGGCCGACGAAAACGGTGACCTCGGACCCGTCTATGGCCACCAATGGCGCGCATGGCCCGACTACAACGGCGGTACCATCGACCAGATTCAGCAGGTGGTTGACCAACTCAAGAATAACCCCAACTCGCGCCGCATGATTGTCTCGGCATGGAACGTGGCAGAAGTCAACCAGATGGCCTTGCCGCCCTGTCATTCGCTATTCCAGTTCTATGTGGCCGACGGACGGCTGTCGCTGCAGCTCTACCAACGCTCAGCCGACACATTCCTGGGTGTGCCGTTCAAC
>JAFZSI010000045.1 GCA_017619445.1 Prevotella sp.
ACGCTAAGCCGCTGTCGCGGTTCTTTTTCATTGTTGCAGAGTTCTGACGCCCCGACGGGGCTAATTGATGGTTGGGCATCTGTTACAGGGGTTTCACCCCTGCCTAGGTTCTGCTCAGCCCTAACGGGCTTAGCGACAGCGGGGGCAAGTTCCTGCGAGGGGGCGGACACCGCACGCGCTGTCCCTACAAGGGTGGCGGGTTGAGGGGGGAGGTATAGGGGGAGGTTGATGAACTCGTCGGGTTTGATTTTGACGGAGAAGTTGAGGTCGGGATAGTATTTGTAGGTCTGGCCGGTGGCGGGGTCGATGCGGCGCATGGGGAGCTGGTCGTCGTCAACGAGCAGGGTGTCGATGCCTCCCTGGTCGACGACGGTCTGTGAGCAGACGGGGTGCGGGTTGATGGGTTCGGTGGTCATGGGCGGCAGGGGCCGCTGTGCCGGCGCTGGCGGACGGCTGTTCTCGTCGTAGTGCTCCTTGAGCAGGCGGCCGACCTGGGACTTGGAGATGCCGACGCGTTCGGCAATCTCGCAGATGGTGAGCGAACGGTCCTTGTAGCGGAGCACTGCCTGCAGTATCTCTTCGCGGGAGTGGAAACCGAAGTCGCGCAGGAGCTGACGCTCGTTGCCGTCGATCATGAAGTTGCAGAAGGTGAGCGAGCGTGACGACTCGTCGAAGCGCAGGCTGGCGGTGATGACATTCTCGTCGTCATAGATGACCTCGCCCATGCGTGACTTGTGCTGCTTGATGTAAGCCGAGATGCCCTTGTCGCGGCGGTAATGGCGGTTGGCGCGGTTGAGGGAGAAGATGGAGTCGAAGGAGTAGGCGCACTCGTAGGAGCCGGCGAGGTGCTCGAGGGTGATGGGCTGCAGGGGCTTGCGTCGGCGTGCATGGGCGAGGACGAGCACGGAGAGACGGTGCTGCTTGACCCATGAGCGGAGCCTGTTGAGGACATGGCGGACATCGGCCGGGTCGCCTGTGCCGAAGAGGTGGGTGATGTCGTCGATGATGACGACATTGACGCAGCTGTCGACGGCTGTCTTGAGGATGTAGGGCAGCAGGTCGCGGTTGGACTCGGGCAGGTCGTGGTTGAAATAGTTGGGCGTGAGGATGGTGAAGCGGGGCGAGTTCGGCTCGTCGAAGGAGTGCTCGGCATAGCGCGGGAGCAGCTGATGCTCGGCGTTCTCGAAATCGAAGTAGAGTACGCTCTCGCCACGGGCGACGATGTCGGAGGCGATGCGCATGGCGAGGATGGTCTTGCCGACATTGGGCTCGCCGAAGAGGCATGCCATCTCGCCCTGGTACCAGAGTCCGTGCCAGAGGTCGACGGGCGGCGGTGTGGTGTCGATGACTTCGTAGGCAGAGCGTGCGATGAAGACGGGCTCGCCGCCGGGGTTGTCGGGGTAACGCTTGCCGTTGGTGTCGGCATTGAGGTCCTCGAGGGAGGAGACGCGGAAATAGTTGGTGATGGTGTTTTTTTGAATAGGTGTTGCCATAATGGTAGAAATTTAAGAGTTTATATTTGGGGGCGAAGATAGTGCAGGGCGGATGACGATGCCATGTTAATTGCACAGATTGGATGAGGGATGTTTCTAGGGAGTTGAGGAGTTAGGGAGATTTCCATGCAACTACGCTACAATTATCTCACAAAGCCGGTGGCACGCAAAGCCGCTAACGCGGTTATTTTGCAATGACGACGAGGGGTTATAATTTCAAAAAGTTGCACCTCCCGGTGTCGAAAAGCCGCGCGGTGAAGCGCGCGGGATGTTTCTAGGGAGATGAGGAGTTTTTTCCAAGGCACAACCTTGGACTGCACGAACGGCACAGACTGCAGGGACGGTTCGGACTGCATGAACGGCACAAAGGACAGGAATGACATTACTCTTTTTTTTGGCATAAAATGGTGTTTTATTTGCGTAATTGAATTTTTCTTGCGAATTTTGTGTGGCATTTAAATGATCTTTAGCCTGTTTTCAGGCACTTGTCCCGTGGGAGTTTCATCCTGCGGGATTTTTTGATGTGGTGCGTGTTAAAATGTGATTATTGGAATTTATTTGTTATCTTTGCAGATGAGAATGTTAACGGAGATTTTGAGAGATGACTGAGAAGCAACAAAAGCAGGCGGCTAAGGAATTTGCCAAGAAATGGCAGGGCCGAGGCTATGAGAAGGGCGAGAGCCAGAAGTTCTGGCTGCAGCTGCTGAGCGAGGTGTACGGCGTGGAGCATGCCGCCGACCGCATCGAATTTGAAGACCAGGTGATGCTCGACAGCACCTCGTTTATAGATGGCTACATACCCAGCACCAAGGTACTGATTGAGCAGAAAAGCCTCGTCAAGGACCTGCGCAAGCCCATTAAGCAAAGCGACGGCACGCTTCTCACTCCGTTCCAGCAGGCCAAGCGCTATGTGGTGGGACTGCCTTTGAGCCGCCACCCTCGTTGGGTGGTGGTGAGCAACTTTCAGGAGTTTCTCATCTATGACATGGAACGGCCCAATAGCGAGCCCGAACAGGTGCTTCTCGCCGAACTTGAAAAAGACTACTACCGACTGAACTTCCTCGTTGCCACCGGCAGCGAGCACTTGACGCGCGAAATGGAGGTTTCGATGCAGGCGGGCGAAATCATAGGCACCATCTATGAGGCGATGCTCGAGCAATATGGCGACAAGGACCCAGAAACTCTGCAGCAACTCAACATCCTGTGCGTGCGGCTGGTGTTCTGCCTCTACGCCGAGGATGCGGGCATTTTCACTCGTGACCAGTTCTACCACTACTTGGCGAGGTATGACACCGATATGATGCGCACCGCCCTGCTGCAACTCTTTGAGGTGCTGAACACGCCCTACGAGGAGCGCAGCCGCTTCTTGCGCGATGAGCTGAAGGCATTCCCATACGCCAGGGGTGTGTTTGCCGATACCATCGACATCCCGCAGTTCACGCCCGAACTGCGCGAACTGCTGCTGCAGAAGGCGTCGCTCGACTTTGACTGGAGCGAGATTAGCCCCACGATATTCGGAGCCTTGTTTGAGAGCACGCTCAATCCCGAGACGCGCCGCAGCGGTGGCATGCACTACACTAGCGTGGAGAACATACACAAGGTGATAGACCCGCTGTTTCTCGACGACCTCAAGCACGAGTTTGCCACGATTCTGGAGGAGAAAGTGGAGAACAAGCGTCAGAAGCTGCTCCGTGCCTATCAGGACAAGCTGGCGAGCCTTATTTTCCTTGACCCAGCCTGCGGCTCGGGCAACTTTTTGACGGAGACCTACCTCTCGCTGCGCCGGCTCGAGAACCAGGTGATTGAGGCAATGACTCACGGGCAAGCATTTATAGGGCTGGAAGAATTCTCGCCTATCAAGGTGAACATTAACCAGTTCTATGGCATAGAAATCAACGACTTTGCTGTGACGGTGGCCACCACGGCACTGTGGATTAGCGAGGCGCAGATGATAGCCGAGACCGAGCGCATCATCAAGCACGACATAGATTATTTGCCCTTGAAGTCGAATGCCAATATTCACGAAGCCAATGCCCTGCGCATTGACTGGGAAAGCGTGGTGCCCAAAGACCGACTTAACTATATTATAGGTAACCCGCCGTTTGTGGGATATACACAGCAAAGTGCTGAGCAAAAACTAGATTTATTAAAGGTATGCCCAGAATGTGGCAAAAATATTGACTATGTAGCTGGGTGGTACTATCAAGCAGCACATTTAATGCAAGGAACGCAAATTAGGGCAGCATTAGTTTCAACTAACAGCATCACTCAAGGTGAACAAGTGGCCAACCTGTGGGAACCTCTATTTGCAGAAGGCATCATTATCAACTTTGCTCACCGCACTTTCCGCTGGGACAGCGAGGCCACGCTAAAAGCCCATGTGCATTGCGTGATAGTGGGATTCAGCTATTTGAAAAGCGAAAAGCGTTATATTTTTGATAATGGTTCCATTCAAGAAGCTAAGAATATTAATCCATACTTGATTGATGCCCCCAATATTTTTATTGAGAGTAGTAAAAAGTCATTATCTGATATTCCTGAAATGCAAAAAGGAAGCATTCCAGTTGATGGAGGAAATTTAATCATTGAAGCTGAAGATTATCACCATTTTATAGAAAAAGAGCCTAATTCAGTAAAATTTATACAAAGATTCCTTGGTGCTCAAGAATTTCTTCACAACAAACCAAGATATTGTTTATGGCTTGATAAAATTTCACCAAAAGAAATTAATGAAATGCCATTTGTTAGAGAGCGAATTTCTAAAACACGAGAATTTAGATTGAAAAGCACTAAAGCGGCAACTCGCAAATACGCAGACATGCCCACAAGATTTATGGAGATTAGACAACCAAGCACTAATTATGTATTGGTGCCAAGCCATTCATCTGAAAACAGGAGATATATACCAATGGGATTTATGCAACCTGAGGTTATTTGTGGCAATGCAAATCTTATTATTCCTGATGCGTCGCTGTATCATTTTGGTGTGCTGACAAGCAATGTTCATATGGCGTGGATGCGTGCGGTGTGTGGCAGGTTGAAAAGCGACTATCGTTATAGCAAGGATATTGTTTACAATAATTTCCCGTGGCCAGAGGTGAATGAGGAGCAGCGTGAGCAGATAGCCGCTACGGCACAGGCGATACTGGATGCTCGTGCGCTGTACCCCGACAGCAGCCTCGCCGACCTCTACGACGAACTGACGATGCCGCCTGAACTGCGCAAGGCGCATCAGCAGAACGACCGCGCGGTGATGGCCGCCTATGGCTTCCCGCTGTCGATGACCGAGAGCGAGTGCGTGGCCCGGCTGTTTGCGCTCTACCAGGCGCTAACGCACAGAAAATAAAAAAACTACGGATTTTTCTGATTGATCTGATTTTCAGACGACGAGGGGTTCAAAAAACTACGGATTTTTCTCTAAGTTTGCAGCGGCTAAGAAAAGATAAGATAAATCTTGCTTAGTAAGGTTTGGTTCCCTACCTTTGTTGTAAGAAGGAGGAACCGGCCTGCTGGAGAGGGAAACTTTGGATTTATCAGGGATAAGCCCATAATCAG
>JAFZSI010000005.1 GCA_017619445.1 Prevotella sp.
CCGTCCAAAGGGAGAGAGGAGAGAGGTGAGAGGAGAGAGGAGAGAACACCCAATATCCAAACGACCAAACGACCAAACGACCAAAGGGAGAGAGGAGAGAGTGTCGCTGGCATGTGGAAGGTGCGTTTCATCACCCGTTTCAACGAGCGGATACTGTTTCCTTTGTTGCGTGGTGTGTGTAGGTTTTCGAATGCCCGCGAGACCTACGGACTGGGCATTCCTTATCACGACCCGCGCCACATGGAGGACATCTTTCCTTTGACTGAGGCTGAGTTCGAGGGCCATTTGTTCCCCGTGCCAAAAGACACTCACCGTGTGCTCACCCTGAAATATGGTGACTATATGCGGCTGCCCGACCTCGACACACTTCATCCGCACGTCGGGGAGCTGAGAATTGAGGAGTGAAGCCCCTTGCCCCCCGATGGAGGGTCTTTTCTCACACTGCGGAACTGAGGTAAAGGAGTTTTTAAGCTCTGAGATTAACTCAGAATACTCTGCACCTCTGTGTGAGATAGGAATAAAGGAGTAATGGTTTACCAATACGAGCGTTGCAGCATGTAGCCTGCCACAAGCCATCCATTGTAAACCCACAGACAAGCAGTCATTGCCCACAGCAACAGGCGGAGCAATGGCTGCTTGTTGGTTTCCAGCGATTTCAGCAGGTAGGCCAGTGCAATGGGAATGACAAACAGCCAGTGCGCCCCCATGATATAGACTTCGGTAAGTCCGAACGCCAGCACCACATGCAGCAACAGGTCGAAGGCAAGGCACGCGAGGCACAGCTGCATGAGCCGCTCGCGCCGTCCGCACCATGCGCCCCACACAAACAACGCCACCAACAATGCCTCGAACACATACTGCACAGTCCAGCGGTAGGGCACAATAACGGGGCGATCGACGTTCATGTCGCGCAGCAGATAGTCTTGGTGCAGCACGATGCTCTCGCCGAAAAGATTCTCCACGCAGCTCTGCCAGCGTGGCGCCGAGGTGCTGGTCCATTCGAACAATGGATTGTCCACCAGCGGCTTGCCGTTCTGCTTTTCTTTCCAGGCATTGTGTTTTTCAATCTTTTCGGCGAACTTCTTGTCTTTTTCCTTTTTCAGGTTCAGGTTGATGTCCTGTGCAATCTGGTCGGGCACCACATACTCGTTGTACTGATAAACGTAGGCACCGGCCAGCAGCAGCGCAGGCAGCACAAAGGCCACGAGGATGTATTTCCACCTGAACACCTTCCGTCCGCAGGACAGCCATGCCGCCAGCACCGTTTTCACGCCGTTGGTGGTGGTAACGCCCGTTGTAAGTAGGAACAGCAGTCCTGCTTTCCATGCCGGCAGACCGTTGCTTCCGAAACTTTTTCCTGTCAGATAGAGCGTCAGCGTGAGCAGAAACAACGACAGCCCGAAATGGTCGGGCACCATGGTGCTCAGCATGATGTAGGCAAACGAGAAGGTCATGAGTGTGAGCATCAGTGCGTCGCCGCGGCCCAAGCCGATGATTTCGCGGAAGATGCGGTGCATGAACAGAAACGAATAAACGGCACACACCAGCATCAGCCCTCCCACGATGAACACGGCAAAGTTGAATCCGTAAACACCCATCAGCCAATGGTTGAGCATGTAAAGCGGATACAACAGCAGCGACAGCAACGGGTGGCGGTAGAGCGAGTAGAACACTTTCCAGCGCGAAACGGTGAGATAGCCCAGTACGTCGAATCCCGACACACAGAAATGGTCGTGAAACAGCGACCAGAACCCTAAGTTGCCCCCACGCGTGAACAGACCGTAATACTTGTAAATCATCAGGCCGTTCAGCACCACGAACAGCACCAGTGCCAACAATGCCACCAGCCGTTCCTCTTTCCTTATGGCAAAAACGTTCTTGCTCATTTCAGGTTACAAAGGTACGATTAAGTGAGAGAAAAGCCAAAGGTTCAGGAAAGAAATTCGAAGAGTGCCTTGAGCAATAGCGAAAAATTAGAATAATTTCGCCAAGAATGGGATCATCTTTTTTTGAAATAATTATTCTTATTTTTCGCTATTGCTCAAGGCACTCTTCGAATTTTTTTCCTAAGCCTGCATCGACAATGTAAGAGGTACAAAAAAAATCTGGTCTTTTCCTTGTCCTTACCCGTAAAAAAACTTATCTTTGCAACATGATACACCCATACGGCACCGACATCGCAGTTCTCATGCTGTTCTTCAACCGTCCCGAAACACTCGCACAGGTGTTCGCGCAGGTGAAGAAGGCAAGGCCCTCGCGGCTGTTTCTCTATCAGGACGGTCCGCGCGACGAGCACGACATGGCCGGCATCATGGCTTGCCGCGAGATTGTGAGCGACGAGCACATTGATTGGCAGTGCGACGTGCGCCGCAACTATCAGGAGCACAACCAGGGCTGCGACCCGTCGGGCTTCTTGTCGCATCAGTGGGCCTTCTCGCTGGCCGACAAGGTGATGGTGCTCGAGGACGACGTGGTGCCGTCGCTCTCGTTCTTCCCATTCTGCAAAGAAATGCTCGACCGTTATGAAAACGACGAGCGCATCAGCATGATTGCGGGCTTCAACACCGATGAGGTGACGCCCGGCGTGCCCTACGACTATTTCTTCACCTCTGCTTTCAGCATCTGGGGATGGGCTTCGTGGCGGCGGGTGGCACAACGGTGGGAGGCCGACTACGCCTTCATGCACGACACGTTCAACCTCAGCCAAATGCAGGCCGTGGCCCGCCAGCGCAACTACCGCAGCAACATGCTCAGCATGTTCCGCGACCACAGCCAGAGCGGCAAACCCTACTTCGAAACCATCTACTGGGCAGACCAGATACTCAACTCAGGCCTCACCATCATGCCCACGCGAAACATGGTCAGCAACATCGGGCTTACCGACGGCAGCACTCATTTCTCAGCGCAGCTGCAGACTATGCCCCGACGCCTGCGCCGCATCTTCACCATGCCGCGCCACGAGCTCAGTTTCCCGTTGACCCATCCCAAGTATGTCATAGAGAACGTGGAGTATCAGGAGCGGCGCTACAAAGTGCTGGGATGGAATCACCCGCTGACCAAAATTTCTTACTCGTTAGAGGAACTGTGGCTCAATCTGCGCCACGCCAACTTCTCAAACATCGGTAAGTCTGCCGCCCGCCGCCTGCGCAAATGGACAGGCCGCGAACGCCACGCCTAAAAATACCCCCTTCGCCCGTTTTACGTGCCGCGTTGTTTCTGCCTTTTTCATCACCGCTAAAACAACGCGCCACTATACGTGCAGATTTTCTAGAGAATTTGTTCATAAACTAACGCTTTGCCAACGTAAACCGATGCTTTACGAAAACAAAGCTATGAGTTATGATGACAAACCCATACTTTGCATTCAAATTTTCTAGAAAATCTGCACGTATAGTGGCGCGTAGTTTTTTGCGTGCTTAGTAGCGCAACGGCCAAGTGAGGTAGTTGTAGAGCAAAACGCCGTGGTAGGACCAGAGATAAACGGTAATGGCGGCGAGAAGTACGAGCAGCAAGGTGCGCTCGGTGCGGATGGCGGTTTTCAGAAGGAAGGCCATGGCAATGGGCATGGCAAATGCCCAGTGGGAAGCCATGATATAGACTTCGTTGATGGCGAATCCGAGGCCTACGTGCAGCACCAAGGCAAACAGAAACGTGGCGGCCACAAGCTGCATGAGGCGCGAGCGTCGCCCGGTGTAGATGCCCGCGGCGAAAAGCAGCACAAGGATGGCCTCGACTGCATATTGGGCGGGCCAGTTGTAGTCAACGAACACAGGGCGCCGCGTGAGCACGTCGCCAAGAATGTGGCGGCGGTGCAGCTGCAGGCTCTCGCCGAAGAAATTCTCAACGAGGGTTCGGGCGCGGGGCGTGGTGGTGTCAATCCACGTGGCCACCTGCTGATTGGATGGTGCCTCGGTCAGCGCGTTGGCGGCAAAGCCGATGCATAACAGCAAAACCGAACAGAGGGCGAAGGACACGACGAAGCGGCGGCTGAGGGCCTGCCGCCCATTAACCCACAGCACGCAGAGGCCGACTATCACGCCGTTGCTCAGCGTCACGCCTGCGGTGAGTACAAACAGCAGCAGGGCCTCGGTGAGGCTGAACCGTGTGCCGTCGCGCAGTTTGCAGCCTGCGCGCCAGAGGGTGAGCAACAACAGAAACAGCGAGAGGCAGAAGTGGTCGGGCACGATGGCGGCCACCAGAATGTAGGCAAAACCGAAAAACAGCAGTGTGAGCAGCAGCGAGCTGCCCTTGCCGATGCCCACAAGGTGGTGCAGGATGCGGAAAAGGAGCATGAAAGCATAGAAAGCGCAGAACATCAGCAGCGCACCCACCACGAACTGTGCGCAGTTGGCGCCCGTGAGCCACCACAGCAGTTGGTTCACTGCCCAAAGCGGCAGCATGAGGAAGGGGAGCAGGGGATGGCGGATGGCATTGTAGCCCACGTGCCAGTCGGTGACCACGGCGTAGGTGAAAGGGTCGAAGCCCGACATGTGGAAGTTGTTCATGAACACCTGCCAGTTCTGCTCGCTGTAGTCGGCAAAGAGGCAGAAGAACTTGGAAATCATCAGATACTGGAATACACCTATCAATGCCAGTGCCAATAGTGCCACTGGCCATTCCTTGCGATTTATATGGAAGGTGTTAAATCTCAAATCTCAAACCTCAAATCTCAAACCTAAAGAAATAAGAATTGCACAAACAGGCTGATGTTGAAGACGAACAGCCACAGCATGAGCGCAGCCACCAGCGTGCGCAGGGCGAGGAGTGCGCGACCCTGCGCCTTTGAGAACAGGAAGGCTATGGCCACTGGAATGACGAACAGCCAGTGGGCTGCCATGATATATACCTCGTTCAGACCGAAGCCAAGGCCCACGTGCAGCAACATGTCGAGCGCGAACCACGACAAGGCCACCCACAGCAGCCGATGGCGCCAGCCGGCAACGATGCCGCCCGCAAACAACAGCACCAGCAATGCCTCCACCACATAGTTTACAATCCAGTCGTAGCCCACAATGACGGGCCGCTGGCTGCGCAGAATGTCTTGCAGCAGCCATTTCTGGTGCAGCTGAATGCTCTCGCCGAACAGATTCTCCACGGTGCTCGGCCAGCGCGGTGTTGAGATGTCGGTCCAGCGCGAAAACTCGCCCTTGGCGATGGGCTTGCCAGTATGCTTTACCCAAGGCTTCTCTTTCTGCGCATCAGCTTTTTTCTTGGCCTTGCGTGCCTGTTCGGCCTTAAACGCCTTCTGCATCTGTGCACTGTCCTTGATGTCGGTCTTTTGGGCAAACTCACGGTAATCGCGCTTCTTGCTTTCCGCTGCCCGATGCGCTTTCGCCTCTTTGCGCGCCATCTCCTGCGGCCATACAAAGGTGCGGTATTCCCATCTTGCAAACAGCCACATCAGCGCGGCGGGCATCACCACGGCCAACAGCAGGTATTTGGGACGGAAAAACTGCTTGCCATTGGTCAGCAGCGCGGCGAGGAATGTCTTGAGGCCGTTGTTGAGCGAAATACCCGCGGTGAGCACAAACAGCAGGATGGTTTGCCAGATGGTGAAACGGCTGCCTGCTTTCAGTTTGCGACCTGTGAGCCAGAGCGTGAGCAGTAGCAGGCACATAGACAGGATGAAATGGTCGGGCACGGCTGCCGACAGCATGACATAGGCAAACGAGAAACAGAGCAACGACAGCAGCGACGCGTCTAAACTACCACAACCCACCAGTTCGCGACAGATGCGGCGCAGGAAGATGAACGAATAAAAGCCTGCAGCCACAGTCATCAGTGCCACAATGAACAGGGCGCAGTTGATGCCCGTCAGTGCCATGAGCGCCTGGTTGAGCAGGTATGGAACGAACATGAAAAATGCTAACAGCGGATGACGATAGACATTGTATTTGGCCGACCACTGCGAGAGGACATCGTAGGTGATGGGGTCGAAGCCCGAGATGTAGAACTTGCGCACAATGACGGCCCAGTAGCTGTCGCGCAGGGGCGTGAAGTCTGCGTAGTAGCGAGCCACTACAAGAGTATTCAACGCCACCAACAACAGCAGTACCACCAGTGCAGGCCATCGCTCCTCGCGCCGTATGCCAAATATGTTTCTCAGTTTGTCTTTCATCATCAACTCCTTTTCTCCTTTACTCCTTCTCTTCTTTTTTCGCTTTGCTCAAGGAACTTCTCCTTTACTCCTTCTCTCCTTTACTCCTAAATGGTTTATAGTGTTGTTTGTCGGCGTAGGCTAACAGCTCTTTGTCACCACTGCTATCACCGAAAGCCTCAAGGAAGAAGTCCGTTCGGTTGCCCAACAGGCTGTTCAGACGATTCACCTTTTCCTGCCCGTAACAGTTTCGGCCATCGAAGCGTCCTGTGAGCCGCCCGTCCACCACTTCCATCCGTGTGCCAGTTATTTCGACTTCGGGTTTGTCGCTGAAGAACGGGCGCACCCAGTTTTCCACGCTGGCACTCACCACCACCACCCTGACACCCTCGGCAAGGGCTTTCTCAATGGCTGCAAGTCCTTCGGGGCGCAGCAGATGGCGGCTGTCGGCGGCGAACTGCAGACAAAGCGTTTCAAACTCCTGTATGCTGGTGCCTTTGAAAAACCAACTGAGTAGCCGTTCCTTTGTCCGTCCGTTGTCGTAGAGGTGCAGTTTCATGGCTATGAGCAGCGGCGAGTGCAGCAACAGTGCCCAAAGGAGTGCCGCCGTGCCCTTGGCATGGCGAATGAACGCAATGAGCGTGTCGCAGGTGGTCAGCGTTCCGTCGAAATCAAATGCATATACCTTTTTCATTAACAACTACTTACAAATAAATAATCACCAAGAACGACAGTCCCCATGCCAGCACGATGAGCTGGGTGAGTCGGTCGCGAAGAATGACTTTGGTGGGGTCGCCACTCTTCTTGTCAACCACGGCTATCTGGATATAGCGCAACAGACCCACAAGCACAAACACGCTGGTAAGGTAGAGGTGGTTGGTGTGGAAATTGGCTTTCACCTCGGGCGAAACGGTGTACATGATGTAGCACACCAGCGTCACCGAGGCGGTGATGGTGATGGCCTGGTTAATGAAAGTAAGGTTGTAGCGGCTGGTGTTGCGGCGTGGAGCCTCGCCCGTTTCCTGCATACGCAGCACGTCGTCGCGCCGTTTAGCAAAACTCAGGAAGAGGGTTAGCAGGAAGGTCATCAGAACAATCCACTGGCTGAGCACAGTGCCCGTGGCCTGACCTCCAGCCAGGATGCGCAGTACAAAGCCGAAGGCTACGATGCACACGTCGATGATGGCGTGTTTCTTCAGCTCGGCACAGTAGGCAAGGTTCATCAGCCAGTAAAACCCGATGACTGCCATCACGCGCAGCCTGTTGTCGGTGAGCAAAAGCAGCGTGAGCATTGATAGCACGAACATTAGTGCCATCAGTCCGTAAGCCTGCCGCACACTGATGGCACCCGAGGCCACTGGCCGCTGGCTCTTCACGGGGTGTCGGCGGTCGTCCTCAACGTCAATGAGGTCGTTGAAACAATAAATGGACGAGGCGGCAAAACAGAAAGCCACCATCGTGATGATGGCCGCCAACAGCGAGGGCATGTCGGTGAGTCGTCCGCCAAAGAACACGGGCAACAGCACAAATGTGTTCTTAATCCACTGTTTGGGGCGTATGAGTTTCAGAAGGTCTTTCATTTGTGTCAGGAGTTAAAGGTTTAGGGGTAAGAGCGGGGGTAAGGAACTTTTCAATTTTCAATGCCACCCAGTGCAGCAGCCATGCCAATGGCAGCGTGATAGCCACGGTCAGCAGAAATGTGGGCCAGTAGCCCAGCCGATAGGGCTCGATGTAACACAATACGAAATGCAAGTGCAGCAGATAGGCTTCCAGACTGAGCGCGCCTACGAACCGGAACAAGCTGTTGAACCACTGCGGTGTGCGGCGGAATATGCGGTTGAGCAACAGGATGCTGGTCACGGTGAGCGGAATGTAGAGCATGCGCTCAATGAACAGCGGAAATTGTCCGTGGCGCACCTGTTCGAGGAAGATGCTGGCCGAAAGCGCCATGGCAAACATCAGGATAATCATCCAGATGCCTGCGCCGTCTATGGTCTGTTTGCGCCGCACCATCTCGCCCATGTTCAGTCCGATGAAGAAAATGGGGATGCGGCTCCAAAATATTTCAATATGTCCCACGGCCTCGTGAATGGGCGACACCCACTGCACCAGTATGCACCACATCACCATCACCACGGGTAGCCATTTGTAGATGGGGTGGCGGCTGATGAGCATCATGAAGAAGGGTGCAAACAGGTAGAGCATCATAATGGTGGGAATGTACCAGAACGTCAGCTCGTCGTAGAGCCAGAAATCCCAGTTGATGAGCACGTCGCCTATCAAGTCGGTGAATGTCGGGCTGTATTTGCCCGCGCCCAGAAAGTCGGGAACATAGAAAAGGCAAGCCATGATGAGCCACACGGGATAGATGCGCACAAAACGGCGGGTGAAGAAGTGGCGCAGCGAAGGTGTCTTACTCCAAGAGTACCATAGGCCGATGCCACTGAGGAACAAGAACATATCGACACCGATGTTGCCCATGCGGCGCAAACCGAAGAATGCGTCGGAGCGGGGCAGCGACACGTGGAACAGGATGACGAACAGCATGGCTGCTCCCATCAGTTCGCCGCGGAAACGGCTGATATTGGCCAGTTCGATGTCTTTTACTTTCATTCTTTTTTCTGGACTGCAAGGTGTTATTTCCTTGGTTGCGGAATGCGCTTCATCAGTTCGGCAAACAGCCACGACAGGCACAGCGTAGCCACTATATAGAGCAGCAGTCCGGCGTAAATGTCATGGTTGCGATAGACGTTGAAGAATATCTTGCGGCTGATGGGGTGGCACACGAACATGGCCGCCGAAACCACGCCCGTCCACTCCATCCAACGGCTCAGCAGCGGTGGCAGCACTTTCACCAGCGCAATGGTGCCCAGCACCACGAACACCGGCACCCAGTACCAAGTCTGATAATTGAAACTTAGCAGGAACACCAGTGCGGCGGAGATGAGCAACAACAGCGCATAACGTCCCCGCGCATGGCTCAGTCGGTTGCTGAGTTGAGGCTGGAACCTCGCGGTAAGCACACCCAAACCAAAGGGCAGCATGCCGCCGATGAAATTGTAGCGCAGGCGGTTGAGTGTTTCGCCGTCGGGCTCGCAGACGGCCTGCACTATCCAGCAGACAGCCATCAATGCCACCACTATGCCCCAATGCCTGCGATAGATAATCAGCCTATAAACAATGTAGAGCTGCAGCATGAGGCCGAAAAACCAATATGGGCCGGGCCATATTACTTTGTCGGGCGTGGGGAGCAGGTTGTTGAACAATCCCAGCTGTGCCACCACGTGCAGCAGCTCGTAGTTGTGGCGGCCGGCAGTGAATGCGTCAATCATGGTAAACGCCACGAAACCCACAATCATCATGCGGAACAGCTTCAGAAAGTGATAACGGATGAAGGATAGTGGGGTTTGAAGCTCCGCACCCACCCGGAGGGGGTTGAGGTGTTGGGTGTTGGATGTTGGGTGTTGGACATTCTCTCCTCTCTCCTCTCTCCTCTC
>JAFZSI010000046.1 GCA_017619445.1 Prevotella sp.
GAGGTAATCAGCGTCAACGGGGGATTGTATTGAAAAGAAGTAAAGGAGAAAAGGAGAAAAGGAGAAGAGGAGTAAAGGAGAAAAGGAGAAAAGGAGTTAAAAGGAGTTATATGAATTTTTCGCTATCGCTCAACAACACGTCTGCGAATTCATTGGAAGTTAACGGAAGTTAGCGGACATATGCTGAACTATTGTCAGTTAACTCCCTGAGCGGTCGCAGACCGCGATAACTTCAGTTAACTCCCGATAACTCCTGAGAATAACTCCCGATAACTCCCAATAACTCCCGATAACTCCCGATAACTCCCGATAACTCCCAATAAAAAAATATGAAAAGAGTAGTAATTACCGGCATCGGCATCTGGTCGTGCTTAGGAAACGATATAGAAACAGTTAGAACATCGTTGTTCAACGGCAAGTCGGGCATAGGCCTGCAGCCCGAGCGGTTGCAGTATGGATATCGCTCGGCATTGACAGGTATTGTCGAGACGCCCGTCATCACAAAACAGATGCTCGACCGCCACACGCGCGCCGGCATGTCTGAGGAGGCGCAATATGCCTACATGGCCTCGCGCCAGGCATTTGAGCAGGCTGGCATCAATGACGGGTATCTGCGCGAGCATGAGGTGGGTTGCATCTTCGGCAACGATTCATCGGCGAAACCCGTCATCGAGGCCTCGAAAATCATGGACGAGAAGCACGACACCGCCATGCTGGGCTACGGCATCATCTTCCAGTCGATGAACTCGACGGTGAACATGAACCTGAGCACCATTTTCCACCTGCGTGGGGTGAACTTCACACTGAGTGCGGCCTGTGCCAGCGGCAGCCATGCCATCGGCATCGGCAGCATGCTCATCCGTCAGGGCCTGCAGGACATGGTGCTGTGCGGCGGCGCACAGGAGGTGAACTACTACGCCATGGCCTCGTTTGATGCGCTGAACGCCTTTTCCGTCCGTATGGACGAGCCGACCAAGGCCAGCCGTCCGTTCGACCGCGACCGCGACGGACTGATTCCAAGCGGCGGTGCGGCAGCGTTGGTGCTGGAAGACTACGACCATGCCGTGGCCCGCGGCGCCACGATTCTTGCCGAAGTGGCAGGATATGGATTCTCGAGCAACGGCGGCGGCATCTCCGAGCCGAGCGACGAGGGTTGTGTGAAGGCCATGTCGAGAGCCATCAAGGATGCGGACATCAGTCTCGACGATATCGACTACATCAACGCCCACGCCACCTCCACCCGCCAGGGCGACATGTTTGAGGCAATCGCCTACGACCGTCTGTTCCACGGGCAGCGCGCCCTCATCAGCTCCACCAAATCGATGACGGGTCACGAGTGCTGGATGGCGGGAGCCAGCGAGATTGTATATTCGGTGATTATGATGCAGAATAACTTCATCGCTCCGAACATCAACCTGGAGAACCGCGACGAGTATTCGGAGAAACTGAACCTGACGCCCGTTACCGTGGAGACTGAGGTGAACACCGTGCTGAGCAACTCGTTCGGATTTGGTGGAACGAACTCGGCGTTGGTGATTAGGAAAGGAATAAAGGAGTAAAGGAGTAAAGGAGAAAAGGAGTATAGGAGTATAGGAGTATAGGACAATTAAACACAGAAGAAAGATATGAAAAGATTTGTATTAGCCCTGTTTGCAATGCTGATGATGGTTGCCGTATATGCCGACAATCCCATTGAGATAACGCTCGGTTCAAAAGGCTTCCTGAAAGACTATGCCTCAGCCAATGTAGAAATAGATTTCAGCAAGACCATTTACAAAGAAAAAGAATTGCTAATGGAAAGCCTTACAGAAGAAGAGTTCGAGCGTTACACCTCGAAAGCTATTGGAGCTTTTGCCGAGGCATTCAACCACAACAGCAAACGACTGAAAATAGACAACTCGGAAGATGCCCGATATGCAATAGACATCGAGGTAGATAAGATTGACTATTTCTTCAGCGTCATGAGCCTTGTGCCAGGCCATAAACACACCTTCTTTGGCACCATCACCGTAACAAATCTGGACACTGCCGAGATTGTCTGCGAAATGATCGTTACACGTCTGAAAGGCGGACGCGATTTCTCGCTCGAAGACAGTTTCTACAAGTGCTTCGCAGAGTTGGGAAAGGAACTGGCAAAATTGTAGATGGAAGGGAAAGGGAATGAAGGAGAGAAGGAGTAAAGGAGTAAAGGAGATAAAGTAATTCGGAGATGAAATTAAGTCCTGCCTTGGAAAAGGCTTATACTAAAGAGCAACTGACAGCCCGCGAGGCACAGCGGTTGGCAGAGTTCATTGCCTGGGGACCTGTGGTGTTCCAGGCTTCGCGGTTGATGGTGAAGTTTGGTATTCTCGATTTGCTGAGAGATGCCAACAACGGCCTCACCCGCGAGGAAATCTGCCAGCAGACGGGACTGTCGGACTATGCGGTGAAGTGTCTAACCGAGGCTTCGCTGTGCATAGGAACCATTCTCGTTGACCCCGAGACAAACCGTTTCTCGCTGAGCAAGACGGGATGGTTTCTGCTGAACGACCCTGCCACACGCGTCAATATCGACTTCAATCACGACGTGAACTACGAAGGATGGTTTCGTCTTGAGGAATCGCTGCTGAACGGGAAACCGGAGGGACTGAAACATTTCGGACCATGGCCAACGGTATATGAGGGGCTGTCGTCGCTGCCCGAGCAGGTGCAAAGGAGCTGGTTCGCATTCGACCATTTCTACAGCGACAGTTCGTTTCCCGAGGCATTAGAGATTGTATTCCACAAACACCAAGTGCGCTCGCTCTACGATGTGGGTGGCAATACTGGCAAATGGGCCCTGCAATGCGTGGCATTCAACAACGACGTGGAGGTGACGGTACTCGACCTGCCGCAACAGATTGACATGATGCTCAGCAACGTGGCGGGCAAACCGGGCAGCGAGCGGATTTCGGGGTATGGCATCAACCTGCTTGACCCCACGGCACTCGTCCCACGGCGCGAAGGAGGACTGGACGCCATCTGGATGAGCCAGTTCCTCGACTGCTTCAGCATGGACGAGATTGTGGGCATACTGTGCGGGGCAAAGGAGGCGATGACCAATGACACACGCCTGTTTATCATGGAAACGCTGTGGGACCGCCAGCGGTTTGAGCCTGCCGCCTTCTGCCTGACCATGACCAGCCTCTATTTCACGGCCATGGCCAACGGCAACTCGAAGATGTATAACACGGAAGACATGGAGCAATGCATTCATGAGGCAGGTTTGGAGATAGAACAGATATACGACCATTTGGGACAGGGGCACAGCATTATTGTGGTGAAAAAGAAGTAAAGGAGGAAAGGAGAGAAGGAGAAGTTCCTTGAGCTCTGCGACAAAATTCGTAAATTGTAAATCCGTAAATAGTAAATAAATAAGATGACAAGAACAGAAATTGAAGAAAAGGTAAAAGCATTTCTTATTGACGAACTGGAAATCGACGAGGAGAAAATCTTCGACGATGCTAAACTGAAAGACGACATGGGCATCGACAGCCTCGACTTTGTGGATATCGTGGTGATTGTAGAGCGCAACTTCGGCTTTAAAATCAAACCCGAAGAGATGGCCGACGTGAAAACTCTGAGCCAGTTCTGCGACTACATTGAGAGCAAGGTGAACAACTGATGGAGCAGCGAGAGCCATTCGAGCTTGCTCGGAGATGGCCGACGTCGCGACAGAGGAATACATAGTCAACTGATAACAGTAACGTAAACAACCCGATGGCCGAAAAACAGTGGGCTGGCACAACTTGGGGCAGCGGACGACTGCACTTGTGGCTCATCCGCTTACTCAAACTGACAGATGTGAGATTGGTATATGCCTTCTCGGCTGTATTTGTCATACCTGTCTGTTTATGTATTCAAAGCGAGGGGCGTCGTATCATATACAGATACTTCCGCGAGCGTTTCTCCTACTCACCTCTGAAAGCGGCATGGAAGACATACGTCAACCATTGTCTGTTCGGACAAGCTGTTGTCGATAAGTTTGCCATGTATGCCGGAAAGCAATTCAAGATTGACATCGAAGGCTACGAGCACTTCCTCGAGCTTGCCAAACAGAAGGAAGGGTTTGTGCAACTCAGCTCGCATGTAGGCAACTACGAAATAGCCGGCTACACCCTGACAGCAGAAAGCAAACCATTCAATGCGCTGATGTTTTTCGGTGAGAAAGCGTCGGTCATGGAGAACCGCAACAAGATGTTTGCCGACAAGAACATCCGTATGATTGCCGTCAAGGACGACATGAGTCACCTGTTCGACATCAACCGCGCACTGACCGACGGAGAAACCGTCAGCATGCCTGCCGACCGCATCTGGGGCTCACAGAAAGTGGTGGAAGAAACATTCCTTGGCAAGACTGCCAAGTTTCCATTAGGCCCTTTTAGCGTTGCCACAATGAAAAGTCAGAAAGTACTGGCAGTGAACGTGATGAAGACCGCAGCCAAACGCTACAAAATCTATGTTACACCCCTGAGCTATGACCAAGAAGCTTCCAGGAAAGAGCAAATACAACAGCTTGCTCGATGCTATGTAGCCGAGCTTGAAAGAATAGTAAGACTCTACCCCACTCAATGGTATAACTACTTTGAGTTTTGGAACGAGGGAAGGAGTTGAAGAAAAAAGAGTAAAAGGATGAACGACGACTATCAAGTTTCTGAACAGTTTCTGCGAACGATTGACATTCACGAGTTGCTTCCTCAACAGGAGCCGTTTGTGATGGTTGGCCTGCTGGTGCATTTCGACAGGATAAAAACCGTTACGGAGACTATCATAGATGCCAGCAATATGTTTGTGGAAAATGGTCGTATGTCAGCATCAGGACTCATTGAAAACATTGCTCAGACCTGTGCCGCCCGCATTGGCTACGTCAACAAATACATCCTGAAGAGAGGCATTCAGATAGGGTTCATCGGAGCTATCCGCAACATGGAAATCAACGATTTGCCAAGCGTTGGAGACACTATCACAACCACGGTGGATGTGGTGGAAGAGGTCTTCGGCATGATTCTGGCCAATGCCAGTATCGTGTGCAACGGCCAAACGCTGGTTACGACCGAAATGAAAATAGCGATTAAGGAGTAATGGAACTGAAAGCATCAAAACAATTGGAAATCAGATTCAGCGAGGTAGATTCGATGAATGTGGTGTGGCATGGTTCCTACCCGCTCTATTTTGAGGATGCCCGCGAATGTTTTGGTGCAAAATACGGCTTGGAGTACATGAGTTTCTTCGACCACGGCTATTTTGCTCCGCTGGTGGAACTGACGTTCTATTACAAAAAACCGATTCGCTATGGCATGCGTCCCAGAATAGACATCATCTACCGTCCCACCGAGGCCGCAAAGATTGAGTTTGACTACGAGATACACGACCCTGAGGATGAGAGCATCATTGCCACAGGACATTCTGTCCAAGTGTTTATGACTACCGACTATCAACTGGTTTGGGAGAATCCGGAGTTCTATCTGGAATGGAAAAAACGATGGGGAGTTAAGAGTTAGGATAGATTATGGTTTACAAACTTGCTGACAACATATTGTCGCCATTAGGAACGACTACCGAGCAGAACTACCAGGCCGTGAAAGCTGGGCGTTCCGCTCTCAGCCGTTATTGTAACCACCCTTTCCTGCCCGAGCCATTCACTGCCTCGTTGTTCAGCGATGAACAAAATCGCGAGATGAGCATCGATGGTCTCACACGGTTTGAAAGCCTTGCCGTCCGCTCAGCAAAGGATGCACTGGCCAATGTCGTTTTCGACACCTCTGACCACCGTGTTGTATTCATTCTTAGTTCAACCAAAGGAAACAACACCCCTCCCCTTTGGGGAGGTCGGGAGGGGTTTGGGCAGACCACTGACGACGGCTTGGCAGAGAGTGCCTCGCGCATCTGCCAGGCTCTTGGCATCAGCACACAGCCCATTGTGGTGTGCAACGCATGTATCTCTGGGGCATCTGCCATCATTTTGGGAATGCGACTGTTGGAGGCCAAGGCATACGACTATGCCATAGTGTGTGGAGCCGATGTACTCAACACATTCATTCTCTCAGGATTCCAGTCATTGAAAGCTCTTTCGCCTAACGAATGCCGCCCATTTGACATGGAACGTCTCGGACTGAATCTTGGCGAAGCCGCCGCAACCATTGTGTTAGGCAGCAAACCACCCAACACCCAACACCCAACACCCTATACTACCCCTCCCCTTTGGGGAGGTCGGGAGGGGTTTGGGGTGGGTTCCAACGCCTGGCACATAGAAGCTGGGGCTGTACGCAACGATGCCTACCACATCAGTTCTCCATCGAAGAAAGGTGACGGAGCTTACCTGTCGTTGTTTTCTGTCATAGAAGGCAGAAACACAGAAGATTTGGCATTCATCAACGCTCACGGCACCGCCACCATGTTCAACGACCAAATGGAATCGGTAGCCATTGAACGCGCTGGCCTTAAAGATGTACCTGTCAATGCCTTGAAAGGCTATTTCGGCCATACACTCGGAGCAGCCGGCATTCTCGAAACGGTGCTCTCGATGCGCGCTCTTGACGACAACCTGATTCTTGGTACCCGTGGTTTTGAGGAACTGGGCGTTTCAGGCAAAATCTCTGTAAGTGCGACGAATCAGTCCACCCAGAAAAAGTCTTTCCTGAAAATGATTTCAGGTTTCGGCGGCTGCAACGCAGCCATTTGGGCCACAAAAGCCCAAACACCCATCACCCTTACTCCCTCCCTTTGGGAGGGTTGGGGTGGGTTCCAACACCCAAACTACAGCGTGGTTATCACCCCCGAACAGATATTGGTGAACGGACTGGAGTATAGCTGTTCAGGTAAAGGAAAAGCCATGCTGACCGAGGCTTATAAACGATATATTGACGATTATCCGAAGTTCTACAAAATGGATATGCTTAGCCGCTTAGGCTTTGTTGCCTCCGAGCTTCTTCTTGCGGCAGAGAAAGCTGCGCTAAAGGGGCAGCTTCCACCCTCAAGCGAGACAGGGATGGGAAGCAGAGCCGTCATCCTGTTTAACCACTCGTCAACACTTTGTGCGGACAGAAGCTATTTCGAGACCATCAGCGATGCAGAGAATTTCTTTCCCAGTCCATCTCTGTTCGTCTATACACTGCCCAACATCGTGACGGGAGAGATTGCTATCAGAAGCCATTATCACGGAGAGACAGCGTTCTATATCTTAAGAGAGAAAGACGAAAAACTGATGAACCAGATTCTTCAGGCAACACTCCTAGACACCAACACACAAAGCATTCTAACAGGTTGGCTCGACTACGAAGATGATCAGCATTTTTCAGCAGACCTATATATCATTAACACAACACACTCAACATAAAACACTTATGGAAGAATTAATAACACAACTGAAAGAACAAATCATCGGGGCACTGAATCTTGAGGAAATGTCGCCCGACGACATTGACAACGAGGCCCCCCTATTCGGCGAAGGCTTAGGCCTCGATTCCATCGACGCACTCGAACTGATAGTGCTCTTGGAGAAAAACTACGGCATCAAACTGGCCAATCCGGCAGAAGGAAAAGCCATTTTCAAAAACATTGCCACCATTGCTGATTTCGTCAGCAAAAACAGAAAGAAATAAATTGAGAGTTGAGAATTGAGAGTTGAGAATTATGCTTTATGAATTATTAAAATGAAAAGGGTAGTCATAACAGGCGAAGGCATCATCTCGGCCATCGGAAACGACAAAGAGACCGTCTTGCAGTCACTGCTGAACGGCAAGAGCGGCATTGGCCCTATCCGCCATCTTCAGTCTGTCCACAAGGAACTGCCTGTGGGAGAAGTGAAGCTGTCGAACGATGAGATGAAAGCCATGCTCAACCTTTCCCAATCCGAGGAAGTGAGCCGCACTGTACTGATGGGGATTTTGGCCATCCGTCAAGCTTTGACCGATGCTTCCCTCCTTCTCTCCTCTCTCCTCTTTAAAACAAAAAGTGGTTCTCATTTCTGGCACCACCGTCGGCGGCATGGACATCACCGAACAACATTATGCCAGCCTCAAAGAGTCAGACGAGCATTTAGACTGCCTGAAAAGTCACGACTGCGGCAGCAGCACCCGACTGATGGCCGACTTCTTCGGCTTTTTCAGCGAATACACCACTATTTCAACCGCCTGCTCGTCGGCTGCAAATGCCATCATCCTGGGTGCAGAGATGATTAAGTCGGGCGAGGCTGACATTGTTGTGGCAGGAGGTAGCGAGGCCCTTACCCGTTTCCATCTGAATGGATTCAACTCGCTGATGATTCTTGACAAAGAGCGATGCCGTCCCTTCGATGACACCCGCGCAGGTCTTAACCTTGGTGAAGGAGCCGCATTCATAGTGCTCGAATCCGAGGAACATGCACAACAGCGAAAGGCTTCCATTCATGCTTGGCTCGCTGGTTATGGAAATGCATGCGACGCATTCCATCAGACGGCCTCATCGGAAAACGGAGAGGGAGCATTCATTGCAATGACCGAGGCGTTGAATATGGCAGGTTTAGATGCCACAGGCATCGACTATGTGAATGCACACGGCACCGGCACACCCAACAACGACCAGAGCGAAAGCGTAGCACTACGCCGCATGTTCGGCCATCAGATGCCACCCGTTTCAAGTACAAAGGCATTCACCGGCCACACCACCAGTGCTTCGGGAAGCATCGAAGCGGTGATTTGCCTTCTGGCACTCGCTCACCAGTTTATTCCCGAAAACTTAGGGTGGCAGCATCCCATGCCTGATGGCATCATACCTATCACCCAACACCCATCATCCAACACCCAACACCCAACACCCAACACCGTTCTCTGCAACGCATTCGGATTTGGGGGCAATGACTCTGCACTCATTTTCAGCAAGTATAATGAGTTTTTTCGGGAACAAGAGGGTACGAGGATACCACCAGAAACCAAAGTGCTCAGCCGCGTAGAGATTACCAGCGAAGAACAGTTGAGCGAGATTCGCGACTTCATAAGTCCAATGGAAGCCCGCCGCATGGGCAAGCTGCTCAAGAGCTCGTTGCTGGCGTCGTTGAAGGCCCTGCGCGAGGCTGGCATAGAAACGCCCGATGCCATCGTCACGGCCACCTCGATGGGTTGTCTTGAAAACAGCGAAAGGCTATTGGAACAGTTAGAGACAGAGGGTGAAGTGATGCTGAAACCCACCTACTTCATGCAGAGCACTCACAACACGCTTAGCAGCAACATTGCCATACGCACACATTGCCACGGCTATAACGTAACCTACACACAAGGCCGCCAGTCATTGGAATGGGCACTGCGCGATGCTCGCAGGTTGATAGAAACGGGCAAATGCAAAAACGTGCTGGTGGGTTGTCACGACGAGACCACCCCACTCTACCGCGACTTGATGAAGCGAGCGAGTGCTGATGTGTTTTGGAGCGACGGCGAAAAATGCCAGTCCTCTATCCACTCAATAGCCATTGTACTGACTACAGCCAATAACCAACACCCATCACCCAACACCTAACACCCAAATGTTTAAAATCATTCCCTACGCCATTATTCAGAGCCTGTTTCTTGCCGGAGGCCAGGTTTTTCTGAAATTTGCCCTCGCCCGCATGACGCCGTTTGGCTGGACAAAGGAGTTTTGGGGCAATCTGCTCATCAACTGGCAGTTTGCTGCCTGCGGCATCTGCTTTGCTTTGGCCTCGCTGCTTTGGATGTATATGGTGAAAGCATTTCCGCTCAGTGTTGCTTATCCTATGGTAAGCCTCAGCTATGTGTTTGGCATGTTGGCTGCCATCGTGTTTTTCCACGAGAATGTGTCACTTACCCAGTGGATTGGCGTATTTCTCATCATGGTTGGTTGCTGTTTGGTGGGAATGAGAAATTGATAATTGATAATTGAGTATTTAAGAAATGAAAAAGGTTTTATCTGTCATATTATGCTGCCTTTTGGCTTTGCCGCTCATGGCCCAACAGGTGAACGAGGCGCAAGTGAAGGCAATGATTAGCCAGACAGCATCTAAGATGAAGTCAATGCAATGCGACTTCGTACAAACCAAGCACATGAAGATGCTTAACGACAAAATGGTGTCGAAAGGCCGCATGTATTATCAGCAAAGCGACAAACTGCGGTGGGAATACACCGCGCCCTACACCTATACGTTTATCATCAACGGCACCAAGGTGATGATGAAGAACAACCGTCGCAACGATGTGATTGACGTGAACCAGAACAAAGTGTTCCGCGAGATAGCACGCATCATGATGAACAGTGTGGTGGGCAACAGCCTCAACGACTCGAAAGACTTCAAGACCGCCATTACTGCCTCGAAAGACCAGTGGATTGCTACCCTGACGCCATTGCGCAAAGACCTCAAGGCCATGTTCCAGAAAATCACGCTCTACTTCGACCGCCAGAAACAAATGGTGCAGAAGGTAGAGCTAACCGAGAAAAAAGGCGACCTGACTGTCATAGAACTAATCAATTGTAGGACCAATGTACCTATCAACCCGAACACATTTGCCATCACGCGCTGACAGACGTCTCTTGCTGCTTTTATGTCTGCTGTGGGCCAACAACCTGTTTGCACAGCAGGCACTACCCACGACAGACGGCGAGAAGAAACAGTATTCTGCCTACATAGAGATGCCTCGCGGCTATGTGAGCGGCATCTGCATCCTTCTGCGCGACGGCGAACAGCTGAAAGGTTCCATCTTCAACGAGTTCGGCATCTCGGCTGTGGATTTCAGCTATGACACGCGCCGCGACAAGGTGAAACTCCATGCTGTGATGGCCTTGTTCAACCGATGGTACATCAAACGAGTGTTGCGCCGCGACCTGCGCGAGCTCATCCACCAGCTGCAACAGGGCAACTATAAGTATTACGACCAAAAGCACAACATCACATTCGAGTTAGAAAACAGTAAAGAACAATGAAACTGAAAGACAGTTTATACTCCATAGCGCATTGCGAATCCTGCGAGCAAGCGAGAGCCGAGCAAGCTCGCTTGCAATTGGCCGAGCGGGAGCAGGTTCGCCGGAGGCAATCGGTTGCAGCCGAAGAACCTGCAGGACCTTTGTCCTACGAGATAAGGCTCAATCCCTCGCACCCCATCTATCAGGCTCACTTCCCCGGCGAGCCCATCACCCCTGGTGTCTGCATTATCCAGATTGCCAAGGAACTGCTTGAACACAGCTTCTGTGGTTGTTCCCATTTACAGCAATGTTGCTACGAACTCCAGACCGTGAAGAACGTCAAGTATCTCTCCCCCATCTCGCCCATCGATACCCCTATCATCACCTATACATTCCAGAAAATCATCCCCGCTGCGGATGGTAATACCATCAAGGCTCTAGCACTTGTAGAAGCCAACGGAGTCCCAATGACCAAACTATCGTTTACGCTTGCAAAAAAGAAAGGAGAAAAAGGAGTAAAGGAATTTACAATTTGACAATTTACAATTTACAATTTCTCATTTGTCCGATAACTCCCGATAACTCCCAATAACTCCCAATAACTCCCGATAACTCCCAATAACTCCCAATAACTCCCGATAACTCCCAATAAAAAAATATGACCACCCCAACACCTGACATCCGGCAGAAACTCAAAGAGAGAGGCATCTGCATCGTGATTCCGACATACAACAATGGCGGAACCATCGGACGTGTGGTCAATGAGACGTTGGCGTACTGCGCCGATGTGATTGTGGTGAACGATGGCAGCACCGATACCACCACTGATGTGCTGCAGGCTATGGAAGGCATCACGTTGGTGGAGTATGCGAAAAATCGGGGCAAGGGCTACGCGCTGAAACAGGGTTTCCTGAAAGCGTGTGCCATGGGATTTGCCTACGCCATAACAATGGATGGCGACGGACAGCACTATCCGGCAAGCATAGCTGACCTGTTCAGCGCCCATCAGGAGCATCCCGATGCCCTCCTTGTGGGTAGCCGCCGCTTAGAGGGTGTTGACCGTTCGGGCGGTAGCAGTTTTGCCAACCGTTTCTCAAATTTCTGGTTCTGGGTACAGACGGGCCGTCGGTTGCCCGACACACAGAGCGGCTACCGGCTCTATCCGCTGAAGAAACTCTATGGCCTGCGCCTGCTCACATCTCGTTACGAAGCCGAACTCGAGCTTTTGGTGTTCGCCTCGTGGCATGGAGTGGAACTTGTGTCGGTGCCTATCGATGTGTATTACCCGCCGCGCGAGGAGCGAGTGAGTCATTTCCGCCCGGGCAAGGATTTTGCGCGCATCAGTGTGCTCAACACGGTGCTCTGCGTGCTCGCCATTGTCTATGGACTGCCGCTCAGGTTGCTGCGCTGGTTGGAGAAATGGGTGCGGACAATCTACACGCTCTTGGCTTTCATTTTCTTCATGATGGTGGTCATCACACCACCGGTCTGGGTGTATCTGAAGATTCAGAAATGGCGCATCGCCAGGGCTAAGGACGAACAGACAAAGACCAGACTGACAGAACGCATGAGGAAGAACCTTCACAATGTGATTTACCGTTTTGCCCGCTTCGTGATGTTCGGCCACGGCATTCCCGGCACACGTTTCAGCTACAAGGTGGAGCAGGCCGATTGTTTCAACAATCCGCACGTGGTGATTTGTAACCATCAGTCGCACCTCGACTTGATGTGTATGCTTATTTTCACGCCAAACATCATCTTTCTTACCAACGACTGGGTATGGCGAAACCCGTTCTACGGACTGATTATCCGCAATGCCGAATACTACCCCGTGGCCAACGGACTGGAAGAAATGATGCCCCGACTGCGTTCCTTAGCCGACAGGGGCTACAGCATCGCCGTGTTTCCTGAAGGAACACGCTCGCCGGACTGCAAGATAGGACGGTTTCATCAGGGCGCATTCTACATTGCCCAGCAGCTGAAGCTCGATGTGCTACCCATGTGTCTTTACGGGCCAGGCAAGGTGCTGCCTAAGGGTAAATATCACCTCAACCGAGGACCTATATACATTGAGGTGGGGGCTCCCATCACCCAAAGCGAACTACAACAGATGGGCGGCACCAAGGAACAGGCCTCGCTTATGCGCAAACGGTATGTAAAGAAATATGAGGTTATCGGACAAATGAGAAAGGAGTAAAGGAGTAAAGGAGAAAAGGAGAAATTGTCAAATTGGTTAAATGCCAAAATAAATTGTAAATTGGAGTTCCTTGAGCTCCGCGAAAAAATTGTCAAATTGGAGTTCCTTGAGCTCTGCGAAAAAATTCTCCTGATAACTCCCCCAAATAGAAATACTAAATGAAAAAGGTTATCATCATAGGCAGCGGACTGGGCGGGCTGACCTGCGGCGCCATCCTGAGCAAGAACGGTTATGACGTGACCGTGCTGGAACAGTCGGCGCAAGCTGGCGGTTGCCTGCAATGCTTCTGGCGCAAAGGGGCAAAATTCGAGACGGGTATGCACTTCATTGGCAGTGCGGCCAAAGGGCAGACCATCTACCGGCTGATGAACTACCTTGAGATAAAGGACGAGGTGGAACTGATGCAACTCGACCCCAACGGATACGACGTTGTTGCCTTGCAAGGCCAACAGTTCCGCTTTGCCAACGGGCGTGAGGCTTTTTTGCAGCAGATGGGCGATGCTTTTCCCCATCAGCGTGACAATCTGGCCAAATATTTCGATGTGGTGGAGCAGGTGGCTAACGCCTCGTCGCTTCACTCGCTGAAATATGCCGAGACCGACGACATGGTGAACACCGAATACCAGATAAGACCCATCAACGAGGTCATAGACAGCATCATCACCGACCCGCTGTTGCGGAAGGTGCTGGTGGGCAACCTGCCACTCTACGCTGCAGAACTGAACAAAACACCTTTCTCTACACATGCCTTCATCATGGACTTCTACAACCAGAGCGCATTCCGAATCGTTGGGGGCAGCGACCACATTGCCAAGGCGCTCCAACGCACTATCGAAAGGCATGGCGGCAGTGTGAAGACACGCCATAAAGTGACCCGCATCGTCTGCAATGACACCCACGCCGAAGGAGTGGAGGTAAACGGCAGCCTTTTCTTGCCTGCCGAAATCATTATTTCCGACGCTCACCCCGTGCGAACGCTCGAATTGCTCGACACACCACTCATCAGGCCAGCATTCAGAAAGCGCGTCAATCAGATGCCGCAGAGCATCGGAGGATTCTCGGTCTATCTGCACTTCAAGGAAAACCAGGTGCCCTATATGAACCACAACTATTATGCCTACAACGGCGACTCGCCCTGGGGTTGCGAGGACTACGACGAGCATTCGTGGCCCAAAGGATTTCTTTACATGCACTTCTGTGCCGAGAGAGAGGCCCAATGGGCGAAGACCGGCGTTGTGCTGTCGTATATGCACATGAAAGACGTGGAGCGATGGCAGGGCACCAGCATCGGGCACCGGGGAGCCGAATATGAGGCATTCAAGGAGCAAAAGGCACAGCAGCTGCTCGATTCTCTTGAGCATCATTTCCCGGGCATCGGAAACAGCATTGAGCACTATTACACCTCCACTCCCCTCACCTATCTTGACTATACCGGCACGGCGCAAGGCTCGATGTACGGCATTGCCAAGGACGTGAACTTAGGAGCCGCCGGGCGCATTCCTCACCGCACCAAAGTGCCCAACCTGTTACTGACCGGCCAGAACATCAACTCGCACGGCATGTTGGGCGTACTCGTTGGCACCATTGTCACATGCAGCGAGCTGCTCACAGCCAAAAAGATATACGAACAAATTGAAATTGGAGTTCCTTGAGCTCTGCGAAAAAATTAAGGGAGTAAAGGAGAAAAGGAGTAAAGGAGAAATTGTCAAATTGTCAAATGAAGAAATAAATTGTAAATTGTAAATTGTCAAATTGTAAATTCTCCTGATAACTCCCCCAAATAAAAATTCTAAATGAAACAGGTAATCATCATAGGCGCAGGACTTGGAGGGCTGTTTACGGCAGCCATCCTGGCCAAAGAAGGCTTTCAGGTGACTGTTCTCGAGAAGAACAGCACCATCGGGGGCGGCCTGCAGAACTTCAGTCGCTTCGGCGTGACGTTCGACACGGGCATGCACGTCATCGGGGGCATGCAACCCGGTGAAAACATCCGCCGCATCTGCGAGTATCTGGGCATTGCCGGAGAGATAAAGCTGCGCGACGTTGACAACGACTGCACCGATTGCCTCTTCTTTGCCGAGGACAAAAAGCGTTACCGCATTGCAAGGGGCAAGAGCGGATTCGTGGAGTCGCTATGCGCCGAATTCCCCTCCCAGCGCGAAAACCTGCAACGCTATGTGAAGGCACTCTACGACTTGGTGGAGAAAATAGACCTGTTCAACCTGCGGCCCTCAACGGGCGGCGTGCATTTGTTCGCAGCCTCCACCGACTTCATGCTGTCAGCCAACGCCTTCATCAGCAAATACATCACCGACAAGCGGCTGGCCTGCATCCTGGCCTATTTCAACCCTCTTTATGGTGGACGATACGACCAGACCCCCGCCTTCGTGCATGCCATCATCAATGTGCTCTACATCAACGGCCCTATGCGGTTTGTTGGAGGCAGCGCCCACATGGCCGATTTGCTGGCAAAAGTGGTGACCGACCATGGCGGCAGCGTTCTCACCCGTCATGAGGTGGAATGGATTGAGATAAACAACCGCCGCGTGGAGTATGTCAGGACAAAAGACGGCAGTCTGTTCAAGGGCGACCATTACATCTGCGCCATCCACCCGTGCAGCCTGTTCCGCATGATGGCCGACGGCGCGCTGCCAAAGGCATACCGCAACAGACTCGACAGCATTCCCAACGCCCATTCGGCCTTCTCGCTGTTCATCAAGCTGAAAGAGCGTTCCTTCCCTTACATCAACCACACGGAGTACTACATGACGCGCTACGACGAGATTTGGGATTTCGACAACCCCGCCGCCCCGTGGCCATTGGGATTCCTGTTCATGACACCGCCCGAGACACAACGCGACGAGTGGGCATCGAAAGCCATCATCACCGCTCCCATGCTCTTCGAAGAAGTGCGCCAGTGGGCGAACACCCGTGTGGGCCGCCGCGGCGAAGACTACGAGCGGTGGAAACAACAGAAGGCAGCGCAAGTGCTAGCAAAGGTTGAGGAGATGCACCCCGGCTTCGCCCAGTGCATTGAAGCCGTCAACACCGCCTCGCCCCTCACCATCCGCGATTTCTTCAACGTGAAGGAAGGCTCCATCTGCGGTTTCAGTAAGAACGTCAACAACATCGCACTCTCGCAGGTGCCCGTTGTTACAAAAATCAGCAACCTGCTGCTGACCGGCCAGAACAACAACCTGCACGGCTTCTGCGGCGTTCCCCTGACGGCCATCAACACCTGTGAAGCCATTCTTGGCGTCAACCATGTAATAAACAGAATTAACGGGACCGTTGGATGAGATGCAAATTTTCTAGAAAATTCAACAACAAACCCATGCTTTAGAAATATAAAACAATGCTTTAGAAATATAGACATATACTTTACGACAACAAAGCGATGCTTTACGAACAAATTCTCTAAAGAATTTAATCATAAACCTGCGCGTTGGAAAACCAGGTGCCAGTCACCCAGATGTAAACACGATGATGAGAAGAACAACCATAACGCTGCTGATTGCGATGACGCTCGGCTTAAACTCCTCCCGACCGAACCCCTCCCAACCTCCCCAAAGGGGAGGAGGGCACGTCCTGCCGATAAACATCTGGGAGGGAACGGAGTGCAGACATGTGGTTGAGCTGACACCGTACTTAGCGGGGATTGCAAATCCCCTTGAACAGAGAGAACACCTAACACCCAACACCCAACACCTAACACCCAACTCCCAACAACCAACACCCAACACCCAACTCCTAACACCCAGGAAACGGATGGCTGTGGTGGTTTGTCCAGGGGGGAGCTATTTCTGGCACGACATGCAGACGGAGGGTCACGAGGTGGCCCGTTGGCTTCAAAGCAATGGCATATCGGCCTTCGTGCTGCGTTACCGCACGGCATACGTACCGGCATTTGTGCTTAGATATAGGTATGTGCTGAGAGGCAACCGCTATCCTGACGCGCAGGATGACTTGCGACAGACATTGGCCTACCTGCGCGGCCATGCTGAGGAATTGGGAATAGACACGGCAAGGATTGGCGTGATGGGATTCTCGGCGGGTGGACACCTTGCCATGTCGGCTGCTGAGCTGCTGCCCGCGGCCGAACGCCCGCAGTTTGTGGCTGCCATTTATCCCGTGGTGACCATGAACGGACAGTATGTGCACAAACGTTCGCGGAGGGCTCTGATGGGCGAGAGCCGTGTGAGAAACCAACGGCTCAGGGATTCGCTGTCGCTGGAGCGCCATGTGCCGAAGGATTGTCCGCCAGTGTTTTTAGTCAACTGCAAGGATGACCCGGTGGTGGATTACCACAACTCGGTGCTGTTGGACTCGGCACTCAACGCCCAGGGCATTGCCCACCAATACTTGCAGTATGCCACTGGCGGACATGGCTTTGGTGCAAGCACAACGAAAGGCACGGCAGAGAGCAGAGAATGGATGAATGCTTTTCTGCAATGGATAAAGGAATTGTAAATTAAGGGAGTAAAGGAGAAAAGGAGAAGTTCCTTGAGCGAAGCGAAAAAAGGAGAAATTGTCAAATGAAGAAATAAATAGTAAATTGTAAATTGTAAAATTGTAAATTCTCCCGATAGCTCCTTTATAAAAGTTCAAAGTTCAAAGTAATTATGCATTAAAATTATGATAAAGAATCCGAAATTCGACGACATACGTCCGTACTACCAGGAAGAGATTCCTGCAGCCATGCAACGCATAGCCGACAGCGAGGTGTTTCCGTTGCTCGCATCGTTTGTTTATCCTGACGAGCCCATTGAGCAGGTGCGCCAACGTGTGCGCTCATTTCAGAACACACACGACTTTCAGCACGACACCATGGTGCGAGTGAATGAACAAATCATCAAACGGAGCATCAGCGAGTTCACTTGCTCTGGACTGGAGCGGTTGAACCCCGACAGGCAGTATCTGTTTGTGAGCAACCACCGTGACATTATGCTCGACTCAAGTCTGTTGCAGTATTTCTTTGTCATCAATGGCTTCGACACCACAGAAATCACTTTTGGTGCCAACTTGATGACCCATCCCGTAGTGATTGATGTGGGCAAGGCCAACAAGATGTTCCGCGTGGAGCGGCCCGGCGGCAACCTGAAGGACTTCTACAACAGCTCGCTGCACTTGTCGGAGTACATCCGCCACACCATTACTGAGAAGAAACAGTCGGTGTGGATTGCACAGCGCAACGGACGCACTAAAAACGGATGGGACGCCACCGACCAGGGCATCATTAAGATGTTCTGCATGAGCGAGCCGCGCAACAAAATCAAGGCTCTGGCCGACCTGCACATCGTGCCCGTGTGCGTTTCTTACGAATGGGAGTCGTGCGATGTGCTGAAAGCGCTGGAGCTGTACGAGTCACAATATACACGCTACACCAAAAAGCCAGGCGAAGACCTCAATAGCATCCTCACGGGCATTCTGCAGTTCAAGGGCCGTGTGCACTTCGAGCTGTGCGCACCCATCTCTGTGGCAGAGCTGTCTGCCTTTGAGGGACAAACCAACAACGAGTATCACAAATCGGTGGCCCGCCTCATTGACAGCCGCATCAATACCGCATACCGTCTGTATCCAAACAATTTCATTGCTCACGACCTGCTCTACGGCAACACCCGTTACAGCAACCTATACAACGAGCAGGAATATAATGCCTTTGTCAAGCACATGAACAAGCTGGAACGCTATGACACCTGCGACCTCGACCGATTGCGCGAAATTTACATATCCATCTACTCGAACCCCATAGACAACAAGAAAGTAGATGGTTGAAATTTGAAAGGAGAAAGGAGAAAGGAGAA
>JAFZSI010000047.1 GCA_017619445.1 Prevotella sp.
CGTTACGACCTGTTGCTTAGCCGTTGTCCCGGCATCGTGGAACACCTGCCCTTGCATGCCATCGCCTCATTCCTGAAATTAACCCCACAACAATTGTCGCGAATCAGAAAATCTGTCACATTCAAAGATTGACAGCACATTCATAAAAATAGATAATACTCTGAACATTTGTTCAGACTTTCACCCTCGGCATCCTCTTTTTGGGCATCGTCGAGGGCTTTTTGCTTGTTTTTACCTATTTTTGCTCATCTTTTTTTACTTTACCTTTTTCGTTCTCATTAAAATTAAAGTTATAACACCATAATTATCCCCAAAAAATGATTACCTTTGCACCATAAATCCAATGAGCAGTATGGCACAGAAAGACGATTTCTTCTTTGAGGCGAACAGTGTGGAGGATATCACCGAGGCTGACTACCAGCGGGCGATGCCCTACGTAGAGGCGGCACAAGCCTTCGCACAGACCACCTACCAGAGCATCTACATCATCGACTACCACAGGAAAAACTTCCTTTATGTGTCGGACAATCCGCTCTTCCTTTGTGGACACACCGCCGAGGAAGTTCGCGAAATGGGTTATGACTTCTATCTGAGTTACGTGCCCAAGGAGGAGGTGCCAATGCTTACAGAACTGAATCGCTCCGGTTTCCGTGCCTTCTATGACGAACCAGTGGAGAACCGCCGCCAATGTATGATGTCCTACGACTTCCACATTGCCCACGGCAACCGCCTGTTGCTCATCAACCACAAGATCACTCCCCTTGCCATGACCACCAATGGAAGAGTGTGGCTTGCCCTCTGTACCGTGTCGCTCTCATCCCATAAGGAAGCCGGCCATATTGAATTTCGACAGCTTGGCACCCTAGGCAAACGCATCTACTCACTCACAGCCCATCGTTGGCAGCAGGCAGAAGACATCGCCTTGCGCCCAGAGGAGAAGCAGGTGCTCATCCTCGCCGCCCAGGGGTACACCATTCAAGACATCGCCGACCGTCTCTGCCGTGGCACGGACACCGTGAAGCACTATCGTCGCCAGATTTTCCAGAAACTCGATGCACAGAGCATCACCGAGGCCCTGGCCTACGCCACCAATTACGGGCTGCTCTGACCTTCCAAAACCTCTTATACTGCCTTTTTCACTACACAAAAGTGTAATTTTTCGTCCCACTGACGCAGAATTACACTTTTGTGTAGTGGCTGTCTGTTGTCTTTTCATTTATATTGCAGCCAAATTCATAAACAGATAAAAAAGTTGGGTAATGAAAAGACTGATTCTATTTTCATTGATGTGCCTCGTGGCGATAGCCTCGAATGCACAAGGTATCAATGGCAGGGTGATTGATGAGCAGGCTCAGCCTATGCCGTTTGCCAATGTCGTGCTCGTCTGCAAAGCCGACTCTGCCTTTATCGCAGGAGTCGTGACCAAGGACGACGGGACTTTCAGCATCAGCACCGACAAGCAAGACGGTCTGCTGAAAGTGTCCTGCATAGGATATGTGACAAGGTATATTGACGCTCGGACGGGGATTGAAAATCCCCTGGAACTGGGAGACATCCAGATGCAGCCCGACACGCAGATGCTTGGCGAAGTGACGGTGAAAGGCCAGATGCCGACGCACAAGATGACCACCGAGGGCGTGCTGACCACGGTGGAGAACACGTTGCTGAGCAAGGCGGGCACGGCCAACGACGTGTTGCAACAACTGCCCGGCATACAGAAGAAGGCCGACGGTCTGGAGGTGTTCGGCAAGGGCACGCCGATCATCTACATCAACGGGCGGCAGATGCGCAACAAGGCCGAATTGGACCAGATGACGAGCGAGAGCATCAAGAGCGTGGAACTCATCACCAACCCCGGGGCGAAGTACGACGCGCAGGTGGAGTCGGTCATCCTCATCAAGACCCGCCGTCAGCAGGGCGAAGGTTGGAGCGGCGATGTGCAGAGCCACTACCGCCAGGGCTACAATCCCGACCTCGACCTCGGGCTGAACCTGAACTACCGCTACAAGGGTCTCGACGTGTTCGGCAGCGTGTGGTACAACGACAACCAATTACGCCATCGCGACCTCATCACGCTCAATGTCTCGGCCGACACACTCTGGCACATGGACGAGCAATCTAATTTCGACATACACAACCGTTCTATCTATTACACGACAGGCGTGAATTATACGTTTGACGACCAGCACTCGATGGGTTTCCGCTATGAGACGAAGGGCTGGCTCAAACAGAAAACAACTGGCAGTTTCATCGCAGACGTCATCGCAGACGGGGTCTTCTACGACCACCTTGACAACGATCTCGAACAGGAAATCACCTCGAACATGCCGCACACACTAAACGCCTATTATAGCGGCAAGGTGGGCAAGACGTCGATTGACTTCAATACCGACTACATGTTCCACAAAGACCGCACGTCGCAGTTCAATAACGAGGTGAGCCAAGAGCGTGTGAGCCGCACTGTGACCAGCACCAACACCGTGCGTAACCAACTTTGGGCCTCGAAACTCGTATTGTCATGGTCGCTGTGGAAGGGCAACCTACAGGCTGGCACCGAGTACGACATGACCAACCGCAACGATGACTATGTGAACCCTGAGCAGGTGGTGCCCACATCGTTTACCGAACAGCGCGAGCGCAACTACATCTTCTTCGCCGAATACAGCCGTCCGCTGCCCTTCGGCCAGATGCGCCTCGGCGTGCGCAACGAGAACGTCAACACCAAATACTATACGGAAGGCGTCTACCAGCCCGAACAAAGCCGCACGTACCACCATTTCTTCCCCACCGCCGCGCTGATGGCAAAGGTGGGCAAGGTGCAGTTGATGGCCAACTATGCCGTGAAGATTCAGCGCCCGTACTACTGGATGTTGGGCAGCAATGTGAGCTATGCCAACCGCTTTACCTGGCAGAGCGGCAACCCGATGCTGCAGCCGACCATACGCAACGAGGTGGGGCTGATGGCAATGTACAAGTGGGTGCGTATGGCCGTCGACTACAAACACACTACCGACGAGATTGTGAACGTGGCCGAAACCGTGCCGGGCAGCGAGGAAACGACCATCATCACAAGCGCCAACGTGCGCCACTCCGACGGTCTGCGTGCCATGCTGACCCTCTCGCCGCGCTTCGGTTTGTACCAGCCGTCACTCACTGTCGGCGTGATGAAAGATTGGATCAAGATTCCATCACCCGTGGGTGACCTCAGTCCGAAGAATCCCATCGGCCTCATCCAGTCGGACAACAACTTCCAACTGTCACCGACCCTCACAGCCTCTGCCAATCTGCAAATCGTCACCAAAGGCGACCAGCAGAACATGACGCTCACCCGTGCCGGATACGTGGCCGACATCAGCGTGACCAAGACGTTCTTCAACAACCGCCTGTCGGTGAAGCTCGGCGGCCGCAACCTGTTCGACTCGCAGCAGCACATCAACATCCGCTACGGCCTTCGCACCCTCTATCAGGAAAACCATCGGGACTCTCGCAAGCTGGAACTCGTCATCCGTTACAACTTCAACGCCACCAACTCGAAATACAAGGGAACGGGTGCCGGTCAAGATGAAAAGAGCCGTTTCTGAACCATGCATACCAACATCCAATACATCAATCTCTCATGGGCAGTGGTAGGTGTTTGCGAGACCCCTGCAATGCCCTTATGGAAAATCATCCCTACCTGGTGCAAGGACATGGCCGATGGCATCCACCACTACATCGTGGGCTACTTGGCCTTCTGGCATGTTGCCTTCATTGACGAGAGCAGGCTTCAGCCCTGTCATGACGAAAATCTACGAGAGAAAGCACGCAGAAAGATAGACCGATATATAGCCGACCATCAACCTGTCGAAACGCTCCCTCGTTTCTACCTTGTCCTGCTCCGTCAGCAGATAGCCCCGATGGAATCTGATGGCTTGAGCCGGGTGTATCAAGTGTAAAAAAACATAAGACTCTGAACATTTGTTCAGACTTTCACCCTCGGCATCCTCTTTTTGGGCATCGTCGAGGGCTTTTTCGTATGACTTTTGTAATATTGCATTTTCATTTATCACGTATGTGACACAAAAAAAAGGCAAAAAAAGACATTCCCGTGCAGTCTTTTCTGAAAAGGGGTATCCATGTCAATAGAGACAGAGTGTTTATGATGGACATTGTGAATAATAAAAAATAAAATGAACGATTCACCGTTTCGTGTGTATGCTGTCAAAACTAAACCAAAATAGGAAAATGAAACGGATTTTGACGACACTGCTGGTGGCTGCCACGATGATGACTGGAGCCAGCGCACAGGAAACAGAACTTATTAACAGGGGGGCACCGCTATTCCTGGCGGACTCGCTTAAGTTGGACAGCATGTACAACTAC
>JAFZSI010000048.1 GCA_017619445.1 Prevotella sp.
CAAGACAACTTATATGCTTCGAGCTACGAGTAATGTCTACTCGGTGCTTTTGGCTTATTACTATTTCAAATTACTCTTCTTTTGTACTCCGGGTGGGACTTGAACCCACACGCCCTTGCGGGCAAGGGATTTTAAGTCCCTCGTGTCTACCATTCCACCACCAGAGCGCTCTAACTACTCTAAGAGTTACCAGAATGACTAGTTAGGTTTGGTGACCTTTGGAGCGGAAAACGAGACTCGAACTCGCGACCCCGACCTTGGCAAGGTCGTGCTCTACCAACTGAGCTATTTCCGCTTACAACCAATTATTACACTTCTTTGAGCGGAAAACGAGACTCGAACTCGCGACCCCGACCTTGGCAAGGTCGTGCTCTACCAACTGAGCTATTTCCGCGTTCTGTTTGTCACTATTTCAAGTGCCTCTCTGCCTTCAAAAGCGGGTGCAAAAGTACGAACTTTTTTCCATTCAGCAAAACTTTTTTTGAAGAAAAGTTACAACACCCTCATTTTCACTAGTTATTTTTTCAAGTCCTCCTTCTTTTTTGTGCTGCAAAACGTACCATCTTTACCCCGATACTCGTCATTTTTGGCATAAATCAGCGCATCTATTTTTACACGTTTTGAGTGCTAAATTGTCCTAGTGAAAAGGGGCGGCGGAAGGGTTGAGAGCAGACTCTCGATGATGAGAGGATAGCGTAAAATTGGATGGGATTGCCTTACCATATAATTATAATGTATATCTGCAGCAATTCCCTGATGTCACTTCTTGACAACAAGTTTTTTAATCTCGTTCAACTTCAACAATGCCTCAAGGGGGGTGAGGGAATCGATATCTATATCCAGCAGTTTGTCGCGGATTTCCAACAGGGTTGGGTCGTCCAGTTGGATAAAGCTGAGCTGATAGCCTGCTCCGGGCTTTTCCTCTACTACCTTTTTCTTCTGTTTGGCACCCTTGGGGTTCTGGTCGGAGATCTTCTCGTTTTTCGATTCCAGCAACTCCAGCATGCTGTTGGCTCGTTTCAGCACCTGTGCCGGCATGCCTGCCATTCGGGCCACATGGATACCAAAGCTGTGTTCGCTGCCGCCCGGTTCCAGTTTACGCATAAAGATAACCTTGTTGGCCACCTCGCGGACTGAGATATGGTAGTTCTGGATGCGTTCGTACTGGTCAGCCATCTCGATAAGCTCATGGTAATGGGTGGCGAACATGACCTTGGCCCGTGCCTTGGGATAATTGTGCAGGTATTCGGTGATGGCCCACGCAATCGAGATGCCGTCGTAGGTGGAGGTGCCGCGGCCTATCTCGTCCAGCAGCACCAGGCTGCGATCCGAGACGTTGTTGAGGATGCTGGCGGTCTCGTTCATCTCGACCATGAAAGTGGACTCGCCGGAGGATATATTGTCCGATGCCCCCACCCGGGTGAAGATTTTGTCCACAATGCCGATCTTTGCCTCCTGAGCGGGACAGTAGCAACCCATCTGGGCCATGAGCACTATCAGGGCGGTCTGCCGCAACAGGGCCGATTTACCCGACATGTTGGGGCCTGTGATGATGATGATCTGCTGCGTGTCGTTGTTGAGGAGTACGTTGTTGCTCACATACTGTTCGCCAAGCGGCAGCTGGGTCTCGATGACGGGATGCCGCCCTTCTTTTATTTCGATGGTTGTGTCGTCGTTGACCTCCGGACGGCAGTAGTTGTTGGCCAGCGCCACCTCGGCAAAACACTGCAGACAATCCAGCCTTGCAATAATCTGGGCGTCGTATTGGATCGGTTCGAGATAGGCCATCAACGCCTGCAGCAGTTGCTCGTAGAGTTGCGCCTCAAGCACCAGAATGCGTTCCTCGGCCCCAAGTATCTTCTCTTCATATTCCTTCAGTTCGGGGGTGATGTAACGTTCGGCATTGGTAAGGGTTTGCTTGCGTGTCCATTCGGGCGGGACCTTGTCCTTGTGGGTGTTGGTCACCTCAAGATAATAACCGAAGATATTGTTGAACCCGACTTTCAGCGACGGGATTCCAGTGCGCTCGCTCTCACGTTGCTGAATGGACATGAGATACTCTTTCCCCGTGCCGGCCATGGAACGCAACTCGTCCAGTTCGGCATTCACTCCACTGTTGATGACGCCCCCCTTGTCCAGTTTCACAGGCGGCTCTTCTTGAATCTCCCGACCGATACGCTCAGCGATGTTCTGGCAGGGGTTGAGCTGTTCCGACATCCTTCGGAAAGACTCGTCGCCCACCTGTTGGCATAATTGCTGTATTTGGGCGATGGCACTGAGCGAACGTCTCAGTTGCTGCAACTCGCGAGGATTGATACGCCCCACCGACACCTTCGAGATAAGGCGTTCCAAGTCGCCCACCGCCTGTATCTGGGGCAGCAACCGTGTGGCTAAATCCCTGTTGCGCACAAGGACATCCACCACATGGAGGCGTTCTTCAATGGCCGAACGCTCCTTCAGCGGCATCACAATCCATCTGCGCAGGAGGCGCGAACCCATGGGGGTGACGGCCTGGTCCAGCACATCGAGCAGGGTGCGGGCATTCTCGTGAGGGGAATAGACCAGCTCAAGATTGCGCACAGTGAACTTGTCCAGCCATACATACCGGTCCTCTTCGATACGATTGATTCGGCATATATGCTGCGTCCGGTCGTGCTGGGTGTCCTGCAGGTAATAGAGCGCCGCCCCAGCGGCAATCACGCCTTCCGTCAGCTCCTCAACGCCGAAGCCTTTCAGCGAGGTGGTGCCGAATTGTTTCATCAGCAGCTCGTTGGCGAAGTCGCCTGTGAAAACCCAGTCGTCGAACGTGTTGGTATAGTATTTCTCAGTGAAATGGTCCAGAAACCAATGCAGTTTTTTTCGCTGCAGCACCACCTCCGACGGGTGGAAGTTCTGCATCAGCTTGTCGATATAGGCTATGTCGCCCTGGGCCACATAGAACTCGCCAGTAGAGACATCGAGGAACGATATGCCGTGAATCTTGTCCCCGAGATGCAGGCCGCAAAGGAAATTGTTCTCTTTCACGTCCAGCACCATGTCGTTGTACGACACTCCGGGAGTGACCAGCTCGGTGATGCCGCGTTTCACCAACCCCTTCACCGTCTTGGGGTCTTCAAGCTGCTCGCAGATGGCCACACGCAGCCCTGCCCGCACCAACCTTGGCAGATATTGGTCCACCGCATGGTATGGAATGCCCGCCAAATCGGTATAGCCGCCACCGCCGCTGGCTTTGCGTGTAAGGGTTATCCCCAATATCTGCGACGCCTTGCGGGCATCCTCGCCAAAAGTCTCGTAAAAATCACCCACACGGAACAACAGCATTGCATCCGGAAACTTGCGTTTCATCTCTGCATGCTGCCTCATCAGGGGGGAATCGTTCTCTGCGTTCTTAGCCATAAATCACTTTCTCCGCATTTCAGCTACGGATACTTTGTAACGACCCCGACCCTGTTTTATTGTGACGACCCCAAAATAAAACTGCCCGTCAGTCCGCCCCTCCGATTGCCCACCAGCCCAGTCAAACCAAAACACAAAATGTCAAAGAACTCTTGTTGCTTCTGCAACGCTGTGACTGGGTCGAACCCCGTGCCTTTCTTCTATCAAACGTCGCCCCGGGAAATGGCGTTCGAGTGAAGGAACGGTGAAGATTCGGTGGAGTTACACTGGAGATACAGCGAAGAAACCCATGCGTTTCCGCGAAGTGCGTCCCGACTCAATCACGATGCAAAGATACGACACTTGCGTTGCGGTCTACGAATAAACCCGAAAAAAAATTTTCACAAACCATCTCGCCCCCCATATCTGGGCGATAGCCTCCACCGGCAAGCAATGAGTCAGGCACCGTCTGCATTGCTACCCACGGCGGGTTATTGTCAGCCCGGACACCTGTCTTATACTGAAAAAGGTTGACACATTTAGGGACAAAATAAATGTGTAAAAAAGTATGAGAAATTCAAAAAGAGTTATTCCTTCGGAAATGCGAGACGAGATAGTCTCGATGTATTTGAATGGCGAGAACAGCTATGAAGAGCTGGGCAAATACTACAAAGTCGGACCAAGTACGATAAGGGCATGGGTCTGCAGGTACAGGAAAACAAAAAAAGTCGTATCTTTGCAGTCGAAATCCAAACCGCATGAAGATATGTCACGCAAGAAGAGAGAGCCGGAAAAGACCGCCGAGGTTAAGCAGCTTGAAGCCCGGATTCGCGAACTGGAGCTGCAGAACCTGGCCTTGAACACACTGATTGACGTGGCCGAAAGGAACGGCGTTGAGATCAGAAAAAAATCTGGGGCCAAGCAGTAGAGGAGCTTCACGGGCGGCATGGCCTGACCATAAGTACCGCCTGTGAACTGCTTGGCCACAGCCGTCAGGCCTTTTACAAGAAGAACACGGACAGGGCCGGGAGACTGGCGCGGGAGATCAAGATACTCGATGCCGTGCGCGAGATACGCGAAGTGGATCCCGGCATCGGAGGAGTGAAGCTCTGGCTGATGGCATCCACAATGTTCAACTGCGGATGGATGCCCGGCAGGGATGCGTTTCTGGACATGCTGCGGCGCCACCGGCTGATGCAGAAGCCGCGCAGGAGCCGGATTACCACAAACTCCAACCACCGCTACCACAAGTGGAGGAACCTTGTCAAGGGGTTTGTCCCGACATCTGCCAACCAGCTATGGGTGAGCGACATCACCTACATCGAACTCACCTGTGGATGCTGCTACCTGAACCTCATCACCGATGCATATTCAAAAAAGATTGTCGGCTGGTGCCTGGCGGAATCGCTGGCGGCAGTCTTCACGCTCAGGGCACTCCGTATGGCCATCGAACAGGCTGGCGGAGGCGACCTCACAGGGCTTATCCATCACTCCGACCGAGGTGTGCAGTACTGCTGCGACCTATACGTGGAAGAGCTGCAGAAACACGGCATACAGATATCGATGACTGAGGATTACAAGCCCACAGACAACGGCATTGCCGAGCGCGTAAACGGAATCATCAAAGGAGAGAGCGTTTACCGGCAGGCAAGTCGCTTTGCGACGTATGAGGATGCCTTGGAGCAGATAAAACTCTTCGTTCATTTCTATAACGGCCAGCGTCCCCACTACAGCATAGGAATGCAGACTCCGGACGCCGCCCATGGGCAGACAGGAGAACAAAAGAGAATGTGGAAAACGAAGGTTTATCAGAAAAAAG
>JAFZSI010000049.1 GCA_017619445.1 Prevotella sp.
CTTCAAGGCTGCCATCAAGGAGCGCACAGGCAAGGACTTCCCCAACGATCCTATCGAGCAGCTCTGGGGTGCCATCTGCGCTGTGTTCCGCAGCTGGATGAACGAGCGCGCCATCCTCTATCGTAAGATGGAAGGCATACCCGACGAGTGGGGAACAGCCGTCAGCGTTATGGCAATGGTATTTGGCAACATGGGCGACACTTCCGCAACAGGTGTTTGCTTCAGCCGCGATGCCGCCAACGGCGAAAATCTCTTCAACGGTGAGTACCTTGTCAACGCACAGGGTGAGGATGTTGTGGCAGGTATCCGCACTCCGCAGCAGATCACCAAGATCGGTTCACAGCGTTGGGCAGAGCGTGCTGGCATCAGCGAGGAAGAGCGCGTAGCCAAGTATCCTTCCATGGAAGAGGCTATGCCCGAGATCTACAAGGAGCTCGACGCTATCCAGAACAAGCTCGAGGAACACTATCGCGACATGCAGGACATGGAGTTCACCGTACAGGAGGGCAAGCTGTGGTTCCTGCAGACCCGTAACGGCAAGCGCACAGGTGCTGCCATGGTGAAGATCGCCATCGACCTGCTCCACGAGGGTAAGATTGACGAGAAGACAGCTATCATGCGCTGCGAGCCCCAGAAGCTCGACGAGCTCCTCCACCCCGTCTTCGACAAGAAGGCTCTCACTCAGGCCAAGGTCATCGCTCAGGGTCTGCCCGCCAGTCCTGGTGCAGCTTGTGGACAGATTGTGTTCCATGCAGACGATGCAAAGGAGTGGCACGAGGACGGACACAAGGTGGTGCTGGTACGCATAGAGACCTCTCCTGAGGACCTTGCCGGTATGGCTGCTGCCGAGGGTATCCTGACCGCACGTGGAGGTATGACCTCTCATGCTGCCGTGGTTGCCCGTGGTATGGGTAAGTGCTGCGTATCGGGCGTAGGCGCCCTGAACGTCAGCTACAAGGACAAGACCGTTGAAATTGACGGCGTGGTATATAAGGAGGGTGACTACATCTCTCTGAACGGCACAACCGGTCAGGTTTATGCCGGTGAGGTTCCCACGAAGGCTGCTGAGCTTTCGGGCGACTTCAAGGAGCTGATGGACCTCTGCGACAAATATACCAAGCTGCAGGTTCGTACCAATGCCGACACACCGCACGACGCACAGGTGGCACGTGCATTCGGCGCAAAGGGTATCGGTCTGACCCGTACTGAGCACATGTTCTTCGAGGACAAGAAGATTGTGGCCATGCGCGAGATGATTCTCTCCGACAGTGTTGCCGGACGCGAGAAGGCACTTGCCAAGCTGCTGCCCTATCAGAAGGCCGACTTCAAGGGCATCCTCGAGGCCATGGACGGACTGCCCGTGAACATCCGTCTGCTCGATCCTCCTCTCCACGAGTTTGTTCCCCACGATCTGGCCGGTCAGCAGGTAATGGCCGACGAGATGGGTGTCGATTTGGCAACCATCCAGCGCCGTGTGGAATCGCTTGCAGAGAACAACCCGATGCTCGGACACCGTGGCTGCCGTCTCGGTATCACATTCCCCGAAATCACAGCCATGCAGACCAAGGCCATCCTCTCAGCCGCTTGCGAGCTGAAGCAGGAAGGCAAGAACCCCATGCCGGAAATCATGGTTCCGCTGATTGGTACGCTATATGAGCTGAAACAGCAGAAGGAAATCATCCAGTATGCTGCCAAGGAAGTGTTCATGGAGTATGGCATGGAAGTGGAGTTCGAGATTGGTACGATGATTGAGATTCCGCGTGCAGCACTTACCGCCGACCGCATCGCCACCGAGGCTCAGTACTTCTCATTCGGAACGAACGACCTCACACAGATGACCTTCGGTTACTCGCGCGACGACATCGCCAGCTTCCTGCCCGTCTATCTCGACAAGAAGATTCTGAAGGTTGACCCGTTCCAGGTGCTCGACCAGGTAGGTGTAGGCAAGCTCATCAAGTATGCCGTGAAGCAAGGCCGTGAGGTTCGTCCCGACCTGCGCTGCGGTATCTGCGGCGAGCATGGAGGTGAGCCCAGCTCTGTGAAGTTCTGCGCCAAGATTGGTATGAACTACGCCAGCTGCTCTCCTTTCCGCGTGCCCATCGCACGACTTGCAGCAGCACAGGCAGCTGTTGAGGAGTAAGCGAAAACTCTTTATGACAAACGAAGGTGGGATGCACGCATGCATCCCACCTTTTTTCTGTTCACACCATTATTGAGGATGTGGCAGGATATTAATAATCTACTTGATGCTCTTTTGCGTGACAAAACAAAAAGAGGAAAAGCAAACACTTTTCCTCTTCATTGTTTGTAATAAACATCCTTATGTGAATGTTACTTCTTCAAAACCTTGCGCACGGTGCCGTCGTCCATGCGGAGGATGTTGAGGCCGCGGCTGAGCTTCTGCTTCTCGGCACCGCTGACGTCGTAAATCTTGTTCACCTTGGCATCGCCGCGGTTCAGGTTCTCCACAGCGTCGTCGATGCTGATGACCACATACTTGGCCCACTCACCGCTTCCGTCAACGATGGCCAGGTTGTTGCTGTATCCTGCTTTGTCGATACTTCCGTCAGAAGGTTCTTCAATCTTGCAGTTACCCAGGTCAATCTTCATGAAGTCGCAAACGCCTGCTCTCTTTGTGTCAAGCTGTATGTATGAGTTGTTGATTTTCAGCGTTTCTTTGCTTACTCCATTGGGTCCTACAATGCCCCAGCCTCCTTCGCCAATGATATTCACGTTACTGAGTGTGAGGGTGGCTCCATTTAATACATAGAAGCATTCAGCTTCTCCGTTTGCCTTTACATTCAGATAATTGTAATCTCCCTCGATGGTGGTGTTGGCCCTAATTCTGAAGATGCTATTATCGTGTTCCATTTTAACGTCTGCTGCGGTGAACTGGATGGTCAGACCGTCGATACTCCTGTTTTCAATCATTGGCGTTTCTTTATACTTGTCCTTGTCAGCCTCATCGTAAGATATCTCCTCCTTGTTAATGGTTAGAGTCTTGGTGTCTTTGTCGTAGGATAACTCTTCATCACCGAGAAGATGGATGATCAATAATCCAAAGTCAGTCATCTGTTCGCCACTTATGTAAAGGCCTAATTTGCTTCCAAGATAGACTAAAGAAGCAGCTTTGCCGTCTTCGCCTACGAATGTTTTACTTGCTTCATCGAATTCGGCAATTCCCAACTGCTCGCCATAGTTCTCGTTGACTGGGTCCGGGCCAAAATAGCCACCCATGTCACCTCCTGCAATAACCAGACAATCTGCCGAGAAAGTGCCCATTGCAACTAACCCCATAACATTAGAATCGATGGAGAGGTATGAGTACTGGCCGCCGGTGATGTTCAAGTCTGTTTTATCAAGGGCCAAAATTCCCCAACCGTTACTGTCAATACTCAAATATGATTCGGGGTCAATCTGAATCGAGAGATTTGATTCTGAATAGATACCACAGTTGGAGAGATTTGTGTCAGCACCTCCAGTCACATTGACTGTGCAGTAGCCTTTAACGATGAGTTTCAGGCCATCAACACCATTTGCGATGCCATACACACCGTCGCCTTCAAAAGTGATTGTGGCATTGTCAAGCACCAGCTCTTTCTTGTTGTAGTCGTAGGTGATTGAGCCTTCGATGCCGGAGCCAGTTACTGATACGATGGCATGCTCGCCTTGAACTATATGTCCGGCCACGACAACGGGGTCTGCCCATGCTTGTGCCATGGCACTGTTGGGCAACACTGCCATGATGGCAATAATGAATAGGGTAGAAATCTTTTTCATAAGCTTAGGTTTTTAATAGTTAATAAAATTGTGATAATTTCAGATTTAACAAAAGGTATGATAATATATTTATGTAAATATAGCGAATTATTCCATACGTAGGACGTTTTCCATGTTAAAAAAGGTAAAAGAGGCGGGCTTTATGGTTGTGCAGCGGAAACTCTGGAAGAATAACAGCTTAGTTGTTCACAGACTATCTGCAACTCATCGGCTGTGAAATGTTCGGGCTGGTTGCGGAAGTTATCGGGATGGAGCGCAATGCGGTCGGCAAGTGCCTCAATGGCTCGCAGGAGCATCTCCCTATGGTCGAATGCCAAGGGCAGTGTGGACTGTGCTAAGCTGTCAAGCAGCTCCGTCAAGGTGAACCATCGTGCTCGGGCGGCATCGTCGGCAGCACACACATTCTGCATCCTCACAAGTGCGTAAAAGGCAACGCTGATGACGCGTTCCCGCGGGTCGCGGCCTGGCTGGCTGAAGGTGCGGAATTGGTGGATGGCTGCTTGGGTCATGCCTGTTTCCTCTTGCAGCTCGCGCAGGGCACCCGTCTCTGCACTCTCATCTATTTCCATAAATCCGCCGGGGAAGGCCCAATGGCCTTTGTAGGGTTCGAAACCGCGCTCAACGAGCAATAGTTTCAACTGATTGCCGTCAAGTGCAAACACAACGCAGTCGGTGGTGACGGCAGGGTGGGGGTATTTGTATTGGTACATGCTTCTCTATTTGTTGAATGTCTGTTTGTTTCATTCGCAAAAATACGCAAAATCGGGCAAATAAGCAATAAAAAAGCACGGAAATTGATGCTTGGGTGGTCAGAATGAAAGTTTTTGGGCGTTTTTTGAGCCATCTTTTTGCTTATCTGCAAAATAATGTGTAATATTGCAGGTTGAAAACGAACAACCCAAGAAAAATAACAATGAACGAACTGAAAAACGAGTGCCAGAATACACAAGAATACTGGCAGCCGGAACTGGAAACCATGCCCCGTGAGCAATTGGAGCAATTGCAAGTTAAGAAACTTCGTAAATCCATCGAGATATGCCTACGCTCGCCGTTCTACAGCAAGCGTCTGGGCGAGTTGGGCATCACACCCGACAGTATTCAGAGTCTTGCCGACTTGCGCAAGATTCCGTTCACCACGAAGCAGGACCTTCGCGATAATTATCCTTTCGGACTTGTAGGCGGTGACATGAAAGATGCCATCCGCATCCACTCCACCAGCGGCACCACCGGCAATCCCTGCGTGGTGGTCTATAGTCGCCATGACATTGAGTCGTGGGCCAATATGATTGCCCGCAACATGTATATGGTGGGCTGCCGAGACACTGATGTGTTCCAGAACTCCAGTGGCTACGGCATGTTTACCGGCGGACTGGGCTTCCAGTATGGAGCCGAGGCACTTGGTGCCACCACCGTTCCCGCCGCAGCAGGAAATTCTAAACGTCAGATTAAGTTCATCCGCGACTTCGGAACCACTTGCCTGCATGCCATTCCGAGTTATGCCATCCGCTTGGCCGAGGTGTTCAGGGAAGAAGGCATCGACCCGAAAACCACCAAGTTGCACACATTGTTCATTGGTGCTGAGCCCCATACTGAGGAGCAGCGCCAGCGCATTGAGCGTATGCTGGGCGTGAAGGCCTACAACTCGTTCGGCATGACTGAGATGAACGGCCCGGGCGTGGCCTTCGAGTGCAAGGAGCAAGATGGCATGCACCTGTGGGAAGACAACTACATCATAGAGATTGTTGACCCCGACACGCTGGAGCCTGTGCCCGACGGCGAGATGGGAGAGATGGTGCTCACCACGCTCGACCGTACCATGATGCCTATATTAAGGTATCGCACGCGCGACCTTACCCGCATCATTCCGGGCGAGTGTAAATGCGGACGTACTCACCGCCGCATTGACCGCATCAAGGGCCGCACCGACGACATGTTCATCATCAAGGGTGTGAATGTGTTCCCCATGCAGGTGGAGAAGATTCTGGTGCAGTATCCTGGACTGGGCAGCAACTACCTGATTACGCTCGATACCGTAGAAGACAACGACATTATGACCGTAGAAGTAGAACTCGACGACATCAATACCGACGTCTATCCCGAATTGCAGCGCATGACGAAAGACATTCAGCGCGCGCTGAAGGACGAGATTCTGCTTACCCCGAAAGTGAAGCTCGTGAAGAAAGGCTCGCTGCCCATTAGCGAAGGCAAGGCTGTGCGCGTGAAAGACCTGCGAGACGGCAGAGGTTAATTGAGAATTGAGGATTGAGAATTGAGGATTGAGCGTTTTGAGACGACTTTTCATCATTCTATTCATGTCTATGCTGCTGTTGCAGACTTCGGATGCCCAGCAGATGCGCGAGGTGTGGCTTTCCATGCCAGACTCTTTAGTTGGCTATCTGAACAAAAGCAAGCGCATAGAGGCTATGGACTACCGAGACATGGGGCTGAAGCTCGACGTGCGCAATTTGCTAAACGGCAACACGCTGGTAGATACGCTTACAGCTGACTTCGTCTCGGTGAAGCTCACTCCCTCGTCGCTCCTACAGATGAAATTGTTGCCCCGCGAGGCCGACACACTGGTGTGTGTGGTAAAAACTGTCTTCGGGCCAGCAGCGGACAGCAGCATGGAGTTTTTCACCACCAGTTGGCAGCGCATCAGTCCACAGCCGTTTGCCGAGGGTGCAAATCCGTATTCCAAGCCCGTCAGCTATTTTGTTGTTCGTCCCGACACGATGAGCGTTGAACGCTTTGCCGAACTGAGTGCTCAGTTTGAGCCCGTTCTGTTGCGAGTGGAGATGCCCGTCAGCGGTGCGGAGATGTCTGTGCAGATAGAAGAGGCCCTGCCGTTGCCCTCGTCTTTGTCCGAGTCCCTAAAAGCCATTATAAAGCGAAGAAACTTTAAATGGGATGGTCAAAAGTTTATAGAATGTTAAAAATACACTAATTTTTCCAGAAACACTTGCAAGTTAAAGAATAATGCTTTACCTTTGCATCGTGTTTTTCATGGTATTAGATTATTAAGGTTAATAAAGATTGGTTGTCGTGAGACAATCAATTTTTTTTTAACCTTGCCAATCCGACATTCGCACCCCCATTTTCTTTTCTTATCCATTTGTGGACTACCCACGAAAATTGTCACCTGTACCTAGAAAAGGTATAGGAAAGGCCCTTCGTCTGCCCATGGTCTGTTACGGTTGCAGTTAGAAAAGAGAAGAAAAATGAAAAAAAAACTTATTTTCTTATTGTTTTGTTTGATTTTTTATATCTTTGCATACAATAAGCGGAGTTTCACGAAATGAAACGAAATACATAATAGCAGACACAATTAAAATCAATCTTAATTATTTCAGTATTATGAAGAATATCAAATTTCGCTTGGCGCTGATGAACTTCTTGGAGTTCGCCGTATGGGGCGCTTATTTGACATGTATGGGAAACTACCTTGGAAAGGCAGGATTGGGTGAGCAGATTGCCTGGTTCTACGCTATTCAGGGTATAGTGTCGATTTTCATGCCCACGTTGATGGGCATTGTGGCCGACAAGTATATTCAGCCGCAGCGGCTGTTGGGCCTTTGCCATTTGCTGGCAGGCGCATTTATGCTGGGTTGCTGGTACTTGGGCGTGCAGGCAGGTTTTGGCAACGAACTGCCAAACAAATCGCTGTTCATTGCGCTCTACACGCTTAGTGTGGCATTCTATATGCCTACCATTGCGCTGGCCAACACCACAGCGTTCACCATTTTGAAGAACAACGGCATGGACACGGTGAAGGACTTCCCGCCCATCCGTGTGCTGGGAACCATTGGTTTCATCATGACCATGTGGTTTGTCAACTGCGCTGTGTGGGACAACGGTTCGTTCACGTTCACCTTCGGCGAGAATGCCCACAAGTTCCAGTACACCTACATGCAGTTCTTCGTGTCGGGTTTGCTGAGCCTGGTGCTCTTTGCATACTGCTTCTCGCTGCCTGAGTGCAAGCTGACCAAGAAGAAGGAGAAGACTTCGCTGGCCGAGGCCATGGGTCTGAACGCCTTCAAGCTGTTCAAGACCAAGAAGATGGCGCTGTTCTTCATCTTCTCTGCACTGCTGGGCATGTGCCTGCAGGTGACCAACGGCTATGCAGGTCCGTTTATCACGAGCTTCAAGGGCAGTCCAGATGCAGCCATAGCCTCATCGTTTGCCGCCAACAATGCCACGCTGCTCACGTCAATCTCCCAGATAAGTGAGGCGTTGTGCATCCTGATGATTCCGTTCTTCCTGAAGCGCTTTGGCATCAAGGTGGTGATGCTCATGTCTATGTTCGCATGGGTGTTCCGTTTCGGATTCTTCGGTGTGGGTAACCCAGCCATGCCTGGCGTGCTGCTGTTCATCCTCTCGTGCATCGTCTATGGTGTGGCTTTCGACTTCTTCAACGTGTCGGGCGGCATCTTTGTCGATCAGGAGTGCGAGCCGAGCATCAAGGCGTCCGCACAGGGACTGTTCATGATGATGACCAACGGCATCGGTGCCACTGTAGGAACGTTGGCAGCCGGAGAGGTGGTCAATCACTTCTGCTCCTGGCAGGGCGACTACCTGCTGGGCGACTGGCAGACCTGCTGGTTCATCTTCGCAGCCTTTGCACTGGTGGTGGGCGTTTCATTCGCAATTGTGTTCCGTCCGGAATCACAGAAGAAATAGGAGTAAAGGAGAGAAGGAGTAAAGGAGAGAAGGAGTAAAGGAGAAAAGAAATTCTATTCAAAAAACTGTAAATCTTTGTGATAGACAGAATAAAACTGGTAATTCAAGGTGTGGCCGAGATTGTGGGCAGCGACGATGTGTCGCTCATCACATTGACCGACGAGCAGCAGCTGAAGCAACTCTCCGTTGTCTGCGACAAGACGACGGCACGCCAGATAAGTATGCGCATAGGTAAGGCTCCTCTGACATCAATCATGTTGCCAGAGGTGCTTTGCCGGCTCATGGGCGACATGGACAGCGAGCACTTTGAGGTGCTTATCAACGACCTGGTGGATGGGCAGTACCGTGCTATGCTGATAGAGAAACCCACGCTCAAGATGACCCCCATCCGTGTGAGCGACGCGCTGCTGCTTGCCATGGTGGCGGGGCTCGATGTTTATATCGTGCTGACGCTGATGCGCCGCCAGGCCGTTGACTACAAAGGCGATGCGCGCGGCATTTCCATACCCGTCAACACGCTAAGCATGAAGATGCTCGAAGAGGCCCTCGACAATGCCATCAACGATGAGAACTACGAGTTGGCCTCGCAGCTGCGCGACGAAATGAAACGAAGACGATGAAAGAAACCCGCTATTTCTTTGTGCCCGACGCAAGCACGGCAGGTGAGTTGCCTGCCGATGAGGCGGCACATGCCACGCGTGTGCTGCGCCTGCAAAGTGGCGACGAGCTGTTCCTGATGGATGGAGTGGGCAATTTCTACCGCGCTGAGGTGACGCTGGCATCGGCCAAGCGTTGCCTTTATGCTGTTAGAGAGGTGCTGCCCCAGCGGCGTATGTGGCGCGGCCACATCCATCTGGCCATTGCGCCCACCAAGATGATGGACCGCATGGAGTGGATGGCGGAGAAGGCCACCGAGGTGGGCTTCGACGAGCTGAGTTTTCTGCTGTGCCGTTTCTCTGAGCGCAAGGCACTTCGCGCAGACCGCATCAAGAAGATTGTTGTGTCGGCGGTGAAGCAGAGCCGCAAGGCCTGGAAACCGCAGGTGAACGACATGTGCACGTTCCGTCAGTTCATTGAGCAGCCCCGCGCAGGGCGCAAATACATTGCCCACTGCTACGACGAGATTCCCCGCGACGACCTGTTCGCATGTCTCATGAGTGAGGGCAGCGACGACGACGTGACGGTGCTTGTGGGCCCCGAGGGCGACTTCTCCATCGATGAGGTGCGCATGGCAATAGATGCAGGCTACGAGAGCATTTCGCTGGGCAGCAGCCGTCTGCGCACAGAGACAGCAGGACTTGCCGCCGTCATGATGGCGCATCTGGCAAGGAGGGAGGCCCCCCTGCCCCCCGGAGGGGGGAGTAAAGGAGAGAAGGGGTGAAGGAGTAAAGGAGAGAAGGAGTAAAGGAGTAAAGGAGAGGGGGAGTAAAGGAGTAGAGGAGTGAAGGAGTAAAGGAGCATTTCTCGTACCATCGTACCTCCGTACCTCCTTACTCCCGAATAAAACAACAAAGAACAATGAAGAAAAAGAACATCATATTGAGCATATTGCTCACCTTGTTGCTCATGTTGGCAACAGCCTGTTCGGACGGCGACTATCTGAACGCCATTCCCGAGGGCAGCACCGCCTTGCTGTCTATTGACATGGCAAAGGCACAGGACGAGAACGGTGCCGACAAACAGCGGCTGCTGTCACAGCTGCTTGGAGTGGACAACCCGAAGGACTGCGGCATAGACCTTGATGCCAAGCTCTATCTGTTTGAGTCGCCCGACGGCAGCTTGGGCATGGCCGCAAAGGTGAGCAGCGCGGACCGTCTGGCCTCTATGTTCAACAACATGGCAGGCAGGAGCATAGCCACGAAGGTTACTGAGAAGCGCGGCTTCCAGTTCTCCGTGCTGCGCGACAGTTGGGTGGCGGGCTTCTCGTCAAAGAGTCTGCTGGTGATGGGCCCTGTGGTGGGCAACGCCCAGGCCGCCATGATACAGCAGGTGGCCAACTACTTGTCGCAGGACGAGGAGCAGGGCATCAAAGGCACGCCGATGTTTGAGAAACTCGATTCCATAGGCAGTTCCATTGCCATGGTGGCTCAGGCGCAGGCCCTGCCCGAGAAGTTCGTGGCCCCGTTCACGCTGGGTGCGCCCAAGGATGCCGATGCCAGTCAGGTGCTGATAGCGGCCAAGTTGAGTGTTGCCGAGGGCTGTCTGCGCATCAACGGCGAGACGTTCTCGTTCAACAAGCGCATAGATGCCGCGCTGAAAGAGGCTGCCCAGGTGTTCCGTCCCATCCAGGGCGACTATGCCGAGAGTATGGGCGCCAGCAGCGTCATGGGTGTGTTTATGAATGTGGAGGGCGGCGGCTTCCTCAAGCTGCTGCAACAGAACAAAGGGCTTATGGCCTTGCTGACGGGCATCAATGCCGCCATAGACATGGACAACATTCTGCGCAGCGTTGACGGCGACATGGCCATCACCGTGCCTGTATTTGGCGAGAAATTCGACATTACTATGGCGGCCAAGTTGGCCAAGACCGATTTCCTGAAGGACGTGGACTACTGGAAGCGCTCGTGCCCCAAAGGCGGGCGCATCGTGGACACGGGCACCAACCGCTACTGCTATACCGACGGACAGACGACGTTCCACTTTGGCGTGTCTGCCGACCGCCAGTTCTTTGCCGGCAGCACCGCGGAAATAGCCGCAGCAGCCATTGGGAAGTCCGCACAGCCGTTGCCCGAAGTAGTGCGCCAGCAGATAAGCGGCAAGCGCATGGCGGCCGTGGTGAGCCTCTCGGGCATCGACAACGAGGTGGCGCAGAGCGTGGTGCAGTTGCTGGAGCCCCTGTTCGGCAAACTGCATACCATGGTGTATGTGGTAGGGGAGTGATGGGATTTGACGGGAGGAATGGGGAGCAGTATTCCCCCATGAACAAAGCAAGAAGAAAGAATTATCTATATGGATTTCATTGATTTTAAGTATGTCATTCCGCAGGTGTTTGCCTCGCGCGAGCAGCAAGACTCCGACATCTGGCAGCAGGTGGTGAGGTTTCAGAAAGGCCAGCTCTATCTCATTGAGGCCGAGAGCGGCAAGGGGAAAAGCACCTTCTGCAGCTATATTCAGGGCTACCGGAGCGACTACACGGGAAAGATTCTGTTTGACGACGTTGACACGCGCACGTTCAAGGTGCGCCAGTGGACCGACGTGCGCATGCGCCAGGTGAGCCATCTGTTTCAGGAACTGAGGCTGTTTGGCGAACTGACGGCACTGGAGAACGTGGAAATAAAAAACCGCCTGACGGGCTTCAAGAGCCGCGAGCAGATTGTGCAGTGGTTCGAGATGCTGGGCATAGCCGACAAGATGAACACCAAGGCCGCGCTCATGTCGTTCGGACAGCAGCAGCGCGTGGCCCTCATGCGTGCGCTGGTGCAGCCCTTCGACTTCCTGCTGGCCGACGAGCCCATCAGTCACCTCGACGACACCAACTCGCGCATCATGGCCGAAATCATGATGGACGAGGCACGTGCACAGGGGGCGGGCGTCATCATCACCAGCATCGGCAAACACATGGAACTCAACTACGACAAAGCCTTCAGGCTCTGAAAAATTGTTGTTCTAAATGCGAAGGAAAAACAGAACAACCTGTTACGCCCGCGCATTCTGTGGTAAAAAAAAACATCACAACCCTCAACCCTCAAACCCAATTCAAAACCCTCAAACCCCAATTCTCAATTCACATCTGAATTATGAATCTTGTTTGGAAACTCCTCCGCCATCATATCAGCATCCCCCAGCTGTTGGGCTTCTTCTTTGCCAACCTGGTGGGTATGCTCATCGTTTTGCTGGGCTACCAGTTCTATCGCGACGTGCTGCCCGTGTTCACCGCCGACGACTCGTTCATGAAGAGCGACTTCATGATAGTGAGCAAGCGCATCAGCGCGTCAACCACCTTCTCAGGGCGCGACAACGGCTTCACCAACGCCGACATCGATGAACTCAGCCACCAGCCCTTCGTCAAGAAACTGGGCACCTTCACCCGCGCTGAGTACAGGCTCGACGCGCAACTGGGCGTGGGAGGCAAGAGTCTTGTCAGCACCGAGCTGTTCCTCGAGAGCGTGCCCGACGGCTTCATCGACGTGCCCCTCACCGACTGGGACTATCAGCCCGGCAGCCGCGAAGTGCCCGTCATTCTGCCCCGCTCCTACGTCAACATGTATAACTTCGGCTTTGCGCAGACACGCTCGCTGCCCAAAATCAGCGAGGGCGTCATGGGCATGATAGACCTGCGCATACACGTGCGCGGCAATGGCCATGAGGACGACTACAAAGGGCGCGTCATTGGCTTCTCCTCGCGCCTCAATTCCATCCTCGTGCCCCAGGCCTTCATGCAGTGGAGCAACGAGACCTACGCACCCGACGAGCACTCGGCACCCACGCGCCTGCTCATGGAGGTGGTGAACCCCGCCGACGAGAACATTGGCAAGTTCCTTGAGCGCAAGGGCTACGACATGGAGGACGACCGGCTCAATGCCGAGAAAACCACCCGCTTCCTGCGCCTGCTGGTCACCATCGTGATGATTATCGGACTGGTGATTGCCGTGCTGAGTTTCTACATACTCATGCTCAGCATCTACCTGCTGGTGCAGAAGAACGCCTCCAAGCTCGAAAGCCTCATGCTCCTCGGCTACACGCCCGGACGCGTGGCAAGACCCTATCAGTTGCTCACGGCGGGGCTCAACGCCGCCGTGCTCATCCTGGCGCTTGCAGGTGTGTGGCTGCTCCGCGCCCGTTACATGCGGCTCATTACGGCCTTCTATCCGCAACTTCCCGACGGCAAAATATGGCCTGCTTTTGTCTTAGGATTGCTGCTTTTTGCCCTGGTAACGCTCCTCAACGTGCTTATCATCCGTCGCAAAATGCTGCGCATCTGGCATCGGAAGGAATAATTAACGCAAGAAACCGTCTCATAACGTCTTCCTGAACTTTGTAGAACATTAGTTTGTCATTGCCGCCTTGCGAGTAGTGATTCTAAAGTGTTGTGTTGCTTGCAAATTTTCTAGAAAATCTGAACGTAAAGCATTGGTTTGTCATTGCCGCTTTGCGAGTAGTGTTTCTAAAGTGTGGTGTTGCTTGCAAATTTTCTAGAAAATCTGAACGTAAATCATTAGTTCGTTCTTGTTGCCTTGCGAGTAGTTTTTCTAAAGCGGGGCGTTGCCGCTGTAAAGTGCTCACAGCCAGGGGGCCAGGAGGTGTGCGAACCATCCCACGAACTTGTTCCAGGGTGTGCGCCATTCGTTCCAAGTCTGCTGGGTGAGCCTGAAGGAGTTTTTCTTGTCGGCCTCGAACAGCCTGTTCAGTTCGCCTGTGGTGCAGGGGTCTATGATGACGGCGTTGGCCTCGTAGTCAAACCGCAGGCTGCGTGCGTTGAGGTTGGCGCTGCCCACGGTGCAGAACCGGCCGTCCACCATGATGACCTTGGTGTGGTGGAATCCGGGCTTGTAAATCCACACGTCGGCCCCGTGGCGCATCAGGCGGTGCACATTGTAGAACACGCAGTCGGGGGTGAGCGGTATGTCGCTGCGCTGCGACACCATGATTTCCACCTTCACGCCCCTGCGTATGGCCTTGCGCAGCGCGCGCTTGAGTTTGCCGTTGAGGGTGAAGTAGGGGTTGATGAGTTTGATGCTGTCGTGAGCCAGGTTGATGGCGTCGAGATAGAAACTGCGTATGATTTTGTTGGTGGTGTGCGGCTCGCGGTTGATGATGCCCACCATTTTCTTGCCTGCCGAGGCGGTGGTGTCGGGTTTCAGTCCGCCGATGTACTCGGGCGAGCGCAGTCCGCGGTAGTATTGCTCGCCATGCAGTTGCTCGCCGGTGACTTTGGCCCATATCTTCATGAAGATGCGCTGCAGGCTGTTCACCACCTCGCCCTCGATGCGGCAGTGCATGTCGCGCCATTCGCCCACAGCCTCGGTGCCGTTGATGTAGTAGTCGGCCACGTTCATGCCGCCCGTGTAGGCAATCTTGCCGTCGATGATGACAATCTTGCGGTGGTCGCGCGTCCACACGTGGTTGAGCCAGGGGAATCGCACGGGGTCGAACTCGTAAATCTGTATTCCCTTCTCGCGGATGGCCTTCAGGTGTTTCTTCTTCAGGGGCCTGTTGTTCGAGTCGTTGCCGAACCCGTCGAACAGGGCACGCACTTCCACGCCCTCCTGGCATTTCTGCTCGAGCAGGGTGAACAGTTCGCGGGCGATGGAGTCGTTGCGGAAGTTGAAGTATTCCAGGTGGATGGAACTGCGCGCCTGGCGTATGGCGGCAAACATGTCGTCAAACTTCTCCTGGCCGGTGGTGAGCAGCGCAATGCTGTTGTCGTTGGAGAAACTGACGCCCTGCTGTCGCAGCCTGTCAACAAGCAGCGAGTCGCTGGTCTGTGCCATCAGGCTTGTTGGCAGCGCATAAAGCGAGGTGACGAGGGCCGCCACGACGCTCATCACCCGTATGTGTCTGGAATGTTCAGAGAGGAAATGACTCATTGTGAAGAATGGCTCCTAAATCATGCACGAATAGTGGTCAACCACGCCCAGCAGATGGTTTTCCTGGTCAACCACGAGCACGGTGTGGACTTTGAAGCGCTGCATGATTTTCTGTATCTCGGTAATCTTGGTCTGCGGGAGCACCGACTTGGGGTGGCGAGTCATGATGTCGCTCACGGTGCGGTTGAAAAACTCCGCCTGCCATTTCTCCATGGCGCGCCGGATGTCGCCGTCGGTGATGAGGCCCACAACCTTGTTGTTCTCCAGCGACACGCCCAGTCCCAGCTTGCCCTTGCTCACGTGGATGATGGCCTCGCCCAGGTGCATGTCGGCGGGAATGATGGGCAGGTCGTCGCTGCGCATCACGTCGCGCGCCGTTGTGAGCAGCCGTTTGCCCAGTTCGCCGCCCGGATGGAACTGTGCGAAGTCCTGCGGGCGGAAGTTGCGCCGTTCCATGAGTGCAATGGCCAGCGCGTCGCCCACAACGAGCACGGCTGTGGTGGAGCTGGTGGGCGCGAGGTTGAGCGGACAGGCTTCTTTCTGCACCTTGACGCTCAGATGCACGTTGGAATACTTGGCCAGGAGCGACTGTTCGTTGCCGCTGATGCCGATGATGGGCACTTTCATCTGAAGTACCATAGGTATGAAGCGCAGCAGCTCATCGGTCTGCCCCGAATGGCTGATGGCCAGCACCACATCGTCCTGCGTCATGACGCCCAGGTCGCCGTGGAACACGTCGAGGGGATTGATGAAGAACGACGGTGTGCCTGTGCTCGAGAGCGTGGCGGCAATTTTGGCCCCGATGTGGCCGCTTTTGCCCACGCCGGTGACGATTACCTTGCCGCGGCAGTTGAAGATAAGTTCCACGGCACGGTCAAAACTGTCGTTGAGCTGAGGGATGAGGTCGAGCACGGCCTGAGCCTCGTCTTTGATGGCCTGAATGGCGTATTCTCGGATGGTTTTCTGCATGATGGTCAGTCGGAAAGAAGTTGGCGGATGAGCGGTTCCAGTTTGTTGAGCTCCAGCATGTTGGCGGCATCGCTGAGTCCGCGCTCGGGTTGCGGGTGCACCTCGAAGAAGAATCCCGTGGCCCCGAATGCCTTGGCTGCCAGCGCCATGGCGGGCACAAAACGGCGGTCGCCCGATGTCTTGCCGCCGCCTGCTCCTGGACGCTGCACGCTGTGGGTGCAGTCCATGACGACCGTGGGCACAAAGTTGCGCATGTCGGGAATGTTGCGGAAGTCAACCACCAGGTTGTTGTATCCGAAACAGTTGCCGCGCTCGGTGAGCCACACATCCTTGGCACCTGCCTCCATCGCCTTTTCAACGGGATAGCGCATGTCGGTGCCTGAGAGAAACTGCGCCTTCTTGATGTTGACAATGCGGCCTGTCTGTGCGGCGGCTATCAGCAGGTCGGTCTGGCGGCAGAGGAAGGCTGGAATCTGCAGCACGTCGCACACCTCTCCTGCAACCTGTGCCTGATAACTCTCGTGGATGTCGGTGGTGATGCGCAGTCCGTAGCGCGCTTTGATGTCGCCCAGCATCTTGATGCCCCGCTCCAGGCCAGGCCCGCGGAACGAATGGATGGAGGTGCGGTTAGCCTTGTCGAACGATGCCTTGAAGATGATGTCGGTGCCCAGTGCGCGGTTGATGCGCACCAGTTCCTCGGCTACGGTGGCAAGTAGTTCCTGCGACTCTATGACGCACGGCCCTGCAATGAATGTATAGTTGTTCTGCATAATTCTGTTCTTTCTCCTCCCATCACTTCCCATCATTTCCATTGTTCCCATCATTCCCATCATTTCCATTGTTCCCATCATTCCCATCAACACCCATCACTCCCTTCAACTCCTCAATACCCTTGATATTCAGGTCGCGCTGCGGGAACGGTATGGAAATTCCATGCTCGTTGAGCGTGCGGTAGATGGTCTCCATAATCTCGCTGATGACGTAAATCTTCTTCACCGCATCCACCCACACAACAAGCTTCATGTTGATGCTGCTGTCGGCAAACTCCGTGAACACCACCTTCACCTGCTTGCGGTTGTCCATCCACTTGTGGTGAAGCGACGTGACGGCATTCTGCACCAACGTGCGCACCTGCTCGATGTCGGTGCCGTAGGCCACGCCAAACGGCACCAGCGCCAGCACGTAGCCGTGGTTGCGCGTCAGGTTCTTGTAGTTTTTGGCAAACAGTTGCGAGTTCTGATAGGCAATCACCTCGCCGTAGAGCGACTCCACCATCGTGCTGGTGTAGTTGATGTTGGTCACCTTTCCCATCGTGCCGTCAATCTCAATCCAGTCGCCCTGCTTGATGCGCCCTGCCATCAGCGAAATGCCGTAGTAGATGTTCTCCAAGATGTCTTTCATGGCAAAACCCACACCCGTGGACAGACCGCCCGTGATGACCACCAGCCACGTGTTGCTCACCCTGAGAATGCTCAGGCAGATGAGCAACCAGGCGCCCCACACGACGAGCTGGATGACGTTGCGGCCCACAAGGCTGCGGCTTGCCGTAGAGTCAAATCCGCGGCTCAGCAGATATTTGTGGAGCAACTCGCGCAGCAGGGTGCTGAGGTAAGAGAACAGGAACCACAGGCCAATGACGACGGAGATGCTGAACAGGCTAAGGCTGAATTTCTTGGCGTCGATGAAGCGGGTGGTGAATATCTTCCACGTCATGTTGCTCAGGTTGAATACGTCGGCGGCCCAGTAGATGGAAATCAGCACCGACGCCAGCCCCAGGATGGGCAGCACCACCTTATAGACAAACTGGTAGAACCAGGTGCTGGTGATGGGTTTCTCGTTCAGGTGATGGCGCTCCGCGTAGCTCTTCATCCATCCGCTGAAGCAGGTGATGGTGAGAATGCAGGTGAGCTGCATAATCCACCATATCAGTATCTGCACACTCAGCAGCGTGTAGCCCGACCAGGAGCAGGCCACCGAGACGATGAACACCACCAGCGAGGCGTAGGTGTAGAACATGTCGCTGTGGGGGATGTTCTCGTTGTGGCGGTGTATGACGTACCATTGCCAGATGGTGCACAGCAGCAGAATGGGCGGGAACAGCAGGTTCACCAGCTCGCTGGGAATCAGGATGATGCGGAACGAGATGACAATGAATCCCATAACGATGAGCGGTGTGTAGATGCGGAACGCGCTCTTAATTTGCGTGGCATTGACGCGCAGCAGCAGCGAGATGAGAATCACGCCCAGCAGCCACGCATACTCCACCAGCAGGTTGCTGGCCATGATGATGAAGTTCTGCTTGACGGTGCTCTGTATGATGCCGAGGATGATGGCAAAGGTGATGGTGGCGGTGGCCATCGTGATGCACGAGCGCTTGGCCAGGAACGACTCCGTGCGGTAGCGCTTGGGTGTCAGGTAGCGGATGACCACGAAATTCAGCCCCGCAGCCAGCAGGCCATAGAACAAGATGCTGAGGAACAGGCCTATAATCATGCGCACGTCCCACTGCGACTCCTGGTCTTTCACTGGGCGGTATTTCTCGCTCACGGTCATCGCCGTGCGGTTGACGTTGGAGCCGAGGCGCGAAAGAATCACAAAATAGTTGTCGCCGCCGTTGCGGAAAATGTTGTTCTGAATCTCGTTGTAGCGCAGGTTGGCATAGTCGTTCAGCGTCTTCAGCCTGTACTCCGTGTTCTCGTAGTATTTGTTGTATTGTCCAAGCTGCTCCTGGTTCTCCACAAGCGTGTTGCGGATGTTGGTGGCCAGGGTGAGACACACGTTGCGGTCTATCAGCGTACTGTCGTCGAGCGTGATGCGCGCAATGCTGCGCAGGCTCACAATCAGACTGTCGTAGCGCTCTATTTCAGCGCAGAGCTGGTCGGAGAGGGTGCGCAGGGGAATGGCCTTGCTGCGGAACTCCTCGTATTGGTTGGTGGCTTCGTGGCAGGCGTAGGTGAGGTCGAACACGTAGTCGGGCTTCTGCGAGTAGAGCATCATGGCGTTCTGGTTGCTCCGCTGCATAATGGAGAACATGTTGCGGCGCACCTGCTCGTTCTGCTTCTTGAACATGCGCAGCTGCTTTGCCTGTTCCTGATGATAAGTCATCAGCTCGCCGCGCAGCACGGAGAGCGTTTGTTTCAGGTCTTTCTCTTTCAGCACGGCATGCGACGGCACGGCCATCAACAAGGCTGATAGTATGACAAAAAGTATTCTTTTCATATTTTCTCGGCAAAAATACTCATTTTTATTGAAACTCATGGCCATTTTACGTAAATTATTTCGTAAAAATCTGATTAAGTGAATGCAAAAAAACTCGTTTTCTTTGCTGAACGGGAAGATTTTATGTAATTTTGTCCGCAAATCAACATTTCAAGACAAGATGGAACCCAATAAACCCACCATACTCGTTGCAGACAGTGGCAGCACAAAGACCGACTGGGCATTGGCCGATGTTAGTGGCAGCCCTATTCAGTTGTTCTCCACGCAAGGCATCAACCCTGTGCATCAGACATCCGAAGCCATTGCTGAGACGCTGAGCGAGGCCGTCCAGAAAGTAGCTGTGCAGCCCTCAATGGTTTTCTTTTACGGAGCGGGCATCATGGCTCAGAATCAGCCGTTTATGCGCTCGCTCCTTTCTTCAGCATTCCCCATAGCTGAGCAGGTGTGTGCCGAAAGCGATTTGTTGGGTGCAGCCCGCGCGCTGTGCCGTCACAGCGAGGGCATTGCCTGTATCTTAGGCACGGGTGCCAACTCTTGTCTCTATGACGGTGAGCGCATTGTGCAGAACACACCGCCTTTGGGCTACATCCTTGGCGACGAGGGTAGTGGGGCGGTGCTCGGGCGCATGTTTTTCAACGCGCTGTTCAAGGGCGCTTTGCCCGAAGCCATGCGCGACGATTATTTGCGCACTACGGGGCTGACCTACGCCGACATCATCCGCCGCGTCTATCGTGAGCCGATGGCCAACCGTTTCTTGGCTTCCACTTCCTTATATATTTCCGCCCATATAGCCGACTCGCCCGAGTTGCACCAGCTTGTCACGGACAATTTCCGTCAGTTTCTGTGCCGCAATGTCGCTCCTTACCGCCGTCTCGACCTTCCCGTTAACGCGGTGGGCAGCATGGCCTGGCACTACCGTGAGCAGTTGCTTGCCGCCTGCCATGCAGAAGGCTTCACCCTCGGCACCGTCGTGAAAAGTCCCATTGCCGGCATGATGGAGTATCATGTTGAATTGAGGATTGAGGATTGAGCTTTTTGATTTGAGATTTGAACATTCAGAGAATAAACTTCACTCTGACTGAGGTTGATTTGATGGTTCCGGCTGGTGAAGAACCACCCATTGAGGATTCTGTCGAGCTCAACGTTGCCAATACTCAGAATGCCCCGATCTTCAACCTCGCAGGTCAGCAGGTGAGCAAGACCGTCAAGGGTGTTTACATCCAGAATGGCAGAAAGTTCGTGGTGAAATAGTCCCACTCCCAAACTGTTTGCATTAATCCGTGACGGACGGATGCTGGCAGCATTTAAAATTGTTAGTTAATAAAAGAATAATCATCCTCTGGCTTGGCCATCATTCGACCATCCAGTTGTATTATTCAAGTTTAAAGGCGGAGTCTCTGTGGCTCCGCCTTACTTGTTGCCAAAAGTCATCAATACAGATAACACCCAGCCGCTTTTTTTCACCCCCAAACGCTAAGTGTCATAAATGAGCATGAAAGTATCACTATTTCTTGAATTTTTTTTGTTATTTTGCAATCTCATATCATAATACACCTAAATGACAAAATCTTTATGCGGAAAATCCTTCTGTTGATGGCTCTGATGGTGTGGGCAACGGCAGCCCACGCGCAGTTCGTGAAGATGAAAGACGGGCACTTCGTGCGCGACGGGAAGCCTTATTATTTCGTGGGCACCAACTTCTGGTATGGTGCCATTCTTGGTAGCAACGGGCAGGGCGGAAACCGCAAGCGGCTGCACCGTGAGCTTGACCGCATGAAGGCTATGGGCATCGACAACCTGCGCATTTTGGTGGGCAGTGACGGTGAGCGAGGTGTGCAGGCTTCAAAGGTGGAGCCAACGCTGCAGATAAAGCCTGGCGTGTATAACGACACAATCTTGGACGGGTTGGACTATTTGCTCTGCGAGATGCAGAAGCGCAAGATGGTGGCTGTGCTCTACCTGAACAATGCGTGGGAGTGGAGTGGTGGCTATGGATTTTATTTGTCGCACGCTGGTGAGGCGCATGTGCCCACACCGCAAGAGGCCGGGTATTCCGCATATATGAATTTCATGGTGAAGTATGCCACCAACCGCAAGGCGCATCAGCTGTTCTACAACTATGTGCGCTTCATCCTGAACCGCACCAACCGCTACACGGGCAAGAAATACCGTGACGACCCCGCCATCATGTCGTGGCAGATCGGCAATGAGCCGCGTGCCTTCAGCAAGGAGGTGTTGCCAGCGTTTCGCAATTGGATTGGTGAGGCGGCTGCCCTCATCCGCTCGTTGGACCCTAACCATCTGGTGAGTATCGGCAGCGAGGGGGCGTTTGGTTGTGAGGGCGACTATGACACGTGGGAGCGCATCAGCGGAGACCGCAACGTGGACTACTGCAACATTCACTTGTGGCCCTATAACTGGAGTTGGGCGCGTAAGGACCACCTGTCAGAAGACCTGGAGCAGAGTTGCAAGAATACAAAGGAGTACATCGACAAGCACCTGAGTATCTGTGCACGTCTCAGAAAACCATTGGTGATGGAGGAGTTCGGCTATCCGCGCGACGGTTTCCAGTATGCCATCGGCACACCCACCACAGCACGCGACGCATTCTATGAATATGTGTTCTCGTTGGTGGCAGATAATGCAGAGACGGGCGGCAATTTTGCGGGATGCAACTTCTGGGGATGGGGAGGTTATGCGCAGCCCCGACATGAACAGTGGCAGGTGGGTGACGACTACTGTGGCGACCCTTCGCAGGAGGCTCAAGGACTTAACTCTGTTTTCTCTGCCGACGAGAGCACCCTGCAGGTAATCAAGAAACAGGTGGACAGAATGAACAAAATGAACCAATAAAAACAAACTACAAGATGAAGAAATATGTTTTAGTATTATTGACGTTGATGGCCGTGCTGCCGTTGGAGGCGCAGATTCGCGGCAGCAACATTCAGGTGTTGGTGCAGCCCGACCACAAGGACTGGACATACACAGTGGGCGAACAGGCTTTGTTTGTGGTAAGTGTACTGAAATCAGGTGCTTTGCTAAACGGTGTTCAAGTGGATTATGCCGCTGGACCTGAAATGTATCAGGACATAAAGAAGACGGTTACGCTGAAGGATGGCACACTCCGTTTGACGGGTACCATGAAGCAGCCGGGATTCTACCGCGTGGATGTCACGGCCCATGTTGATGGCAAGGAGTATAAAGGTGCCTGCGGTGCAGCCTTCTCTCCAGAGAAGTTGCAGCCCACGACGGTGATGCCCGCCGACTTCACAGACTTTTGGCAGAATGCCATCAAGGAAGCCCGCAACATCAGCCTTGAACCCACGAAGAGGCTGCTGCCCGAACGATGCACGAAGGACGTAAACGTCTATGAGGTCAGTTTCCAGAACACACGCTGGGGAAACCGCACCTATGGCATTCTGTGTGTGCCCGTCAAGGAGGGCCTCTACCCTGCGTTGCTGCGGGTGCCTGGTGCTGGCGTGCGTCCTTACGGAGGTGATGTCTATACTGCTTCGCAGGGAGCCGTCACTTTGGAAATCGGCATCCACGGCATTCCTGTCACCATGGAGCAGGGCATTTATGACAACTTGGGTAACGGCGCACTGAACGGTTACTGGGAGTATGGCATGGACAACCGCGACAAGAGTTACTACAAGCATGTGGTCATAGGCTGCATTCGTGCATTGGACTATATCGCGGAATACACACCCTGGAACAACAAGGAACTGGGCGTGACAGGCAGCAGTCAGGGTGGCTTTCTGACGCTCGCCACAGCTGCCCTGGATAAGCGCATCACTTTTTACGCACCTGTGCATGCGGCCTTGTGCGACCATACAGCATCGCTCAAGGGCGTGGCATGTGGATGGCCCCACTATTTCTATTGGAACAAAGGCAAAGGGATGGAGAAAAACATAGCGTGCTCGCGCTACTACGACGGGGTGAACTTCGCCCGACTCATCTCGGAAGGACAGGCCGGCTGGTTCTCGTTCGGATACAACGACGACGTGGTGCCGCCCACCACAGCATGGGCTACCTACAACACGGTAAAGGGAAACAAGGAGATTTCGCCATATCAGGCAACCTGGCATTTCTGGTATCAGGAACAGTGGGACGAGTGGGAAGAATGGCTATTGAGGCAGATGAAGATTTCAAAAAAGGAGAAGTTCCTTGAGTAAAGCGAAAAAAGTAAAAACAAACTATGAAGAAGATATTTGTATTGGCATTAGCAGCTGCGTCTATAGCTGCATGCACGACAGCCCAAAAGACAGAAACGACAGTAGCTCAGCAGTTGATGGAACGGCTTGACACCCTGCGTCAGAAAGGATATATGTTTGGACATCAGGATGACCCGTTCTATGGCCTTACGTGGGCGTATGATAAGGACTCGAGCGACGTGAAGAATGTCTGCGGCGACTACCCTGCAGTGATGGGGTTCGAACTTGGCGGCATTGAGATGGGCGCCGCAAAGAACCTTGACAGCGTGCCTTTTACCCGCATGACGGAGGAAATCGTTAACCACTACAACCGTGGTGGCATCATCACCATCAGCTGGCATCCGCGCAATCCTGTGACAACCATTGATGGCGGCGGGCTTGCCGGACAGAAATTCCCCGAGGGAACAGCGTGGGACCTTAGCGACTCGACTGTGGTGAAGAATATCCTGCCGGGTGGAACTCAGTATGAGAAATTTCAGACATGGATGCAGCGTGTTTCTGACTTCCTTGCCACGCTCAAGACAGCAGACGGGCAGAAAATCCCGGTTGTTTTCCGCCCTTGGCACGAGAATACGGGCAGCTGGTTCTGGTGGGGCGAGAATCTCTGTACAGCAGAGGAGTACAAGGCCTTGTGGAACATGTTGCAGGACAAACTGACGAACGATGGTTTCGACAACCTGCTCTGGGCTTACTCGCCCGGAATGGCGGCTGACCTGACAGAAGAAAAGTATTTGGAGCGCTATCCTGGTGACGACCGCATCAGTCTTGTGGGTATCGATGGTTATCAGTGGGGAACAAAGGAGGATTTCGTCAGCCAGCTCGACCAGAATCTCGCTATGCTTACCAAGTTTGCAGCTGACCGTGGGAAGATTGCTGCTTTGACGGAGTGCGGATTGAAAAACCTCTCAGACTCCACATGGTGGACCTCAACACTTACCCCCGTGCTCGACAAATATCCTATCAGTTATTTCCTGGTATGGAGAAACTATAAGGAGGAATGGTTCGGGCCTTCACCCGCAAAACCTGATGCACCCTATTTCAGGCAGATGTATGAGAAAAAGAACGTCTTGTTCTTGAGAGAATTGAGAAATGAGAAATGAGGAATGAGAAATGGGTAATGTAGAAGCGTTTGTCCGCTAACTCCCGTTAACTCCTGATAACTCCTGATAACTCCCCCTTATTATTTGAGATATGAATATGACCGATTTTGAAAAGAAAGTAGCAGCTCTTCGCAAGCATCATGAGGAACTGCTGAGCCGTAAGAACGAACCCGTGGAGTGGGGCAACGGCATTTATGAGAAATATAAGTATCCTGTGCTTACCGCAGCCCATGTGCCTTTGGAGTGGAAGTACGACTTCGACGAGCACGACAATCCGTTTCTTATGCAGCGCATCATGTGCAATGCGGCATTCAATTCGGGTGCCATCAAATGGAACGGCAAGTATGTGCTGGTTGTGCGCGTCGAGGGTGCAGACAGGAAAAGTTTTTTTGCTGTAGCAGAATCACCTAACGGCATTGACAATTTCCGTTTTTGGGACGAGCCTATTACTATGCCCGACGACGTTGTTCCGGCAACCAATATCTACGACATGCGCATTACGGCCCATGAAGACGGGTGGGTTTATGGTGTGTTCTGTGCTGAGCGTCACGACGACACACAGCCAGGTAATCTCTCTGCGGCTACGGCCACGGCTGGCATCGCCCGCACCAAAGACCTTGTGAACTGGGAACGCCTGCCCGACTTGAAATCAAAAAGCCAACAGCGCAACGTGGTGCTTCATCCTGAGTTTGTCAATGGCAAATATGCTTTCTACACCCGTCCGCAAGACGGCTTCATTGAAACTGGCAGCGGCGGAGGCATCGGATGGGCACTTGTCGATGATATTACTCATGCTGAGGTGAAAGAAGATAAGATTATCAACGCCCGTCACTATCACACCATTACTGAGGTGAAGAATGGCGAGGGCCCGCATCCCATCAAGACTGACCGCGGATGGCTGCACCTGGCTCATGGAGTTCGTGCAACAGCCGACGGCCTTCGTTATGTATTATACATGTATATGACCGCACTCGATGACCCAACACGTGTTATTGCCCGGCCCGGCGGATATTTCCTTGTGCCTGAGGGTGAAGAGTATATAGGCGACGTGATGAACGTGGCCTTTGCCAACGGATGGATAGCTGACGATGACGGTCGTGTGTTTATTTACTATGCCTCAGCCGACACGCGGATGCATGTGGCCACATCGACAATCGAAAAACTCATCGACTACTGCATGAACACCCCGGAAGATGGTCTTTATACTGCTGCCAGTGTGGAGAATATAAATAAGCTTATTGCAAAAAACAAGGGAAAGGTGTAAAGGAGGGAAGGAGTTATCGGGAGTTATCAGGAGTTAACGGGAGTTAGCGGACAAATCCGTAATTTAGCGAGTGCCAACCAAGCTCGCTTGGAGTTGGCCGAGCGTGAGCGGATTATCTAAATGAGAAATTCTCAATTCTCAAACCTCAAACCTCAAAAAAATCAAGATTCTTTTGGTTTTTTGCTTGCTTATCCGTACCTTTGTGCGTGTAAATGTATTTATTACCTAAACGACCAAATTGTAAATTGTAAATTGTCAAATTGTAAATCTCATGGCAAGTCTTAAAGAAAAAATCGGCTATGCACTTGGCGATGCTGCAGCCGGAGGTATTACCTGGAAAATCATGTCTATTGCTTTTCCGTTGTTCTTCACCAATGTTTTCGGTCTCACCGTTGCCGACACGGCCACGCTGATGCTTATAGCAAGAATGTTCGACGTGATTACCGACCCGTTGATGGGCAGTCTGGCTGACCGCACACAGAGCCGTTGGGGCACCTATCGGCCTTGGCTCATTATTGGAGCCATCCCGTTCGGTCTTATTTTTGCGCTGCTTCTCTATACGCCCGATTTCGGTCCTGTAGGCAAGCGCATCTACGCCTATACACTCTATCTGCTCATGATGGCTGTATATACGGCTGTCAACGTGCCTTACGGTTCGTTGCTGGGCGTGATGACCGACGATGACAACGAGAAAAACCAGTTCTCCTCCTACCGCATGGTGGGCGCATACGCCATGGGTTTCATCACCTTGTTTGCTTTCCCATACCTGCAGAAAATGGTGGGTGGTACGGAGCAGCACCAATATGCCGTTTTGGGTGTGTTCTTCGGATGCGTAGCAGCGTTGGGTACATTGGCTTGTGGTTTACTGACCAAAGAGAGGCTAAAACCCGTACGTGCGGAGAAATTCTCGTTCAAGCCATTTGCTGACTTGGTAAAGAACAAACCGTGGATTTACCTAACACTCATCGGCATCTGCACCAATTTCTTCAACGGTTTCCGCTATGCCGTTGCGGGATATATGTTCGATTATATCCTGGGCACGGAAATCACCATCAGCAGCCTTATCATAAATTACACGGTGTTTATGACCTTTGGTGAGGTGACGTGCATGATTTTCGGCGGATTGTCGCCGAAGTTCACCAAGTGGATGGGTTCCAAGCGCAAGGCGTTCACCGTGGCAGCCCTCATTTGTGTGGTCTTCTCGGTGCTATTTTTCTTCATTCCGAGAGACCCTTCCTATATCTGGGTGCTGATTGCCATCGTCGTGCTCACCTCTGTAGGCATCGGCCTCTACTCGCCGCTGCTTTGGTCGATGTATGCCGATGTGGCAGACTATGCCACGGTGAAAAACGGCACGTCCTCCACAGGACTCATCTTCTCTTCGGGCACTATGGCTCAGAAATTTGGCACCGCAATCTCGGGTTCGCTTGTAGCCCTGCTCCTTGGCTTGTCGGGCTTTGTCTCGGGCACAAATGAGGCTGGTGAGACCTTTATCCAGATTAACGATGAGGCTTCGGTGAGAAGCATGATATGGGCACTGTTCTCAATCATCCCTGCTTTTATCGCCGTGATTATGATTGTGCTGCTCAAGCTTTATCCTATTAAGAAGTAAGAAATGAACATTCTATCCATGAAACAGGAAATGCAGGATGTGTTGCAGAACAACATCCTGCATTTCTGGCTTGAAAAAATGATAGACCGCGAACATGGCGGATTCTACGGCCGTATCGATGGTCAAGGCGTGCTGCATAAAGATGCCGAGAAGGGAGCCATACTCAACGCCCGCATCCTGTGGTCGTTTTCTGCCGCCTACCGGGTGCTGTCAAAAGCTCAATTTTATGCTGATGCTCAACAACACGTCTCTCTCCTCTCTCCTCTCACCTCTCTCCTCTCTCAATACCTTGAGGCTGCCACAAGGGCAAAAGACTATCTTGTGGAGCATTTCTTTGATTATGAGTACGGTGGAGTGTATTGGAGTGTTGACTGTCATGGCAATCCTTTAGACACCAAGAAGCAGTTCTATGCCATTGGTTTCGTCATCTACGGCCTTTCAGAATATGCACGTGCCACGGGCGACCGTGAGGCTCTCGACTATGCGCTGCAGCTGTATGAATGCATTGAGGAGCATGCGCTCGACACCGAAAACAACGGCTACATTGAAGCCTTGACGCGCGATTGGCTGCCTATCGGTGACATGCGCCTCTCGGAACTCGATGCCAACTATCCAAAGTCGCAGAACACCCATTTGCACATCATCGAGCCTTACACCAACCTCTACCGCTGTCTGAAAGAGTTTCACGCTAAGGAATCTTGCGATTACGTGCCCGCTATAGGTGCGGTGCTTCCTGTTTACGTCACTGTACCACCTGAGACTCTGTCCCGTGTTGAGACCTCTCTGCGCAATCTCATCAGTCTATTCACCAATAAGATTGTGAACCCGCAAACCCATCACCTTGACCTGTTCTTCAACATGGACTGGACGCGTGGTGCAGGACACCTTGAGAGTTACGGCCACGACATTGAGTGTTCTTGGCTCCTGCATGAGGCTGCGCTGGTTTTAGGCGACAAGAATGTGCTTGACAAGGTGGAACCCATCGTGCGCATGATAGCCGCAGCTTCTGCAGAAGGACTCAACGCTGACGGTTCTTTGATTCACGAGGCCAACCTCGACACGGGTTATAAAGACAACGACCTGCATTGGTGGGTGCAGGCCGAGAATGTGGTGGGCTGGATGAACATTTGGCAGCATTTCGGAGACAAAGACGCACTTGCGAAGGCCCTGCGTTGCTGGCAGTACATCAAGGACAACCTCATTGACTGGCAGCACGGAGAGTGGTACTGGAGCCGCCGTGCCGATGGCTCTATCAATACCGTTGACGACAAGGCTGGCTTCTGGAAATGTCCTTATCACAACAGCCGCATGTGCCTTGAAATCTGCGATTAAACGAGAGCCATGCAACTTGCTTGAAATTGGCCGAGCGTGAGCGGATTATCTAAATCATGGAGCGCAGCCTCAAATAAACCAGCTTACATTATTTACGGCACTCCTCCCGATACCTCCACTAATACAGGATAGTCTAAAGAAATGTCAAAGAAATATCAGAAAATCAAAAACTTCTTTTTCTTCTTTTGGGGCTGATTATCTTCGTCTTGTTGCTGTTTCTCCAGTTGTTTCTGCTGTCGTTTTTGCTCTTTTTCAAGCTTCTTTTGTTGCTTTTCGAGTTTCTTTTGTTCTTTCTCCAGCTTTTTCTGTTGTCTGCGTTCCTCTCTTTGCTGCTTATTCTTCTCCGAAAGAGGATGGAACTTGATACCGGGGTGTGTGATTTTCACTTTACGCATCTCGTCGGTGTCTGTAAACGAGAAGGTGAAGAACAAGTCTCTGATGCGCCCGTGCTTCATCACCTCACCGGAGGCCACGGCTCCGTCGCTCTGAATGTCGGCAGAAAGATTTCTCAAGTGAATGTTGCGGTAAGAGCAGTCGTTCACCACGGCGTTCACCGTTCCAATGGGCAGTTTTCCGCCTTTCTGCCTCCGGATGACGGCTGTCCTGGCTTTCGAGATGTCTATTTTGAAGTCTGCGCTGGCGTCAATGACGCCCAGTTTTTCCAGCTCCATGACATTGCCGAGCGCCAGGTTGGTGGAACTGGCCCTGCCGGTTACATATTTGTTGCTTTCGTCGAGGGTGAAGTTGAAGTTCAGGCTTCCGGCGGCTGTGCGCATCACCCCTTCGAATTTCTCCTTTCTCCAGAGCACCCACAGGTTGCCTTTGTAGTTGAGATTGCCCAAGTTGTCAAGCTGTTTCATCATCAGTTTTTTCACTTTGAATTGTTTGATGATTTGCTCAGCGATGCCTTTTTGAGCATGCATGGTTGCGATGTTGAAATGGATGTTGAGACGTTCTTTTTCTTTCAGGTGGCTGATGTCCCCGTTGGCAGCAATCTGCAGTTTCTTGTTGGTGTTAATTATCTTTATGTTTCGGAAACTGATGGTGCTGTCGTTTCCGCTCATAGAAACGTTCAGATGGAGCGGCATTATGAAGCCTCCCAACACGGGTGCAAAGGTCCGTGCGATGTCCTTCAGCACCACTCTGCCTTTGATGAGGCCGGTGGAGTAGGCCAGACGTTGTCCGGTTTTCTTGTTAGGCAGTTTTATGGCAGCATTGCCAATGACGAGCCGAGTTTCGCCCTGTTGCAGTTCCGTGTTGCGCAGGTTGAGCGTTCCTTTTGTGTAGGCCAGCTGTGTTTTCAGGTTGCGCAAATCCATTCCCAACATATTGTCAGTAGCCTTGCATCGTGTGATGACGGCTTTGAGCGTGTCTTTGACTGTCGGGTCGATGGTCATGCTTATGTCGGCCATGATATTCAGGTGATCCAGGTCAAAGAATCCCCGTTTTGGTTTGTTGGTGTTTTTTCGGGGCTTGTGGTTGTCGGTAGTGAATTTCAGCCTTTCAAATTCGGCATTATAGCTTGTGCCTTGCTGTTTCACAATTACTTCTTCTATGAACGCCCGGTTGTCCACTGGTCCTTTCTTTTTCTGTGCTGTCCATGCCGCCTGAAGGTTGTTGATGGTGGCGTTCAGCTGGCGGTTCTTGTCAGTCTGATAGTCGGCCTTGCCTATGAGCAGGTCGTATTTGTCATATTTAACGTGAATGTCGTTCAGTTTCACCCGGCTCACGTCAACTGTCAGTTTCTTTTTCTCCTTTACTTCTTTACTCCTTTTCTCCTTTACTCCTTTTTTCTTAAACGCATCGATGATGAACTGATAGTTGGCTGCTGTAGAGTCGGTTTTCTTGGTCAGCAGCGCATTCATTCCGTTTATCTGTGCCTCGTTCACCACGATGCGCTTGCGAAGCAGCGCGCGCAGCCGCAGGTTGGCCGACAGTTCCTCCACCTTCAGCATCTTGCGTTTCTGCTGGTCGTCAACCTCAATGCCGTAGAGGTTGACGGTGCCTTTGAGAATGCCGATGTCGGCATGTTCGATGCTCACACGTGTGCCCAGCTTTTCGCTCAGCATCGTGGTGGCGCGCTCTACCAGTTTTTGTCGCACCGACGGCAAACTGGTAATCACGACGGCTGTGACTATCAGAACAGCCAAAACAATTCCGATAGTCGCAAGGGTGGTGAGGATGATGCGCTTCGCTTTTTTCATTCTTTACACTCTATGCCATCCTTTCAAGCAGTTCAATGAATACTTTCCAAATATCGCCTATTGTGCTGATTTCCACGCGCTCGCTGGTGGAGTGGGGCTCCACGATTCGCGGGCCGATGCTCGCAATTTGTATGCCCTTGTATTTCTCCACGAAATAACCTGCCTCCAACACAAAGTGCATGGCCACCTTGCGTGGCCTCCAGCCCAACACGTCGTTGAATGTGTCGCTCACCAGCTGCATGAACGCTGAGTCCTGGTCTTCCTGCCAGGCAGGAGCCGACATTACCAGTTCTGTCTGTGCGCCAGCGGCCTTGAACACCTTAGCAATATCCTTGCCAAGGGTCACCATGTCGGCGTCAATGAAGCTGCGCGTGTGGGTGCTCACGAGTATATGGTCGTCTTCGGTGACAATACGCCCCACGTTGTTCGACGTTTCCACCGTTCCCTTCATCTTCTCGCTCATTTTCACCACACCCTGCGGCACCTGTTCCAAGGCTTCCATCATGCCTTCCCAGCTTTCGCGGTCGATGATGGTTTCCTGCCGCTCGCACTTCTCAATGTGACAGGCAATGTTGGGGTCGTTCTGTCCATATTCCTGGCGAATCCATTCGTTGAGGTTGGCCTCCTGCGCCTTGACAAACTCTGCCGCCTCGCCCGACGGCACGCACACGATGATTTCGGCCGACGAGGCGATGCTGGCGTTGGCCTCGCCCACGCGGATGCTGCTGATGTCAAAGTCGTAGTCGTTGTAGATGGCTGCTATAATGGCCCATGTCAGCACCGTGGCACTGGCCCGGCCTTTGTTGATGTCCACCCCCGAGTGGCCACCCAGTCCACCGCTGATGCTGATGCGATACCAGCGTCGCTTGCCCCCGGGTGCAGGCAGCCGTTTCACGGGAATGCGGTGCAGCTGCATGTAAGCGCCAGCGGCACCCGTGGTGATGGTGTCATAGTCCTCAGAGTCCAGGTTGATAACCTTTCTTCCCTTGATGAAATCCTCGCTCAGGTTAGCTGCGCCTGACATGCCGTCCTCCTCGTTTGTGGTGGTGATGACCTCCATGGGGCCGTGCACGATGCTGTCGTCGGCCAGCACCGCTAAGGCCATTGACAGGCCGATGCCGTTGTCAGCGCCGAGAGACGTGCCGTGTGCCTTCATCCATCCGCTGTCCTCGTAGGCATCGATGGGGTCGTTGAGCGGGTCGTCCATGCCCACACAAACCATGTCCATGTGGTTCAGCACCACCACCGTTTCGGCATCCTCATGTCCTGGTGTGGCTGCTTTGCGTATGACCACGCAGTTCTGCGCGTCGCGGTCATAGTCAAGGCCGTGCTCGCGGGCAAACTGACAAAGGAAGTCGGCCACCCGTTCCTCGTGGTGCGAGGGGCGGGGTATCTGGTTGAGCTGTTTGAAAATGCTGAATACTGCGTCGGTTGTTGGAAAGTCTTTCATGTTACTTGTGTTTTTATGGGTTGTTGTTTTCTTTTTCGGCAAAGATAATGCAAAGTTGCGAGATAGACGAAGATTTTTTAGAGAATTTGCACGCAAACCTGCACTTTACGTTCGTAAACCTAAACGTTGTTTTCGTAAACCTGCACTTTACAGTGATAACTCGTAGGGTTGCATTTTGTAAATAAAAATCAGAATTTCTCGCTCCAAACACACATTTTTTTTATATATAGATGCGATGGTATTAAGTAAAATTGTATATCTTTGTAACCAAATCCCCTTTACTGAAAAAGCAGAGAGGATTGAGGATAGATGATTGAGATATAACAATTCAAAAAAATAACCCAATACTATGATGCATATTAAAGAAGAAGCAGCAAAATGCTTGTTATGTGCAGACGCACCATGCAGCAAGGCATGTAAGCATGGGAATCCTGCAAGAGCTATCCGTGCCATACGGTTTGACAATGAGTGGCTGGCCAGTCGTTGGGTGGCCGAATGTACTGACGAAGAGCTTGAGGCGGCCGAAAAGGCCTGTATTCATTACGACCGCCCAATACGTATTAAGGAGCTGCTCCGTTCTGTCCGTTGCGATTCTGTCGCAACAGACGATTCTGCTCCTTCCCTCGCCATTGACTTCTGCGGCATACATTGCGAGAACCCGTTCTTCTTGGCTTCATCGGCAGTCTGCACCAACTACGAGATGGTGGCGCGTGCCTTTGATGCTGGCTGGGCAGGCGTCTTCTATAAGACTATCTGTATGGAGGAAATCCGCGAGGTGTCGCCCCGTTTCGACGCCGTGCAGCAGGAAGGCTCATCAGATTTCTATGCCTTCCGCAACATGGAGCAGTTGAGCGAGAATCCTGTGGAAATGGACTTCGACATCCTGCACCGATTGAAACAGAACTATCCGTCGAAGGTCGTAGTAGCCAGCATTATGGGACAGACAGAGGAACAATGGATACAGCTGGCGAAGATGGCCGAGGCGGCAGGTGTCGATGCCGTCGAACTGAACTTCTCGTGCCCGCAAATGCGAATGGCTGGCATGGGCAGCGATGTGGGGCAGAACCCGGAGCTGGTGCTCTTCTATACCGCTTTTGTCAAACGCTGTGTCTCCATTCCCGTCATTCCGAAGATGACACCCAACATTACCCACATCACGGAACCCACCATGTCGGCGTTCTTTGCTGGCGCCGATGCCATATCGGCCATCAATACCATAAAGAGTGTGACGATGGGCGACCGCGCCAGGGTTTCTGGACATAAAACCATTTCGGGCCTCTCGGGAAGAGCCGTGCGCCCCATTGCCCTCAGACATATTCTGGAGATAGCACAAACCCCGATGACACGTTCTGCTTCGAAGCTTGACGAATCTCAAAACGACGTGTATGGAAAGGGACTGGAGATTAGCGGCATCGGTGGCATCGAGACGTGGCGCGACGCGCTGGAATTCATACAGTTAGGCTGTCGCAACGTGCAGGTCTGCACCGCCGTCATGCAATACGGCTACCGTATCATCGACGACTTGATTCTTGGCATGCAGCATTACTTGGCAGAGCGAGGCATCGCCTCTCTTGAATCATTGGTAGGGGAGGAACTCCCGAACTTCGTCACCCCAACCGATCTCGACCGCGAGACCATCGTCTATCCCAAAATTGACCGCGACAAATGCATTGGCTGCGGACGCTGCTACGTTTCCTGTATGGACGGAGGCCACCAGGCCATTACATTCAACACGGAAGAAAGCCTCCCCTCTTCGGGGGAGGTCGGGAGGGGGCTTCGTCAGCCTCGCGTCGTTGGAACCAAGTGCGTAGGCTGTCACCTTTGCCGCCTCGTCTGTCCCACAGGTGCCATTGGCGTTGCCAAACGAATCAATAAGAAATAGGAGTTCAGAGTCAGGGATTAGGAGTGCATATCTCATAACCCCTAATGCGGAGTTTTTCACTACGCTCAATTAATCTAGAGAATATTTGCGTAAACCTATACTTTGCATCCGTAAAGTGTAGGTTTACGATTCTAAAGTGTAGCTTTATGAATCTAAAGTGTAGGTTTACGATTCTAAAGTGTAGGTTTATGAATCTGATGCGTATATTCTCTGGCTTACTCGGATTTTTTTATGCACAGTTTTTCGCTTTCAACACTTCACCAGAAGTGCTTCTCTTTGTAAAAACACTTTATTTTCGCGCGCGAGTAAAAAAAATGTAGATAAAAAGCAAAAGAGTTCGTTTCTTCCGCGAAAAAATATTACCTTTGCAAACAAGAAAGGAGAAAAAGAGATAATTGACAATTGACTTCGTTGATTTTTGTCGCGACTCGGCCAATCATGCAAGCATGTTGGCGCTCGCTGCTCCAAAAATTGATAATTGCCACTATTACAAACTCGGATGACATGTCACAAATCAGGAAAATGAAAAATATACTTTTATTGTTAACTGCCCTTTTGATGAGTAGTACAGCTATTGCTCAGACAGACAGTACTGCTGTCAGCAGGAAGGTTGCGATTGAGCGAGAGAAGTCGAAACTTGATTCGACTTCCGAGCGTGAGCAAGCTCGACCGAAGGTCAAAAAGGTGGCGGTTGTGATGAGTGGTGGAGGTGCAAAAGGCATGGCCCACATCGGAGCGCTGAAAGTGATTGAGCGTGCCGGCATTCCCATCGACATCGTCACCGGCACGTCGATGGGCAGCATCATCGGCGGACTCTATGCCATCGGCTATAATGCCAATTCGCTCGACTCGATGGTGCGTGTACAGGATTGGAGCTATGTCATTACCGACAAGGAGGACATGTGGAAACAGAGCCTTGCCGACCGGAAGAAGCAGAACACCTACTTCCTCTCGCGCGGCATCACCTTCGGCAAACGCAACTACAACGACGGCGGCATCATCCAAGGCAAGAATCTGGCCGAATTGTTCCAGCAGCTATGTGTCGGCTACACCGACTCGCTCGATTTCTCACGCGACCTGCCCATTCCTTTCGCCTGTGTGGCCACAAACGTCATCGACAACTCTGAGTATGACTTCCACAGTGGCCGCCTGCCAGTAGCCATGCGTGCCTCAATGGCCATCCCTGCCGCATTCTCACCCGTGAGAATTGGTGACAAGGTGCTGGTGGATGGTGGCCTGAAAAACAATTATCCGGCCGACATCGCCCGAGAGATGGGTGCCGACATCATCATCGGCATTACCGTGCAGGGCGAGCCGAAGATTGCCGACGACATGGGGCGTACCATGAGCATTCTGAGCCAGATTATCGATGTGAACTGTAAAAACAAATATGATGAAAACCTGGCCATCACCGATCTGCACGTGCAAGTTGACACGAAAGGCTACAACGCTGCCAGTTTCTCGGCTGCTGCCATCGACACGCTCATTCGCCGAGGCTACGAGGAAACCATGAGTCATTGGGACGAACTGATGGCTCTGAAACAGCGCATCGGCATCGACGACACTTTCCGTCCCACTATTCTCCATCCCAAGAATCCCACGGTGATGACCGACAAGCAGCGCGTCACCTCATACGTCTTCGAGAACATGACTCCACAGGACGAGCAGTTCCTGCGCCAGAAGTTCCACCTGAACAAAACCGACAGCATTGATGCCAAACTGGAACAGGAAATCACCACGTCAATGCGCATAGACCTGTTCTACCAAACAGCCGAATGCAGGCTTGTGCCTGAAGGCAACGGTGTGCGTGCCGTCCTCACGGCTGGCAACCGTAAGTCGGTGCAGTTGCATGCCGGTGTGCGCTACGACACGGAGGAATATGCCGCCGTGCAGTTGGGGCTCGACATTCCGTTCAAGACGGCCATCCCCGTCAATACCGACATCACGCTGCGGTTGGGCAAGCGACTGATGGCTCGCGGCGAAATCACCGTCCATCCCCGCAGTTTTACGCGTCCTACGTTCAGCTACACTTTCCGTCGCAACGACGTGGACCTCTATATCAACGGCGACCTCGACTATAACATCCGTTACAACCAGTTCCAGGCAGAGTTTTTGCCTTTCAACTTCGACCTCCGCCACTTCAACCTGCAGATGGGCCTGCGCTGGGACTTCATGCACTATCGCAACAAACTCGGCTCGGAAACGTCGAAGCAGGTGACGCTCGAAAACGAACACTTCTTCAGCTATCGCGCCCGACTGAACTACAATAGCGAGGACAACTGGTACTTTCCCACTCGTGGTTCACGCTTCAAGGCCGAATACGCCTACCTGACCAGCGACTTTGCCAAACTCACCGACCGTGCGGACGATGGAACCAAACTGGGCAAGAAGACAGGTGCGAGTGAGATTAACGCCAACTGGCGCATGTCGTTCTCATTCAACAGCCGCTTCACCCTCCAACCCATGCTCTACGGCCGTCTGCTTTTCGGCTCTATCATCCCCGCCGTCTTTGGCAATACCATCGGTGGCGAGTGGTTTGGCCATTATGTAGAGCAGCAGATGCCCTTTGCCGGCATCGGCAATATGGAGTACGTGGATTACCAGTTCGTGGCAGCCCAGGTTCAGGCGCAGCAACGCATCGGCACCAGCAGCTACGTGCTGTTCCGAGTGGCCGGTGCCCAGCAAGCCGACAAGGCTAAGCATCTTCTCGACCGTAGCACCTTGTTAGGTGTCCAGGCAGCCTACTACTACAACACGATGTTCGGCCCCGTGGGTGCCACCCTCGGCTACAGCAACCGCACCAAGGAGCCCTACTTTTACCTGAATCTCGGATATGAATTCTAAGCCCCACATGAAAACTGAACAACGAATGAAACGAATGAAAAATTATCAATTCTCAATTCTCAATTTTTGGAGCAGCGAGCGCCAACATGCTTGCATGATTGGCCGAGTCGTGACAAAAATAAACGAAGTTAATTCTCAAATGTCAAGAATGCCCTGGGTGTTAGCGCTCGGTCTGCTGTTGGTGCTGCTGCCGATTAGTGGCGAGGCTCAGCGACTGCTGACACTCGACAGTTGCAGGGCGATGGCATTGAGAAACAATAAGCAGATGAGTGTAGCGATTACGCAGCAAGAAGTGGCCGCCAACAAGCGCAAGTCGGCACGCACGCAATATCTGCCGCATGTGAGTGCCCTTGGCACCTATCAATACACGAGCAAACCCATCAGTCTGCTAAGCGATGAGCAGAAAGCCTCGTTGCCCCAGACGGGTACAGCCCTCGGCAGCAGTCTCCAGCAAAATCTCGCCGGTACTCTCTCGCAGTTGCCACCACAGACCAAAGGTCTCTTTCAACAGATGGGATTGTCAAATGAAGCCATCTCTCAACTGGCAGCTCAGGGCATCAACGGACTTGCTGCTGCGCTGAATGGAGTGGGGCAGGGACTCGTTGATGCACTCGACACCGACACCCGCAACTTGTTTGCCGGAGCCATCATCGTAAACCAGCCCCTGTATATGGGCGGTGCCATCAAGGCTGCCAACAAGATAGCCGATATCAGCGAGGAAATGGCTGCTAACTCCTTGGAGTCGAAACGTCAGAGCATTTTGTACAACGTAGATAAAGCCTACTGGCAAGTGGTGTCACTCAACCATAAACAGAAACTCGCAGAGAGTTTTCTCGAATTGGTGAAAAAACTGAATGGTGACATGCAGAAAATGATTAGCCAAGGAGTTGCTACGAAAGGCGATGGTCTGAGTGTCGCTGTGAGGGTGAATGAGGCAGAAATGGCTCTGACGCAAGTCAAAGACGGTTTGGTGCTGTCGAAGATGCTGCTCTGCCAACTGTGCGGATTGCCCATTGACGAGCAGGTGACGTTGGCTGATGAGGAAACAGAGAACGTCGTTGCAGCAGAAGTGTCTGCCCAACCCGACATGGCACTGGCAGCCCAGAATCGACCAGAACTGAAACTGCTGCAAAACACAGTTGACCTTAGCAAACAAACCACCAATTTGCTGAAGGCGGGTAACCTGCCGCAGGTGTTATTGTCGGGAGGCTATGCGGTGATGAATCCCAACACGTTCAACGGATTCGAGAGGAAATTCTCAGGCGTTTGGAATGTCGGTGTGGTCATGCGTATACCCATTTGGAACTGGGGAGACGTGAAATATAAGGTGCGCGCCTCCAAAGGAGCCACCACCATCGCCAACATGGAACTGGCCGATGCTCGCGAGATGATTGAGTTGCAAGTCAACCAGAGCAGTTTTCGCGTAACCGAGGCTAACAAAAAGTTAGCAATGGCAAACGCCAACATCGCCAATGCCAATGAAAACCTGCGCATGGCGAATCTCGGTTTCAAGGAGGGCACGGTTTCTTATACCACTGTCATGGAGGCACAGACAGCATGGCAGCAGGCACAGTCGCAGAAGATTGACGCAGAAATCGGTGTCAGACTTTCGCAGATAGAATTGCAGAAGGCCCTCGGCACGCTTCGATAATTGATAATTGTCAAATTGTCAAATGCATAAATAAATTGTAAATAGTAAATAGTAAATAGTCAAATTGTAAATATCATTATGTCAGACAAAGCAAAAAAACAGCACAACAATATCCTGTTGGCCATAGCAGGTTTCTCAGCTGTAGTAGTAATTGTGGCGCTCATTGGTTTTCTGGCCTTGGGCCGTGACCCAGAAGTGATTCAAGGTGAGATGGAGGTTGAAGAGTACCGTGTGTCGAGTAAGGTGCCCGGGCGTATCCTTGAACTCCGTGTGAAGGAGGGCGAATTTGTGAAGGCCGGTGATACATTGGCCATCATTGAGGCTCCAGAGGTGCGGGCGAAGATGTCGCAGGCGCAGAGTGCCGTCAATGCAGCATCGGCCATGGAACAGATGGCCCGCAACGGTGCACGCAAGGAACAAATTCAGGCAGCCCGGCAGTTGTTGGAACAGGCGAAGGCAGGGTTGGAGATAGCCGAGAAATCTTATAAACGCGTACAGCAATTGTTCGACGAAGACGTGGTGTCGGCTCAGAAACGCGATGAGGCCGAAGCTATGTACAAGTCGGCTCAGGCCCAGGTAAAGGCTGCGCAGAGCCAATATGACATGGCTCTAAATGGTGCCCGGTATGAGGAGCGTCAGGCTGCATCGGCCACGGTTGGCCAGGCTCGCGGTGCTGTGCAAGAAGTGAACAGCTATATCCGCGAGACTGTTCAGGTTGCGCAGATGGACGGCGAAGTTACCGATGTCTATCCAAAGATTGGAGAACTTGTCGGCACAGGCACTCCCATCATGTCAATCGCCATGATGGACGACCAGTGGGCCACATTCAACATTCGCGAGGACCAGTTGAAAGGCGTGCAGATAGGCTCCGAGATAACGGTTTCCGTGCCGGCACTTGACAAAGAGGTAAAGATGAAGGTTTACTACATGAAGGACAAGGGGTCGTTTGCAGTGTGGAAGGCTACCAAGGCCAGTGGCCAGTACGACCAGAAGACTTTCGAGGTAAAGGCTCGTCCTACAGAAAAACTCGACGGCGTCCGTCCAGGTATGTCGGTGATACTTAAGAAGGAGGGAAGGAGAAAAGGAGAAAAGCAGTAAAGGAGTGTTTAATGAAATACGTTTCTCAAATCTTTGACATCGCGTTGCGCGAACTCAACATCATTGTGCGGAAGAACCGTATTTATGGTTTCTGCATGGTGGTTTTCCCGTTGATGGTTGTGCTGTTCTTCACCACGATGCTCGACGATGGGATACCTCAGGATTTGCCCATCGGTGTGGTGGACCATGACAACAGTGCCACGTCGCGTGGTCTCATCCGCAACCTCGATGCCATGCAGAACTCCCGCGTGATGTATCATTTTGTGTCGGTCACCGAGGCCCGCAACGCCATGCAGGAGGGTAAGGTTTACGCCTACCTCTACATACCGGAGGGCACAGCCTCGAAATTGTTGGCGGGCCGGCAACCAAAGATTTCATATTATTACACAATGACGTGTTTGACGGCAGGCTCGATGGTCTCAAAGGACTTGAAGACCATCGGCACGCTCGGCTCGGCGGCAGTAGGGCAGGCCACGCTTCGCGCAAAGGGTGCCACGCCCATGCAAATCAAGGCTGCCCTGCAGCCCGTAACCATTGATGCGCACATGATTGCCAACCCTGAGGGCAGCTACAATTACAGCCTGACCACCGTTTTTGTGCCAGGCATCCTGATGCTTTTCATGGCGTTGCTTTCGGCATACTCGCTTGGCATGGAGATGAAATTTGATACGGGCAAGGAATGGTTGGCCCGAGCCGATGGAAACATCGTCGTGGCCATTCTTGGCAAGTATCTCGTCCATGCGCTGGTGTTTCTGCTCGTGATATTCATCTATCAGTATTATATTTTTGGTGTGCTCCATTTTCCGCGGCTCGGCAGTGTATGGAGCATCGTCCGGCTCAGTCTTTTGCAGGTCGCAGCATCGCTTGGCTTCGGCATTTTTGCCTTCGGGCTGATGCCCTCGCTGCGTATGTCGATGAGTATCAGTTCGCTGTGGTTCGTGCTCGGCATCTCCATGTGCGGTTCCGCTTTTCCCGTCATGGGTATGGACGCACCGCTGCAAGCCATGTCTTGGCTCTTTCCCTTGCGCCATTATTGGATGCTTTATCAAGTGACTGTGCTGAACGGTTTCCCCGCCATCGACGTCTGGTTCCACCATGTAGCGCTCATAGCTTTCACGCTGCTGCCCTGGTTCGTACTCCATAAAGTCAAAAACGCATTACAAAACTATGTCTATATTCCATAAAAAGCTCACGTTCGGCCTTGGCTCTCACATCGTCGCCTTCTTCCGTAAATACAAAGAGCACTTGACCGACGTGCTATATATCTGGCGCAAGGAGATGACGAAGGTCATACTCGACGAGGGCGTGCTGATGTTCCTCGTTATCGTGCCCTTAGGCTACCCGTTGCTCTACTCGTGGATTTACAACAACGAGACCGTGCATGAAGTGCCTGTGGTCATAGTTGACCAGTCGCACTCGCAGCTCTCACGACAATTCATCCACGACTGCGACGCCTCTCCCGACGTTCAAGTGAAATACTATGCAGAAGACCTTGATGAAGCCCGCTCGCTCGTCAGCCGACAGCTTGTGAGGGGCATCTATCTCATCCCATCCGATTTTGCCACGCGTATCAGCCGCGGCTTACAAGGTACGATTAGCGTTTATTGCGACATGTCGCTCATGCTTGCTTATAAGGCTGTCTATCAAACCGCCATGATTGAGGCCGGCCGCATAGGCGCGGGACTGAGCATCAAGAGGTCGGGCAATTACTCCAAACGCGAGGATGCCATCACCGTGCAGCCACTTGCCATTGACGATGTTGCGATGTTCAATCCCTCTGGTGGCTACGGCTCTTGTGTTTTGCCCGCTGTGCTCATGCTCATTTTGCAGCAGACGCTCGCCTTAGGCATTGGTATGTCTGCCGGCACCGCCCGAGAGCGACACAGGAACGGCCAACTCATTCCCGATGACGACCCCCACTACCGTGGCGCCTATCGCATCGTCAGCGGCAAGGCCCTTTGCTATGGCATGATTGCCACCGTTACCAGCGCCTACCTCTCCATGGCTGTTCCCCGTATGTTCTCGTTCCCGCAACTTGCTAACGGTTGGACGCTGCTGATGCTGTTGCTGCCCTACACAATGGCCTGCATCTTCTTTGGCATGACAGTTTCTTGCCTGGTGCGCTACCGCGAGAATGTAATGCTTTTGATGGTCTTCGTTTCTGTTCCTTTACTGTTCCTGACTGGCGTTTCCTGGCCGCAATCCAGCATTCCTGGAGCGTGGCAGGGCGTTTCGTGGCTTTTCCCCAGCACTTTCGGTGTCCGCGCTTTTATCCGTGTAAACTCCATGGGAGCCTCCTTCAGTCAGATTCTCCCCGAAATACGCATACTTTTGATTCAGGCCGCCGTCTATCTCGGCCTCGCCTGTCTTGTTTATCGCCACCAGTTCCGTCTGGCCCGTAAGTATGCAATTGATAATTGAGAATTGAGAATTGAGACGTGTTGTTGAGCGTCAGCGAAAAATTGAGAATTGAGAATTAATACTTATAGTATGAAAAAAAGAATTTGTTTGTTAGCCGCCATCCTTACATTATGCGGCATAATGAGTGGTTTCGCCCAGGAAGTGAAGGGCGAGGCAGGTAAATGGACGTTCATTGCCAAGTTGACAAATCCCGAGGATACGCTCATGATACTTCCGACGGATAATTACAAGGAAATAAAGGAGGTGGTGAGGCAGAACGGTGTCTTCGAGTTTACAACTGAGCTGACCGAGGCAAAGAGGTATTTCATGCTTACTCCCTCATATCTCCGGCATACCGGAGGCTTCGGTTTAATTGTGGATGCTGTGCCGGGCGAGGTGCTGACGGCTGAAGGTTTCTGCGAGAACGAGAAACCTGACGCGGGTCTTACGTTCGGCGGCACGAAGTTCTATCAGCATTACACCGAGGCCTTCGCGATAGAAGACAAAGTGAAAGAAGGCGAGAACGCTCAGCCCGCCATCAACTTCATAAAAACCTACCCCAACGACGAGGCTTCAGCTACACTTGTATCTTCCGTAGGCTGTTATGCTCCCAATCAACTTGACGAGATGCTCGCCCTGATGTCGCCTGAGATTCGTAACGGCCGAATGAAAGACTACATCGACAAGCAGATTGAGGAGGCGAAGGAGTATGTGAAGCAGAAGGAGATTGAGGGTAAAACGCTTCCCATGGGCAGCATGGCTCCCGATTTCACCCTCAACGACCTGAATGGGCAGCCCCTTTCCCTGTCATCGCTTCGCGGCAAGATTCTCGTGCTCGACTTCTGGGGCTCCTGGTGCACTTGGTGCATCAAAGGATTCCCCGAGATGAAGAAGTACTATGAGAAGTACAAAGACAAGATGGAAATTCTCGGTATGGACTGCAACGACACCGAGGTGAAGTGGAAGAAGGCTGTAGCCGTCAATGAGTTGCCCTGGAAACATGTGTTTGTGCCTAAGGGCTCACAGGTGACCAACGACTATATGATTACCGCATTCCCAACGAAGATAATCATCAGTCCCGAGGGCAAAGTGATGATGACCATTATTGGTGAAGACCCCAAGTTCTACGAGCTGCTCGACGAAATGTTTAAGTAAAATACGGGTGATAGGTGTTAGGGGAGAGAGGAGAGAGGAGAGAACACCCAACACCCAAACGACCAAACGACCAACACCCCAATATGAACATAAAACTGCATACCCCTAAGAGCTTGATGACAGGCAGTGGGATGGCCACAGCCAAGCAATTGATGTTATCGATAGTGGCCACCACCATCTCTATTGTACTTACCTTTGGCACCGCTGCTTTCTTAGAGCACAACAAAAAGCAGGAAGCCAAGCGCGAGATGGTTATGGTGCTGCTTTATGACCTTGCAAACATCTTGGAGCAGACAGAGAAAGCCGACTCGGCACTCCGTGCTGGTTTCGAACAGCAGGTGGCTGTGGCCGCAAACCCCAAGCTGTTTGAGCAAAACCCCTTCTTCCTCATTCCTCTATTATCCGCCATTGATTTCAAATATACGGAAACGGTAGAGCGCATCTTCTCGTCGAACATTGAGACTATCAACACCCTTGGCAACGTGCTTTTCGCTGAGACCGTATCCGACTTTTACCGAATACGCAAGACATACAAGGAGGAGGTGTGCAATGGTTTTATGCAGGAATATCAGCAGAAAGAAGGCATCCCACAATACGAACATGTCGTTGATGTTGACATCTGCAGCTTCATTACGATGAGTGGCATTTACTTATGTAAGATGAAGGATGATTTTGCCCAGTGCAAGCAGATGATGGATGTGAGCGACGCCGACTTAGAGGCCTTCCACCAGAAGCGCCAGGAAATGGCACAGACGGAAACAATCGACAGCATCAGCTATGTTTTGAAAGACGAAATGATACGGAACGAAAAGCGGCTGAAAGAGGCAAAGAATAAAGGAAAGAGGAGTGAGGAGTGAGGGAATTTACAATTTGACAATTTACAATTTACAATTTCAAACACCGAACACCCAAACGACCAAACGACCAAACGACCAAAGGGAGAGAGGAGAGAAGTGAAAATTGATAACATTTAATTACTTATACTATGAGCAAAATTAAGACTATAGGCATTCTGACGTCGGGCGGCGATGCTCCCGGCATGAATGCGGCCATCCGTGCGGTGACGCGCGCAGGAATTTTCAACGGTTTCAACATCAAGGGCATTTACCGTGGTTATGACGGGCTGATTAAGGGTGAGGTAAAGAGCTTCACCACCGAGGATGTGAGTGGCATCATCACCCGTGGCGGCACCATTCTGAAAACTGCCCGAAGCAAGGAATTCGCTACCCTCGAGGGTATGCAGAAGGCATACGAGACGTGCAGGAAGGAGGAGATTGACGCTCTTGTGGTCATTGGCGGTAACGGTTCGTTGACGGGCGCGCGTGACTTTGGCATGGAGTTCGATTTTCCTGTCATCGGTCTGCCAGGTACTATTGACAACGACCTCTATGGCACCGATGCCACCATCGGATATGACACGACGATGAACACCATTATGGAGTGTGTGGACAGAATCCGCGACACAGCCAACTCGCACGAGCGCATCTTCTTCATCGAGGTGATGGGCCGCGACGCGGGCTTCCTGGCACAGAACTGCGCCATCGCTTGTGGTGCCGAGGCCGCCATCGTTCCCGAGGAGGCGACCGATGTGGACCAGCTGGCACAGTTCATGGGCCGTGGCATCCGCAAGTCAAAGAAGTCGTGCATCGTCATCGTCTCAGAAAGTCCCAAGTGCGGCGCACTCTACTATGCTGACCGTGTGAAACATGAGTTCCCCGAGTTTGATGTGCGCGTCTCCATTCTTGGTCATCTGCAGCGCGGCGGCAGTCCGTCGGCCCGCGACCGCATTCTGGCCAGCTGCACAGGTGTGGGAGCTGTTGAAGCCATCATGCAAGGCCAGCGCAACATCATGGTGGGCTACCGCAACAACGACATTGTCTATGTGCCCTTCACAGAGTGCATCCGCACCGATAAGCGCTTCGACAAGCGCCTCATCACGGTGCTTAACGAGCTGAGCATTTAAGACTGAACAACGAATTAAACGAATTAAACGAATGAAAAATGAAAAGGAGTAAAGGAGAAAAGTAATAAAGGAGTAGAGGAGAAAAGGAGATAAAAAGTTCAAAGTTCAAAGTAATTTTGCATCATGCATTATGAAGAATCTCAAACTACTGTTAGCTGCCTCTGCGTTGATGGCAGTCGCGACGGCTTCGGCCCAGCATGGCATTGCCATCGATTTCGGGAGGAACCATAAGGAGGACACTACCCATGTGACCAACCTCAGCATAGGTGTGACCAGCCACACCGACTCGCTGAAAGGCATACAGGTCAACATGTTGTCGAATTATGCCTGGGGTGTGAAGGGACTCCAGTTTTCGGGCTTCTCCAACATTTCATCGTCGCCCTTGCGGGGTGTGCAGCTCAGCGGTGTCACCAACATCTCGATGGGTGTGGAGCGGGGCCTTCAGGCTGCGGGTCTGCTCAACGTCTCGTCGGGCGACATGCGAGGCATGCAGGTAAGTGCCTACAATTACGCTGACCAGCTGAACGGCTTGCAGTTTGGTGTGTTCAATGTGGCAACATCCCACCCGAAAGGTTGGCAGGTGGGAATCCTGAACTATTCGAAGGACACGGAAGGCCGCAAGATTGGTCTGGTGAACGTGAATCCGCAGACCACCATCGACGTGATGGCTTACGGCGGCACCAGTTCGAAGCTGAACTCCGCCGTCCGCTTCCGCAACCGCAGCACCTACAACATCATTGGTTTGGGAACGCACTATATGGGATTCAACGAAGATTTCTCTGGTGCCATTTTCTACCGCTTGGGACAGTACATCCAGCTCACGCCGAAGTTCTCGCTCAGCGCCGACATCGGCTATTATCACGTTGAGACTTTCAAGAAGAAAAGCGATGCGGGTCCCTCACGCCTTTTCTCCGTGCAGGCTCGTCTGAATGCCGACTACCAGCTGTCGCGCAGCCTGGGCATGTTTGCCACTGTGGGCTATGGCGACACGCGCTATTACTACCATGAGTTGAGCTACCGCCACCGCTTGCTGGCAGAGGTAGGGCTGACGTTCCGCTACCCGCACAACATGAACCGGCAGACGGCCGTGGTACACCGGAGCGAGGACCAGGCACCCGCTGACTCGCTGATGGCACCTGGGCTGGGCAAGAAGCACCCCTGGTGGGCACTGGCACAGGTGACAGGCGTCAATGCATTCGTGCATTGCTTCGACCGCTTTGTGATGAACGCCGACTTTGCGCAGACCACTTTGCACACTTGGGGTGATAACTTCAAAAACGGTTTCGTATGGGACAACGACCAGTTTTCCACCAACCTGTTCATGCACCCTTATCATGGCAACCTCTACTTCAACTCAGCACGCTCGCAGGGCCTCACGTTCTGGGAGTCTGCCCCCTTCGCCATGATAGGTTCCTTGGAGTGGGAGTTTCTCGGCGAACGTGAGCCACCTGCCATCAACGACCTGATTGCCACCACCATGGGCGGCATCTGCATCGGTGAAATCACCAACCGCGTCAGCCGCATTTTCCTCGACGATTCCAAACGTGGCTGGCCGCGCTTCTGGCGCGAGTTAGGTGCCGCCGTCTTCAACCCCATGGGAGCGCTGAAGCGCCTTGCCACCGGCGACGCATGGACCGTGCGCACCAACCACTACCGCTACCACGACTACAACCGCAACCCCGTGGAAATCTCCATCTCTGCCGGCGACCGCTATCTGGCCGACGACGGCAGCATCTTCCGTGGTGAGCAGAATCCATATATAAACCTCTCCATGAAATACGGAGACCCCGTGAACGAGGATGAGCACAACGCTCCCTACGACTACTTTGAGACTGAATTCATCTTGGGACTCTCCAAAAACCAGCCCATGCTCAACCAGATTCACCTCATGGGCCGCCTGTGGAGCACACCCATGATTGAACGTAAGAACATCAGGGCAGAGTTCGGACTCTACCAGCACTTTGACTATTTTGACTCCATGCCTGTGAAAGACGGTACCGACCTTACACCCTACCGCATCAGCGAGGCGGCGGCTTTTGGTCCTGGTGCCATCATCCAGATGCCCGAGGTGGGCGTGCTCTCGCATTTGGAGCAGCGCATCTTCCTCAACGCCATCCTGCTCGGAGGCACCAAGAGCGACTACTATAGCTTCATCGACCGCGACTATAACATGGGCAGCGGTTTCAGCGTCAAGACAAAGACCCACATGGAGCTGCGCCACTTCGGCCGCTTTTTCCTCAACACCCATTACTACCACATCTACACGTGGAAAGGCTATGAGCAGAAAGACTTGTCGAATCTCACGGAGGAAGACATGCTTCACCTCAATGCGCAGGGTGACAAGGGAGATGCTGCGTTGCTCGTTGTCAACCCCATCACCGAGTTCGACATCGACCGCAACTGGAGCATCATGCTCTCGGGAGCCTATTACTCCCGTCGCACCCACTACAAATACTACGACAACGTGAAGGCAAACACCTTCGAACTGCGCCTCGGTGTCACCGTTCATCTGTAAATAATGCATAGTGCATAAAAAATTAAAGATTATTTTTCATTCTTCATTCTTTTGTAATATGAGACAATTGACTCTACGAATACTTGCTTGCATTCTTGCGGGAGTTGCGACCATAGGTACCACAGCCCAGAACCGCGACCGGCAAATGAAGTCCAAGGTGGATAGCGTGCTTACGAAGCGCTATTACAACACGCCCTACGACACAAACTATGTTGTCCGCCCCGAGGGCAAGCTCACGCTGAAGGTGAGAGTCAATCAGACGGGCAACGACTTTCATGCAAAAGGAACGGTGAACGGCATCTACTCGAAGGCCGACCTGAAAACCAGTCACAAGACCACCATGTCCGTGGCCGGAATCTACCGTGGCATTGGTATCGGAGTGGCCGTCAACCCCGCCAAGTGGAAAGGCATATATAAAGACTATGAGTTCAACCTCAACTTCTACAGCAGCAAACTGAGCGTCGATGCCAGCTATCAGCGTGCCACCACACTGGCGGGTGACATCAACCGCGGCGGCGAAATGCAGCAATTGCTTTCTGGCGACGTCACGCTGAAAGTCGCCAATTTGGCGGGCTACTACACCTTCAACCATCGTCGCTTCTCCTTTCCCGCAGCCTTCACCCAGAGCTACATCCAGCTGCAGTCAGCAGGCTCATGGCTGGCGGGTGTAAGCTATCAGGGCGGTTCCATTGAGACGAACAAAGAGCTGAAAGAAAGGAATCCCAATGCACCCGATGTGCGCATCTATATCGGCCATTTCGGCATTGGCGGAGGTTATGGCTACAACTGGGTGCTGGGCAGGAAATGGCTGCTCCATTTTTCCATGATGCCCACTTTCGTGATTTACAACCGCAACAACTTCACCGTGAACGACGAGCGAAAGAAGGCCAAGCACATGCGCTTCAACATGATTTTCAACGAGCGAGTGGCCATTGTCCGCAACTTCTCGCCCCGCTATTTTGCAGGAGCCACCCTTGCCATGAACAACTCTGTCTTCGATGACGATGTGGTGGTGGTCAATCAGAACAAATGGCGCGCCCGTGCCTTCTTCGGTATGCGCCTGTAAGCGCATCCTCCCGTTCCAGGTGGATAAAGCGATGCGTTGCGGCTGACTTTTCTAAAGAATTCAACCCTAACCCATGCGCTATATACAAATTCTCTAGAAAATCTGTGCGTAAACCTGCACTTTGCGTTCGTAAAGTGGCACTTTGCAATCGTAAAGTGCCACTTTATGATTTTATCGTGCATATATGCCTAAACGAAGCCCAGTTCCATATCCTCCACAAACATTTTTGCCCAGATAACGAATAATCTTGCACTCATGCAAAGCAGACAAAAATAATGCAGCTTTTCCATTTTTGTGCACAATTTGTGCACAGAATTTTCGATTTTAACATTTTCGTTTTCTCACACAGAGGAGTTTTGGCAATGCGTTGAACATTAATTGTCGTTAATTAGTCATTAATCTGTCGTTAATTTCAATTATTCATGAATAATTAATGTGTCATTAATGGCTATTAATGTATAATAGTCTCTTTGTCTCTCTGTCGAAAAAACTCTCGGTCAAAAAACTCATTTTTTTCATAATTATGACAAAAGTTTGCAAAGATTGTTGTATCTTTGCAGTCTGTAAGGCTTAATGAGAGCACACAATTTATAAAACATCATATTTAAATGAACTTCACACTGTTGATTACCGTCATACTGACGGCTATTACATTGGTGGCGGCGGCTTACTTGATAGCTAAGCTGATAGGACCGCGTTCGTATGCGAAGGTGAAGGGCGAACCCTATGAGTGTGGCATTCCCACACGCGGCTCGTCGTGGTTGCCTGTGAGCATTGGTTTCTATCTGTTCGCCATTCTGTTTCTCATGTTCGATGTGGAAACGGTGTTTCTGTATCCATGGGCAGTAGTAGTGAAAGAATTCGGGGCAAAGGCATTGCTGAGCATCGGGTTCTTTTTGGTTGTATTGGTATTTGGCCTTGCCTACGCTTGGCGGAAAGGAGCGTTGGAATGGAAATGAGACCCAAAATCAAAAGCATTCCTTACGAGGAGTGGAAGGACAACAGCTCGCTTGAGAAACTCGTTGACGAGTTGCATGAGGGCGGCGTGAACGTGGTGACGGGCTCGTTGGACAAGCTCATCAACTGGGGCCGTGCCAACTCGTTGTGGTCGCTGACGTTTGCCACTTCGTGCTGCGGCATTGAGTTCATGGCTTGCGGCTGCTCGCGCTACGACTTTGCGCGCTTCGGATTCGAGGTGACGCGCAACTCTCCCCGTCAGGCCGACCTCATCATGTGTGCCGGCACCATCACCCATAAGATGGCTCCTGCGCTGAAGCGTCTTTACGACGAGATGGCCGAGCCGAAATATGTGATTGCCGTTGGTGGCTGCGCCATCAGTGGCGGTCCGTTCAAGCAGAGCTACCATGTGGTGAAGGGCATCGAGGAAATCGTGCCCGTGGATGTGTTCATCCCCGGCTGTCCGCCGCGCCCTGAAGCCATTATGTATGGCATGATGCAGTTGCAGCGCAAGGTGAAGATTGAGAAGTTCTTCGGCGGAGCCAACCATAAGCAGACCAAGGAAGAGCGCGAGCTGGGCGTTTCGAACGGTGAGCTGACAGCCCGTCGTCTTGGCGACCGCCGCCGCGAGCCTATCGTGGTGACCGATGTGCCTGAGGATTTTGTGAAGGAGTTGAATAAAGAAAAGGAGGAGCAGGCATGAAGTTAGAATTCCTTTCATTCGATTTCGACAAGTTCGCACAGGAGATGCAGAACTTGAAGGAGCAGAAGGGCTTCGACTACCTTGTTACTATTTTAGGCGAGGATTTCAGTAAGACTCCTGACTATGAGGCGGGCCAACCTGCCCTGGGATGTATCTACATTCTTGAGAACAGCGCCACCCATGAGCGTTGCGCCGTGAAAATGCTGGCCCGCACACAAGAATGCGGCGACGGCATGTCTATCAATGGTACTGGCGACACCGATGGCCAGCTGGTTGCATACATTCCTTCGGTTATAAACATTTGGAAGGTGGCCAACCTGTTGGAGCGCGAGGTCTATGACTTCTACGGCATCGTGTTCCTCGGCCATCCCGACATGCGCCGCTTGTTCCTGCGCAGCGATTTCAAGGGATTCCCCTTCCGCAAGGACTGGGAGTACAACGACGAGTATTCATTGGAGGACGACGAGGAACCCAACTATGGACTGGAGTATTTCATTGACAAGGATGGCAACCTGCAGTCGAAGCGCAACCGTCTGTTCGCCGACAATGAGTATGTCATCAATATTGGTCCGCAGCACCCGTCAACCCATGGTGTGCTCCGCTTGCAGACTGTGGTTGACGGTGAGACGGTGAAGCGCGTTTATCCGCACTTAGGCTATATTCACCGCGGCATAGAGAAGATGTGCGAGAGCTATACCTATCCACAGACCTTGGCTTTAACCGACCGTCTTAACTATCTGAGTGCCATGATGCACCGCCATGCTTTGGTAGGTGTCATTGAGGAAGGAATGGGCGTTGAGCTTACCGACCGCATCAAGTATATCCGTACCATCATGGACGAGTTGCAGCGCTTGGATTCGCACCTGCTCTACGTGGGTTGCTGTGCCCAGGATATGGGTGCGCTCACCGCATTCCTCTACAGTATGCGCGACCGCGAGCATGTGCTCAACTGCATGGAGGAAACCACTGGCGGACGACTGATTCAGAACTATTATAGAATAGGTGGACTGCAGGACGACATCGACCCCAACTTCGTGAAGAACGTGAAGGACCTCGTGAAGTATATGAAGCCCATCATTCAGGAGTATGTTGATGTGTTTGGCGACAACATCATCACCCACAAGCGTTTTGAGGGCGTGGGCCCGATGAGCATGGAAGACTGCATCAGCTATGCCGTTACCGGTCCTGCCGGACGTGCGTCGGGTTGGAAGAACGACGTGCGCAAGAATCACCCCTATGCCATGTACGACAAGGTGGAGTGGGAGCAGATTACCATGACCGGCTGCGACACCATGGACCGCTACACCTGTCATATCAGGGAGATGTATCAGAGCCTGCACATCATTGAGCAGCTCATAGACAATATTCCCGAGGGCGACTTCTACGTGAAGCAGAAACCCATCATCAGGGTGCCCGAAGGTCAGTGGTACTTCTCTGTTGAGGGTGCCAGCGGCGAGTTTGGTGTCTATCTCGACTCGCGCGGCGACAAGAGTCCCTATCGTCTGAAGATGCGTCCCATGGGCCTTTCGCTTACAGGAGCGCTCGACCCGATGCTGCGCGGACAGAAGATTGCCGACCTCGTGGCAACTGGAGCAGCCATCGACTTTGTTATTCCCGATATCGACCGTTAGAGTATTGGAATATTTGACAATTTCACAATTTGCCAATTGGTCATGTTCCGGGAAGCAATAGTGAAATGGTAAAATCGTAAAAATTGAAAATTTGAATATGTTTGATTTTTCTATAGTAACACAGTGGTTCGACCAATTGCTCAGAGTGACACTCGGATTGAGCGATTTCTGGTCAATACTGATTGAGTGCGTGGTGGTGGGCGTAATCGTCCTGACTGCATACGCGTTGATTGCATGTCTGATGATTTTCATGGAGCGCAAGGTGTGTGCCTACTTCCAGTGCCGTCTGGGCCCGATGCGAGTAGGCCCGTGGGGTACGCTGCAGATTTTTGCCGATGTGTTTAAGATGCTCATCAAGGAAATCTTCTTCGTCGATAAGGCCGACAAGTTTCTCTACATCGTTGCGCCTTTCCTCGTGATACTGGCTTCGGTAGGCACATTCTGCTTCCTGCCATGGAACAAGGGCATGGGAATCCTGGATTTCAATGTAGGAATATTCCTTATCACAGCTATCTCATCGATAGGTGTTGTGGGCATCTTCCTTGCCGGATGGGCCTCGAACAACAAGTATTCGGTGGTTTCGGCCATGCGTGGAGCCGTGCAGATGATTTCTTACGAAATGTCGCTCTGCCTGAGTCTTATTGCTGCCGTCATCCTGACAGGAACCATGCAGGTGAGCGGCATTGTTGACTATCAGACCGGCCCTTGGAACTGGCTGATTGTGAAAGGACATATCCCTGCTATCATTGCCTTTGTCATTTTCCTGATTGCGGGTAATGCTGAAGCTAACCGTGGTCCTTTCGACATGGCCGAGGCCGAGAGCGAGCTTACTGCTGGTCATCACACCGAGTACAGCGGCATGGGCTTTGGCTTCTTCTACCTGGCCGAGTTCCTCAACCTGTTTATCATTGCCGGCATCGCCACTATGGTTTTCCTGGGCGGCTGGGCTCCTGTGAATATTGGCATCGGTGCGTTCGACACGCTGATGAACTACATTCCGGGCTTTGTCTGGTTCTTCGGCAAGACGCTGGCTGTGGTGTGGCTGCTCATGTGGATTAAGTGGACGTTCCCGCGTCTGCGCATTGACCAGATTCTGAAGTTGGAATGGAAGTATCTCATGCCGCTGGCACTCATCAATATTGTGCTGATGACAGTGGTGGTGGCCCTGGGATGGCATTTTTGACAATTTGACAATAAAATAGAGAAATGGAAAACAATCAATCATATTTCGGAGAAATCGGGCACGGCATAAAGACCTTGGCTACGGGAATGAAGATTACCTGGAAAGAGTATTTCAAGGACTTCTTCACCAACAAGTCAACGGAGCAGTATCCCGAGAACCGCAAGACCACGCTGCATGTGGCCAAACGCCATCGCGGACGACTCGTGTTCAAGCGCGATGAGAATGGCGACTACAAGTGCACGGCTTGCACCCTGTGTGAGAAGACCTGCCCCAACGGCACCATCAAGATTGTTTCTGAAATGGTGACCGACGAGGCAACAGGCAAGAAGAAGCGCCGTTTGGTGGACTATCAGTATGATTTGGGCGACTGCATGTTCTGTCAGCTCTGCACCAATGCCTGCAACTTCGACGCCATTGAGTTTACAAATGATTTCGAGAATGCCGTGTTCGACCGCAGCAGCCTGGTGCTCCACCTTGATAAGGAGGTTTACGACGGAGGCTCGCTGCCGAATATTCTTGAGGGTGGCGCGCCCTTCGAAGTCGGTAAGTTTAACACTAAAAAGAAATAAAAGGAGGCAGAAACGTATGGCTAATTATATTGTATTTGCACTGCTCTTTATTGTCATCATAGGCTCTGCTATTATGTGTGTGACAACGAAGCGCATCATGCGGGCAGCCACATTCCTGCTGTTCGTGTTGTTTGGCATTGCAGGCATCTATTTCCTGCTCGATTATACCTTCCTTGGCGCTGCACAGCTGAGCATTTATGCCGGTGGTGTGACCATGATTTACGTGTTCGCCATTCAGCTGGTCAACAAGCGCACGCTTCAGGGAATGGTTGAGCGTCTGAAGGGAAACAAGATTGTTTTTGGCGCTTTCATGGCATTGCTTGGCCTTGTGATGACCGTTTTGGTGTTCATGAAGAACACACTTATCGACATGTCGGCCGACATGGCAGACGCTGAGGTGCCCATGAAGGAAATCGGCACCGCGCTGATGGGCTCGGAGAAGTTTCAGTATGTGCTTCCCTTCGAGTTTATTTCGGTGTTTCTGTTAGCTTGTATTATTGGTGGAATAGTTATTTCAAGAAAGGAGTAAGAGAGCGTATGGTACCTGTAGAGTTTTTCTTTGTGCTCAGCGCACTATTGTTTTTCATCGGCGTGTTTGGTTTCATCACACGGCGCAACCTGATTGCGATGCTCATTTCCACTGAGCTGATTCTGAATGCTGTTGACATCAATTTCGCCGCATTCAACCGCATCCTCTATCCCGGCCAGCTGGAAGGTTTCTTTTTCACGCTGTTCGCCATCGGTGTGGCTGCTGCGGAGACGGCTGTCGCAATTGCAATCATCATAAACGTTTACCGCAACTTCAAGAGTGACCAGGTGAACAGTATAGAAAACATGAAATGGTAATTCTTGGTAAATCGTAAATAGTTATGTACGAATATTCATTTTTAATACTTCTTCTTCCGTTCCTTTCGTTCCTGCTTTTAGGACTTTGCGGAATGAAGATGTCGCATAAGGCCGCAGGCTTAATCGGCACAATTACGTTGGGTGTTGTCACTGTGCTTTCCTATGCCATTGCCATCAGCTATTTTGGCGATTCGCGCGGTGTTGACGGCACTTACACCACCCTCGTTCCTTATAACTTTACATGGTTGCCTTTAGGATTCCTGAACTTTGACATGGGTATTCTGCTCGACCCGATTTCGGTTGTGATGCTCATTGTCATCTCAACGGTAAGCCTGATGGTGCACATCTATTCTTTCGGCTACATGCACGGTGAGAAGGGATTCCAGCGCTATTATGCTTTCCTGTCGTTGTTCACCATGTCGATGTTGGGACTGGTCGTGGCAACCAACATCTTCCAGATGTACATGTTTTGGGAGTTGGTAGGTGTTTCCTCATACCTGTTAATCGGATTCTACTATCCGTTGGGCGAGGCGGTGGCTGCTTCGAAGAAAGCATTCATCGTGACCCGTTTTGCCGATATGTTTTTCCTTATTGGTATTCTCATTTTCGGCTATTACACAGGTTCATTCAGCTTCTCGTTCGCCGGGAATATCGAAATGGCAGCCGGAGCCACCCCGCTCATTTATGGCAATGCAGCCCGTGCAGTCACCGTTGGCGCATTCATTCTTCCCACAGCTCTGGTGCTGATGTTCATCGGTGGTGCTGGTAAGAGTGCCATGTTCCCCTTGCACATCTGGCTGCCCGATGCCATGGAAGGCCCGACACCTGTCTCTGCACTCATTCATGCCGCTACGATGGTTGTTGCCGGTGTCTATCAGGTTGCCCGCATGTTCCCGTTGTGGATTGAGTATGCACCGCAGGCCATGAGTATTATTGTCTGGGTGGGTGTCATCACCGCATTCTATGCCGCTGCCGTGGCATGTGCCCAGAGCGACATCAAGCGTGTGCTTGCTTTCTCAACCATTTCTCAGATTGCCTTTATGATGGTGGCGTTGGGTGTATGCACAGAGATGGTCACAGGACATGAGCATCCTGGCAGCGTGGGCTATATGGCCGGCATGTTCCATCTGTTCACTCACGCCATGTTCAAGGCTTGTCTGTTCCTTTGTGCCGGTTGTGTTATCCATGCTGTTCATTCCAACGAGATGGCATTGATGGGCGGACTGCGCAAGTATATGCCCGTAACCCACATCACATTCCTCATCAGTTGTCTTGCCATTGCCGGTATTCCATTCTTCTCGGGATTCAGTTCGAAGGATGAGATTATATCGGCATGCATGAACTATAGCCCTGTTGTTGGTTGGATAATGACAGCCATTGCAGCCATGACGGCACTTTATATGTTCCGCCTGTACTACGGCATTTTCTGGGGCACAGAGAACAAGGAAGCCCATGCGCATCATACTCCCCATGAGGCTCCATTGACGATGACAATTCCCCTGATAGTTCTTTCGGTGATTACTGTTGGTGTTGGTGTCTATACAACATTGGCCGGCTTCTTTGGATGGGGCGGTTCGTTCGGTTCGTTTGTCTCAGCCGACGGACGTGATTACACCATTCATTTCGACACTGCCGTGGCTGCAGTTTCCACCATTGTTGCAATCTGCAGCATAGCACTTGCCACCTATATCTACAAAGGTGAGCAGCAACCCATTGCCGACATGTTGTACAAACGTTTCCCCCGTTTGCATCGTGCAGCCTACAAGCGTTTTTATCAGGATGAGATTTGGCAGTTTGTCACCCATAAGATTATTTTCCGCTGCGTGTCGCGCCCCATTGCCTGGTTCGACCGCCACGTCATTGACGGCACATTCAACTTTGCTGCCTGGGGAACCAACGAAGCGGGTGAGAGCATCCGTCCCTGGCAGAGTGGTGATGTGCGCCAGTATGCCGTTTGGTTCCTTACGGGTACGGTGGCCTTGACACTCATCCTGTTGGCTATGTAAAGATAATGATCGTAATAACGTAATAACGAAATATCGAAGATGAACATATTAAGTCTATTCGTAGTAATTCCCGCGCTGATGCTTTTAGGTTTGTGGCTCAGCCGCAATCTTAATCAGGTGCGTGGCGTCATGGTGGCAGGTTCAAGCTGTTTGCTGGCACTTTCCGTTTGGCTGACGATTTATTTCATTCAGCAGCGTGCCGCAGGCAACAATGCCGTTATGCTGTTGGCTTCAAGCACACCTTGGTTCAAGCCTCTGAACATTGCCTATTCAGTGGGTGTTGACGGCATTTCGGTTGTCATGCTGTTGCTTTCCAGCGTCATCGTATTCACCGGCACCTTTGCATCGTGGAAACTGAAGCCGCTCACCAAAGAATACTTCCTGTGGTTCACCCTGCTCTCAACGGGTGTGTTCGGATTCTTCATCTGCACCGATTTGTTCACCATGTTCATGTTCTACGAGGTGGCCCTCATTCCGATGTATCTGCTCATCGGTGTATGGGGAAGCGGTGCCAAGGAGTATGCGGCCATGAAACTGACGCTCATGCTGATGGGCGGTTCCGCGCTGCTTATCATCGGCATTCTCGGCATCTATTTCTATAGTGGAGCCACCACGATGAATGTAGTGGCCATTGCCGCTTTGCACAACATTCCCGTTGAGATACAGAAGATTTTCTTCCCCTTTGTCTTCATTGGTTTTGGCGTACTTGGAGCTATGTTCCCATTCCACACATGGTCACCCGATGGTCATGCCTCGGCACCCACGGCAGTATCAATGCTTCATGCCGGAGTGCTGATGAAACTTGGAGGCTACGGCTGTTTCCGCGTAGCCATGTATCTGCTGCCCGACGCCGCTCGAGAGCTGGCATGGATTTTCCTCATCCTCACTACCATCTCGGTGGTCTATGGTGCTCTTTCCGCCTGTGTTCAGACCGACCTGAAGTATATCAACGCCTATTCCTCGGTCAGCCACTGCGGACTGGTGCTTTTCGCCCTGCTCATGATGACCAACACGGCCTGCACCGGAGCCATTATTCAGATGCTCTCGCACGGACTGATGACCGCCCTGTTCTTTGCTCTCATTGGTATGATTTACGGACGCACCCACACGCGCGACGTTCGCAAGCTTGGCGGACTGATGAAGATTATGCCATTCCTTGGAGTAGGCTACGTGATTGCCGGCTTGGCAAACCTTGGCCTGCCCGGCTTCTCAGGCTTCCCTGCAGAAATGACCATCTTTGTGGGTTCGTTTGCCAATAGCGACACATTCCATCGTGTCTGTACCATCATTGCCTGTACCAGCATTGTTGCCACAGCCGTGTTCATTCTGCGCGTGGTGGGCAAGATTCTCTATGGCAATGTGGCCGACCCGCACTATCTGAAGCTTACCGATGCCACCTGGGATGAGCGTGTGGCCGTCTGCTGCCTCATTTTCTGCGTGGCTGGTCTCGGCCTGTTCCCCTTGTGGGCCAGCAATGTCATCCACGATGCCGTTGTTCCCATTCTGGCCGTTGTTAATCCCATGTATTCTGGACTTTAATGAAAAGAGGAATTAAATTGTAAATTGTAAATTGTAAAATTGGAGTTCTTTGAGCTACGCGAAAAAATTCCTTAAATTGTCAAATTGTATATTATCATGGTGAATTACAGTCAATTTCTTAATATGATTCCCGAGGCAGGGTTGGTGCTCATGCTTATTGTGGTTTTCTTTGCCGATTTTGCAACCAGCAAGAGCACCGTTCGCCGTTGGTTCAATCCCTTCGTCTGTGTGCTGATGGCTTTGCAGACCGTGCTCTGCCTGTTTGTCAATGAGCCCGTCAATGCTTTCGGAGGTATGTATGTCACCACCACCGCCGTCAATGTGATGAAGGTGATTCTCACCGCTGGTACACTCATCGTGCTCATTCAAAGTCGTCAGTGGATTACCGACAGCAGCGTGAATGGTCAGAACGGCAGCCGTGAGGGCGAGTTCTACATGCTTGTGGTTTCAACCCTCTTAGGTATGTATGTCATGATGTCGGCAGGCCATTTCCTGTTGTTCTATTTAGGCCTTGAGATGGCCAGCATTCCTATGGCTTGTCTTGTGGCTCTCGACAAATACCGCAAAGGAAGTGCCGAGGGAGCGGCCAAATACATTCTCACCGCCACATTCTCAAGCGGCATTATGCTCTACGGCATCTCGTTCATCTATGGCGTGTGCGGAACACTCTACTTTGGCGATGTTTCAACAATAGTTACAGGTGGTCTAAACCGTATGCTGACCATCATGGGCCTTGTGTTCTTCTTCAGCGGACTGGGCTTCAAGATCTCGCTCGTACCCTTCCACTTCTGGACAGCCGACACCTATCAGGGTGCCCCGACCACAGTGACGGGCTATCTCAGCGTCATCTCCAAGGGAGCCGCAGCCTTCACGCTGTGCACCATCCTCATGAAGGTGTTTGCCGCATACGTTGAGCATTGGCAGATGCTGCTCTACATTGTCATCGTGCTCAGCATTACCGTGGCCAACCTTTTTGCCGTGCGTCAGAAGGAACTCAAGCGCTTCATGGCCTACAGCTCCATCTCACAGGCAGGTTACATCATGCTTGCAGTCATTGGCAACGACCAGTCTGCCGTAGCAGCCCTCATGTACTATGTGCTGGTCTATGTGGTGGCCAACCTCGTTGTGTTCACCGTCATTGCAGCCGTAGAAGAGCGCAGCGGAGGCCGCACCGACATGGCAGCCTACGACGGGTTCTACCGCACCAACCCCCGCCTGTCGTTCCTCATGACCCTGGCCCTGTTCTCCCTGGCAGGCATCCCACCGTTCGCCGGCATGTTCAGCAAGTTCTTCGTCTTCATGGCCGCCGCTTCCGACGGTTCCTTCGGTGCCTACTTCGTGGTGTTCGTTGCCCTGGTCAACACGGTGGTGAGCCTCTACTACTATCTGCTCATTGTCAAGGCCATGTTCATCAAGGGCACCGACAATCCGATGCCCACATTCCGCAGCGACCTCAACACCCGTCTGGCCCTGGCCCTCTGCACAGCAGGCATCGCCCTCTTCGGCATCTGCTCATGCGTTTACCAGTGGCTATATGCCGCTGCATAAAGACTGAGACAACAAGCAACCTTCCAAAGAAAAACAATTCAGCGTTTCCAATGCTATAACGCAACCTGCCTGTTTCTTTTCACAATGCCCCAGCAGCTCCCAACCCCTACAAAGGCCGGGGAGCTGCTGGTGCTTTAGGGATGTGTTGAAGCTACTGTTGCAATCAAGTTTTCCGGCTTAGGGATTCTGCCAACAACACCAGACTTTGTTTTTGACACAATAAGCATGGCGGAAACAAAGTGGCACTTTGTAGTCGTAACGTGGCACTTTCCATTCAAATTTTCTAGAAAATCTGACACAAAACCTTGACGTTGTTCCAGCCTCCGTTGAAGTGGTTATAACAACGTGGCACTTTACGTTCAAATTTTCTAGAAAATCTGACGCTAAACCTTGACGTTGTTATGAACACTATTGGGAAGGTGATTCTACACCAAAACTTTATTGTTAGAATAGGTCAAAGCACTATCCTAATGGTAAAAAAACAATGAAACACTTGCATTTAATATAAATATTCACTATATTTGCAGCAGTTCTCATACCGAAGCCCGCTTGCTGGGTGGGATTATGGAATGGGAACCTATATATAGGATAGGCGTTACTTGACGCTTTGTGCTTGACGCATCGGAATCTGGCAGTTCCAACTATCAGTCAAGAACCAAAGCAACAATGACGTCCATGGATATGTAGTATCATTCACTAAGAGTGTTGACAGCCATTTTTGGCTCTATGCATTATTAGTTGTCTATTACATATCGGCGTGGGCTTCGGCGTTGCTCGTTCAACTGATAGGGCGATGCCAGAGCCTCGATGCGTGGGACGAGTAACAAGGAGATTCCCACGCTTCTTTTATATATACGCTTACAATTTACTAATTGTAGCAAGTTTCGGGAATCACTTGCATGAAAAACAAGAAAGCGTATGGCAAAATTCTATTATGACGAGATTATGGATGACTATCTGGAGCTTTCATTCAAATGCAAAAAATGTGGTTATGAGTGCAAAACAGAGCCACTGGAAACTCCTCCAGTTAATGAAACAAGAGATTATTATCATGTATGCAAGAATTGTGGAGAAAAACAACAGATTCATTTTAGAGATATGCTGCAAACAGCGGAATGTGATATAATTGAACTGCCGGATTCAAACCTAATAGGTAGTAAAGGTGTATTTATTGAGTATTATTTGAATTACGATATTGCATGGCTTCAAACTCTTTACGGGAAGGAAGAATGGAATGAAGTACTAAATCAAATAGACACTCTGTCATCAAAAACACGGCAATTCATTTATAAGTTACTTTATGTTAATTGTTTTTCTACACTTGACGCTTATATAAAACAAAAACTTTATCATGTTTTGTCCAAAGATGAGGAAGCAAAGACCAAATTCATAGAAAGCAAACAAAAAAGGTGTCCAAAGAACCAAAGGAAACAGGACTCTATTTTTTTACTATCTGAGTTTTTGGATAAAAATTCATTTCAGAACACAAGGATAATTGGTCATTTCTTAAACAATTATTTCAACCTGAGAATTGAAGAAAATGAGCGTTTAATCCAAGGGTATAGAAAAAGAAATCAAATAGTTCATAGAAACTCAATTGATATAGGTGGCCACCCGATTATTGTAACACGTGAAGAATTGGTGTCCATAATGGATGAAGTATTATGTTATATTAATGAAGTAGATACTAAACTAAGTAATTATTTCACAAATAGATTAATTAATAAATTATAAGACAATGAAAACAAAACGATTTATACTATTAGTAATCATGGCAGTCTTCACCCTGCCCGCCATTTCGGATGTTTTGCAATATAGAATAGAAGATGGCCATGCAACTGTTGACTATTGTCCTAATTGGTATTCTGAAAGTGTTGAAATACCTTCAGAAATTGAGAGTAACGGGAAAAAGTACCCTGTGACAAGTATAGGACGTTCTGCTTTCCATAGTTGTTCTAAACTGCCCTCCGTGACTATTCCAAACTCAGTAACAAGCATCGGAAGCGCGGCTTTCAGGGGTTGTAGTAGTCTGACATCCATTGACATCCCTAACTCTGTGCAGATAATCGGAGATGAGGCTTTCTGGGGGTGCAGCGGACTTACCGCTATTTGTATTCCGGAGTGTGTGACAAGTATAGAGAGTGAAACATTCTATGAGTGCAGTGGACTAACGTCTGTTAACATTGGCAACTTGGTGACAAGCATTGGGACGTTTGCTTTCTATAACTGTAGTAGTCTAACATCCATCGACATCCCTAACTCTGTACTTACAATTGGAAAGAGTGCATTTGAAAATTGTAGCAGTTTAACTTCAGTTATCATCGGTAATTCTGTGACAAGCATCGGAAGCAGAGCTTTCTGTGGTTGTAGTAGTCTGAGAAACATCGACATTCCTAACTCTGTGCAGACAATCGGAGAAGAGGTTTTCTATTATTGTAGTGGCCTAACTTCCATAACCATCCCAAACTCAGTGACCAGCATTGAAAAGTCTACTTTCATTGGTTGTATTTAGAGACCTCTAAACAACCATGAATAACGCAAAACAACCAAACTTAAACTATTGTATTACAGTTACTTTTAGATTTTAACACTTCGGAAGGCATTTTTGGTTGCTTCGGAAATTCCCCATATATTTGCAACGTATTTCTACCGCAGGGAATTTACGAGGCTTATTTTTTGCCACATCGTGAGCGGAGTTGACAAGGGTTTCTGATAGGTTACGATAGATGACAGATTCCTGCCCCGCTTTTTAGGAAAGAAACATCGTGGCGAAAGACGACAATGATAGTCCACGGCTGACATGAGTTTACTTGCGGAGAGGTACAACAAAATGATTGTTGAACCCATAAATATCGCAAGTATGCCAAAGACCAGAAAATGTGCCCTTTGTGGTAAAGTGTTTGTTCCGAACAGCGGAACTCAGAAGTATTGTTCGGAGGAATGTTCCGAGCAAGCCAAGGAAGCCAAGAAGAAAAGGCAAAGAGACTTCCTTAGAGCGGTTGAGCCAGTGATGGAACTCCAGCAACAGGAGTACCTGACCTTTTCTAAAGCAGCCATTCTATTAGGCTGTACCCGTCAATACGTCTACAAACTTGTTGAGCAAGGTAAGTTGCCAGCTTCTCGGTTGAGTAGCCGTATGGCTCTTGTCCGCAGGAGTGACATTGAAAGGATGTTTGAAGCCAATCCCTATAATCGTGTCATCCCATGCTCAAAACCGAAAAGGGCTGTTTCCAAGAAACAAAGAACGTCTTCGAGGAAGAACACCAAGGATGTTCAGTCCACAGGCGAAGTCCTCGAATACTATTCCGGTGTGGAAGTGATGCAGACCTACAAGGTCAAGCAGTCATGGCTCTATGCCTCTGCCAAACGTCATCAGATACCCATGTGTCGTATAGCCGGACGGAACTACTACAGCAAGAAACACATTGATGCCGTCTTTGGAACATCCACCGACCTTGATGCTATCATTGATTGGTTGTCACCCCAAGAGGTTGCAGACCGCTATGGCATCAATCTCACGGCTGTTCGCTCTTATGCACACCGTCACAAGATACCAAGCAAGCGTGAGTATGGACACACTTACTACTCCCAAAGTCATTTTGACGAACTTCGTCGTACCGATCTATTATCAGACGAGAACTACTACACCATTGAACAGGTGCAGGAACTCTATGGGCTGACAAAGGCTAACATCTGTCATATCGTCAATGTAAAGCATATTGAGAAGACCAAGGTTGGTAGGATCAACCTCCTCCTTCGTTCCGATGTGGAGCAGATTATGGCAGAAAGAAAGGCTGCTGGATTCTGATTTCTACCATATTGAATGATTATTGACGGATTATCGTGAATAATCGGAGTCAGCACCACATCATTGAGTTCCTTTGCACTCGTGGAAAAACGCTCCACCCAGAATTATCAACAATAACAATAATACAAGTATGAGTAACATTTGCAAGACCGTGACCCTCCGTACACGGAAAATTAAAGGCGGAGAACAACTGTCCTTCTATCTGGACTACTACCCTGGCTATCGTGATGAAAGCACGATGAAGGTTATGAGACATGAATCCCTTGGCATCTACATCTATGCCAAGCCGAAGAACCAGCGAGAACGTGACTACAATGACCGTATGCGTGAAAAGGCAGAAGCCCTCCGTTGCCGTCGCTATGAATCCATAGTCAATGAAAGGTATGATTTCTTTGACCGTGATAAGATGAAGGGAGATTTTCTCGCCTACTTCAAAGTCAAGGCGGACCATAAGAACTGCAAGTGGCAGCATGTCTATAAGCACTTCGAAAGGTTCACCAACGGCAAGTGCCGCTTCGATGAAATCAATGTTGACCTCTGCAACAAGTTCCGTGAATATCTGCTGACCGCTCCACAGACCATCCATACGGAACACAAGCTTCACATCAATTCCATAGCAGGCTATTGGTCAACCTTCCGTGCCGTGCTCCATACCGCTTACAGGGAACACAAGATCATGGAGAATCCTAATGGTTTCTTGGAGCGCATAGATACTATCCCAACAGAAAAGGAACATTTGTCCAAGGATGAACTTGTCAGATTGGCGAACACCCCATGTGAATATCCCGTTCTGAAGACCGCCTTTCTATTTGCCTGTCTCACTGGACTTCGAAAGAGTGACATCAAGCAACTCACATGGGAGAACATACAGCCATACGGTGATGGCGGCATGTACGTCACCCTTCGTATGCAGAAGACCAAGGAACTTGTGAACAATCCCATCAGTGACGAGGCTCTGGAACTGATTGGCGGAAGCGGAACTGGCAAGGTTTTTGAGGGTTTCACCGACAAGATGACGCAGACACCCTTGAAGAACTGGTTGAAAGCCGCTGGCATCACCAAAAAGATTTCGTTCCATTGCAGCCGTCACACCTTCGGGTCTTTACAGGTGGATGCAGGTACAAGTGTCTATACCGTCCAGCACATGTTGGGACACAAGAACGTTTCGACCACACAAATCTATGCGACGATGGCAGATGACTCCAAGCGTGAGTCCGTCAACCGCATCACGCTTAAACCGACTAAGACGGTGCAGTTGAAAGTGGTGGGACAGTAACATACAAAGTTTACTATATGTATATATGTAGAATCGGGAGTGGCAATGCTTCTCCCTTTTTTCTTTCCCTCCATTTATCATATATACCTCATTCTGAGTATGATATTGGTACTATTCCGAGTATGATTTAGAACCAATTGGCTAACTTATGTGA
>JAFZSI010000006.1 GCA_017619445.1 Prevotella sp.
CACACACACACACACACATTATTCTTTAGGATCTTTCACATGGGTAAAAAGCAGAGCCGGCGCTACGGAGCGTCGGATGAATCTTTGTGCCCCATACTCATGCTACGGAAGCGTCGGTTCTTACTGTATCCATTTTTTATTCACTAATACAAATACCACTATGAAAAAACAATTACTATTCATTCTGATTGCGCTCCTCGGCATAGCCACGGGCGCATGGGCAGACGAAGTGAAGGTGGCAGGTACGAAGGTTGACCTCAATAAGACGGGCTATGTCAATTGTGACAGCAAAAAGCTGAAGTCGGGAACGGTCTATTTCGATGCCAGCAAAAGGGAACTGACACTGAATTCCGTTGAAATCGAAATGACGGGCAGCGACAACCGCGCTCTTTATGTCAACAGTTATAAACTCACTGTAAAGTTTGTTGGTTCAAACCGCCTTTATTCCAAGGACTCGAATGCAATATATGGCAACGGGTGTGAGCTTACTCTTGTTGGCGATGGTAATGGGCAGACAAATTATTTGGAGAGTGTGGACAAAGAAACCATCTATTTAAAAAACTGCCCTACGACGATTGGAGGTACTTTTGACATCAAAGCCACAAACAGCTACGGCATAAATACCAACTACTCCAATAGCAGCTCTTTGTACATACAATATGCCAACATCAAGTGTTATGGCAAAAAGCGCAGCGTTAAGGAACTGAATTTTTTGTCAGTCTTGGGCGACTGCAATCTGACGTTTTCACAGGGTACTTCGGTCAACACATTCGAGAAACTAGGTACTATTAAACTATATGGCAAGGCAGACATCACCTCTCCTGATAATGTGTATTTCGATGCTGACAAAAAGACGCTCTGTTCGCTGCTCCATCCCGACGGTGTTGGCGGAACTATACAGTTCAAGCCGCAGGCCCCGTCAATCAAAGACGACTCCAAAGATTTTCCTGACGCGAAATTCCGGGAGGCGCTGAAACAATTTGACACGGAGGCATCGAATAGCAACCTTGACGGTTATCTGAGCACATTGGAGAGGTATGAGATAAAAGATCTTACTATGAGAAATAAAGGTATTACCTCACTTACGGGTGTCAGTTATTTGTATAATCTGCGCTCGCTCAGTTGTGAGACAAATGCGTTGTCAAGTCTTGATTTGTCAAAAAACGGGAAACTAACTACACTCGCTTGTACAAATTGCGACCTTACTTCCCTGAAAGTATCATCTACTAACGTGGACTTAGAAGTTATTTATTGTTATGACAACAAACTTCGCGGGCAGAAAATGAAGGACTTTATCGCCAGTCTTCCAAATGTAATAGAATCGTATTCTGGCTGGGGTATTCTGTGTGTTTACGACTATGACAGTGATTCTGAACAGAATGCAATAGAATATGCAGATGTCTTAGTAGCGCAGAATAAAGGATATAAAGTCTGTGCACGTAAAAACGGAAGTATTATTGAATGCAATAGTGCCATGGGCTCTAATGGCATAGCTATTGACAGCAGTCACTTCCCCGACGACAAGTTCCGCAAGGTAGTGAAGAACTATGATATCGACGGCAGCAACTCGCTTACCGACGACGAAATAGCAAAAATCACAGACCTTGACCTGTACAATAAGTCTATCTACAAGCTCGATGGCATAGAGTATCTTACAGAACTGAAGACTATCGACTGCAGATTGAATAACCTGACATCGATTGACCTTTCAGGCAACAAGAAACTCCAGAAACTCGACTGCTCTTCTCAGCGCGATGCTTTGAAGACACTGATACTGCCTGCGTCGATACAAACTTTGAACTGTAGTGACAATTCGAGTCTCGGAACACTTAACCTTTCGGCTTGTATCAACCTGCAGGAACTGCGCTGCCATGACTGCGGCCTCACCTCGCTACTCGTGGCTCCCGGAGCCTATGGTCTGAGGACTATTTACTGCTATAACAATAAACTGCGCGGAAACGGAATGCAAAACTTCTATGGCAGCCTTCCTAATTTCCTCGCTGCCTACGGTTTGTTCTTAGGAAATCTGTATGTAGCCAATGGTGATTCGGGTAAGGAACAGAATGAGTTGTCTGCCGACTGGTACAGTAATTTCTATGCAAAAGGATGGTTCTCCTGGGGCTTCGTAAACTCCAACTGGTATGATCTTGCCAGTTATTTCGCAGTTCTAGCATCTCTTGGCATCTCCGATGATATGACCATCGACCCGACCGACAGCCGTTATTACTCGCTTGACGGTAAGCGTATCGACGGCAAGCCTACTCAGAAGGGCGTTTATATCCACAACGGCAAGAAGGTTGTGGTGAGATAGTTTTTCCGACAGAGAGCTTTCGACAGAGAGACAAAGAGATTTTATTCTGTAGAGAGAAAAAGGTGGAAAAACAATCAGTTGAAAAAATACTTCTCCCTGTCTCTCTGTCAAAACAACTCTCTGTCGAAACAAGAAATCCGCCCGTCATACCGAATGGGGTATGGCGGGCGGAAGTGTTGTTGAGGGTTGTGACCTTGGGTTACGTGTCACTTTGTTTCTTGTTCCTCTTTCATGTCGATGAACTGTTTCTTGCTGTCGTAGAACTCGTATTGCAAGAAGGCCATCTTCTGTGAGGGAATCACGCGAACACCTATTCCGTATTTCATCTGCCATCTGCGTTTGAGGCTTACGAAGCCCTGGTTGATGTAGGCAGCCACGTAGGGGTGGACGTGCAGGTAGAATTTCTTTACTCCAATCTTGTTGACCAGTTGGTCAATCTTACGTTCGAGCTGGTCGGTGAAAAGAATGCTCGACTTGATGGTACCTTTACCGAAGCAGGTGGGGCAGGTTTCCTCGACGTTGACGTCCATGGCGGGACGCACTCGCTGGCGGGTAATCTGCATGAGTCCGAACTTGGAGAGCGGCAGGATGTTGTGGCGTGCGCGGTCCTTCTGCATGTTCTTGCACATGCGCTCGTAGAGCATCTGGCGGTCTTCTGCGAGGTTCATGTCGATGAAATCGACGATGATGATGCCTCCCATGTCGCGCAGTCGCAGCTGTCGTGCCAGCTCGTCGGCGGCTCCGAGGTTCACGTCGAGTGCGTTGGCCTCCTGTCCGTTCACTCCGCGTGTGCGGTTGCCGCTGTTCACATCCACCACGTGCATGGCCTCTGTGTGCTCGATGATGAGATAGGCCCCATGCTTGTAGTTGATGGTTTTTCCGAAGCTCGACTTAATCTGCTTGGTGATGTTAAAATTGTCAAAGATGGGCACATTGCCTTTGTACAGCTTTACGATGTCTGCCTTTTCAGGGGCTATGAGTGTGACATACTCCTTGACCTCGTTGAAGACCTGCTCGTCGTTGACGTAAATATTCTCGTAGGTTGGGTTGAACAAGTCGCGCAACAAGGCAACGGCGCGGCTGGTTTCTTCGAACACGAGCTGTGGTCTCTTGGTTGTTTTCTGTACTTTGGTAATGGCGTCCTCCCATCGCTTGAGCAGGACTTTGAGCTCTGAGTCGAGCTCTGCCACGCGTTTGCCCTCAGCCACTGTTCGCACGATGACACCGAAGTTGCGTGGCTTGATGCTCTGTATGAGCTGTTTGAGGCGTGCGCGCTCCTCGCCGCTTTTGATTTTGGACGAGACAGAAACTTTATCGTTGAATGGCACAAGCACCAGGTATCGCCCTGCGAAGCTCAGTTCGCCCGTCAGTCGCGGCCCTTTGGTGGAAATGGGTTCTTTTACGATTTGCACCAGCACCTCCTGATCCTTTTGCAGGGTCGTTGCCACTGTTCCGTCTTTTTTCAGGTCGGGCAGGCGTGATGCCTTTGAGAAGGGATAAAGTTTCTTTCGGTCGCTCTGTACCTGTTTGAGATACTTTTCGTAAGAGTTGAACTGGTTTCCTAAGTCAAGATAGTGGAGAAAAGCGTCGCGTTCGAATCCTACATCCACGAAACTGGCGTTCAGTCCTGGCATCAGTTTTTTTACTTTTGCCACATAGATGTTTCCAACGGAGAAAGATGCTGAGCGGGGCTCAGTCTGATACTCTACCAGATTTTTGTCTTCCAGCAGCGCAATCGAAATCTCTTTCTCCTGGACGTCAATTACTACTTCGCTGGTCATTTTCTCTTGTCTCTTGAAGTTTTGTTTCTTGTTCAGTGGTCTTGGCAAGGTGTTTGAGGCAGAAACGGTTGTCTTTCGTTCGTGGAGTCCGTGAAACCGGTTGTCGGCCCGGTCCTTGCCCATTTACGCATAAGAGCAAGTGATTACTTGCTCTTATGTCTGTTCTTTCTCAGTCTCTTTTTACGCTTGTGCGTGGCCATCTTGTGACCCTTTTTCTTTTTTCCGTTTGGCATAGCCTTAAAATGTTAAATGGTTTATGAATGTATGTTGTTTTTTCTCGTTCACAGGCTCGCAGGCTCGGCTTATTCGCCCTTCATCTTAGCCACGAAGCTCTTGGCGGGCTTGAAGCTGGGGAAGTCGTGTGCCTCAATCACAATTGTGGTGTTCTTCGAGATGTTGCGGGCAGTCTTTTCAGCGCGGTGCTTCACCACGAAGCTGCCGAATCCACGCAGATATACATTCTCTTTCTCGAGAAGACTGTTTTTAATGCTCTCCATGAAAGCCTCAACGGTGGCTGCTACGTCTTTTTTCGCAATGCCGGTTGCATTGGCTATCTCATTGATAATGTTCGCTTTAGTCATTGTTCTAATGTTAATGTTTATAGGGTTCTTATTAATTTCGGAGTGCAAAGATACGAGTTTTTGCCGTGATACGAAAATTTATTTGTGTTTTTTTACAAAAATAGTGCAAATTAAGGAGTTATGCAGCGCAAAGGTTGCTTTTTCTCGCCCTTTATGAGCCTTTTCCAGCCCCGATTGATGCTTTTTCCACGCTTGCCGGTGCTACTCTTGCCGTGAGCATAAGTTCACCTCATACATGCATTTGTTTTCATAAACCTGCACTTTGTAATCGTAAACCAATGCTTTACGACCACAAAGCATTGCTTTACATTCAAATTCTCTAGCCTGAAATATTCATGGAGTTATCGGGAGTTAACGGAAGTTATCGCGGTCTGCGACCGCTCAGGGAGTTAACTGACAATAGTTCAGCATATGTCCGCTAACTTCCGTTAACTTCCAATGAATTCGCAGAATTCATATAACTCCAGATAACTCCCGTGAATAATGTAAGCTAGAAAATTTCATAATAACTCCCAACGTTGTTCTCGCCATGTTTAGAACGGCAATCACAAAGTACGGCTTTACGTTCAGATTTTCTAGAAAATTCGGGGCTAAAGTTCAGAGTTGTTGCAGCAGCCTTTCAATCAGGCGCGGCAAAGCGTAGTGCTGTATGTCGCATTCGTCAATCCACACGTAGTCTTCGGGCAGTTGAGGCTTCTCGTGCAGGTTGGCCACGTAGAAATCGGCAGTGATGGCCTGGTGGGTGAGCACGTGGCGGACGTTTTTTGCGCGCAGGCTCACTTCGCCGTTGATTTCGGGCAGGACATGCGCGGCGGTGTTCATGCTGTCGTGGGTGAGCAGCGGTTCCCACAGCCCTTGCCAGATGTCGCCCTGGCCTCGCCTGTGCAGGGCCGTCTTTCCGTTGTGGCGGAGGTAGAAATAGGTGAGGTGGCGCGTCCTTACCTTCAGCGTCTTTTGCTTCACGGGCAGCGAGGCCGTGGTTCCCGTGCGCAGCGCGTGGCAAGTCTCGGCCAGCGGACAGGCCGCGCAGCGCGGCGACTGAGGCGTGCACACCAGAGCGCCGAAGTCCATCATTCCCTGGTTGAAGGCCGCCGCCTGATTTTTTGGCAGCAGACTGTTGGCCAGGGCGGTGAAGGTTTTCTTGCCCTCGGTGGTGTTGATGGGGGTGTCGATGCCGAAGTGGCGGGCGAGCACCCTATAGACATTGCCGTCAACCACGGCCGCATCCACTCCGAAGGCGATGGAGGCAATGGCCGCCGCCGTGTAGTCGCCCACGCCCTTGAGCTTGCGGATGGCTTCGAGCGTGTCGGGAAACTGTCCTTGCTGGCATATCTGTTTTGCAGCGCCGTGCAGGTTGCGCGCGCGGCTGTAGTAGCCCAGCCCTTGCCATTCGCGCAGCACCTCGTCCTCGGTGGCATCGGCCAGCTTTGCGACGGTAGGCCACCGCTGCATGAACCGCTGCCAGTAGGCCTGACCCTGCTGAATGCGCGTCTGTTGCAGGATTACCTCGCTGAGCCAGATGGCATACGGGTCTTTGGTTTCGCGCCAGGGCAGGCTTCGCCCGTTGTGCGCGTACCATATTAAAATAATATTGGCGAATGAAGGGTTGGAAGACATAATCGGTGCAAAGTTACGGCAAAACGAGAGAACTGCAAAAAGAAAAACGGTTTTCTTTTTGCTTTTCGCTCACTTCTTTGTTTCCTTTGACTGTCGTCGAAGGTACTTTCGTTCGGAAAAGCAAAGAAAAACAAGTTTTCCTTTGGCTTTTCGCTCACTTATTGGATAAAATCTTCACGCTCGGCAAAGAAAACTAGCATTCTTTGCCCTCGCTTAATCAGATTTTTCGTACCTTTGTCGCGAAAATGAATGTAAATCGCAGAAGGATTCTTTCGGCCCGGCTGTTGCTGGCTGTGTTTGTCGGCATGCTGGCGCTTTCTTCGCTGCATCATCATGAGCATGCCGCGCAGGTAGGCGACAATTGCTACAACTGTCACCACCATCTGCCTCATGCCGGCCATTTGTCGGGAGCTTCTGCCAGTTTTCACCAATGTGTGCTCTGCCAGTTTCAGAGCCTCCCTTATGTCCAGCCGGGTGTTGTCTTGTTGTCAGCACCGTCGTTCTGTCTTCATGAGCGGACGGGTATGGTTTGTGCCATGCTCTTTGGCAGTCACGCATTCATTCATTCCACGCGCGCCCCTCCGTCGCTGCTGTTGCTTTAGTTTTTCTTATACCTTATTGTATTATAACTGGTTGACGTGAGCCTTTTCCTCAGTTCTCCAGCGTTGTTCATGCCCTCCGTCCTATGGTTGCGGCAGTTGTATAATGCAATGGGGTGTGATGTCTAATCCATTATTAATCAACAAGTAACAGTGAGAATGAAGAAAACATTCATTTCGCTGCTGTTCATGGGCATGAGCCTCAGTATGGCAGCTCAGTCGGCCATTACGGCCGACACCACCGCCCATCACCACGAGACGGGCGAACTCTACCACAAACACATGATGATTGGCGAGATTGTGGTCTCGGGTGTCACTGGCGACACCAAGCTCAAGCACTCCACGGTGCCCGTGGCCGTGCTCACACGCCAGCAGTTGCAGGCCGTAGCCTCCACCAATATTATCGACGCCATCAGCCACCAGCCGGGCATCTCGCAGATTACCACCGGCAGTGGCATCTCGAAGCCCGTCATCCGCGGACTGGGCTACAACCGCATCGTCACCGTGCACGACGGTGTGCGGCAGGAAGGACAGCAGTGGGGCGACGAGCACGGCATAGAGATTGACGGTCAGGGCATCAGCCAGATTGAGGTCATCAAAGGCCCGGCCAGTCTGATGTATGGTTCCGACGCGCTGGCCGGCGTGCTGGTGCTGCGCAGCGACGGTGCCTTGGCCGAGGGCGAGATGAAGGCTTCGGTGAGCACCGAATACCAGACCAACAACGGGTTGTTTGACTATTCGCTGGCGTTTGGCGGCAACAAGCAGGGCTATGTGTGGAACTTGCGCTACAGCGACAAATATGCCCATACCTATAAAAACAAATACGACGGCTACGTGCTGGGCTCGCAGTTCAGCGAGCGCGCCCTGTCGGCCATGATTGGACAGAACCGCCACTGGGGCACGCAACGCCTGTTGCTGAGCTACTTCCATCTGACTCCAGGCATTGTTGAGGGTGAGCGCGACGCACAGGGACGCTTTGTCATTGCCGCAGAGGATGAGGACGATGAGCCCCGCATAGCCACCGAAGACGAACTGCGGCAGTATGGCAAGTTGGCACCTTTTCAGCAGGTGCGCCACTATCGTGCAGTGCTCGACAATATGATTTACCTGCCCGTGGGCTCGCTGCGCGCTGTCGTCGGCTATCAGCAGAACCGCCGTCAGGAGTATGAGGAAGAGGACGAGTGCGGCCTCGACTTCAAACTGCACACCGTGAACTACAGCCTGGCATGGCGGCTGCCCGAGTTCAGCGGATGGAAAATCAATACTGGCGTCAACGGCATGTACCAGCGTTCGCAGAACCTCGGCGACGAGTATCTGATTCCGGCCTACAGCCTGTTCGACGCTGGCGTATATGCCACCGCCAACTATGCCGTCGGTCGCTGGACACTGACGGGCGGTCTGCGTTTCGACAACCGCCATCTGCACAGCTATGCCCTTGAGGGCCGCTTCAACCGTTTGTCGCGCAACTTCAGCGCGCTGTCGGGCAGTGTGGGAGCTGTGCTCGAACTGACCGAGAACTGGCATGTTAGGTTCAATGTGGCCCGCGGTTTCCGTGCGCCCAACCTCAGCGAACTGGGCAGCAACGGCGAGCACGAGGGCACGCTGCGCTATGAGATTGGTAACCCACAGCTGAAACCCGAATACAGCCTGCAGGGCGATGCCGGAATAGATATGCAGACTGAGCACATGAACCTGCAGCTGGGGCTCTTCGTGAACAATGTCAGCAATTTTGTCTATGCCCACCGCAACGACGCGCTGGCCGTGCCCGATTTGGAGGAGGGGCTTGCCACCTTTGTCTATACCCAGGGTAATGCGCGGTTAGTAGGTGGAGAGGCCAGCCTCGACATTCACCCCGTAGAGAGGATTCACTGGCAGAATGCGTTCAGCATAGTGAATGCGCGGCTGCTTCATCAGCCAGAGGAGAGCCGCTGGCTGCCGCTCACACCACCTGCCCGATGGACTTCAGAACTGAGCTACGACCTGTTGCCGGCGGGAAAGACGTTTGGCAATGTTTTTGTGAAGGTGGGTGTGGCGCACAATTTCAGGCAGAACCATTTCTATGCTGCCTACGACACCGAGACGGCCACTCCGGCCTACACATTGTTCAGCGCACAGGCGGGTACCGACGTAAGGCTGGGGCGCAACACGAAGATAAGTGTCTATCTGACAGGCGAGAACCTGACCAACTGCGCCTACCAGAACCACCTGAGCCGACTGAAATATGCTGAGGCCAATGCTGCCACGGGCCGCACGGGTGTCTATAACATGGGACGCAACGTGGTGATGAAAATTGTTGTGCCGCTGATGTTTTGAGTGTCGGACAAGGAAGCGAAGTTAATTTGTGAGATTGTGAAATAGTAAAAATGTAAAATCGTAAAAATCTTTTGGTTTTTCTCTCACTAAATTGTACCTTTGCAGGTGCTTAGCTACTGACGGCTAAGCTCCTGCAACTGTTAGGAAGATGGACGAACTGCTGATTATCCCCGATGTGCATGGCCGCAGCTTTTGGAAAGAGGCCGTGACGGCCAGGGAATATGACCGTATCATATTCCTGGGCGACTATGTGGACCCGTATCCGCAGGAGGGCATCAACACCGAGATGGCCTACAACGTGCTGTTCGACATTCTCGACCTGAAACGGGCCGAGCCCGAGCGCGTTGTGCTGTTGTGGGGCAACCACGACCTGCACTATTACTCCGACTTCTTCCGCCAGTATGCGGGTGGCAGCCGTTTCGACCATGATTATGCCGACACGTTCCATTATTTGTTTGAAACCTACCAGCATCTTTTTCAGATGGCCGATGAGTGTGTCGTGGGCAACAAACACTATCTGTTCACCCATGCCGGTGTGGTGCCTGTGTGGTATGAGGAGAACCGCGAGGTGGTGGGCGAGCTGAACGCCGAGAACCTCAACCGCCTGCCCACGTCGTATCAAGGCATGAGGTCGCTGATGTGCGTGGGTGCTGTGCGCAACGGCAATTCATCGGTGGGCAGCCCAGTATGGGCCGACCTGTTTGAGATGATGGCTTCTGAACCCCTTGAGGGCTTCTATCAGATTTTTGGCCACAGCCGCCAGAAACCCGGGCGTCCGAAAATCATGGACCACTGGGCATGTATTGACTGCCAGCGGCCTTTTATCCTTGACAGCCGGGGCCTTTTTATCGTTAAATGACGTGTGACTAAATGAAAGATTTGAGATTTCGAGTTTTTTCCATATTGCTGGTGCTTGGCTGCCTGTCGGCCACGGCTCAGGAGAAGGTGGAGTCGGTACTGTCTTCCGATCTGGTGAGTCAGTATATTTGGCGCGGCATGCACATGGGCGGAGTCAGCCTGCAGCCTGAGCTGGACTTGGGGTGGAAAGGGCTGAGCCTGATGGTGAGCGGCAACGTGGGGCTCGTGAATGCCGACGATGTGCAGGAAATAGATGTCAACCTTTCTTACACCACGGGCGGACTGACGCTGGGAGTCGTGGATTATTGGAGCGACACCACTGACTCGCACTATTTCAATTATGGCTCAAAGGATACGAGCCACGTTTTTGAGGCTATATTAGGCTATGACTTCGGTGTGGTGAACGCCATGTGGCAAACCAATTTCGCTGGATGTGACGGGCTTGACAGCAAAGGGCGGCGAGCTTACTCATCATATTTTGAGCTGACGGCACCATTTAGTCTGGCAACCTGCGAGTGGGAAGCATCACTGGGCATTGTTCCGTGGGGCACCACGTATTATAAGACTTCCGAGTTCTCGGTGACCAATGTCAGCATCAAGACCATGCGCGACATAAAAATCACCGACCACTTCTCGTTGCCAGTGTTCGCTCAGTTCATTGGCAATCCAAGCTCGAAGTGTGCCTACTTCGTGTTTGGCATCACCCTCAGAGTGGGCAAAATCTGATTGCTACTTTTTAACAGGCAACACTTTTGTAAAGAATAATCTATGAAGCAATTGCTGAACTTGTGTCTTTTTGTGCTTGCATTGACCTTTGGGTGTCAAGGCACATGTAAGCAGTCTTTGGCATTTACTGCAAACGTCAGAGTCCAAGAGCGGACAGCGATTTTGGCAAATGGATTGACCAGCAATCAGACTGATCGCGACCGGCTTACCGACGGTGTTCATGCCATCAAGCACGAATCGCAAGAGGCAACCATTTCCGATGGGCAGCATGCCCATCGCATCTGTTATTCGCGCCCTCAGCGGTTGTTGCCGGCTCATTCTGTGAAACCCGACCGTTTGTCAACACGGTTGCAAGTGTTTTCTTCCCGAAGTATTCACTCTTTTTTGTTTCTTAGCGGCAGGATTCGGCGCAGTGAAAGTGCTCCGTTTCAGTCGTTTGCCTCAAACGCGTATTATGTTTATGCTTTGAGGCGCATTCTTTGTTAGCGTTGTTTGTTTTTTCTTATTCCTATAGATTTTTTACAAACAACAAAAACAAACAAAATATGCCAAGTTTTAATAATTTGGAGATGGCTGCTGCTCTCTCCAACGACAATCGTATTAGTATAAAGAAAGGATTCCTTGGAATTGGTACCAAGGCTGTTTATCAACCCACACAAAGCGCGCTACGTGTGATTATTAAAGAGTACAATGCCGACAACGGCCTGCGTATTGAGAAACTGCTCAACACTTCTGCAGAGAAACTGGCCGCAGAGGTTGAGCGTTGTCGAGATATTCAAGACGCGCAAATTGGTAACATGCATCTGGAGGTGTGTGCGAGCCGCGACGGTCAGTTTGTGGCTGCTCAGTTGTTCCGGTTTGTAGATTTCAAGTATCAGGCAGTAACGAGCCTGAGAACGTTCGAAGGCAACGACGCTGGAATAATGTCTGTACTGCTCTGATTTTCTCTGTTTGCACAGAAAATCAAATCCCCCCTTCTTCGGGGCAGACTATTCTGTTTGGCCTGTCTCAAAAAGAAGGGGGGATTCTTTGGGAACTGAGATGATGCGGGCTCCTTTTTGGGGGATTGTATGGTTTATCCCATGGGGAAGAGTCCGTAGAGGTTGGCGTCAATCATGTCGGTGATGGTCTGGAAGTCGTGCGGATTGTTCTCAAACTTCACGTTGTCGCCGTCAACAATGATGAGGTTGCCCTTGTATGTTCCAATCCACTCCTCATAACGTTTGTTGAGTCCCTCCAGGTAATCCAGACGGATGGTCTGCTCGTAGTTGCGGCCACGTTTCTGAATTTGTGCCACGATGTTGGGAATGCTCGAACGGATGTAGATGAGCAGGTCGGGCAGTTTGACGAGCGACATCATCAGGTCGAACAAGTCGCGGTAGTTCTCGAAGTCGCGGTCGCTCATTTTACCCTGTCCGTGCAGGTTGGGCGCAAAGATGCACGCGTCCTCGAAGATGGTGCGGTCCTGAATGATACACTCCTGACTTTTAGATATTTCCACCACTTCCTTGAAACGCTTGTTGAGGAAGTAAATCTGCAAGTTGAACGACCAGCGCTCCATATCCTCATAGAAATCTGCGAGGTAGGGGTTGTTGTCAACCGGCTCGAAACGTGGTGTCCAGCCATACCGTTTGGCAAGCATCCTTGTGAGCGTTGTCTTGCCGCAACCAATGTTTCCTGCTACTGCTATGTGCATATTCTTATTTGGTTTAGTGTTTATTGTTGGGTGATTAGTGATTAGTGCAGCGTCTTATCCGGGGAACAGTCCGAACAGCTGCGCGTCGATGCGATCTACAATGCTGGCGAAGTCCTTGCGGTTGTTCAGGAAGTCGATGCTATCCACATCGACCACCATCAGCCGGCCTTTGTATTTGTTGAACACAAAGTCCTCGTAGCATTTGTTCAGGTTTTCCAGATATTCCAGTTTGATGGTCTGCTCGTAGTCGCGCCCACGTTTCTGGATGTTGGCCACCAAGTGGGGAACGCTTGCCCGGAGGTAAATCATCAGGTCGGGTTGCCGCGCCACGTACATCATCATGTGGAACAGCTCCATGTAGGTGTCGAAGTCGCGGTCGCTCATGTTGCCCATGGCCTTGTTGGTGGCTGCGAACACATAGACGCCCTCGAAGATGGAGCGGTCCTGGACGATGGTTTCCTCTGAGCGTGCAATGTCGAGCAGGTCGCGGAAGCGCTGTTTCAGGAAATAGACCTCCAGATTGAACGACCACCGCGCAATGTCCTTGTAGTAGTCGTCCAGATACGGGTTGTAATCTACGGCCTCGAACTTTGGTGTCCATCCGTAGTGTTTCACCAGTAGGTTGGTGAGTGTGGTTTTTCCGCTGCCTATGTTTCCGGCTATGACGATGTGCATTTTTCCTGGTTGTGAAATACTTATATGCAGGGAGAACCATGAGTTTCTGTTTCACCCTGCTGTTAATGGTGCAAATATAGTGTTTTTCGTTCAAAATGTGGTCCTTAATTGTCTTAAAAAACCAAAAACCGCCACATTACCTTCTTTGTTCATGCTTGATAGAAGAAATTCGAAAATAATCGCTTTTTTCTTTTGCTTTTCACTCACTTCTTCGTACCTTTGACTGTCGTCGAAGGTACTTTCGTTCGGAAAAGAAAAGAAAAACAAGTTTTCCTTTTGCTTTTCACTCACTTAATCGTACCTTTGATAGCCGTCGAAGGTACTTCCGTTCGGAAAAGAAAAGAAAAAAAAACGCTTTTTTCTTTTGCTTTTCACTCACTTAATCGTACCTTTGATAGCCGTCGAAGGTACTTTCGTTCGGTAAAGAAAAGAAAAAAACGCTTTTTTCTTTTGCTTTTCACTCACTTAATCGTACCTTTGCAGTCGAAAAAGAAAAAGACTGCTGGCCGCACGGTGAAAGAGAGACACTCGCGGCAGGACAGAATCTTCAATATGAATATAATTTTTTAAGGTATGGGTGGCTTTTTTGGAACGATTTCCACTAAAAACTGTATTAGCGACCTGTTTTATGGTACCGACTACAATTCGCATCTCGGTACCAAGCGTGCGGGTCTTGTCACTTTCGACCGCGAGCACGGTTTCTGCAGGTCTATTCACAGTTTGGAGCGCAATTATTTTCGTTCAAGGTTTGAAGACGAACTGGATAACTTTTTCGGCTGTCAGGGAATAGGCGTCATCAGCGACACCGACCCGCAGCCCATCATCGTTAACTCGCACCTGGGCCGTTATGCCGTGGCCACAGTGGCAAAAATCAACAATATCAGACAGATTGCCGACGACCTGATGGCGCAGCGCATGCACTTCAGCGAGATGTCGGCCAACAAAATCAACCAGACCGAGCTGGTGGCCCTGCTCATCAACATGGGCAACTCGTTTGTGGAGGGCATCAACCTGGTTTATAAGAAGATTGAAGGCTCGTGCTCGATGGTCATACTCACCGAGGACGGCATCATAGCCGCGCGCGACTTTCTCGGGCGCACCCCCGTGGTGCTGGGAAAGAAAGCGGATGGCTACGCCGTGACGAGCGAGACTTCCGCATTTCCGAATCTTGACTTCAAGGTTGTGCGCGACCTGGGGCCTGGCGAGATAGTCAAGCTCCACACCGACCGCATCGAGGTGCTCCAACAGCCCTTCAAGCGCAAGCAGATATGCTCGTTCCTCTGGGTATATTACGGTTTCCCGTCGAGCGACTACGAGGGAATCAACGTGGAGGCCGTGCGCGAGGCCAACGGCAAGGCTATGGGCGAGCAAGACGAAACGCCCGTGGACTGCGTGTGCGGCATTCCCGACTCGGGAGTGGGCATGGCGTTGGGCTATGCCGAGGGCCACAAGGTTCCCTACAAGCGTGCTGTGCTGAAATACACGCCCACGTGGCCGCGCAGCTTCACACCGGGAAGCCAGACGCGGCGCAGCTTAGTGGCAAAAATGAAACTGATACCCAACAGCGCCATCCTTAAAGGGCAGCGCATTGCCTTCTGCGACGACTCTATCGTGCGCGGCACGCAGCTGCGCGACAATGTGCGCACCTTCTTTGAGTATGGTGCCAAGGAGGTGCACTGCCGCATTTCGTGTCCGCCCTTAGTCTATGGCTGTCCGTATATTGGGTTCACCACGTCGAAAACCGACTTGGAGCTCATCACGCGCCAGATAATCAAAGACTTTGAGGGCGACGACCATATCAATCTGGACAAGTATGCCACCACCGACTCGCCCGAATATACGCGCATGGTGAACGAGATTGCCCGCCGACTGGGACTCTCGTCGCTGAAATTCGCTAAACTGGAGTCGCTCGTCGAGGCCATCGGACTGCCCAAGTGTGACGTGTGCACCCACTGTTTCGACGGTTCGAGCTACTGCCACGAGCAGGACGGACAGGAGTGGTTCTAAGTTTTCAATAACCAATAAACAATAACCAATAACCTCATATCTAAATAAGAGTATTATGAAACTTGTAATTAATTCCTACGATGAGTTTGCTGCCCACTTAGGCCAGGAACTCGGACATTCGGAGTGGCTGACAGTCGATCAGGAGCGCATCAACCTGTTTGCCGACGCCACGCTCGACCACCAGTGGATTCATGTCGATACCGAGCGCGCCGCAACCGAAAGTCCCTACAAGAGCACCATTGCTCACGGCTATCTGACGCTCTCGCTGCTGCCCTATATGTGGGACCAGATTATCGACGTGCGCAACATCAAGATGCTGGTCAACTATGGCATGGACAAAATGCGGTTCGGACAGCCCGTCATCACAGGCAGCCGCATCCGTCTCGTCACCAAACTGCACAACATTCAGAACCTGCGCGGCATCTGCAAGGCCGAAATAGAATTCAAAATAGAAATCGAAGGCCAGCGCAAGCCCGCTCTCGAAGGCATTGCCTCGTTCCTCTATTACTTTCTGTAAGTTGCACTTGCCCCTGCGGGCATTTGCTCCTCCGTTGCTATGCTTCGCAATGCCGCAACCTTTGCATTGCGAAGCATAGCGCGTTGTTCTGCCGCTACGGTTTCCCGGGCTGTTTTTCCATACCCACAGTTTACGGTCAAATTTTCTAGAGAATTTGAATGTAAACCTTCACTTTACGTTCGTAAAGTAATGCTTGGCGTTCGTAAAGCAATACTTGGCGTATTTAAACCTTATGTATGGCATTCTCCATTGATACTCTCTGGCTGTAAATGCAATTCTTGTGAGGGGCAGACCCAATTTTGTGCACAATTTGAATAAATACTTCACACTCGGCAAAGAAAACAAGCTTTCTTTGCGCTCGCTTACTCAGTATTTTGTGCACAGTTTTTTCGATTTTAACATTTGACGGGCGTCGTCGTTCAGAGTGAGGCGTGGGAAACGAACGCAACGGCGGCGACAGGACGTGGTGTGCCTGTCGCCGCCGTTGTGGTTGTTGAATTGGGGTGGGAGGGTTTATGCCTCTTTCTTTTCTTCTTCCTCTTCCTTTCCGAAGGTGCCGCGCCTGAGCTGCTCCACGAACTCGCTGATGCGGGCCAGTTCCTGCGGGATGCGGATGTTCTGCGGACAGTGGGGCTGGCACTGGCCGCACTGGATGCAGTGGTCGGCCTGGCGCAGGCGGGGCACGCTGCGGTCGAGTCCGATGAGATACTTGCGGCGCAGGCTACGGTATTCCGGATCCTGTGCATCTTGCGGCAGGATGCCCTCGTTCTTGCACTTGTTGTAGTGTACGAAGATGGCGGGAATGTCTATGCCGTAGGGGCACGGCATACAGTATTTGCAGTCGTTGCAGGGAATATTCTGCAGTCCGACGAGCTTTCGTGCAATGTCGGCTTCCAGGAATTGCTGCTCTTCTTTGGTCAGCGGCTGCAACGGGCAGTAGTTCAGCAGGTTGTCCTTGAGATGCTCCATGAAGGTCATGCCGCTGAGAACGGTGAGCACTCCCTCGGGTGTACCGGCATAACGGAAGGCCCACGAGGCGACGCTCTTCTGCGGGTCGCGCCGTTTGAGCTCGCGCATGATGAACTGCGGCAGGTTGGCCAGTCGTCCGCCGAGCAGCGGCTCCATGATGACGGCGGGAATGCCGCGCTTCTGCAGTTCGGCGTAGAGATAGCTGGCATCGGTGTTGTCTTTGTTTATCTCGTTGGCAAAATCCCAGTCAACGTAGTTGAGTTCAATCTGCACGAAGTCCCACTTGTACTTGTCGTTCATGGACATCAGGTAGTCGAACACGGCAATCTCGCCATGATAGGAGAATCCCAGGTTGCGTATGCGTCCTGCCTTGCGCTCCTCAACGAGGTAGTCGAGCATGCCATTGTCCACATAGCGGGCGTTGAAAGCTTCCATGCCTCCGCCACCGATGGCGTGCAGCAGGTAGTAGTCGATGTAGTCCACCTGCAGTTCTTTCATCGAGTTGTGGTACATTTCAATGGAGGCGGCACGCGTTTGTGTGTCGGGGCTGAAGTTCGAGAGTTTGGTGGCCACGAAGTATTTGTCGCGCGGGTAGCGGTGCAGCGCAACGCCCGTGCAGTGCTCAGACTGTCCACGGCAGTAGGCTGGCGACGTGTCGAAGTAGTTCACACCGTGCTCAATGGCATAATCCACCTGCCGGTTAATCATTTCCTGGTCGTATTCTTCTTTTCCGTCGATTTGTGGCAGGCGCATCATGCCGTAACCCAAGAGCGACACTTTGTCCTTGGTTTTTGGATTCTCGCGGTAGGTCATTTTGCCTGTTGGCGGCTCCACCTGCTTTTTATAGTCGTCTTTTATTTCTTCCTCGGCCTTGCTCTTACAGCCTGTAAGGGCAACGGTGGTGGTGGCTGCGCCCGCTCCTACAAGTTGTAGGAATCTGCGGCGCGATATATTCTTTTCTTTCATCTTTCTCTTCCTTTTTTCTTGATTCTATATCTCCTTCATTCATGCCTATACCTCCTTATGCACTTCGTGGCCTTCCACATAGATGGCCGAGAAGGGGCGGGCGGGGCAGAGGTTCTCGCAGGCTCCGCAGCCTATGCAGCGGCTTTCGTTGACGGCGGGCACGTAGGCCGACTCCTCGTCGTCTGGGTTGGACGGCACCATCTCGATGGCACCAACGGGACAGTGGCGTGCGCAGTTGCCGCATTCCACACCGTCGGTGAGGGGTATGCAGTTTTTCTTAATCCATACGGCGTGGCCTATCTGTGTTGAAGACTTGTCCTCATGGCTGATAGGACGAATGGCTCCGGCGGGGCATACCTCCGAGCAACGGTTGCACTCGGGGCGGCAGTAGCCCAATTCGTAGGACATGATGGGCTGCATGAACGTGCTAAGGTCGTTGGAGGGCCGCAGCACTTGGTTGGGGCATTCCGACACGCACAGCTGGCAGGCGGTGCAATGGCTGGCCATGTTGTGGGCGCTCAGCGAGCCTGGCGGCGTGATGGGCGTCTGGCGCTTAGGAGCCACTTTGTCTTGTATCACGGCCAGTCCGCCATCCACTTTCTTCTTGTCCTGAGCCATGGCGGCAGTTGTGGCCAAGGCTGCGCCTACCAGGAAGGCGCGCTTGCCTGAATCAACGTCGGCGGGATTGGAAGCCTTGGATTCTTTAGACTTTGTTGAGTCTTTAGCTTTCTTTGGGATAATTGGCCCAGGTGCATAGCTGAGTGCGCCGAACTTGCATTTTTCTATGCAGTTGCCGCAAGCCACACACCGGCTGTAGTCAACCGCGTGCGATTTATAGTCTATGCACGACGCCTTGCAGTTTTTGGAGCACAGCGAGCAGTCGCGGCATTTCTCGGTGTCGAAACGCACCTTGAACCATGAGAAACGGGCAAAGAAACTCAACACGGTGCCAACGGGGCAAATGGTGTTGCAATAGGTGCGCCCGCCCAACCAGGCCAGGAGCGCGACGACGATGAGTGTGGCGATGGCAACGCCCAACACCAGCCCCATGGCGGGAACCACGGTCTCAACACGGTAGAATGCATAGCTGTCAATACGTTCGGCAACGGCTGCCAACAGGTTGTTGCCCACTTTCCAGATGGGTTGGAAAATGGCGGTGGCAATGCGCCCGTAAGCAGAGTAGGGGGCCAGCAACTGGACAACAGAGCTCACGCCCGCCACGATGGCCACAACCATCACGCCGAGCATGGTGTAGCGCAGCCATGAAACGGCTTTCGAGTAGCTGTACTTGTTTTTCTTGCGCCGCAGACGGGCGATAACGTCCTGAAACACACCCAGTGGACAGATGACCGAGCAGTAGATTCGCCCGAAAATCAAGGTCAGCACCACAAGGGCGATAATGACGATGACGTTCAGAGCCAATACTGCGGGCAGGAACTGAATTTTTGCCATCCAGCTCAGCCAGTGGTGCAGCGTTCCTGTAAAGTCGAGGAACATCAGGGTGATGGCCACGAAGAAGATGGTGGCCAATGCGATTCTGGTTTTTCTTAGCATAATGTTTTTGTATTGGTTTTATTGTTTTGAGACTTGATTATTTTGGTTGTCCGACTCCCGGTTGGTGATGGCCACAATGGCGATGCTTGCCTCATAGAGCAGCCAGATGGGTAGTGCGACGACAAGTAGCGTGAAGGCGTCAGTGGTTGGAGTGATAATGGCGGCTATCACAAGAATGATGACAACAGCATGACGACGCGTCTGGCGCATGAAGCTGGCTTTCAAAACGCGCATCATGGCCATCAGCCAGCACACAACAGGCAGTTCAAACACCACGCCCATCACGAAGCTCATGCCAATGAGTGTGTCCATATACGACTGCAAGGTGAGCATGTTTCTCACATCGGGGCTCACCTGATAGGTGCCCAAAAACCGCACCGTAAGCGGAAAGATGAGAAAATAGTTGAGCAGCGTGCCGATGATGAACATGGCATAGGCTGCACCTACAATGCGCGTGGCATAATGACGCTCGCGGTCGTAGAGTGCTGGCGAGACGAAGCGGAACAGCTCGTACAGCACGTAGGGCGAAGCAATCAGCAGACCGGCATAGAGTGCGGTCTTCATGTGAAACATGAACTGCTCGGTGAGCCCTGTGTTCATCAGGTTGATGGAGAACGGCTCAACACCCAACAGGCGGTAGCTGATAAAGTCACTGCTGCGCGGAGCCAGCACGATGGCAAACAGCTGGTTTTTGAAACAGAAAGCCACCATGCCCAGTACCACCGTCACTACCAGTATCCTGATGATGCAGCCCCGCAACTCGTCAAGGTGCTCCCAGAACGTGGCAGTGGCATTGCCCTGTGAGTTCTCTTTCATTCGGCTACTCTGTTGCCTTTATCGTCTTTTTTGTCGTCCAGTTCTTTCAGGTCGTCGATTTCGTTCATTCCGTCCTTGAAGCTTTTCACGCCTTTGCCAAGGCCTTTCATCAGTTCAGGAATCTTCCTGCCTCCGAAGAGCAGCAGGATAATCAAGGCCACCAACAGTATTTCCTGTGTGCCGAGTCCAATGAATAATAAGTTGTTCATATTTGTTTTTGTTGTTGATTCTTTGTTGTTTCTCTATTTGTTTCTTTGTTTGTTCCTCCATTCTTTTTTCGCTTGCAACCGTTTAGCTGTCTTCATCGGCCGATGTGTTGGAAGGCTTCTCTTTTCGCCTGTTCATCCGGTGCAACACAAAGTTCATGGCTTCCAGTCCGATGAGCACCAGCAGCGTTGCCACCGATGCCAGCACATACATGCCTGAGCCGCAGGCCAGTCCGATGGCGGCCGTCACCCATACACCCGCAGCCGTGGTGAGTCCTTTCACGGCGTGTTTCTGAATCATGATGGTGCCTGCACCAATAAAACCGATGCCCGACACCACCTGTGCTGCTACGCGCGACGGGTCGAGCCTCACCGTACCCACCTGCAACACTTCGTTGAACCCATACATTGACACAATCATGAACAGCGCACTGCCCAGCGCCACAAGGAAATGGGTGCGGAAACCTGCTTCTTTCGAGCGGTATTCGCGCTCCAGTCCGATGGCTCCGCCTAAGAGTGCCGCAACTACGATTCGGAGAATGAATTCAATGTTCATGGGTGTGTGTTAGTGGGAATGATGGGAGTGATGGGAGTGATGGGAGTGATGGGGACGCTATCGTGTCTCCAGTTTCATTTGACCGTTGAAGCTAATTCGCTCTCGTTGTCTTGACTGCACCTCGACGGACGATTTTCCGTTGCTGAATACCTCGATAAGGTAATAGAATTCGTCTTCATCGTTGCGCAGGTAAAACTGCATCACGGTTCTTCCTTTCTTGTCGGTGCCTATTGTCTTTTCAAGGATTGGTGCGGCGAATGAGAGCCCTTTGCCGCCCCCGTAAGGAATGTTGTATGCCCGTCCGAAGTAGGGCAGGTGCGAGTAGAGCGAGTCACCCTGAATCTTCACCTCGTAGCCATAGTCAAGATGCTTTGAGGTTCCGCGCAGAGGGTACATCATGTCCACTTCAATCACGAAGCGCATCTCGCTGATGTGCTGCTGCACCTCTGCTGCCGCCTGGTCTTCTCTTTCCTGTCGTGACAGGCTAGAGGTGGCGCAGGCAGCCAACAAACCCGTTATTACCCATGCCGCTATGGCCAGCGCAGGAATATGCAAATAATGTGTTGTCCGTTTCATGTTGCAATGCGTTTTTGATGGTTGTCAGACAGATAGTGAAAGTGCATGAACAGCCTTTCTTCGCCACAAATTTACGAAATAGTTTTATTATTACCACTTTTTTTGTTGAAAAAAAGCGTTTTTGACACCATTTGGGCATATTTTTAAGTCATTTTGTTGGTCTTGGAAGCTGTTTTTCTGAGACTTTGGCTTTGCCGAAGCTACTTTCGTTCGCAAAAGTAAAGAAAAACACGTTTTCCTTTTGCTTTTCGCTCACTTCTTCGTACCTTTGACTATTGTCGAAGGTACTTTCGTTCGGAAAAGAAAAGAAAAACAAGTTTTCCTTTTGCTTTTCGCTCACTTCTTCGTACCTTTGCACTTATAACAATATAACACTTATTATGAAAAAGCCATCCACAATGAAAAACATTCAGCAATCCGCCGTGCTGACGGCGGTTGCAGCATTTTTAGTATGCCTGAGTGCCTGTAAGACTCAAACCGTGGCAGAGAAGCCTGTAGTCCTGACGGAGCAGAAACCACAGCCGGTGCAGATGATTCTCGACTCAGACTTCGGCAGTTCCACCGACGACTTGTTTGCCCTGATGATGCTCAACCACTACATCGACGACGGGCTGGTTGACCTTAAAGGCATCATCGTTGACCGTGAAGGCGAGAAAAACGCCGGTGTGGTGGACATCTTCAACACCTACTACGGCCATCCCGATATTCCCGTAGGCTTAGAGCGAAACGGCGTGAAGAATCCGCGCTGCTTTATTCCCTACAACGGCATCTGCGACCTCACCGACGCGCAGGGCCGCCCGTTGTTCCGCCGCTCGCTGAATACCAGCCAGCTGCCCGACGGCTACAAACTCTATCGCCATTTGCTCAGCAAGGCTGACGACCATTCGATGGTCATTGTGGCCATCGGTTTTGCCACTACGCTCGCCCAGCTCATGGAGTCGGGTCCCGATGAGTATTCCCAACTTAGTGGCCTCGACCTGTTTGGCCAGAAAGTAAAGGCGGTCTATATTCAGTCGGGCCGTTTTGAGGCCGGTGACAGCCTCTGTGGCTACAACATGCGCGCCGCCTCGAAACAATCGGCTGTCTTCTACGACAAACTGCCCAAGAACGTCGATCTTGTCATGTCGCCCAGCAACATCGGCGATGCCATGGACTATGTGCCGCGCGACGTGCTCACCGACCTTTCATACACGGGCATCAACCCCATCAAGGCCGTCTATACCAACTACACTTGTGACACGGGGCAGCGCATGTGGGACACCAACTGTCTGGTCAACGCCGTCATGGGCGACGGGCAATATCATCTTTCGCCGCGCGGATTTGTCACCTTTGTTGATAAAGGCCAGGAGTCACTCATGCTGTTCAAACCCGACCCTAATGGCAACGCCCGCTACCAAGTGCCTGGTGACAGCTATTTCAATCAGGAAAAACTCATGGACATCCGTCGTCACACACGCATCAACAACTATCCCGCTGCCTACACCATTGAGTGTCCGCAGCCACAACTCATTGGCGACGGAGCCGTTGAATGGGCAAAGCCGAGGCTCGGACAGCTCATCGACAAGTATTTGGCCAGTGCCGGCAACAAACTCGACCCCGACGAGGTGAGGGCCATGCTCAGACCGATAGGCTACATCGGCAGCAATGCACCCGACTACACCCAGGCCGAGCAGATGGTCACCGACACCATCTACTCCGTCATGCTGCAACGCGCACTCAAGCGGGGCAACACCGACCTTGTCATCATTACCGGACCGCCTGCCAGCGGCAAGAGCACCGCCGCCCGCAAAATGAACCTCAACAAGGCAGGACTGGTTTATGACGCTGCACTCACCGACGGCAACAGCCTTGAGCAAGCCGTGGCCAAGGCCAAGAGCATGGGCATGAAGAAGATAACCATTATGATGGTATATAACGACTTGCTCACCTGTTTCAAGAACGCTGTCAACCGGGGCAAAACTCAGTGGCGGTTCACCGGCATCGATGAGCTCATTACTGCCTTCCGCGGCAATGCCGGCAAGATAGAGCACATTCAGCAGCAGTATCCCGAAGTGGAAATCATTCCCATTGACTGTTCGAATAATCAGGGCGTGAAACGCGTAAGCCTTGCCGATGCTGCCAAATGGAAATACAATGTTGATGAGAAGGACATTCACGAGGTGCTTGCCTATGCGCTCGACGAAATTAACAGCGGCGAGATAAGCGGCTCAGAGATTCCTGCAGCCGTGGGCGACATCATGGCCGTGCCAAATCTCGGCGCAAGCAACATTCAGTTGGCACAACAGTTGAATGCGAAAGTGCGCGAGATTACCCAGGAAGCAAGGTAACAGAATCGTAGTCGCAACCGTTGAAGTAAAAACCAATTAACCATAAAAACCAACCAAAAACTGTATGAAAAAAGAATTATTGGCAGCTGTGGGCCTATTGTTGATGGCCAGCTGCATGACGGCTCAGGAGCTGCGCACACTGCCGCAGCCGAAAACCGATGAAGTGAAAATGACACTTATGGACGCGCTGCGCCAGCGCAGTTCGGTGCGTGAGTTTGATGCTAACCGCGCGGTTGACGACCAAACGCTGGCCAATGTGCTTTGGGCTGCTTGTGGCATCAGCCGCCCCGAGAGTGGCAAGATTACTGCCGCCTCGGCCATGAACGCGCAGGACATTCAGGTCTATGTGTGCACGGCGCAGGGTGCATGGCTGTGGCAGCCCAAGGAGAATGCGCTGCAGAAAGTCTGCGACAAGGATTTGCGTCCTGCCATCGCCGCGCGGCAGGAGTCGGTGGCTGCTGCGCCCGTTTCCCTGGTGCTGGTCAGCGACCAGAGCAAGTTTGGTGGCCGTGGGCCGGGCGAGTCATTTGGATGTATGGATGTGGGCTACGTCAGCCAGAACATCTATCTGGCCTGTACGGCCATGGGGCTGAAGACCGTGGCCCGTGCCATGATGTTCAAGGATGAACTTATTGAGGGACTGAAACTCAATGAGAAACAAATGCTTATGCTGAATCACCCCATTGGTTATTAGTCCCCCTGCCCCAGTGGGGGGAAAGGAGAGAAAACTTCACACAGAGGAACAGAGGTTAAGGAGAACTAATGGAACTCTGATAACTCTGTACCTCTGTGTGAGAAAGAGGAGAGAGGAGAGAAAAAAGAGCTGCGAGTTTTTCGACTCGCAGCTCTTTTTTTGTTTATTTCATTTTGAACTTATGCGGGTTAAGCATGTTCTTCGGGTCGAGGGCATTGTCGAGCTCCTCCTGTGTCATCAGTTTCTGCTCAAGCACAATGTCATACACCGAGCGGTTGGTCTGCAGTGCTTCCTTGGCCACCTTGGTGCAGGTCTTGTAACCGATGTAGGGATTCAGGGCGGTGACGATGCCGATGGAGTTCTTCACCATCTCGTAGCAGCGCTCCTTGTTGACGGTGATGCCGAGGATACATTCTTCGGTAAGTGTCTCAATGGCGTTCTTCAGCCACCACAGGCTTTCGATGAGCGACTCGGTGATGACGGGCTCCATCACGTTCAACTGCAGCTGGCCGGCCTCGGCGGCGAAGCATACGGTGGCGTCGTTACCGATAACCTTGAAGCAGACCTGATTGACTACCTCGGGAATAACAGGATTCACCTTGCCAGGCATGATGCTCGAGCCGGGAGCCTTCGGAGGAAGGTTAATCTCGTTAAGACCACAACGCGGACCAGAGGCCATCAGTCTGAGGTCGTTACAAATCTTGGAGAGTTTGATGGACAAACGCTTCAATGCCGAAGAATAGCTTACGTAGGCACCGGTATCGGGAGTGGCTTCCACGAGGTCGCTGGCTGAAACGAATGCCTCGCCCGTCAGTTTGCTCAAATTGGCAGCACAGAGTTTGGCAAAGCCGGGAACGGCATTCAGGCCTGTACCGATGGCCGTGCCGCCCATGTTAATCTCGTGGAGCAACTTCACGTTGCGCTCAAGGTTGAGAATCTCTTCCTCAAGGTTGTTGGCGTAGGCGTTGAACTCCTGTCCGCTGGTCATGGGAACGGCATCCTGCAACTGGGTGCGGCCCATCTTGATGACGTCCTTGAATTCCTCGCCCTTGTAGCGCAGGGCGCTGATAAGACCTGTGAGGGCTGCCACCAGACTCTTGTTCATGCGGATAAGGGCCAGGCGGATAGTCGTGGGATAAACGTCGTTGGTTGACTGTCCGCAGTTGCAATGGTCGTTGGGCAGACAGTGCTGGTAGTCGCCTTTCTCGTAACCCATGATTTCGAGTGCGCGGTTGGCAATCACCTCGTTGGCATTCATGTTGACCGAGGTTCCTGCGCCGCCCTGCATCATGTCGATGGGGAAGTTGTCGTGGTGTTTACCGTCGATAATCTCGCGGCAGGCCTGAGAGATAGCCCCTGCAATTTCATCGTTGATAACGCCAAGCGTGTGGTTCGTCTGAATGGCAGCCAGTTTCACGTATGCGATGGCAATAATGAAGTCGGGATACATCGACATCGTCTTGCGCGAGATGTGATAGTTGTTGATACCACGTTGTGTCTGTACGCCATACAATGCGTCGGCTGGTACTTTGAGCTCACCCAAGAGGTCGCTCTCTATTCTGAATTTCTGTTCTGACATAGTTGTTATTATTGTTAAATTATCAATTATTAATTCTTGTTTCTCGAATTCGTATTATTCGTTCAATTCGTTGTTTAGAACATCGGCAGTTGCCAGATGTAACCGATTGAGATGCGGTTGGTGCTGTAGTCGTCAACGCCGTAGTGCTTTGCACGGTCGGTGTAGCTGTAGTGACGGCCCACGTAGGTGAGGAAGAAGTGCAGGTTGCTGTTCTTCAACGGATAGAACTCGATGCCTGCGAGATAGCCTAAGGCTGTGCGATACTTGCCTTTTTCTATCGAACCGTTTGCTTTGGAGAATCCTTCGTTCTCAAGCATTCCCTTGACGAAGAAATTCCAATTCGGGTTGAAGCGATACTGTGCCTTCGTGACAAATGACAGATATTCTGCATTGTTCTGATGACCACCATGCGCATTGTTGCCTACGATGCCAGAAACGATGCCCTCGCGGTCGATGCCCTCACGCATGTACATCACATCGAAGAAGGCGTTGAATTTGTCAACAGTAACCTCGTTGCCCAGTGCAATGTAGTGGCTCTGGTTGCTCTTGGCCTGACTCATCAGAGAGTAACTCCAGCGTGTTTTAAACACACCGCCGAAATCGCCGTTCCAGTTGACGGTGTAAACCAGGGGCACCTTCGACTGCTCGTAGCCATCGCCATACATGTCGCTCATGCTGGCACTACGGCTGTCGAGCACCTGTAACTGCAACTGATGGCTGGGGTTGAGCTGGAACTGGAAGTTGGCACCCGTGAGGAAGTTGCTCATATAGTCCACCATGTCGGAATACTCGTAAATCTCAATGGGGTTGAGGTCGAATTCCATACCGCCGTATGCAGCACATTGCTTACCAAGGAACATGGAGAAATTGTCGCTCACATTGACGCCGATGCCAGCCACGTCAATAGACGATGCGGGCATGTTGTCTATGCCGTCAGGAGCAGGCGAGTTGTTGCGGTTCAGACGCTGGCGCCAGCGGAAAGAGAATGTTTCGTTGATGTTTCCCTTTGCCTCGATACGGAGCTGTCGCATGTTGAACTTGGCGTTCTGGAACTCACCGTCGGCCTGATTCATGTCGAAACTGTTGTTCATGTTGAGCAGGAAATGGAAGTTGTCCTGTTTCTTCTCAATCTTCGTCACTTTCTCGAACAGAGATTCCTCACCTGCCGAAGCGTCCTTGTCCTGCTGTGCCATGATGGTTGCGGGCACGAAGAGCAGGGCTAATATGATATATTTCTTCATAGTCATAGAATTATAATGTTATAGGTGATTGAATGGTGTTCTTGTGCCGATTAATACTTCTGGAAATACTTCTGAATCTCCTGCCAGTCGCGCGTCTTGGTAAGAGCCAGCATGAGCAGCACGCGCGCCTTCTGCGGGTTGAGGGTCAGGGCAGCCACGAAATGATACTTGGCATCGTCAACCTCACCGTTGAGGCAGGTGGGGCCTGTCGGACAGCGGCTTGAGCGCACCACGTTGATGCCTTTCTGGCGTGCTTTCAGAGCAACATCGAACACATCCTTGTAGAAATTGCCGTCGCCCACACCAGCCAGCACAATGCCGTCGTAGTTGGCGTCAACAAAAGCCTGCATGGGCAGGGGAGAGCAGTTGGCGTAGCCATATACGATGCCGACCTTGGGCAGCTCGGTCAGGTTGTCAACGCTGAACTCGCTCTTGGTGGTGTGCACGTTGTTGATGTCGCGGTTGTAGATGGCCTCACCGTTATATACGTAGCCCACTTTGCCGTAGTTGGCACTCTGGAAGGTGGCCACGTCGGTGGTGTGCATCTTGATGACATCCTTGGCGTCGAGCAGCAGGTTGTTCATGCAGCACATCACGCCACGTCCCTTCGATGCGGGGCTGGCAGCTGCTGCCACGCCGTTGTAGAGGTTGGCAGGACCGTCGGCACTGATGCCTGTAGAGGGGCGCATGGAGCCCACCAGAATCACGGGTTTGTCGCTCTTCACCGTCAGGTTGAGGAAATAGGCCGTTTCTTCCATGGTGTCGGTGCCGTGGGTAACCACTACGCCGTCATAGTCTTCGTTGTTGAGAAGTTCGTTGATGCGCTTGGCCAGTTTGAGCCACACCTCGTCGTTCATGTCCTGCGAGCCGATGTTCACAAGCTGCTCGCCGCTGATGTCAGCCAGGTAGAGCATTTGGGGCACGGCGTCGATGAGCGTCTGCACACCCACCTGTCCGGCGCTGTAGGCTGATGATGTAGAGGACTCGCTAACGCCGGCGATGGTGCCGCCCGTTGCGATGATGCGAATCTTTGGCTTAGCCACAATGTTTACTGATACCAACAGTGCCAGGAGCACCATAATGTTACGCAATGTTTTCATAATTTTGTTTGTTTAAGGGTTAATTGAATGGGTTGTTTTTGTTTGCGATTATTGTTTGTTGTTTCTGAGTCTTAATGCCTCGTTTCGTCGGGCTGTGGTCTGATGCCATTTTTTCATTACCACGCTTTGTTTCTGAATTCTCTAGATAATTTCACCGTAAACCGATGCTTTGTTTCCGTAAAGTGCTGCTTTGTTTTCGTAAACCTATGCTTTACGATTGTAAAGCGTTGCTTTATTCATAAATTCTTTAGAAAATTTGACGATAATGGGATTGTTTGTTTATTTCCAGCTTTTGCTTTGCTGTTGCCAAGTGGCTCGCTGCATCAATAGAGGAAGGTGATGATGAGATAGCCTACGCCTATGGAGACAAAGGTGGTGATGAAGCCTGCCAGCTGGAACGAGTGGTTGAGCACATACTTGCCGATGCGCGTGGTGCCCGTGGTGTCGAAGTTGATGGCGGCCACCTCGGTGGGGTAGTTGGGGATGAAGAAATAGCCGTTCACGGCGGGGAACATGGCAACGAGTGCCATGGGCGGAATGCCAAGGCCAATGCCCAACGGATAGAGTGTGCGCACGGTGGCAGCCTGCGAGAACAGCATGATGCTCATGAAGAACAGGGCCACGGAGAACAGGAACGGATACTGGGTGACGATGTCGGCGATGTGGCTTTTGAAGAACTCCAGGTTGCCGTTGAAGAATGTGTCGCCCATCCACGCGATACCGAAAATACTTACCATGGCGTTCATGCCTGCGCCGAACACGTTGCCGGTGACCGCTTTCTTCACGTCGGCCTTGCCCACGAGCAGAATCAGGGCGGCGATGGACATCATGATGATTTCTATGCACTCGGGCATGGCAAGCGTGGTTTCCTTGCCGTCAACCACAAACGAGGGACGCAATGAGGGAACGCTGCCGAACAACACCACGAGGAACACGCCCAAAAGGAATGCAATGACCGAATACTTGGCGCGGGGGTTGGGGTGGCTCTCCATCTGGTGCATCTTCTGTGCCTCAAGCTCGGGGTTGATGAGCCCCTCGCGCACGCGGCGCTGATACTCGGGGTCGTCGTCAAGCTCCTTGCCAACGTGGTTCTGTACGAACGAGGCAACGAGAATGGCGATGAGCGAGGCGGGAATGCACACCAGCATGATGTCTTTCAGCTCGATGCCCTTGCCGCCAAGCAGGTCGGTGGAGATGATGGCTGCCGTGGCCGCAGACACAGGGCTGCCCGTAATGCCCAGCGAGGCTGCGATGGTGGCCACTGTCATGGGTCGCTCGGGGCGGATTTTGCTGTTCTTGGCAATCTCCGAGATGATGGGCAACAGTGAGTAGGACGTGTGGGCAGTGCCGGCCACGAGGCAGAACAGCCAAGTGGTGAGCGGGCCGTAATAAGTGATGTGGTCGGGGTGCTTGCGCAGGAATTTGGCTGCCAGGCCTACCAGATAGTCCAGACCTCCTGCGGCCTGCAAGGCTGCTGCCGCGGTGATGACGCTCACGATGATGAGCATCACGTCGATGGGCAACTTGCCGGGCTGAAGGCCGAACAGGAAAACAAGAATGAAGACGCCAACCATGCCGTAGATACCCAGTCCGATGCTGCCCACACGGGCACCAATGAAGATGAGCGCCAGCACGATGGCCAATTGCAGAAGAATGATTGCCGTTGCCATAAGTTTTGATTTAAGGTTTTAGGTTTGAAGTTTGAGCGTTGCGGCTGCGCCGGGGGCGCAGCCTACGATTGAACTTGTGTTTTTGTTAATTGATTGAAGGTGGTTAACATGTAGGTTGGTGTTTCGCTGGCAAAGATAGGGTGTTTTGGCCAAACACTCTTTACAAAAAAGAAAACAGAATTTGTAAAAAACGAACTAAATGATGAAAAACGCGAAAAAATAGCCGAAAAAGCGATTTTTTAGGCCCCGTTTGGTCAGTTTCTCGCAAAAAAATGCTATATTTGCATTGTAATTACTATGAGCATTGCCATGAAGACTAAACTATACACATTGCCTGAATTTGCAAAACGCTATCAGCTGCCCGATGTCTATGGGGCATCGGTTGCCTGTTTTGACTCCAATCAGGGCTTGTTGGACAGTCTTGAGCGCGGTGCGCTGTCGGCCAACTTCTATTCCATCATTCTGATGATTTACGGAAGTGCCGACTACAGCATCAACGGCCATGCCGTTCATGCCGAAATGCACGACATGCTGGTGCTGCCTCCTTACGCCGTGCTGCGCTACCTTGGTTGCAATTCGCGTGCGGCGGGTGCCCACCTGTTGGTTGAGGCTTCTTATTTTGAACAAATCCTTGCCATTGACGAACAGCTGCGCGGCACCATTCCCATTGAGATTTTCCTTACCATACCTCTGTTCAGTCTCGACGAGGTGAAGGCGGCGGAGCTTTATCAGCACTATGAGCAACTGCGCAAGGCCATCCATCAGCCACATATATATAAAGGTGAGATGGTGAAGTATCTTGTTCACATCATGCAGCTGTTCCTGGCCGAGCAGCTTTATGGTGGCAACGTTTCCACGCACGACCTGAAGCACAAGGAGAACATCTTCAAGATTTTCATTTACCTTGCCTCGCAGAATTTTCGCCGCGAGCGGCAGGTGAAGTTCTACGCCGATAAACTCAACATCACTTCTACCTATCTGTCGCGCACCGTGCGCGAAATAAGCGGCAACACGGTTTATGGCTATCTCTCCAGTTTCCTTTACAACGAAGCCTGCAAACTGCTCAAGACCACTTCGAAAACTGTCGGAGAGATTGCTGATGAACTGTCGTTCAACGACCAGTCGGCTTTTACCAATTTCTTCAAGTCGAAGTCGGGCATATCGCCGTTGGCTTACCGTGCCGGGAAGCCTGGCACCACGTAATGAGCATCGGAACAGACACACGACCCACGGGCAACAATCTGTTTTGGTGGTTGAACGTCTGTTGAAAAATGTACAAATACAAAAAAGACTGCCAATGCAAACGATTGGCAGCCTTTTTTGTTTGAGTTTTATTTCTGCACGGGAATCTTGTCAACGCGGCGCTGATGGCGTCCGCCCTCGAAAGCTGTGCTGAAGTATTCGTCCATAATCTTCTCGGCCATAGCCTCGTCGATGAAGCGTCCGGGCATCACGAGCACGTTGGCATCGTTGTGCTGGCGAATGAGGTGAGCTATTTCGGGAATCCAGGCCAGTCCGGCGCGAATACTCTGATGCTTGTTGAGCGTCATGCTGATGCCTTCGCCTGAGCCACATACGGCAATGCCCGGATACACCTCGCCGTTCTCAATGCCCTCGGCCAGTGCGTGGCCGTAGTCGCTGTAGTCGCACGACTCCTCGCTGTAGGTGCCATAGTCCTTGTAAGCATAGCCGTGCTCCTCCAGATACTTGAGCACATATTGTTTAATGGCGTAGCCAGCGTGGTCGCTGGCTACTCCTACGGTCTTTACTTCCATAATTGTCAATTTTCAGTTATCAATTGTCAATTATCAATTCTCAATCGTCGATTATGCTAAAAGCTTCTTTACTTGTTCGTAAACATTCTGTCCGGTGTAGCCCAGCTTCTCGTCAAGCACCTTGTAGGGAGCGGAGAAGCCAAAGCTTTGCAGACCCCAAACGCATCCGTCGCCGCCAACGAGACCTTCAAGTGTGACGGGCAGACCTGCGGTGAGTCCGAACTTCTTCTTGCCACAGGGCAGCACAGCCTGCTGGTATTCCACGGGCTGTGAGCGGAACAGTCCTTCGGAGGGAACGCTCACGATGCGCACCTTCACGCCGTCCCCGCGCAGCAGCTTGGCGCCAGCCTCAAGTGTAGAAACTTCAGAGCCGCTTGCCAGCATGATGACATCGTAGTCCTCGTCGCTTCCGGCCACCACGTAGGCACCCTTTTCGGCCTGGTTGTAGTCGTTGCCTTCGGGCAGCATTTCGATGTTCTGACGCGAGAAGATGAGAGCCGTCGGTGTGGCGGTGTTCTCCATAGCCATGCGCCAGCATACGGTGGTTTCCTCAGCGTCTGCGGGGCGAACAACGAGCATAGAGTTGCGGCCGTGATGGTTCTTCAGCTTCTCCATCAGGCGGATTTGTGCCTCCTGCTCAACGGGCTCGTGAGTAGGTCCGTCCTCACCTACGCGGAATGCGTCGTGAGTCCAGATGAACTTCACGGGCAGCTCCATGAGGGCGGCCATGCGCACGGCGGGTTTCATGTAGTCAGAGAACACGAAGAAGGTTCCGCAAGCGGGGATTACACCACCGTGCAGTGCCATGCCTATACAGCAGCATGCCATGGTGAGCTCGGCCACGCCAGCCTGGAAGAATGCGCCGGTGAAGTCGCCGCGAACAATGTCGTGGGTTTTCTTCAGGAATCCGTCGGTCTTGTCGCTGTTGCTCAAGTCGGCAGAGGCGCAAATCATGTTGGGCACCTGCTCGGCCAGTACGCTGAGAACGGTAGCCGAGGCACCGCGTGTGGCTGCACCAGCTTTCTGCTCAACCTTGCTCCAGTCAATGACAGGAGCCTTGCCGCTGAACCAGTCTTCCAGCTGCTGTGCCTGTACGGGATGTCCCTTTGCCCACTCGGCCTTCTCGGCCTTGCGCTCGGCGCAGATTTTCTTCAGTTCCTCGGCGCGCTTGGCATAGAGCTCCTGCACTTCGGGGAATATCTGGAAGGGATTCTCGGGATCAGCACCAAGATTCTTCATGGTCTGTACGAAGTTGTCGCCTCCGAGTGGAGCGCCGTGTGTGGCGCAATTGCTCTCGTAGCTGCTGCCGTCGGCTTTGCGGGCACCCTTGCCCATGACGCAGTGACCGATGATGAGGCTTGGACGTTCCTTTTCTGCCTGAGCCATCTTGATGGCATCGCGAATCTGGTCAACGTCGTTGCCGTCAATCTTCTGCACAAACCATCCCCAAGCCTCATATTTCTTGGCGGTGTCCTCGGTGGTCACCACTTCGGTGCGGGTGGAGAGCTGAATGTCGTTGGCATCGTAGAACATGATGAGGTTGTCCAGGCCCAGGTTTCCGGCAATACGGCCAGCACCCTGTGAGATTTCCTCCTGCACGCCACCGTCAGAGATGTAGGCGTAGATGGTTTGGTTCATCACGTTGCCTAAGCGGGCTTTGAGAAACTTTGCGGCGATGGCAGCACCCACAGCAAAGGTGTGGCCCTGTCCAAGGGGACCGCTGGTGTTCTCAATGCCGCGAGCCAGTTCGCGCTCGGGATGGCCGGGCGTTACGCTGCCCCACTGGCGCAGGTTCTTCAGGTCTTCCAGCGTGAACTTGCCGATGAGACAGAGCTGGCTGTAGAGCATAGGAGCCATGTGGCCCGGGTCGAGGAAGAAGCGGTCGCGTCCTTCCCACTCAGGATTCTCGGGGTCATAAACCAGGAACTCGCTGTAGAGCGTGTTGATGAAGTCAGCGCCACCCATGGCACCTCCAGGATGACCAGACTTTGCTTTTTCTACCATTGACGCAGCCAGGATACGGATGTTGTCGGCTGCGAGATTCATGATTCTGTTGTCGTTCATAAATAATGATAATTATGTGTTAGTGTTACTATTATTTCCCGATATTAGGTGTATGAACCTAAATCCCTGCAAAAATACAAAATAAATTCCATAATTGAGCCATTTCAACAGTTATAATTCCTTTATTTCATTATTTATTTTTATCTTTGCAGAAGATTAACTGAAAACCACCTGAAAAATAACCTCAAAGAAGCCTATGCCACGCAAGACAGACGGAATGATTTTCGAGCTACATAAGCGTCCTACCACAGGCAGCGACGGGAAACCGCTGCTATATGCCCGCCCTGAGTCGGGCATGAAAAAGAAAACGGACGACCTTGACCGCTTCTGCACGCTCTATCGCGGTTTGCGGCCCGGCGAGATGAGCCGTCTGTTCGACTGCTTCATGGAAGTGGCGGCCCAGTGGCTTGCTGAGGGCTACCGAATAGAGACGCCAGTAGGCTCGTTTGCGCCGCGACTGCGTCTCAACGGCGACTTCACCGACCCCAACGATGTGCACGGGCGCGACGTGTCGTTTGCCGGAATCGACTTTCTTCCCTCCAAGCGGTTTGTTGAGGCCATCGGTGAAAATCTCTGCGGATTCCGCAAAAGCCCGCGCCGCATGGGAACTGCTCAGATGCAGGACGTGGAAGCGATGGAGAGGGCGTTGCGCCAAAGCCTCCATAACGGTTACATCACCGTGCGCAACTTTCAGAAACACAGCGGATTGAGCAACAAATCGGCCAACCGCTATTTGCATCGTCTCTGCGAGGGCGAGCATCCCAGACTGCGGAAAGAGAAGGAAGGAAACACGCTTCACTTCTTCCCGAACGACTGATACGAGTCCAATGCTCAACAAGTGAAGAAGCGAGCACTACAATAAACAGATACGCCCGTGGCATGAATTTGCCGCGGGCGTGTCCGTTTATTGTCACGGGCGTGTCGGCGCCCGTAAACCATTGCTTTGTTCCTCCAACGCCATGCTTTGTGCTTCCAACGTCGTACTTTGTGCCAGTGGAACAAAGGTTTACGCCGCGCAAAAGCAGATTCCTTCATGTGTCGTTGCCTCATAGACGGATGAGGCCCTGCAGCGGGCAGCAAAACAAGAAACTTCTTTTTTCAAAAAATAACATTCATTTTCTTTGCCGTTCAGTATTAAATAATTATCTTTGCATCAGCCAATTAACCAACAAAGATGTTTTGCGGCATTTATGATAAGCACGTGAAAAGACCGCCATGCGGGGTTAGCAGTTCAGGAAGTTGTAAACTTCGGGCTGTCCTGCTGTCGGGCGAATCGAAAAACTAAAATAGATTACAAGATGATGAGTCTCAAAAAAAGTGCATTCCTTGTTCCGGTGCTTCTTGCTATGACGGCCTGCGGAACGACTGGCGATAAACAGCCGAGAGCTGTTGATATAGGCTATGGTCAGGCAAAAAATGAGAGCCTGCCCTATGCCGTCTCTACACTTGAAATGAAAGAGGTGGATAAGACGAGCTACACTACTATCTATGATTACCTTGAGGGGCGCGTGCCAGGTGTCCAGGTAGTCAAGACCGGTACGGCTACGGCTTCTGTCTATATCCGCGGCGTCAGCACCATCAACGGCTCGCCCGATCCGTTGTTCGTTGTTGACGGTGTCACGGTGAGCGACATCTCGTACATCAATCCCCGCGATGTAAAGAGCGTCACCGTGCTGAAGGATGCCTCGGCTGCCATTTACGGTGTCAACGGAGCCAATGGGGTCATCGTCATCAAATTGAAGAGATAGGGGAGAGGATATTTCAGGAGAAAATAAAGCTGCCGGCATGTTTGTGCCGGCAGCTTTATGTTTGTTTGGGAAACATCTGCTATTTGATGTTGAGTACAACCAACGATTTGGCAGGAACCTTCACCGTGACAACGCCCTTCTTCAGTTTTGCGTCCTTGAAGTCGGCGGGAGCCACTTTGTTGGGGTTCTTGAAGTCGTTGTAGTCGGCCACGTTCTTCGAGGTGAGGATGCGGCCGCTGACGCTCTTGGCATTGAATCCGTCGATGTTGAAGTCGATGGTCTGGTCCTTGTCAAGGCTGACGTTGGTGATGGCAAGGATGATGCTGCCGTCCTTGGTCTTGGCTGCCGATGCAGAGAGCATGGGGCAGGGGCGATAGCCGGCATCCTTGGCGTTGGCCTTCTCCTTGAAGTAAGCCTTGCTCACCTGCATCACCTCGCTTTCGAGGTCAACAGGCAAATAGGTTGCCTCCTGGAACGGGGTGTACATCTGGAACACGTGGTAGGTGGGTGTGAGCACCATGTGGCCTGTGCCCTCCTGGTCGGTGAGAATCATCGACTGGAGCACGTTCACCACCTGGGCGATGTTTGCCATCTTCACGCGGTCGGTGTATTTGTGGAACACGTTAAGCGAGAGCGAGGCCACGAATGCGTCGCGCAGGGCATTCTGCTGGTAGAGGTGTCCGGGAACTGTGCCGGGCTCCTCGTCCCACCAAGTTCCCCACTCATCAACGAGCAGGCCCACCTTGCCCTCGGGGTCTTTCTCGTCCATGATGGCCTTGTGCTTCTGGATGACCTCCTCAATTTCGAGGCACTTGCCCAATGCCCAGTAGTACTGGTCGTTGTCGAACTTGGTAGCCGAGCCTTTAGAGCCGTCCCAGCCCGAGCAGGTGTAGTAGTGGAGCGAAACACCCTGCATACGGTCGCCAATCTTGTCCATCAGCACCGTTGTCCAGGTGTAGTCATAGTCGCTGGCACCCGAGGCAATGCGATAGAGGCGGTTCTTGCCCTGGTCGCGCAGGTAGGTGTTGAACTTGCGGTACTCGTCAGAGTAGTACTCCGGTGTCATATTACCACCGCAGCCCCAGGCCTCGTTGCCGATGCCGAAGTATTTCACCTTCCAAGCCTTGTCGCGTCCGTTGGCACGGCGCAGGCGAGCCATGGGCGTGTCGCCGTCGCTGGTCATGTATTCCACCCACTGAGCCATTTCCTTGACGGTGCCCGAACCAACGTTGCCGCTGATGTAGGGCTCGCAGTCGAGCATCTCGCAGAGGTTCAGAAACTCGTGCGTACCGAACGAGTTGTCCTCAATGGTGCCGCCCCAGTTGTTGTTGCGCAGCGATGGGCGCTTGTCCTTGGGGCCAATGCCGTCCATCCAGTGGTAGTCGTCGGCAAAGCATCCGCCGGGCCAGCGCAGCACGGGAACCTTCAGGGCCTTGAGGGCCTCGAACACGTCTTTGCGGTAGCCGTTGATGTTGGGAATCTGAGAGTTCTCGCCCACCCACAGGCCGCCGTAGATGCAGCTGCCCAGATGCTCGGAGAACTGTCCGTAGATTTCGCGATTGATTTTTGCGCCAGCCTTGTCGGCATGAACGGTTGCCTTCACGTTGTCGGCTGCCATCATTGACAGCGAGCAGACGGCAAGTGTCAGTAACAAAAATATTTTCTTCATGTCTGTTTTGTTTGTGTGATACGGTTTGTTTTTATGCTTTGTTGTCAACGGCAGCCTGCTCGATGGGCAGACACTGCTTGTAGTTGGCGATGTATTTCTCGAAGCCTGCAATGTCCTCGGCAGTGGGAGCGATAGACACGCCCGTATTGCCTGCGAAGACAACATCCTCAAGATAGTCGGCCAGATTCTTTCCGTTCTTGTTAATCAGGTAGCCGGCCAGCAGTGCGATACCCCATGCACCACCTTCTCCGGCAGTTTCCATGACGCTGATGGGGCTGTTGAGGGCGGCAGCGAGCATGCGCTGACCCACTCCGGGCGTCTTGAAGTAACCTCCGTGACCGGTGATGCGGTCCACGCGAATCATCTCGTCCTTGAACAGAATGTCGTTGCCAATCTTCAGCACACCAATGGCACCGTAGAGGTGGGCGCGCATGAAGTTTGCCAGGTTGAACTTGTCGTTGGCCGAGCGGACAAACATCGGGCGACCCTCGGCAAGTCCTGTCACAGGCTCGCCGCTCACGTAGTTGTAAGCCATCAGTCCGCCGCAGTCGGCATCGCCTTCGAGTGCCTTGTTGAACAGCTTGCCGTAGAGTTCGTTCATATCCACCTTGATGCCAAGCATTTGTTGGTATTCCTTAAAGAGTCCCACCCACGCGTTGATGTCGCTTGTGCAGTTGTTGCAGTGCACCATGGCCACCAGTGAGCCGTCGGGTGTGGTCACCATGTCAATCATTTCGTAGGGTTTGCTGAGCGGTTTCTCCAGCACAATCATTGAGAACGACGAAGTGCCTGCGCTGACGTTACCCGTGCGTTGCTTCACGGCGTTGGTGGCAACCATGCCAGTGCCTGCGTCGCCCTCGGGAGGACAAACGGGGCATCCGGGTTTCAGATGTCCGCTTACGTCGAGCCGCTTGGCACCCTCGGGTGTCAGGAATCCTGCGTTCTCGCCTGCGTTCAATGATTTGGGCAGAATGTCGAGCAGTTTCCACGAGAAGCCCTTCGGGGCAATCAGTTCGTCGAACTTGCGCACCATCTCAGCGTCGTAGGTCTTGGTGGCGGGATCGACGGGAATCATTCCCGAAGCGTCGCCCACGCCGAGCACGAACTGACCCGTCACCTGCCAGTGAACATAGCCTGCCAGGGTGGTCAGGTATTTGATGTCAGCAACATGTTCCTCGTTGTCGAGAATGCACTGGTAGAGGTGGCTGATGCTCCAGCGAAGCGGTATGTTGTAGTTGAACAACGCAGAGAGCTCTGCGGCGGCCTTGCCCGTGTTGGTGTTGCGCCAGGTGCGGAAAGGCACCAGTATCTGCTGCTGCTCGTTGAATGCCATATAGCCGTGCATCATGGCTGAGAAGCCGATGGCGGCAAGTGCCTCAATCTCGCAGTCATACTGGCTGAGCACATCCTTGCGAAGCTCTGCGTAGCAGTCCTGCAGGCCATACCAAACAGCCTCGGTGCTGTAGGTCCACAGCCCGTCAACAAGTTGGTTTTCCCACTCGTGCGAGCCTTGTGCAATGGGCTTGTTCTCCTCGTCGATGAGAACTGCCTTGATGCGGGTAGAGCCAAACTCGATGCCGAGAATGGCTTTACCTGCTTCGATGGTTTGTTTGGCTGTCATGTTACTTGAGGGCTTTGTTCAACATGTAGTAGATTTCGTTGTTCTGAAGCTGCTGCTTGAAATCGTAGGTCTTCGTCTCCTTGTTAATCTTGACGTACTCGATGCCAACCATTTCGGCGAAGTCTTCCCAGTACTCCTCGGTGATGTCGTAGGAGAAGGCACTGTGGTGGGTACCGCCGGCAAGGATCCAGGCGGCAGCACCAATCTCGAACGTGGGCTGGGGGATCCACAGGGCTGAGGCCACAGGGAGGTTTGGCATGGGCTTCGGCTCGATGCACTCCACCTCCTGAGAGATGAGACGGAAACGGTTGCCGAGGTCTACGACAGTAGCCTTGATACCAGCACCGGTCTTAGAGGTGAACACGAGGCGGGCGGTCTGCTGCTTGCGGATACCGATGCCAAGGAAGTGTACCTCGAGTTTGGGCTTGTCGGTAGCGATGAGCGGACAGATCTCAAGCATGTGGCTCTGGAGACAAGACGAGCGGTCGCCGGCGAAGTTGAGGGTGTAGTCCTCGAGGAACGAGCAGCCGATAGGCATGCCCTGCTGGATGACCCAAAGGGTGCGGAAGAGGCAGGCGGTCTTCCAGTCGCCCTCAGCACCGAAACCGTAACCTTCTTCCATCAGACGCTGTGAGGCCAGGCCGGGGATCTGGTCGAAGCCACAGAAGTCGGGAGCGTCGATGTCGGCATCGCCGAGGTCGTCGAAGTTGGTGGTGAAGGCAGTAGCGCCCTCATCCTTCAGCACGCGACGCAGGGCAATCTCAGCCTTGGCAGCGTTCTTCACCTTCTGCCAGTAAACCTCTTCGCCACTCTCATCGATCTTGATGGTGTAGAGTTTCTTGTATTCCTCAACGAGGGCATCAGCCTCTGCGTCGGTGACCTTCTTGAAGTACTCCATCAGGGAAGAGACGGGGTAGTAGTCTACATGGTATCCCAGACGCTGCTCGAACTCTACGCGGTCGCCGTCGGTCACGGCTACGTTGTTCATGTTCATACCGAACATCAGACAGCGCACGTTCTTGGCATCAGCCACACCGGCAGCTACGCGGGCCCAGACGGCAATCTGCTTCTGAGCCTTCTCGTCCTTCCAGTAACCGCAAACCACCTTACGGGCGATGCGCATACGGGTGCAGATATGACCGAACTCGATATCGCCGTGAGCACTCTGGTTCAGGTTCATGAAGTCCATGTCGATGCTGTCCCAGGGGATTTCCGCGTTATACTGGGTATGGAAGTGGAGGAGGGGCTTCTGCAGCTGCTGCAGACCCTTGATCCACATCTTGGCGGGAGAGAAGGTGTGCATCCAGGTGATGATACCGACACACTTCTCATCATTATTGGCAGCCAACATGACCTGCTCGACTTCCTTCGAGCTGTTGGCCGTGCCCTTATAGACAATCTTTACGGGGATGTTGCCGCTGGCATTCAGGCCCTCGACCATCTCCTTTGAGTGTCCGTCGACTGCAACGACTGCATCGCCTCCGTACAGGAGCTGTGCACCAGTTACCCACCAAATCTCGTAATTATCAAATGCTTTAATCATAATTGTGATATTAAGTTTTTAAGTTTATATTGCTTTTAATGTTTCTGTCCTTTTTGGCCGTAATAGGCGTTGGGGCCATGCTTGCGCATGTAGTGCTTCTCGATAAGCAGGGGATTCATCGTCAGGGCGGGGTTCACCGAGAAAGCGATGAAGGCCATCTTGGCGCATTGCTCCATGACCTTGGCGTTGTAGACGGCATTGTCGGGAGACGTGCCCCATGAGAAGGGACCATGGTTCTTCACCAACACGGCAGGGGTGTGGTCGGGGTTGATCTTACGGATGTTGAGGATCTCGTCGACGATGACGTTACCCGTCTCCAACTCGTAGTTTCCCTTCACCTCTGCCTCCGTCATGTCGCGGGTGCAGGGGATGTCCTGATAGAAGTAGTCGGCATGGGTGGTGCCGATGTTGGGGATATCACGGCCTGCCTGTGCAAAGGCTGTGGCATAGGTGGAATGGGTATGTACCACACCCTGGATATTGGGGAAGGCACGATACAGAACCAAGTGGGTAGGCGTGTCGGATGACGGATTGAGGTCGCCGTCAACCACCTCACCGGTTTTGAGGTCTACCACCACCATATCGGATGCTTTCATCACGTCGTAGTCAACGCCGGAAGGCTTGATGACCACGAGGCCGTTCTCACGGTCGATACCAGAGACGTTACCCCAGGTGAAGATCACGAGATTCTGTTTCACCAGGTCGAGATTGGCCTTGAATACTTTTTCTTTAAGTTCTTCGAGCATATTGTCAGTTGTTTATTATAACTTAAAATTAGGGGATTCGTTATAAGCCCGTTTGTTGAAGCGATAGAGATACGCACCGCGCTTGGAACTGGTTTTGTCCACCAATTCGGTCTTTTCAATGAAGTCCATCTCCTTGATACGCTTGCGGAAATTGCGCTTGTCGAGTTCAGCGCCGTTGACGGCTTCATAGAGGTGCTGGAGCTGGGTGAGCGTGAACAGGGTAGGGAGAAGCCTGAATCCCACGGGCTCCTGGGCCAGCTTCTGCTGCATCATCTTCCTTGCCTTGCGAATCATCTCGTTGTGGTCGGAATAGAGTTGTGGAATCTCGTTGATGTCCACCCATTTCAAACCATGTGACAAACGCAGCTCTTCATCATAGTCCTTGACGTTGATGAGAGCGTAGTATGCAATGGACACCACCCGTTCACCCGGGTCACGGTCCACATTTCCGAAAGCACCAACTTGGCGCATGAACAGGTGCCGCAGTCCGGTCAGTTCGTTGAGCGTCCGTGCGGCAGCATCATCGACACTCTCGTCGCTGGCGACGAAGCCTCCGTAGAGGCTCCACTCGCCGCGTCCGGGATCCATCTGGCGCTTGCCGATGAGGACTTTCAACTTCCCTTCATCGAAGCCGAAGATGATACAGTCTACCGACAACCAGACTTTCGCGTGTTGACTATAGTAGGTCATTTTCTACTCTTAGAAGAAGTATCAATAGAAGCAGCCGCAGAGGAACAGGACACCGAGTGTTCCCACAATGTCCCAAACGTCCCAGCTTTGGGCAATCTGCTTGCGATAGTCTGCTGTGAAGGTGATGGCATCCTTCTGTTCGGCTGTGGGGGCTGGCGTGAAGAACGACACGCACACCATCAGCAGAACGATGAATACCAGCAGCCAGCACTCGAACACGAGCCAGTTGGTCTGCCAGAACCAGGCGGTGGCATCCCAGAAGGCACCGTCCATCTGTGCTGAACCTGTATCGGTGATGACGTTGGTCACCAGGCGCAGCATACCGATGATGAAGCCACCGATGAGACCCCATTCACCTGCCTTAGGCGTAATCTTCTTAGAGAGAATACCCAATGTGAAGACGGCCACCATAGACGGAGCCAACAGCGACTGGATACCCTGTAGGTAGCTGTAGAGGTTTCCCATACCCATCATGACAGGCAACCAGAGCAGACCAAGAATGACGACCACGACAGTAGCGATACGGCCGACGAGTACGTAGTGGGCTTCGCTCAGACCCTTCTTCATGGGCTTGTAGAAGTCCTCGGTAAACAGCGTGGCGCACGAGTTGAAGAAGGCTGCCAGAGAGGTAACGAGGGCGCAGATGAAGCCGATGGTCACGAAACCCTTGATACCGACAGGCAGGATGCTCTTCACCATCATGGCGAAAGCACCGTCGGTGTCGTGCTGGTTGGCGATATCCATCTGGATGCCGAAGTCGCCGTATCCACCATTGGCCAGCGCCATAGCCACCATACCAGGAATCAGGAACATAAACACGGGGAGCAGCTTGAAGTAACCGGCAGCGATGGTACCGCGACGGGCACGCTTCATCACCTCAACGTTGCTCTCGCCCTTCTGCTGACCAAGTACACGCTGAACGATGTGCTGGTCTGTACACCAGTACCAGAACCCGATGATGGAGGCTCCGATAAACACGACGAAACCAGGATACTCATGATAGAGGGGGTCGGGATTGCCAGAAGCATTGATGTCGGCCCAGTGGAACATATGAGTCGTTCCGTAACCGTCGTGAAGGGTGCTACAGAAGGCCATCATGTTTTCCCAGCCCTGAACGATACTGCCGCCGCCCAGCGTAGACAGACCAAGGAAGAGCACCGCGAATGCGCCTATAATAAGAATAGGAGTCTGGATGGCGGACATGGTCATGACGCCCTTCATACCGCCGAACACGGTGAAGATGGCTGTGACGGCAATGAGGCCGAGGGCACCCCACCAGAAGGGCAGGCCGATGAGATACTCAAAGAAGATACCACCAGTGAAGGCTGTCACTGAGACCTTCGTCAGGATGTAGGCCACCAGCGTGATGATTGAGAGCCACGAACCTGTGCGCTGGGTGTAGCGGAACTTCAGGAAGTCGGGCATGGTGATGATCTTGCCCATCTTGTTATTCAACAGTTGATAGAAGGGTACGAACAGCCAACCGAGAATCAGGATCATCCAGCCCTGCATCTCCCAGTGAGCCATACCAACGCCGTCCTTGGCACCAGTACCGGCGAGACCTACGAGGTGCTCAGAGCCGATATTGGCTGCGAAGATGGCCATACCGATTACATACCAGGGTTCGCCCTTACCGAACAGATAGTCCTGAGAGTCGGCACCCTTCATTTTTTCCTTGTCTTTCTTGATGGAGCGATAGACCGCCCACACGATGACGATGACTCCGATAGCGAGAACTAACCAGTCAAGCCATTCAAATTCATTTGAAGTCCAATTCATTGCTTATTGTATTAATTGTTAGTGATTACTTAATTGAGAATTTGTAAGTAGCGTGGCTGTAGTACTTCTCATCAGGATTCAGAGTAGGCTGAACCCATTCGGGATGATTTGGAGAGTCGGGATACTTCTGGCTCTCGAGACAGACACTCACGTGCTTGGGGTATTTGATACCGTGCTTGCGGATGATGTCTGCATCGGCACCCACGCCCTGGAAGTTACCGCTGTAGACCTGTACGCCAGGCTCGTTGGTGTACATCTCCATGAAGATACCGGTCTTCGGCGAGTAGAGGCTGGCGCAGACCTGAGTATCGTCGCCCTTACCATCCTTATAGGTGTTCAGACAGAAGTTGTGGTCATAGCCTGTGGCATTCTGAATCTGGTCGAAGTCTGACTGGATGCTGTCGCCAATAGCGTGCGGGGTACGGAAGTCCATCGGAGTGCCTTCTACCGACTTGATCTCTCCAGTGGGGATATAAAGCTTGTCACTCGGCGTGAATTTATCAGCATTCACATAGAGCACCTGATCGTAACCGGGTTGTGTGAAGTCACCACTCAGATTGTAGTAGTTGTGGTTGGTCTGGTTGATGATCGTTGGACGATCTGACTCAGCCTCCCAAGTCATGTCGAGGGTGTTGTCGGCAGTGACCTTGTATGTGGTGACAGCCATTACCTTGCCGGGGAAGCCGTTCTCACCATCAGCTGCTACGATCGTCAGTTTCAGGATAGAGTCGCCAATCTGCTCAGCGTCGTACACCTGATGCATCCAACCTGTGTTTCCACCACCGTGCAGGCAGTTCGGACCGTCGTTCTTCTTCAGCTGATACTCGTTGTCGCCGAGAGTGAACTTTCCTTCTTTGATACGGTTGGCATAACGGCCGACACTGGATCCGTAGTCAGAGGGACTGTTGAGGGTGTCAGCATACTGGGCGATGTTGTCAAAGCCAAGTACAACATCCGTCGGCTTGCCATCCTTGTCGGGCACGACCAGCGACACAATTCGTCCTCCGTAGTTTGTGATGCACACTTCCATGCCGTTGGCATTCTTCAGTGTAAAGAGCTGAACGGGCTTACCCTGGATGGTCGTGTCAAACTTGGCAACGTCTAAGCCTGATACTGTCAGTTGTGGAGCCTGCTCCTTTTTCTCACAGGCCGAGAACAGAAGTGCTGTCGCACTCAGTCCTAAAAGCATACTTTTAAGTACTTTCATTTCAATACGTTTTTAAGTTTAATAATTGTTATAGCGTTTGATTTTGGGTGTAAAATTACAATTAATATTTGAATTATGCAATACTTTATCATATAAATAAACGGCATAAAGTGTAAATATAACACTTTATGCCGTAATTTAACCTTTTTTGGCTAAGTTGTCGCTTCCTTAACAGAGTTTTCGTGAACCGTCGCCAATGACAACGTCATAAACTTTCGGTTCATGTCCGTATTTCTCATTGAAGCGCTTTTTGGCGTCCTCGATGAACTTCTTGTAGAGGTCGTTACGCACGAGGTTGATGGTACAGCCACCAAAGCCGCCGCCCATGATACGGGAACCTGTCACACCGTTTTCCTTGGCAATGTCGTTCAGGAAATCCAGTTCTTCGCATGATACCTCATAATCCTTGGAGAGTCCTTCGTGAGTCTTGTACATCATCTCACCGACTTTCTCGTAGTCGCCTTCATTCAGGGCGTCGCAGACTGCCAGTACACGGTCTTTCTCGCCGAGTACGAACTTAGCGCGCTTGTAGTCTTCAGCACCAACCTCGTCCTTCACTTCTTCGAGTTGTTCCCAGGTGCAGTCACGTAGGGTCTCGAATTGGCCTTCCGGATGTTTAGCGGCAATATGCTTCACTACATTCTCGCAGGAACGACGACGGTCATTATAGGGTGAACCTGCCAGCTGATGCTTTACCACAGAGTCGAGGAGCACCAGACGGTAGCCATCGGGCTTGAACGGGAAATACTCGAACTCGCGACTACGGCAGTCCAAGCGCATCAGACAGCCAGCCTTGCCGAAGACAGAGGCAAACTGGTCCATGATGCCACAGTTTACGCCGCAGTAGTTGTGCTCTGTAGCCTGACCAGCCAATGCCATATCCCATTGGCTCACTTTGTTCTCGCCGAAGATGTCGTTGAGACCACAGGCGAAGCAGCTCTCCATGGCAGCAGAAGAAGACATGCCGGCACCCAGGGGGACATCGCCGGCAAAGGCGATATTGAAACCTTTTACGGGTACACCCAGTTTCTTCATTTCTAAAGCGATACCATAGATATAGCGGGCCCAACTGGCGCGAGGACCGTCAGGATCGGAGAGCTTGAAGTCAACACGATCCTTGAGGTCGATGGCATAAGCCATCACGGTATCTTCCGTTCCATTGGCACGCATCTCGGCCATGATGCCTTTGTCAACAGCACCGGGGAACACGAAGCCACCATTATAATCAGTATGTTCGCCAATTAAGTTGATACGACCCGGAGAGGCATATACATTGCCCGTTTTCCCATCAAAATGCTTGATGAAACGGCTTCTTACAAATTCAATATCCATTATATATAAATAAGGTGTATTAATCAACAGGGATGTCTTTGTTCACATTCTTGCAGCCGATGAGTGCATAGTAGAACATATAGGCTACGGCCAGGAAGTAGACAAAGTAACTGGGCATATATCCGAAGATGTCTGCGAAGAAATTCTGTACTACCGGCAATACACCACCACCTACTACCATCATCATGAAGATGCCGGATGCCTGAGCAGTGTATTTACCAAGACCTTCTGTTGCCAGGTTGAAGATGGATGCCCACATCACGGAGGTAAATAGACCGCAGAGCACAAGCAGCAGAGCCGTCAGTGGTACTGTGGTAGATGTAATCGTACCCTCCAGAATCGAGATCAACGGCATGTTGACGGTTACACTCTTAGGTGTGAAGATAGCTGCCAAGATCAGGACCATGCAGGCGAAGGTGGCAATCAACATCAACTGACGTGAAGAAACCTTAGCTGCAATAAAGCTGGAGCACAGACGTCCTACGAGCATCAGGAGCCAATACATGGCTGCCACTGCACCACCAATCGTTGCTGCATTCACAACGGCATCAGGATTTACCCATGCACCATTGGCTGATGTATCAGACAGGTAGAAATTCAGACCACCGGGGATACCCACTTCAACACCAACATAGACGAAGATAGCGATCACACCTAACAGACAGTGACGGAAGGACCATGGCGAGTGCTCAAACACCGTCTCTGCAGTAACCTTACCCATCTCAGGATCCTTGATAGGAATGAAGATAAGTGCTATAAAGGCAGCAGCGAAGACCGTCATGGCGATATACATGACCAGATTGACGTCAGCCATCTGTGTAGAGGCTGTCACCGTACCAATCAGTGCACCCACAAGCATCGGGGTCATCGTACCAGCAAGGGAGTTCAGAGTTCCTCCAATCATATTCAGCTGGTTACCACGGTTACCACCACCGCCAAGCAGGTTCAGCATCGGGTTCACTACAGTATTCAGGATACAGACGGAGAAACCAGAGATGAACGCACCAAAGAGATAGATGCAGAAGCCGGGGATGCCGCCCGAGAAGCCGGAGAGGTATTGGATGAGTACGCCGATAAAACCGACTGCGATACCAATCAGGGCAGTCTTCTTGTAACCAACCTTTGTCAACATCTTTCCAGCAGGTATACCCATGAACAGATAGGCAAAGAAGTTCATGAAGTTACCCATGATGCCGAGCACGTTAGAACCTCCGATTTCAGGCTGGTTCTTCCAGATTACACCAATTGGCGCACCAAGATTCGTTACAAACGAAATCATGGCATATAGGAACATCATCGTAACAATAGCGATGATACTTCCATTCGTTTTTTGATTACTCATATTAAAAAAATAAAGTCTTTTTCAGTTTATGTTGGGATTTACTCGACGACACCGAAACGATAAATCGTCTTATGCTTGTAGGTCTGACCCGGACGGAGTATGACGCTGGGGAAATAAGGACGATTTGGTGTGTCGGGGAAGTGCTGGGTCTCGAGACATACAGCCGAGCGGTAGGGGAATGTGCAGCCGTTGGCACCCTTATAACCTGTGGCATAGTTGGCCGTGTAAAGCTGCATACCGGGTTCGGTGGTGTAGCACTCCAGTGTACGACCGCTCTTCGGATCGGTGATTTTGGCTGCAAAGCTCAGTTCACCTTCCTCACGTTTGTTGAGTACATAGTTGTGATCAAAACCTTTTCCAAACTTAATTTGCTCATGATCAGCGTTGATGTCCTGTCCGAATGGCTTTGGCTTACGGAAATCAAAGGGCGTACCTTCCACCTTCAGGATTTCACCGGTAGGAATGGCGGTTGCATCAGTGGGCAGATAGAAGTCGGCATTGATTTCACAGATCTGGTCCTCAATCGTCGGGGTGGGGTCTGCAGTACCAGACAGAGAGAAGAAGGCGTGATGTGTCAAGTTGACAATAGTCTTCTTGTTCGTCGTGGCCAGATATTCGATCACCAGTTCGTTGAGGTCGGTGAAAGTGAACTCCACCGTGACGTCGAGTTCGCCAGTATAACCTTCCTCACCATACGATGAGATACGATGGAGGGCCAGAGAACGGGGACCCATCTGACGGGCATCCCATACTTTGGCGTTAAAGCCGACAGCACCACCATGGAGATGGTTTGGACCGTCGTTAAGAGCCAGCTGATAGTCTTTGCCATTCAGCGTGAACTGACCCTTGCAGATACGGTTACCCCAACGGCCAATCAAGGTAGAGAGATAAGGCTCCTTGCCGCTGGTGAGCTGTTTGATACTGTCGTGACCCTGGATCACGTTTCCTACTTTACCGTCTTTGTCTGGCACCATGATAGCACAGATGGCACCACCATAATTAGAGATGGCTACTTCAAAACCCTTACGGTTTCTGAGGATGTACAAATCGGTTTTCTTACCATTAATGGTGGCCTGGAAGTTCTCGCGCTTCAGACCACATGCATTCGCTGTTTCTGTTGTGTTTGCCATAAATAATGCTTTTAGTTACTAACTATTTTTCTGCAAAGTAACAGAAAAAATAGCAAATAGAAGAATGAAACACCGAAAAAAATGTTTTCGATGTATTAAAAAACTCTAAATGCGGTTCTTTAGGAAGTCTGCGACCACATAACTGCTACCTCCAATGAACACAAAGTCGTTTTCTTTGGCTTTACTTTTGATATCTTCGTAAGCACTTACAACATTGGGATAACTCTCGCCTTGAAGACCCAGTTGCTGGGCATAGAGTTTCAAAATATTCTCAGAAACCGCCCGATGGGTACTTGCTTTTGTGAAATAATAGATGGCGTTTTTCGGCAATAATGCCATGACACCTTCAATATCTTTATCATCGACCATTCCAAAGAGGATATGCATCTGATTGCATTGTACAGCGTTTAACTGTTCACTCAGATATTTCCACCCCGGAAGATTATGACCTGTATCGCAAACGGTCTTAGGCTTTTCCTTCACCGTCTGCCAACGACCTTGCAGACCTGTCAGTTCACAGACATTCTTGAAACCTTCCTTGACTTCTTTATTCTGACATTCTAACTCAGGATCGCAATTGACGGGATGCATGAACCCGAGCTTTTCCAACTGTCTGACGGCATAGAGCACCGTATTCGTGTTCTTTACCTGATAATAGCCGGCCAACTCTCCGTTTAAGATGCCATAGTGCTCTGTATAATAGGTAAAGCCATTCTCCAATGTCTTGGCTTTGCTCTCAATCACCTCAAGTCTGTCTTCAGCAAATGTAATGGGTGCATGCAGTTCTGAGGCCATGGCTTCAAAGACAGGCCGTGTCTCTGGGGTGGTCTCACCAATAATGACAGGTACATTTGACTTGATGATGCCCGCCTTTTCGAAGGCAATCTGTTCGAGTGATGTCCCTAGGAACTGGGTATGGTCCATCCCGATGTTTGTGATGATCGAAAGGATGGGTGTGATGATGTTGGTGCAGTCGAGTCTGCCGCCTAGTCCCACTTCGACAACGGCAATGTCCACATCCTTCTCTGCAAAATACTTGAAGGCCATCGCTGTGGTTACCTCGAAGAAGGAAGGCTGAAGGGATTCAATGAATGATTTCTCTTGCTCAACAAAGTTGACAACATACTCTTCTGGTATGGGCTGACCGTTGATTCGGATCCGTTCGCTGAAATCAACAAGATGGGGTGATGTATAGAGTCCAACCTTATAACCACACATCTGGAGAATGGCCGAGAGCGTGTGAGAACAGGATCCCTTGCCATTCGTACCTGCCACATGAATGGACAGGAATTTCTTGTGGGGATGCCCGAAATGTTCATCCAGCGCCAAAGTGTTGTCAAGTCCCTCCTTGTAGCCGCTGGCTCCCTGCCGCTCAAACATCGGCATGGCATTGAACAGGTATTCGCACGTCTCTTGATAGGTCATAATACAGACTCTTTACAATTTAACTGAAATAATTCTTGAACTTCTGGAAGATGGAATCTCTGGTCTGTTTGTCTCCTTTGAAGTTGTCGCTGTCACGGAATGACTCAATAGCCTGTTTTTCTTCACGGGAAAGTGTTCTGGGTACGTAAACGCTGATGTTCACCACGAGGTCGCCTTTTCCACTGCCATAGCCTTGTACGGCAGGCAGACCCTTTCCACGCAAGCGGAGTGTCTTGCCAGGCTGAGTACCGTTTTCCAGCTTCACCCTCAACTTTGAACCTTCGATGGTGGGGATTTCTATCTCACCACCCAGGGCTGCTGTGGGGAAGTCGAGTAGCAAGTTATAGATCAGGTCGTTACCATCGCGAACGAAAGTATCGTTTTCTTCCTCCTCGATGAACACCTGGATATCGCCGTTCACACCATTGTGCTTGCCGGCATTACCCTTGCCAGGTACGTTGACTACCATTCCCTCAGCCACACCAGCAGGAATGTTGATCTCAACGACCTCTTCACCTTTCTCAATACCTGTACCGCCACAGTGCTTACACTTGTTCTTTATCACCTGTCCTTCACCATTACAGGTCGGACAGACACTCTGCTGCTGCATCATGCCGAAGATGCTCTGGGTGGTGTGGGTGATGACGCCCTGACCATGACACGTCGGACAAGTCTCCTTGCCACTGCCGGCCTCGGCACCTGAGCCGCTGCAATGAGGACAGGGAATATCTTTCCTTACCTTGAACTTTTTCGTCACACCTTTGTTGATCTCTTCGAGTGTGAGCTTCACCTTTAGGCGCAGGTCACTGCCACGGTGCTGCTGTGGACGACGTGCACCCCCACCGAATCCTCCGAAACCGTGTCCTCCGAAGATGTCGCCAAACATCGAGAAGATGTCGTCCATGTTCATTGAGGCACCACCGAAGCCGCTGAAGTCGAAGCCTCCCCCCATGCCCGGACCATTGAAGCCGAACTGGTCGTACTGCTGACGGGTCTTCGGATCGTGCAACACATTATAGGCCTCAGCGGCCTCCTTGAATTTCTCCTCAGCTTCTTTGTCACCCGGATTACGGTCAGGGTGGTACTTAATGGCTATTTTGCGATATGCTTTCTTGATCTCGTCTTCCGAGGCGGTCTTCTCGACCCCAAGCACCTCGTAGTAGTCTCTTTTCTGTGCCATGTAATTATTGTCCTACTGCCACTTTCGCGTGGCGGATTACTTTGTCGTTTAGTTTGTATCCCTGTTGCAGACAGTCGATGACCTTGCCTTTCTTATCGTCGCCCATGCCGGGCACCATGGCCACGGCCTCATGCACGTCGGTGTCGAAGTCGGCATTCTCTGTGTCAATCTTGCTGACACCTTGTGCTTCGAGCGTCTTCATGAATTTCTGGTAGATCAGTGTCATGCCCTCACGGAGCACTGCTGGATCATCGGTTTTCTCACCGTTCTCGATGGCACGCTCCATATCGTCAAGAATTGGCAAAATGGCCGTGATGCATTTCTCACCGCCATTCAGGATTAGTTCGGCGCGCTCCTTTAGCGTACGCTTGCGGTAGTTCTCAAACTCAGCCACCTTATAGAGCAGCTGGGTTTTCAATTCCTCGATTTCCTTTTGAGCCTTCTCCAACGGGTCTTGCTCTTCTGATTCCTCGGCATTCTCAGAATTCTCAGTCTCTTCTGCCTCTTTGTCAGTTTCTTCAACAGGAGCCTCGTCCAGTGTCTCCTCGTCTTCGATGTTGATATCTTTTTCTGTCATAATTGCGTTAATTAAATGTTTTTGCAACTCCTCTTGCAAATTTCGTGCCATTAGGCGTAAAGTTCAGCTTTCTTTGCTTTGATGGCCTCATCATAGATGTAGTCATCGTAGGTCATCAGCTTATCGATGGTTCCCTTTGGCGTCAGTTCGATGATTCGGTCTGCCACGGTGTTGATAAACTCATGGTCGTGAGAAGCAAAGAGAATATTGCCCTTGAATTGGATCAGGTTGTTGTTGAAGGCCTGGATGCTCTCGAGGTCAAGATGGTTCGTGGGTGTGTCCAGAATCAGACAGTTGGCGTTCTTCAATTGCATACGGGCAATCATACAACGCATCTTCTCACCTCCAGAGAGCACGTTCACGTGTTTCAGCACGTCTTCCTCTTTGAAGAGCATACGTCCGAGGAACGACTTCATCGTCACTTCATTACCCGGTCCCCACTGAGAGAGCCAGTCCACAAGGTTCATCTCACTCTGGAAGAACTCTGTGTTGTCGAGTGGGAGATAGGCGGTAGTGATGGTGACACCCCATTTGAAGGTACCTGCATCGGCCTCGCGATTGCCGTTGATGATCTCAAAGAGGGCTGTCATTGCCTTGGGGTTATGCGAGAGGAAAACGGTCTTCTGACCTTTTTCGATGGTAAAGCTGACATTGTCGAACAATACTGTGCCATCCGATTCCACAGCCTTCAAGCCTTCCACTTCAAGTATCTGCGTACCGGGCTCGCGCTCCATGGAGAAGATGATGCCCGGATACTTACGGGTAGATGGTGTGATTTCCTCTACATTCAACTTCTCCAGCATCTTCTTACGAGAGGTGGTCTGCTTGGACTTGGCCACGTTGGCAGAGAATCTTCTGATAAACTCCTCCAACTGCTTTTTCTTCTCCTCGGCCTTCATCTTCTGGTTCTGAGCCTGTCGCAAAGCAAGCTGCGAGCTCTCGTACCAGAATGAGTAGTTTCCTGAGAAGAGGGTTACCTTACCGAAGTCGATATCGACGGTCTGCGTGGAGACGGCATCTAGGAAGTGACGGTCGTGAGAGACCACAAGCACGCATTGTTCCAGATTAGACAAGTATTCCTCCAGCCACTGCACGGTGTCGAGATCGAGGTCGTTGGTGGGCTCGTCAAGCAGCAGGTTGTCTGGATGACCGAACAAGGCCTTGGCGAGCATCACGCGCACCTTCTCATTGTTAGAGATCTCTGCCATCTGCTTATAGTGCTGTCCCTCGGCCACGCCAAGGTTCTGAAGCAGCTGTGCAGCCTCACTCTCTGCCTCCCAGCCGTTCATCTCTGCAAAGGCCATCTCAAGGTCGGCGGCTCTCACACCGTCTTCCTCTGTCATCTCTGCCTTGGCATAGAGGGCTTCACGCTCTTTCATATTGGCCCACAGGGGCTGATGACCCATCAGCACCGTGTCCATCACAGAGAATTCATCGTATTTGAAGTGGTCCTGTTCCAGCACACTCATTCGCTCGCCTGGCAGCATCTCTACCGTTCCTTTGTTCGGCTCCAGCTCACCGCTGATGGCACGGAGCAGGGTAGACTTGCCCGCACCGTTAGCACCGATGATGCCGTAGATGTTACCACTTGTGAATTTCAGGTTGACGTCCTTATATAGGACCTTCTTTCCAAACTGTATCTGCAGATTTGTTACTGTAATCATTGCTTTCTTTCTATACCTTATTTATAATATGGGCTGCAAAGGTACGAATATTTTTTGAATTGTCCAAATTTTCGGTGGAAATCTATAATAATCCTTTCGTTGAAGGCAGTTCGTAATGGTAGATGTCGCGTTTGACGGCCATTTTCAACGAGCGTGCCAGGGCCTTGAAGATCCCCTCGATCTTATGGTGCTCGTTCTCACCCTCTGCCTTGATGTTCAGATTCATCTTCGCAGCATCGCTGAGTGACTTGAAGAAATGTAAGAACATTTCGGTGGGCATTTCGCCAATCTTCTCACGCTTGAACTCGGCATTCCATACTAACCAGGGGCGGCCTCCGAAGTCAAGTGCCACGCTACACAGACAGTCATCCATGGGCAGACAATAGCCGTAGCGCTCGATGCCGCGTTTGTCACCCAAGGCCGTGAGGATACACTCTCCCAAGGCGATAGCCGTGTCTTCGATGGTATGGTGTTCATCCACTTCAAGATCGCCCTTGGTGTGGATTATAAGATCCATCATACCGTGCTTGCCGATCTGCTCCAGCATGTGGTCAAAGAAACCGAGACCGGTCGAGATGTCACACTTTCCGGTACCATCGAGATTCACCTTGATATGAATGTCTGTCTCCTTCGTCTTCCGGCTGACTTCTGCGATACGCTCACCGGCAAACAGTAACTCTGCTATCTTGTTCCACGACATCCATTCATCGCTCAATATCAGAGATTTGCATCCGATGTTTCGAGCAAAGGTTCGATCGGTCTCGCGGTCTCCGATGACGTATGAATTGGCGATGTCGTACTCGGGATTATTCATGTATTTCTCTACCAACCCCGTGTTAGGTTTGCGCGTGGGTGCATTATCTTCGGGGAAGTGCGGATCGATGAGTATCTCGTCAAATGTGATGCCTTCGCCTTCAAGCGTCTGGAGGATGAAATTCTGAACAGGCCAGAAGGTGTCCTCGGGGAATGCATCCGTTCCGAGGCCGTCTTGGTTGCTGACCATGACGAATTCAAAATCCAGCTTCTCGCGGATGAAACTGAGGTTACGGAAGACGCCAGGCACGAACTTTAACTTATCGAACGAGTCGATCTGCTCGTCGGCAGGTTCCTCTATGAGGGTGCCGTCGCGGTCGATGAAGAGAATCTTTTTCATAATGCTTCTTTGTTAAATTTATTCTTCTCCTTTTCGTGAGCTTCAACGGAGCCATACATGTAGTACAGCGGGAACAGGAAGGAGAGTATGACGTAGGCCTGGATGAATCCGATGAGCAGGAACACTAGAGCCGACATCCAGCCGATATACGACGGCATGTTGTAGGGGTCGCCATAGAGGAAACCCGTGTTCGCCTCATTACCCGCCAAGGAGAGGATGATGGCTGGGAGTGACGTGAGGATGTAACAGACGCATCCGATAAGGGCCGTCATGAACACCACGAGGAAGATGAATCCCCAGCGGCGCAAACCCTTGCCATAGTGGCTGAAGAGGTTGCTCCAATAGCCCGCCTTATCGGCCAGCACGTAGCGCATGTTCGTATAGGTCAGTGGCAGGATGAGTGCGAAGACCAGCAGAGCCAAGATAGCGATGGATGCCAAGGCCGTGTATTCGGAGAGGTATTGGACGAGCATGATGCTCCCGAAGCTGATGAGGCAGCCTACGACCAGGCTGATGACAAACGTGCAGAGCCAGGCGATGAGCGTCCTGACAAAGATACGGCTATCGAAGCTGTACCAGTGGGCTGACCAGCCGATGCTGCCAGTCTCCTGATGCTGTTTGAGCACGGAGAAGCCATACGTGAAAAACAAGGCGTCGATAAGGACGGTTACAGGCAGGACGATCAAAGCCGTCTGAGGCTGTAGGATCATCATCGTTCCTCCCACGCTGACCAAGGCTGCAAACACGAGGGCGGCGAGCCATGAAGCGCGGAAGATGCGTTTGAAATTCGACATATACAGACGGTATCCGGCACTGATGCAGGCTCGGCTACTGCGGTCTTTCAAAAGGATATCTTCCTGATCTTTTTCCATTTTCTTGCTGTTTTTGCGTGCAAAGTTAGTGATAATTTGCGATTTACGATTGACGTTGGTCGATTTTCTTGCAGCAGACTACGTTAATAATTTTAAAACGTATTTAAAATGTTCCATGTTACGTGTTCATTATTCAATGAAAATTGTATCTTTGCACCCAGATATATAATGGTAACGCACACATGAAGTTATTACAATGGGGATTCATAGGTTGCGGTGAGGTGACGGAACGCAAAAGCGGACCTGCCTTCAGCGAGGTGGAGGGTTCCAGTGTCGTGGCAGTGATGAGCCGCACGGAGCAGCATGCCCGCACCTATGCCGTCACCCATGGTATCAAGAAATGGTACACGGACGCCCAGGAACTCATCGATGATCCTGACGTGAATGCCATCTATGTGTGCACACCGCCGTCAAGTCATGCCACCTATGCCATCATGGCGATGAAAGCTGGCAAGCCTGTCTATGTGGAGAAGCCGTTGGCCGCGAGCTACGATGACTGTGCCCGCATCAACCGCATCTCGGAGCAGACGGGCATTCCGTGTTTCGTGGCCTACTATCGTCGCTACCTGCCTTATTTCCAGAGGGTGAAGGAGATAGTGAAGAGCGGCCGGATCGGTCAGATCCTGAATGTTCAGATACGCTATACCGAACCCTTGCGCACTGCCGATGCCGAAGCCATCGCGAACCATCAGCCCCTGCCTTGGCGGCTGCAACCCGAGATCGCCGGTGGCGGCTACTTCTACGATATGGCCCCTCACCAGCTCGATCTCTTGCAGGACATGTTCGGCGTGATCCTTGAGGCGCGTGGCATCTGTGCCAACCGTGGCGGCTATTACGATGCGGAGGACTCGGTGAGCGCCTGCTTCCGTTTCGAGAACGGCGTGCCTGGCTCAGGCTCATGGTGCTACGTGGCCCATGAGAGCGCCCGCGAGGACTGCATCGAAATCATCGGTACCAAAGGACTGGTCAGCTTCTCTGTCTTTGACTACAACCCCATCCGCCTCCAGACGAGCGACGGCGACGAGAACATCACGGTGCCCAATCCGCCCTACGTGCAGTATCCGTTGATTAAGAACGTGATTGAGCACTTGCAGGGACTGTCAGTCTGCACGTGTACCAGTAACTCTGCCACGCCTGTGAACTGGGCGATGGACAGGATATTGGGGAAATTCTGAGAAAAGATGAAAAGGAGTGTGACGATCATAATAGGTTTGTGCCTGGCGCTGACAATGATGGCGCAAGGCCGACAACTGGATGCCGCAACCGCAGACAGTATCAAGATTTGCACCCTGCTCAAGAATGCCCGCCAGCTGCCTCCCGATGCCAATTTGCCGCTGTTCTTCGCCCGTGGATTTTTAGGCAAGCCCTACGTGGCTCATACCTTGGAGGTGGGTGACAAAGAACGGCTGGTGGTGAACACCCGGGAGCTGGACTGCACGACGCTCGTTGAGACGGTGACCGCCCTCACCAAGTGTGCCTATCAGAAGAAATACACTTACGGTGCCTATCGTGCCGCCCTCCAGGCCATGCGCTACCGGAATGGCAAGATCGACAACTATACGAGTCGCATCCATTATTTCACGGAGTGGATCACCGAGAACTCCAAGACGGGCCTCGTCACGGAGATCCAGCAGCCCAATCCGCCGTTTACCGCCGTTCAGACTGTCAACGTCAACTATATGAGCCAGCATCCTCAGAGCTACAAGGCCCTGAAGGCGCATCCCGAATACGTGTCTGATATCCGACGGATGGAACAGCGCGTAACGGGGCAGAAGTTCCGCTACATCCCCAAGGCGAGGGTAGGGCGGAGCGCTGAATTGAAGAAGGCCGTGAAAGACGGCGACATCATCGCCATCACCTGCAACAAGGCAGGTCTCGACATTGCCCACCTCGGGTTTGCTGTCTGGAAAGACGGCAACCTGCATCTGCTCAACGCCTCGCAGTTGCATAAGCAGGTGGTCGAGGAACCCATGACGCTTTGGCAGTATCTCCGCCAGCATCCCTCGCACACCGGTATCAGAATCATCCGAATTAACAAATAATAAACAAGATATGAAAATGGAACTACCTGATTTTATGAAGTACTCCAACAAGTTCACCCAGAAGGACTTTGTGGATAAGATTTCACGTATCGCCAAGCGTGCAGGCTCCAAACTCGTCTATGCCGCGCTGATTCTCTATTATACCCTCCAGAGCGACAAGGTGAGCAAGGCCGACAAGGCCATCATCATCGGTGCGCTGGGCTACATGATCAGTCCGCTTGACGTCATCCCTGATGCCATCCCCATTGCCGGCCTCACTGACGACCTGGCCGTGCTGCTCTATGTGCTGAAGAAGGTGTGGTCGGGCATCGATCCCGAGATCATTGCCAAGGCCAAGGAGCGGCTCTCGAAATGGTTCGACGAGGAAGAGATCAATGAGATCCAGCATCTCTTCGACGAAGAGGAATAAAAAGAAATAACCCTCGCCGTTTGGCGGGGGTTATTCTTTGAGGTGCCTGGCGGATTCGAACCGCCGTAGACGGTTTTGCAGACCGTTGACTAAGCCACTCATCCAAGGCACCAATCCTTAAATGCGGGTGCAAAGGTAAGCATAATAATCGATACCGCCAAATTTTTTGCTCAGTTTTTGTGGCAACAGCATGCTTTTTCCCGTTTTTTATCGCATATCTGCCGTTTCAGGTCGCATCCGCTGCATCCTTCGCAGAGGTTGTCCCTGTGTCTGAAGGTCTGAAAGACGCGATAGGCCCCATAGCCTACCGCCGCCGCTAGGATCACGATCACCACATATATCTGCCACTCGCTCCTCATTCCTCGCTCCTACAGATTCTTCAGTTTCCGGAGCAGCACCTTGTTGATCACCTGGAAGCGGTGCCCCTGGCGTTCGATGTCCTCGCGTACATTATTAATATTATTAAAGAAGTCGCTGAAGGCGTTGAGCAGGAAGTTGGGCTGCCCCGTGTCCTCCACCATGTCGGGATCGGTGAGGATGCGGATGCCGAGGGGCTCTATGTGCACGTCGATCTCGGGGTTGGTCATGATGGGGTCGCCGTCGTAGTGGATGGCGCCGGGCTCCTTGCGGCGGATATGGAGGTGCTTGGTGCGGAAGGTCTTGATCTTCGAGTGGCTGGGCAGCGTCTTCATAAACAAGTCGGCGGCAATCTGCGGGGCCTCGAAGGCATCGAAGGGCTCCATGATGATCACGTCCATCTCGCCGTCCTTCATCGTGGCGCCGGGGGCGATGTAGGCGTTGTTGCCGTATTGCGACGCGTTGGCGCAGGCAATGAGGAAGGCCTTGTAGCGGTGCTTGCCGTCGTCGGCCTCTACCTCATAGGTTTCGGGCTTGTATTTCAATCCCTCCTTGAGCACGTTCTCCACGTAGGTGATCGGTCCGCGCTTGCCGCTCTGGGCGAACTTCAGCGAGATGAAGGCGTCGAAGCCCATGCCGCAGGTGCAGAAGAAGGGCAGGTCGTTGATGACGCCGTAGTCGAAGGCCTCGATGTTGCAGGCGTTGATGATGTCGAGCGCCCGCTTCAGGTCCATGGGGATGCAGAGATGTCGGGCCAGTCCGTTGCCCGAGCCGCAGGGCATGATGGCGAGGGCGGTCTCGGTGTGTGTGAGTGCGCGCGCCACCTCGTTCACCGTGCCGTCGCCTCCCACGGCCACCACCACGTCGACGCCTCGCTCCGCACAGGCTCGCGCTATCTCGGTGGCGTGTCCGGCATAGCCCGTCAGCTGGATTTCGTAGTCATACAGCTCATGGTCCAGCCTCTTCTCGATGAGGTCGGGTATTTCATCCTTCGAGTGTGTGCCCGAGATGGGATTGATGATGAAAACGATCTTCTTCTTATCCATAATTATCTGCAAAATTACGAAAATCGGTTAATTAAACAAGTAAATATGCAAGAAAAATAGAAAAATAGAACTTTTTTAAGAAAAACTTGCACGAATTGATAAAAATTGTGTAACTTTGCACGCTGAAAGTAACAAAGACAAGATTTACCTATTCAGAAATGGGACAATTAGAAGAGAAATTCAAGAGCTACCGCGTGCCTCAGAAGTTCATGGAGGCCGATGTCTACCCTTATTTCCGCGAGATCACGGGCAAGCAGGGTACAGAGGTTGAGATGGGCGGACACAAGGTGCTGATGTTCGGCTCGAACGCCTATACAGGCCTGACGGGCGACCAGCGCATCATCGACGCCGCGAAGGCAGCTCTCGATAAATACGGCTCGGGTTGTGCCGGCAGCCGATTCCTCAACGGAACGCTCGATCTCCACGTACAGCTGGAGAAGGAGCTCGCAGAATATATCGGCAAGGCCGAGGCCCTCTGTTTCTCTACGGGCTTCTCCGTGAACCAGGGCGTGCTCGCCGTGGTGTGCGGCAAGGACGACTATATCATCTGCGATGACCGCGACCACGCTTCGATCGTCGACGGCCGCCGCCTGTCGTTCGCCAAGCAGCTGCACTACAAGCACAACGACATGGAAGACCTGGAGCGCATCCTCCAGACGCTGCCCCACGAGGCTGTCAAGCTGATCGTGGTCGACGGTGTGTTCTCCATGGAGGGCGATCTGGCCAAGCTGCCCGAGATCGTTGAGCTGAAGCATAAATACAACTGCTCCATCATGGTCGACGAGGCCCACGGCATCGGCGTCTTCGGCAAGCAGGGCAGGGGCGTGTGCGACCATTTCGGACTCACCGACGAGGTGGATCTCATTATGGGCACGTTCTCCAAGTCGCTCGCCTCGATCGGCGGTTTCATCGCCTCCGACTGGGACACGATCAACTTCCTGCGCCACAATGCCCGCTCGTATATCTTCTCGGCATCGAACACGCCCGCAGCCACCGCTGCAGCCCTCGAGGCACTGCACATCATCCAGCAGGAGCCCGAGCGCATCGAGCGTCTGTGGAAGGTGACGAACTACGCTCTGAAGCGTTTCCGCGAGGAAGGCTTCGAGATCGGCGAGACCGAGAGCCCCATCATCCCGCTCTACGTGCGCGATGCGAACAAGACGTTCCTCATGACCGCCCTCGCCTTCAAGGCCGGCGTGTTCATCAATCCCGTCGTGCCTCCCGCATGTGCCCCGCAGGACACGCTCGTGCGTTACGCCCTCCAGGCCACGCACACCGAAGAGCAGGTGGAGCGCTCCGTCAAGGCCCTGAAGAAGATCTTCGTGGAGCAGGGGATTATTAAAGGGTAAAAAGGTAAAAAAGGTAAAAAAGTAAAAAAGTATAAGGGAACAAGGATTTAATTGTTTAGAAATTTATAAGGCCGCGGGATAACGAGCGAGTTATCATTTTAGATTTAAGGTTAACAAGGTTTATTTATTTGGAGCGAGGTGTAGCGCAGTTGGTAGCGTTCCTGGTTTGGGACCAGGCTGTCGCAGGTTCGAGTCCTGTCACCTCGACTCTATTGTTTTTCAAAAGGCCGTTGACTTGAGAAAGTCAGCGGCCTTGCTTTGTTTTTATATCATTGGCTACTGTGACAATCTCCTCGCCCAAGGCCGTGGATATCTTGCAGATAGTTGATAGTGTCAGGTTATGTGTTCCCGACAGCCAACGGCTCACTTCAGTCTCGGTCTTACCCAGACGTTGAGCCAGATCCTTCTGTGTCATTCCCTTGATTTCAAGGATTTCATATATACGGTTGGCAATGGCCACCGATAATTCGATTTGCTGCTTACTCTCTGGGGATATGTCTTTTCTTATCCCGTCAATTACTCTGTTCGTTTTCATGCTGCAAAAATAAACATAAAAGTTGATTTAAGCAAATATTGTGGTAAGAAATTGTAGATTTATTAAAACTTTCCGAAAAATGTATGGTCTTACCG
>JAFZSI010000050.1 GCA_017619445.1 Prevotella sp.
GGGCGCAAGAGCATCGATGCCATGCCTTCCATCCTCTCTGGCATACCCATGTTTGTAGAGCCATTTATTCTGACACCTGCATCAATGAACAGCTATACAGGTATTGCCGGCATTCTCGGTGCTGAAGGCTATCAGACGGCGTTCTTCCATGGAGCACAGCGCAACTCAATGGGATTTCAGGCTTTCGCCCGTAAGACAGGCTTTCAGCAGTATTACGGGCGGGAGGACTACTGCGCAGACAATCGTTTCAGGGGTGACAACGACTTCGACGGCACCTGGGCCATCTGGGACGAGCCATTCATGCAATACTTTGCCACAAAGATGAGCGACATGCATCAGCCTTTCATGACAGCACTGTTTACAGCAACCAGCCATCATCCCTATCATGTGCCCGATGCCTATAAAGAACAGTTCCCAGAGGAAGGAATCATTATTCATAAGTGCATCCGCTATACAGACCATGCGCTGCGACGCTTCTTTGAGACGTCCAGCCGGCAGCCGTGGTTCAATAATACCATTTTTGTGTTGACCAGCGACCACACCAACCTCAGTGACCACGACTATTATCAAACCGACCTTGGAGGATTCAGCTCGCCCATCATCATCTTTACGCCCGACGGCCAGCTGCAACCCGAGATACAAGACAGAATTGCACAACAGACAGACATCATGCCAACCATTCTCGGAATGCTACGTTATCAAAAGCCCTTCCTTGCCTTTGGCATTGACCTGTTCAATACGGAAGCCAAAGACACGTGGGCCGTCAACTATCTCAACGGCGTTTACCAGTTTGTTAACAATGGTCATGTGCTACAGTTCGACGGACAAAAGACGGTGGGCTTTTACAATCTTACCGACTCGCTCATGCAGCGTAATCTGATGGGCACAACGACACAGCAGCAGTCCATGGAACGGACGCTGAAAGCCATCATTCAGCAGTACATGGAGCGCATGGTGAATGACCGCCTCATGCCTATTTCTCAATAAATGTGACGGAAAAGATAGTCGAAGCGCCGGAAGGAATCCTCTGTTAGCTTTGAGTCAGGATTCTCTATCCAATATAGGGGCAGATCGCGATACATGGCGGCGACAAGCGAGAAAGTGCTTGGGGCTCCGATAAGGTAATTGCAATGGGAAAGCAGACAAAGATCCTCGGTTGGGCTGCCCTCAGGGAAAACAATGGTTCTCTCATTTCCTCCTTCCCCTCTCAATTCCTCTCTGAAATAATCTTTGTTGAGCTTGGGGTCGTTGCCGCAAATGTAAATGGTTAGCGGTTCTTCGGGATGAAGACTGCAGAACTGGCGGATGACAGCAATGTATTGTTCGTCTGAATACAAGAAACGTCCACCTTGAAAAGTGGCGTAGTCACCCCGGCGGATATGTACACCGAGACGGAGCCCATTGCTTGTTTTCATAGTTTCGGCAACCTTGTGCTCTATCTTGTCATCAAAAGCAAAAAGTTGCAGTATTTCGGGTTTGTATTTCAAAAACAGGTCGTACCAACGGGCGTACCAGCCGCTGACCAGCACCATGTTGTATTTACGATTCAACAATTCTCTATCTACTATTTCTTTCTTTTCTTCATCCAATGGCTCGTCAAAGCTCACGGTGGGAATGAGCCCCCATTTTGCTGCGTATTTGGCAAAGACGTAAGTGGGAAAGTTGTGGTGCCGCGTATGGGAAATGTGGAAGTGAGGATATTTGTATGCGAAACGCATCGACATGGTCTGCCGATTGTGCTCCCTACCCCAGGCATACACATGCCCGTATTGCAGGATGTTGTTGGCCATGCGGCCTTTGTCGTGTACGAATATCATGTTTCTTGATTTTCTCCTTCTTTCCTCTTTATGATTTCCTCCAACGGTTCAAGACTGACACGGCCCGTGGCTGGGTCGTAGCGAAGGTTGAACTCCTCATGGGTGCGCTTCCAGCGGTTGTGCGTCCAAAGGTAGCACTTCGGGTCGTGTCGGATGGTCTGTTCGAGCATACGAAAATAAGCATCCGTTAGCTCATAGTCTTTGGTCTGTTTGGGGTCGCGGGCAATGAGTTTCAGTTCTGCCTCGTAGTAACCGCGGCGTGGGCGGTGGATATCAACATAGAACACGGCGTGGCCCGCTCCTCGAACAAGGCGTTCGGTGCCTGTCAACACGGGCGTGTCGTGGTTCAGGAACTCAAGCCAGTGGTGGATGTTGTTCCAAAAAGGCACTTGGTCTGAGATGTAGCCGATAATCACGGGCTTCCCAATCTTTCGGAAATAAGCCAAGCGTCGCAGCGTTTCTGCCATGGGAATGCAGAGTGCTCCCAAACGTTGTCTTAAACGCAAGAAAAGACGGTCAACGACAGCATTCTCCAATGGATGGTAAATCTGTCCGCACTGAGCCTTTTCTGAAAACCATAGAGGCAATGAAGTAATCCATTCCCAGTTGCAGTAGTGCCCCAAATAGAGTGCAACCGACTGTCCGCTATTAACTATCTCGTTGACGGTGTCTGTGCCCTTGAACGTCATGCGCCTCATCAGGTTTTTCTTGCTGATGGTGAGCATCTTGATGGTTTCCACAAAATAATCGCAAAGCCAATGATAGAAGCCTCGCTCTGTTTTCTGCCGCTCTTCATCAGACATTTCTGGAAAACTCTCCGCAAGATGGCGCCGCACAAGCGCCTTGCGATAGCCAAACACATGATAGACTAACAGAAAGAGTATATCTGAAAACACATAGTGCACCCGCAAGGGCAACAATGAGAGTGCGTACCATAGTGCAAGTAGAATGTAGTAGAGAACCTTATTCATTTACTATTTACGGATTTACTATGTTACAGATTTACCATTTATCTCCCTCCCTTTGGGAGGGTTGGGGTGGGTTTAATAGTTTTATACGATTGGTCGAATTTGACAAAATGGAAGCAATGCTGCCGTTGAGAGTCATGCGGAGGAGGAGTCATATAATCACCATACATGTGAGTTAGATAGGCATCAGCATGTTCAACACCCATCACCTCACGCCCCTCAAAGGTGACGGGGGTGGGTTTGCCCAGAACCTCCTTGCTAATTACACCGCGGAAGCCATCGTCAAACACACAGACATGCTGACACTCGGCAAAACGATATTTGCGCAGCAGGCGACGGGTCATCCGTTGCAGGCGTTGTTGGCCAATGATTTTACGACAAAACAATGGAATCCAACTTGAAGGACCCTTGCCATGACGATACGGGTCACGGTAGGCCATATACACGGCTTTTTTCAGAATGTCATAGCGTACCAAATGAATACGGCGTAACAAACCGTTCTCTGGCACTCCGTCGATGGGGAACACATCAATGTAAAGCCCGCCAAGATAGGGTAGGTGCGGACGTTCTATCAAGGCCGTGCTCGCATCCTGCACCTTGCCGAAAGGTAGCGGATAAGAGGAATCTGTCTCATACGAAACAAACTCGTATGGTTCCGACAACCACTCATTGGCGTATGTGATGAAGGTCTCATAATCCTCACGGGGCATAGCAATGTCGAGGTCATCATCCCAAGGGATAAAACCTCCGTGACGGACTGCTCCTAACATGGTGCCGTCGTATATGTAATAGCATAAGCCATGCTCACGACAAACCTTATCGACAGCCAATAGGTTGCCAAGGATACGCAGTTGCAGGGTCCTTACATCGTATTCAACCATTTTGTTTATTTACAATTTTACAATTTATCCATATACTTGGCTGGTATATGAATATGATACTTATCAAATGCTTCACGGAGCACAACGAAGAACGCCTCAATGTCGGGAACATCAATAGTGCCTAAAGCGCAAAGGCGGAAGGTGTTCGTGGTCTCTATCTTACCTGGGTAAATGGTGAATCCATGTTCATAGCAATAGTCGTGTACCAACTCGAAGTTCCAGTTCTCGTCATCAGGATAGAGAACGCTCGCCACCAGTCCCGATTGTATGTCGCGGTGGATAACCTCGCGGAGCCCCATTTCTGTCAGTCCTTTATGGATGGCCTCAATAACACGATGATGACGGGCAAACTTCGCGGACTCTCCCACCTCGAAATACTCCTTCAAAGCCTGACGTGCGGCATAGATGGTCTGCACAGGTGGAGTGAAATGCATCTCCCCCGTCCGTTCAAAGAAATCATACTGCATGTAGAGGTTACAGTAATAGCTGCGTTTCGGGTAGTCCTTGCTCTTTCGGATTTCCTCTTCGTTTCCGATGATGAACGATAGACCCGTCATGGCCATCAGTCCTTTCTGAGCTGAAGCCATGCAGAAATCCACATTGTCTTTCTCAATGTCGAAAGGAATCATGCCAAGCGAAGATGTGGTATCGACCACAAAAACCGCACCATGCTCATGAGCCATTGCCCCAATCTCACGGATGGGATTCAGCACACCTGTGCCCGTTTCATGGTGAGTAGTATATACTACTGCCACATCGGGGTTCTCATCTAACGTTTTCTTCACCACCTCCAAATTAGGACGTTCGAAAACGGACGATTTCAAGTCGATGTGAGGCAATCCGTAATACCTGCACACCTCCACGGCACGGCTGCTGTAGGCTCCGTTGTTCACCACCAACACTTGCTTACCCTCGGGCAGCAGTGAGTTCAGGCACACGTCAATATTGATGGTTCCCGAGCCGCAGAACAGCACTGCCGTATATTTGTCCGCAGGGGCATGAGCCACCTTCAACAGGTCGGCACGCATGGTCTTCATCATCTGCGCAAACTCTTTCTCGCGCGGACAGATGTCGGGCACCACCTGAGCCATTTTCACCGTGTCTGTCGTCGTAGCAGGACCCGGATTCAAAAGAACGTTTCTCTTGATGTTCATAAGTATTGAATTATGTTTTCTTCAGCGTAGCGCAAATCGTCCATATCGTCTATCTCATACCATTTCAGCCCTTCCTCGCAGAGCACATACACAGGCATAATCTCCTGCGACATGTGGAGCAACTCGTATTCGTAGCCCAACTTGGGCAACTCACCGAGCTTGGTCTCATAGTCTGTGCACATTTTATGGTAGAAGATGCTGCTCAGTTTGTGGATACCCACCAGTTCGCCTCTGACACAAACCTCCTCCTTGTTGACAGAGCAGTTTGTCAGCCGTCCTTGCTCGTCGCATTCTACATAGTACTGGTCCTGGAACTTTGTGACGGGCGTAATGAGCATCACATCGGGATGTGGGCATTCCAACATGGCGGTGATGGCCCTGCGCTCAAACACCAGATCACTTTCCAACAGCAGGAAATCTTCATCGCCCACCATCTCACGGCAGTTGTAGAGCGTAAACATGCTGTTTGTCTCAGCAAAGCGAGAACTGAAGCAACACTCAATCTGCGGATACTTTTCTGCTAATGCTTCATAAGCTTCGCGCATATAGCCCGTACCGATGACAATCCGTTCGATGCCGCAGTCGATAAGCGTCTCTATGGAACGCTCCACCATCGACTTGCCGCCAACCTCGATAAAACCTTTGGGCCGTTCCTCTGTCATGCTGCCGAAACGGGTACCCATGCCCGCGGCCATGATTACAGCAGTCTTCAATTGATGGGTGTTGGGTGATGGGTTTGTGTCTCCTCTCTCCTTTCTCATTTAGGAACTCCATAAATGCCTCTTTGTTCTCTATGGGGGTTGTTGTGGGGCGTCCCAAGTCATCGCGGGAGTCTATCTTTACCCTCAGCTCCAAGAGTACAGGGCCCTCCAGATGCTCTAACTGTTGTAGTGCGCTGACCATTTCCTCTGCTGTTGCTGCCCGCAGAACATGGTTATAGCCGCTGGCCTTCGCCAATCCTGTGGCATCCAGCTCATAGCCGATGGTTGGTTGTCCACCAACACTCTCATGGGCATTGTTGTTGAACAGAATGTGGTAGTAATTCCGTGGTTTCATTGAGGCTACAATACCCAGTGCACCCGTATGCATGATGAACGCACCATCGCCGTCGAAACAGAACACGCGACGGTCTTTTTTCTCTAATGCGATGCCAAGTGCAATGCTTGAGCTGTGGCCCATGGAGCCTACTGTCAGGAAGTCGTGACCGTGACCCTCTTTGCGGGTCTCGCGATATTCAAACAGCTCACGCGACAGTTTTCCTGTAGTTGAAACAATGACATCATCGGCCTGCAGGTGGTTCACCACCAGTTTCATGGCATCCTCTCGACTAAGCGGGTTGTCATTTTGGCGTATGCTCTTTAGCTTGTAGCTGCCGAAGGTACCCTTTCGAATGACGAGGGCGACGGGTGCCTTGCGCTGCATGGCCAAGGCTACTTGTTGAGATATCTGACTGACATCTGTGAGGATGATATAAGGAATCTGCATGGCATCAAGAAGCGTCAGGGTTACCTCGCCCTGTTTTATGTGCTGCGGTTCGTCGTGCACACCAGGTTCTCCTCGCCAGCCTATCATCAATACCATTGGGATGCTATACACTTTTTCATCCGCAAGTGAGAGCAGGGGGTTTATGGCGTTGCCCAGTCCCGAGTTTTGCATATACACCAGTGCGGGTTTGCCAGTGGCCAAATAATGCCCTGCTGCAATGCCAACGGCATTTCCTTCATTGGCTGCAATGATGTGGTTGGTCTGTGCTTTATCGGTGATGTAGGCACAGAAGTTCTTCAGGAGCGAGTCGGGTACACCAGTGAACAGGTCAATGCCACTATCTGTGAGTGCGTTGTATGCCTCGTTTACTTCAATCATATTTTCAGCTCACAATTATCAATTACTATTTTGTTCCTGGTATTAGTTCCAATATTTGTTTGATAGGCATGCAAAGGTCGTTGGCTTCGTAAGACCGATGATGTGCCAGGATGGACTGTGCCACCTTTACCATGGCAGGATAGGCTGCCCGTAACATGTGGTTGGCATAGATGACCACCTTGATGCCCCAAGATGCCAGTTCCTCCTCGCGCAGGTGGTTATAGGTGGTTGGCACAGCCACGATGGGCACGAAAGGATGTTTCTCCTTGAAACGAAGACAGAACTCACGAATGTCGTCACCCGTCTTTTCTTTGCTGTGAATCATAATCCCGTCGGCACCGCCCTCGTCAACGTATGCGAAACACCGCTCAAGTGCGTCTTCCACGGATTTGCCGGCAATCAGACTCTCGCAACGGGCAATAATCATGAAGTCTTTCGTAATCTGTGCATTCTTCCCCGCACGTATTTTCTGGCAGAAGTTTTCAATGGTGTCCTGCGTCTGGATGGCATCGGTGCCGAATAGTGAGTTTTTCTTCAGTCCCACCTTGTCTTCTATGATTACGGCTGATATGCCGTTGCGCTCCAAGGTGCGCACGGTATAGATGAAGTGTTCCAGCTTGCCTCCCGTGTCACCATCGTAAATGATGGGCTTTGTGGTACACTCCAGCACGTTTGTCAAATCCTGCATGCGAGTGGTCAAGTCAACGGCCTCAATGTCGGGTTTGCCCTTCGAGGTGGAGTCCGTCAGCGAACTGCTCCACATGCCGTCGAAAGATTCCATATACAGTCCGTTCTTCACTTCCAGGTTCTCGGCAATCAGTCCAGACAGTCCGTCATGCACTTCGAGGATTCTTACCACAGGCTTGGCCTCTATCAGGCGGCGCAGGGTCTTCAGGCGTATGTCGGGTGTCGTGCCGATGCCTTTAATTTCTTTGTCGAGCGACGAGGAGTCAATGCCTTTGGTATAGGGTATCTCGATGACTTCGCCACCCCATTCCTTCATGGCATTGATGGCTTCCTTGCGCAGTTCCTGGTCGGGCCCCTGCTGCCAGTCGTCGCCATGAATCATGTATTCGGGTTTCAGCTTCCGCAGGTTCGGGGCATAGCTCCACTCGTCTTGCGGCACCACACGGGCAACACCTCTGATGTTCTCAACCACGTTCTTACGCTGTTCGTAGGTGAGGTAGGGCAGACGCTTGTGCTGTGCGATGGCCTTGTCTGTAAACAGTCCGATTACCAGGTCACCATATTTGGCACCCTCGTTGATGATGTTGATAAGGCCTGGGTGCATAATGTCTGCAATCATACCCAGATAAACCGTTTTCCTCATACACTATCTCCTTTACTCCTTTACTTCAATACTCCTTTACTCCTTTTCTCCTTCTCTCCTTTACTCCTTCTCTTCTTTTCTCATCCTCTCCTCCAGTATTTTCGACACCGTCACAAACTGATAGACGGCAGCCAGCTGGGCACGAATATATCCGCGCTTGCCCTCGAAGATGCCGCCCTCTAAGATGTAGCGTTTGAAGAAACGCCAGAATGGCCGCCACACCAAGCTCCATCCGTTGTAGTGCTTGTTGCGTTTCTTTTCCACCTCGTTGTCGGTATAGAGATTAGTCTTTTCCAGATACTGGTGCATGGTTTCGTCCATCAGATGAAGCAGGCGTGCCTGTTTCGCGGCCTTCAGTTTCACCACACGCCCTTGAACCTTTGGGAACGTGTGCACGTAGGGAGGCCATTCCGTGCCTTCGCGAATAAAGAAACGCAGCTGCCAGTCAGGGTGACGGTCTCGCACAAACTTGCCCATGAACATATTGCGGCGGGGGATGTAGAATCCTGCCGGACAATCGGGCTTGCGGATTTCCTGATAGAGCACATCGCGCAGTTCGGGCGTAACAATCTCGTCGGCATCAACCACCAGCACCCATTTGTTCTTGGCTTTCTGAATGGCAAACGTCCGCGCGGGCTCCGCACTCTTGTGGTTGGCTTTCGCAAACGAAAAGATGCGGCAGCCGTAGTCCTCCGCAATCCCCACCGTGTGGTCCGTGCTCTCCATGTCGCACACCACCACCTCGTCGAAGTCCTTCACCGCCTCCAAGCATTTCCTCAGATGCTGCTCAGCATTGTAAGTGTTAATGACAACAGAAATCCTGTTTCCTTCGTTTTCCATAAAACCACTATTTGGGGGCTAAGGTACAAAAAAACCCGAGATAATGCAAATAAATTCGAAAAAAACAGCATATAAACACCCCCCGACCCCACTACGGGAGAGGGTCGGGGGAGGCTTTTCCCTCTACGAGAGAGGGCAGGGGGCTTCCCTTACTTGTCGAAGTGATACCAAGATACCGAGTTACCGAGATACCAAAGAGCGTGGCAGCACAGGCATGGCACCATTCTGAGTACATACGTAGGCCGACACCTCCACCGCTTTCCTGTGAGCCTCGGCCACAGACTTCCCGTTCAGGATGGCGGCACAGAATGAGCCTGTGAACGAATCACCTGCGCCCACGGTGTCTGCCACCTGCACCTTCGGAGTTTCCTGAAAAGACATTGCCCCGGGAGCAAACACATACGACCCGTTGGTGCCACAAGTCAGCACCAGCATATCAAGGTTGTATTTGCCCAGAATGAGCCAACATTTGTTCTCGATGTCAAGTCCCGGATAGCCGAACATGCGACCAATAATCACCAGTTCCTCATCGTTTATCTTCAGAATGTTGCAGCGCTTCAGCGACTCCTCAATAACATCCTTTGTATAAAACTGCTGGCGCAGGTTGATGTCAAAAATCTTCACGCAGTCACGGGGCGTAGCGTCAAGAAACCTATGAATAGTCTCGCGGCTCACCACATTGCGCTGGGCCAGTGAACCGAAGCACACGGCGCGGCAGTTGCGGGCAATCTGTTCTATGTCCTCATCGAAGGGAATGTTGTCCCATGCCACGTTCTCCCTGATGTCATACGTGGGGATTCCCTGTTCGTCGAGCTGCACCTGCACCGTTCCAGTAGGATAAGGCACACGTGGCAGTAAATCGTTCAGGCCATGCTCCTTTAGAGCCTCAATGGTCTCGTCGGCCAGTTTGTCCTCACCCAATGCACTCACGGCAATGGTATTGTCCATACCGAGAAACTGACCTGCGTGATAGGCGAAATTGGCAGGGGCGCCGCCCAGTTTCTTGCCTTCGGGGAGTACGTCCCACAGGACTTCGCCGAGCCCTACTACATAACGCTTATTCATTTGATTTGAGGTTTGAGGTTTGAGGTTTGAGATTTAGTTGTTTGATATACGTAAACAGATAGATAACACCGACAGCCATCACCAGCACGGCTCCTGCCTGTCCCATGGCATCGCTCATGAAACCCATGAGCAGTGGGAATACGGTGCCGCCGAACAAGCCCATAATCATCAGTCCCGAAACCTCGTTCTGTTTCTTGGGCATCGATTCCAGAGCGGTGGCAAAGCACATGGAGAAGACGTTCGAGTTGCCATAGCCCACCAGGGCAATGGCGGTGTAGAGCATCCATTTCTCCGTTCCGAAAAACAGGCCGCACATCGACAAGGCCATCATCACCACCGAGACGACAAAGAATGTCCGCATCTTCAGCACACGCAGGAAGAACGAGCCCGTCAGACAGCCGATGGTGCGGAAGATGAAATAAAGACTCGTGGCAAAGGCTGCATCGTTGAGCGTCATGCCCAGTCGCTCCATCAAAATCTTCGGAGCCGTGGTGTTCGTACCCACGTCGATGCCCACATGGCACATGATGCCGAGAAACGACAGCAACACGATTGGGGTGCCAAGCAGTTTGAAGCACTCAACAAACGTGGAAGGCCTGCCCTCAAGTGGCGGCTCGTCAATGGGCGTGGTCAGAAGCAAGAGCGTGGACAGTATTCCCACAACCAGGAAGATGCCAAAGAGCACACGCCAGTCGTAGCCAAACTCCGGAATCACCCTCGTGGCACCCCACATCGCAAGGTAAGGCGCAGAGAACGAGGCAATGGCCTTGATGAATTGCCCGAATGTCAACGTGGCGGCAAGATTCCCGCCCCCCATAACCGTTGCCACCAGCGGGTTCAGCGACGTTTGCATCAGCGCGTTGCCAATGCCCAAAAGCGAAAACGCCACAAGCATGATGACGAACGACTCGCCAAACAATGGCAGCAACAACGACACGACGGTCACCACCAGCGAGAGCAACACCGTCTTCTTGCGTCCCATCTTATTCATCAGCATACCCGTGGGAACACTGAAGATGAGAAACCAGAAGAACACTAACGAGGGAAACACATTGGCCACCGAGTCGCTCAAACCCAAGTCGGCCTTCACATAGTTGGAGGCAATGCCCACCAAATCCACGAAACCCATGCAGAAAAAGCAGAGCATCACAGGGATGAGCGCCAGTTTACTTGTTTTACTCATAAAAATATTAACTATTTACAGATTTACAATTTACGATTTACAATTTATTTTTTCATTTAGCAATTTCTCAATTCTCAATTCTCAATTCTCAATTAACTTCGTTGATTTTTGGTCGCGACTCGGCAAAGCCCAAACAAGTTTGGCTTTGCTCTCGCTGCTTCAAAAATTCTCAATTCTCAATTCTCAATTCTATAGATCGTTGCCTTGCCGCCCTTTACCTTTATGGTGTTGTAGGGCTCCGAGGGGAATACGAGGTTGGTCATCGCCATCTTGCCTTCTGCATCGAATGCCTCGATGCTACAGCGGTCGATGAAGATGCGCAGTTGTCGGATACTACCATAGGTAGGAGCAACAGTCTCGCAGGGGAAAGACTCACTAAAACTCACGTCACCGCTATGGGTACGATTCATCGTGAATGTCTGCTTCTGGGCATCGTAATGCATGCTGACCTCCTCGCCCTTTGCATTCGACAACGTGATGACAGCCGAGCTTTTCACATCCACCACAATCTCGCAGGTTTCAGTCGGTTTCTTCACCTTCTGTCCGCGTACGGCCAGCATCTCCTTCGAAGGAACCACGCTGACATACGTCTCTTCGCCGTGAGTAAAGAGTCCAAGGTCGCGGGGGATGGAGTTTGCACTACGGAACTGCTTTGTGGGAACCTGGTTGGCGTATTGCCAGTTTGACATCCAAGCCAGCACAACACGGCGGTTGTCAGGAGCGTTGTAGAACGACACCGTAGCATAATGGTCCTTGCCATAATCAAGCCATTTCGTCACCTTCGGCATCGACTCGCAGGTAAACTTCTTACCATCAAACTGCCCGACGAAGTACTGTGTGGCAGAACCTCCAAACGGTCCACCTGGGTTGATGTTGCAAAGCAGCACCCAATTTTTCATTTTTAATTTTTCATTTTTAATTTCAAACAAGTCGGGACATTCCCACACTCCACAGTGGTTACCATATTCTTTGCCAAACGATGACTCGTATTTCCACTCCTTCAAGTCTTTGGAAGAATAGATGCGCATCTCCTGACCGGCAGCAAGGATGAGATTCCATGCCTTGATATCCTCGTTCCAGAATGCCTTCGGGTCGCGGAAGTCAGGCACGTCACTGGTCGTCAGAACAGGATTGCCGCTATACTTTTCAAACGTACGACCACCATCCTTTGAAATCGCCATCGACTGCGTCTGATGATGCCCTGCAGAAGTATAGAAAGCCACCACGCTCCCCGCCCCTAAAAGGGAGGGGCCAGGGGTGGGGTGACTCACCACCACGCACGACCCGCTGAAGATGCTGCCCAGCCAATCCGCTTCTATCGCCATCGGCTGTGCCTCCCATCGAATCAAGTCCCTCGATGTGCTGTGCCCCCACGTCATATTCTCCCACTGCGAGCCATACGGGTTATACTGATAGTAAAGGTGCCACACCCCATCCTTGTAGAACATTCCATTGGGGTCGTTCATCCATCCATACGTCGGCGTATGATGATAAGCCGGTCGGAAGCGTTCACGATTAGTGGTATCAAACGTATCACTATACTTCATCTCCTTCCAGCAGACGAATTCTCCTACGGCGCCCTTCTGGCGGCGGTCACCATGAAACTCGATGTCCAACAGCGAGGCATCTTTTAATTCATAAGGCACATAATAGTCCACCCGGTCGATAGCCAGTTTCACATTCATGCGCTGCACCATGTCGTTCTCACCGTTCAGCACGGCAATCGACGCGATGTCTTCCGACTCTTGCACAGGCAACAACAGATATTTTTCGCCCTGTTTCACCTTTAGCATAGCGTGTTTGTCGCCCAGCACCGTCGGGTTCACCTGAGCCTCTGCTGCCAACATCGACAACAGGACCACAAGCATCAATATTGTTTTCTTCATCTTCATAGTTTTTAATTATTTGCAATTTTTTTTGCAAAAATACGTTTTTCCCCCTTTTCATAATATAAATAATGATGCAAAGAATAACAAATAACGTTCATTGCACGGATTTTGTCAGCAATGAACGTTTTTTAGGACAAAACTAATTCCAAATGCTTTTCAGCCGACGGAACTGGGCGTCGTAAGCGGCGCCCGTGACGGTGAGGCTGTTGTAGATGGATTTGGGGAACACGAGATTGGTCATCGCCATCGAGCCGTTTAGGGTAAAGACCTCGACTGATGATTGGTCGACGAAGAGGTCGAGGGTAACGGCATTGCCACCCGTGTTGAGCGGTGCCTGCATAGATGGAACCGAGAACGTTCCATTGAAAGATGTCTGCCCTGTGGCCGAGGTTCGGTGAGCGGTCATCGTGCGTGCTGAGGCATTGACGTCGATTACATATTTCTCGCCAACGTCGTTGCTCAGTTCAATCGTAGTGTTTTTGTCGAGATTGAGGGCGATTCGCAACTGGTAGGCATCAGTAGAGTTGAGCGTTGAAAAATGAGCGTTGAGATTTACAGCCTGCCAAGGGTCGGCAATCTTGTCAATCTCACTGACCACGGTGCTTGCCAGCAGGGGCTTACCGTCATACTCAATCAGTTTCAGCTCGCGGGGCAGGGTCATGGCCGAACGCCAGGGCGCGCAGGGCACGTTGCCCGCATACTGCCAGTTGTTCATCCAACCAATCATCAGCTTTCGGTCGCCTGTGTTGCTCCAAGTAACCCCAGCATAGTTGTCCATGCCGTAGTCCAGCCAGAGCGGATAGTCAAGGGCGTCGGCGGTAAAGGTTTTGCCGTCAAAGTCACCCACAAAATACATGGTGCCCGAGCCGAGGATGGGGCCACCCGGATTGACGCTGACCAACAGCACCCACTGTTGAGAGTTGAGATGTGAGTTTTGAGAAGTGAGA
>JAFZSI010000007.1 GCA_017619445.1 Prevotella sp.
CCAAAAAAAAGTTAAAAACGTTAAATCTTTGTCGTTTTGTTTATCTACAGAATCAACGTAATTACTTTTCTACCGTTTAGGATATAATAGATTGATTTACAATAAGTTGCAAATACAAGGGTTGAAATCGCGGGTTTCGGGCGTTGCGTCATAATAGGTTTTCGCTTTGCTGACAAAATCGGACTGCAACACAAAACCGCTGTTCACATAGATGTTGTTGGCAATCATCACCTTTGTCTCAGGGTCCAGCGATTCAGTCAACAGTCTCATGTCGAGACAGAACTGGTTGATGCCCGCGGCACCGGCGTTTCCAAAACCAAGCACGTCGTTGATTTCTCTCTGAGTTTCTCCAGCCGCTCCGTTGTTCACCATGCCGAGCGCGTAGGTGATGCTGAGTGGCGACAGCACCGTGTTTCCATCGCGGGCCTGTCGGAACAAGTTGAATGCAAAGCTGTTGTTTTGCTTCACCAATTGCATCTGGTCAGCCGTCAGCTGCACTTGCCCGTTGGTTCCGGCAAAACAGTCAGCACACTGCGCAAACAGCAACAAAGCCGCGATGATTGTAAATATTTGTCTTTTCATAAGGCAGTAGAATTAAGTTGATGTTGCAAATATACGAAAAAAAACGGACGCGCAATGCCGCACGTCCGTTTTTTTTGAATTATATGTTGGTTTTCTGATAATTACATCATGCCACCCATGCCCGGGGCACCACCCATTGGCATGGCAGGTTCTTTCTCGGGCTTGTCAACCACGAGACATTCGGTGGTGAGGAACATGCCTGCGATAGAAGCGGCATTCTCCAGAGCCACGCGGGCCACCTTGGCAGGATCAATCACGCCAGCGGCGCGCATATCCTCGTACACGTCGGTGCGGGCATTGTAACCGAAGTCGCCCTTACCCTCGCGTACCTTCTGCACAACCACAGCACCCTCAGCACCGCCGTTGACGGCAATCTGACGAAGCGGCTCCTCAATGGCGCGCTTGATGATGTTGATACCTGTCTGCTCGTCTGCGTTGTCGCCCTTGAGGTCAACCAGTGCGTCAAGAGCACGGACGTAGGTCACGCCACCACCGGCCACTACGCCTTCCTCAATGGCTGCGCGGGTAGCACAGAGCGCGTCATCGACACGGTCTTTCTTCTCTTTCATCTCCACCTCGCTGTTGGCACCCACGTAGAGCACTGCCACGCCGCCTGCCAGCTTGGCCAGACGCTCCTGCAGCTTCTCCTTGTCGTAGGAACTGGTGGTGAGTTCAATCTCTTTCTTAATCTGAGCCACACGGTCGGCAATGAGCTGCTTGTCGCCTGCGCCGTTGACAATCGTGGTATTGTCCTTCGACACAACCACCTTGTCGCAGGTGCCGAGCATCTCGAGTGTTGCCTGCTCGAGCTTCAGACCCTTCTCCTCGCTGATGACCAGTCCGCCAGTCAGCACGGCGATGTCCTCGAGCATGGCCTTGCGGCGGTCGCCGAAGCCGGGAGCCTTGACGGCACAAATCTTCAGACCAGCGCGCAGACGGTTCACAACCAGCGTAGTCAGGGCCTCGCTGTCAACGTCCTCGGCGATGACCAGCATCGGGCGGCCGCTCTCAGCAGCAGGCTGCAGCACGGGCAGGAAGTCCTTCAGGTTTGAAATCTTCTTGTCGTAGATGAGGATGTAGGGGTTCTCCATCACGCACTCCATCTTCTCAGAGTCAGTTACGAAGTAGCCAGACAGATAGCCACGGTCGAACTGCATTCCCTCGACCACGCCGATGTGGGTGTCGCGGCTCTTGCTCTCCTCAATGGTGATTACGCCGTCCTTGCTTACCTTGCGCATGGCATCGGCCAGCAGCTTGCCAATCTCTTCGTCGTTGTTGGCGCTGACGGTAGCCACCTGCTCAATCTTGTCGTAGTTGTTGTCCACCTTCTCGGCACTGTCCTCGATGAACTTCACAACGGCCTTCACAGCCTTGTCAACGCCGCGCTTCAGGTCCATGGGGTTGGCACCTGCGGTGACGTTTTTCAGTCCCTCGGTAATGATGGCCTGCGCCAGAATGGTGGCGGTAGTGGTGCCGTCGCCGGCATCGTCGCCAGTCTTCGAAGCCACGCTCTTGACGAGCTGTGCGCCAGTGTTCTCAAACTTGTCCTCCAACTCAATTTCCTTGGCCACGGTCACGCCGTCCTTGGTAATCTGCGGAGCACCGAACTTCTTCTCTATCACAACGTTACGTCCTTTCGGTCCGAGCGTCACTTTCACTGCGTTTGCCAACTGGTCAACGCCCTGTTTCAGCAGGTCGCGGGCCTCAATGTTGAATTTAATATCTTTTGCCATAACTTAATTTGACTTTTTTACGGTTTTACTTTTTTACGAATGAATTGAACAATTGCGAAACGTTCCAATTGTCGAATCAGCAATTATCCGATGACGGCCAACACATCGCTCTGGCGCATGATGAGATATTTCTCGCCCTCAAGCTCCATCTCTGTGCCGGCATACTTGCCATAGAGCACGGTGTCGCCCTCTTTGAGAATCATTTCCTCGTCCTTTGTACCGTTGCCAACGGCAACAACTTTACCGCGAAGGGGTTTTTCCTTGGCCGTATCAGGAATGATGATACCGCCGATTTTTTCTTCTGCCGGTGCCGGAAGAATCAGCACGCGGTCTGCTAATGGTTTAATGTTCATGATTAAAATGTTTTTATGATTATCTATAGAATTTTTGTTCCATCATTACTATTTCTGCCCCCACAAATGCGAAAATCGTGCCAAACATGTCAGTATGACAAAGTGGCAGAGTGAAGAAAAAACTGTCTCAACTGAAAAAAACGGAACAAAACAATTGGATTGTCCGGAGTTTTTTGTATGTTTGCAACCACAATCCCTATATAATTATATAATAAGGTGAAAACTATGAGAAAAAAATGTTGTTCTTTGCTGTCATCGCCGTGCTGATGGCAGTGACATTGCCGACAACGGCAGCAGCCCAGCAGAAACAAAGCCAGAAACAACCCACAGCCACCACCCAACAGGCCGTGCCCGACTTTGAGGCAATGCTGCGGCTCATACAGGCTGTAACCCTCGACTGGAAAGGCGTAACGGGAGAACTGATGGAAGCCACCGGGCTGAAGCTGGTGCTCGAAGAGCACGAAAAAGACCCCGAAGAAGAAATGGTGACCGACTGGATTGTCTATGGAAAGGACATCAAACTGGAGCCTGCACCCGACGGCGGGAAAGACCCTGAGCCAACGGGCGCTCATGCCTGCGAGCTGCGCATCGTGGGCGACACATCGCAGAACATCTGGATTACTTTCTGGAACGAGGCCGACTACAAACAGTTCCTCGACAAGGTTCATGCCTACGGCCTGCTGCGCGTCAAGGATAGCGGTGAGAGCAGTTGCTATGTTCCCACCAAACGCCTGGGGCGCATCATTGATGTTACCAGCGATGAACTCATGGAAAGGGCACCCCTCGCCACGTTCAGCGACCAGAGCGACAACGTTGAGGATGGCAAATTCATGTTCTCTCTGTCGCCCGACTATTAAGGGAAATGTTAAAATCCAAAATTCTGTGCACAATTTGTGCACAAAATTACAGAAACAAATGGTTTTGACCAGTAAATTTCACCCATAGCCAGCATAAACCTGCGTGCCTACACGCTAAACCCGCGTGTTGCTTGCCCATTTTCTGCCGCTGAAAATATAACTGCGCGCTTTATTTGCAAATTCTCTAGAAAATTCAATCATAAACCTATGCTTTGCGTTCGTAAAGCATAGGTTTATTTTTCTAAAGAATCATTCTATTTCTCTAATTATATTATTCACGGGAGTTAGCGGAAGTTATATGAATTCTGCGAATTCATTGGGAGTTAGCGGGAGTTAACGGACGATAGTCATGCTAATGTCCGTTAACTCCCATAGCGGTCTGCGACCGCTATAACTTCAGTTAACTCCAGATAACTCCATGAATAATTCAGGCTAAAGAATCGTTTTGGTTTTGCAACGGGGTAGGTTTAGTAGATAATCGTTGTGGTTTATTTCCACCTTGCCCCGCTGCGCAGGACGTATTTCACGCGTTTGCCCTTTACTTTGGCCGGTTTCTCCCATTCGCCGTTGCCCACGAGGATGGTGGTCTTGCGGTCTGTGGGCACCGCGTCGTAGGCCTGCTGCACAGTGAAGAAGTCACCACGGCCCTCGCTGCTCACCACCAGGTCGTAATGGCGCAGATGGCGTTTCAATGCGGGCACCTGCTCGCAGAGAGCCTCGGCCAGCAGTCCCGAAACGCGGCGCGCACCCTGCACACGGTAGTGTGTGTCGTCGCCACGGCCGTCGGGAAGCGAGGGATGTTCGCCCGGTTTGAAGTTCATATGCAGTTTGCGCGAGCCCTCCTTGCCCAATGAGTTCTCCAAGTCGCGAGTGATGCGGTTGGCATCGATGAAAGGCACTCCCATCTCGCGGGCCACGCGGCGGGGAGCCACGATGTAATCGCCATGCGTATCGACCAGCGTATCCACTTCCTCGCCCGAATAGTCCTTGTAGGCCGTCTGTCGCAACGACTCGTCCTCGCCAGCGGGCGGCACGAGCAGATAGTTGCGGCGAACCACGGCATTCATCAGCACAGGCTGTGCTCCGCGCTCGCGGGCCTCACGAACGAAGCGGCGCAGGTTGTCGTCAAACGAGCCGCCGGAAACCGTGTGGCGCTTAGGGTCGGACTTCTCGTCGTTATGGCCAAACTGTATGATGACGTAGTCGCCTGGCCGGATGCGCTCAAGCACCTTCTGCCATCGCCCTTCATCGATGAAGCTCTTGCTGGAGCGGCCGTTGACGGCATGGTTGTCCACGCGCACCTGCTCGTCGAACCATCCCGCAAGCATCATGCCCCATCCGCGCTCCTGGTTGTCGTTCTTGAGCGACTTGTCGGCCATCGTGGAGTCGCCCACGGTAAAAATGGTGACCACATCGTGTTTGCGGGCCGAAATGAGCACGAGCATCAGCACCACGGCAACAGCCTGAGTGACAAGCCTGTAGAACAATGGTTTTCTCATTTCCGTAGTTTGGATTTTTTGATTTGTCATAGTTTTATGCAAAATTAATCATTATTTTTTTTTTATCATCAGATTATTTGCTATATTTGCACGATTTATGCCAAAAAAGAACAGAAAACCATCAATAACTAACAAAAACAAAGACTAAGATGAAAGATTTTTTCAAGTATGTGCTGGCCACGGTTGTTGGCCTCATTCTTTTCTTCCTTGTTTTCATGGCCCTTGGAGCCATGAGCTTAGTAGGCATGATTGCCTCGGGCGAATCCACCAAGAACGTGAAGGACAATACCGTGTTCGTGCTGAAACTTGACGGCACAATGGACGAGCGGGCCGAGTCAAACATTCTGAGCAAATTTTCCGGACAAGCCAGTGAGGCCATCGGACTCGACGACATGCTCAGCGCCATTGAGAAAGCAAAGGACAACGACAAAATAAAGGGCATATATATTGAAGCTGGCAGTTTCTCGCCCGATTCTTATGCTTCCTTGCAGGCCATCCGCAAGGCGCTGCTCGACTTCAAAAAGGCTGGAAAATGGATTGTGGCCTACGGCGACACATACACCACCGCCACCTATTATCTTGCCAGTACTGCCGACAAGATTCTCATCAATCCGCAGGGCACTATCGACTGGCACGGAATGGCCGCACAGCCTTATTTCCTGAAAGACCTTCTGGGAAAGTTCGGCGTGAAAATGCAGCTGACAAAGGTGGGAACCTATAAAAGCGCACCTGAGACCTACACTTCCGACCACATGAGCGACGCGAACCGCGAACAGGTGACTGCCTACGTAAACGGCATCTGGGACAACATCGTCAGCGATGTGAGCGCCAGCCGTAAAGTCAGCAAAGAGCAGCTCAACCTGTATGCCGACAGCATGTTGACTTTCTGCGATGCCAAGGAATACATCACAAAGAAAATGGCTGACAAGCTGGTGTATGCCGACGAGGTGAAAGACGAGGTGAAAGCGCTGCTGAAACTCGAAAAGGACGACGACATCAACCAGGTGAACCTCTTTGACATGGGCAATGTGAAGAAAAAGAAGAATGAGGGCGAGGAGATTGCCGTATATTATGCCTACGGAAACATTGTTGACAGCAACTCTTCGAGCCCGTTAGAAGCAGGAAGTCACCTCATCGTGGGCAAAGACGTGGCAAAAGACCTGCTCAAATTGGCAGATGACGACGATGTGAAGGCCGTTGTGCTGCGCGTCAATTCTGGTGGCGGCAGCGCCTATGCCTCTGAGCAGATATGGCACGCCATGAAGCAGCTCAAGGCCAAGAAACCCGTTGTGGTGTCAATGGGTGGCATGGCAGCTTCGGGCGGTTACTACATCAGTGCCCCGGCCAGCTACATCGTGGCTGAGCCTACCACTATCACAGGCAGCATCGGCATCTTCGGCTTGATTCCCGACATGAGCGAACTGCTCACCCAGAAACTGGGCGTGAAGTTCGACGAGGTGAAAACCAACGCAAACGCCGGATTCGGCACCATGGCACGACCCCTGAACGCCAACGAGATGGCCATGCTCAACACCTACATCGAGCGAGGCTATAAACTGTTCCGCTCACGCGTGGCTGACGGACGCAAAATGTCAACCGAGGACGTGGAGAAGATTGCTCAAGGCCGCGTATGGCTCGGACAGGACGCGCTGAAGATTAAGCTGGTGGACGAACTGGGCGGTCTTGAGACTGCACTTGAAAAGGCTGCCAAGCTGGCAAAGCTCGAAAAATATCACACCTACTCTTATCCCGAGAAGGCTGACTGGATGAGCCAGCTCATGAACGAAACAACCGGCGACAACTACCTCAACAGCAAGCTCAAGGCCACACTGGGCGAGCTTTACATGCCGTTCATGATGCTCAAGCACATGAACCATCACAACGCTGTTCAGGCCCGCATTCCCTACGTCATCCAAGTAGAGTAAAAGAAACAACGCCAGGGCCGCGCAACCGCTTTGCGCGGCTCCGGCTTCCCCCGTCCCGTATGCTGCGCAATCAGCGCAGCTCCCCCTCCCCCAATTCCCCATAATCCCAATGGAAGGCGACCACATCAAAATCAACGAATGGCTATTGCCGCTAAGCTGGCTATACGGCTTAGGGGTGAAAACCCGCAACCAGCTCTTTGAACTCGGCGTGCTGAAAAGCCGCAGTTTCAAGGTGCCGGTCATTGCTGTGGGCAACATTACCGTGGGCGGATCGGGAAAGACGCCCCATGTGGAGTTTCTTGTAAGATTGTTGAAAAACCAGTGCAAAGTGGCGGTGCTCAGCCGAGGCTACAAGCGCAAGAGCCGTGGATTTGTGCTGGCCGACAAAGAAACCCCCATGCGGAAGATTGGCGACGAGCCTTTCCAGATGAAGCAGAAATTCGCAGATGTTGAGGTGGCCGTTGACGCTAACCGCTGCCACGGCATCGACATGCTCACCAGCAACACCATCGTTAACGACATCGACGTGGTGCTGCTCGACGATGCCTACCAGCACCGCTACGTGAAACCGGGCATCAACATCCTGCTCGTCGATTACCACCGCCTCATCATCTACGACAAACTCCTGCCAGCCGGAAGGCTGCGCGAACCGAAGGACGGTAAGAGCCGTGCCGACATTGTCATCATTACCAAATGTCCGGCTGAGCTGAAACCCATTGAATACCGCGTCATCACGAAGGCAATGGACCTCTATCCCTATCAGGAGCTTTATTTCACCACCCTTGAATATGAAGACCTGCAGCCGCTTTTTGAAGGTGAGACGCGCACATTGGACAGCATTTCGGAAAACGAGAACATTCTGCTGCTCACGGGCATCGCCTCGCCCAAACAGATGATGAATGACCTGAAAAAACACACCTCCAATATCACACCTATGACTTATGCCGACCACCACCAGTTCACCGCCCGCGACATCAGGCGCATCAACAAGCGGTTTGCTGAAATGCCGTCGCCTAAAGCCATAGTCACCACGGAAAAAGATGCGGCACGGCTCATTGGCATGGAGGGAATGAGCGACGAAGTGAAAAACAACATCTACCAGCTGCCCATCAGAATCAAGTTTATGCTTGAGCAAGAAGAAGAGTTTAACCAAAAAATCAAAGGCTATGTACAAAAAAATTCAAGAAACAGCATCCTGGTTAAAAAAAAGGATGACCACAAGCCCAACAACAGCCATCGTGCTGGGAACGGGCCTCGGACAATTAGCTTCAGAAATAACTGACACGTATGAGTTTCCATACACGGAGATTCCTAACTTCCCCGTATCAACCGTTGAAGGACACGCCGGCAAACTGATTTTCGGCAAACTCGGTGGCGTGGACATACTTGCCATGCAGGGACGCTTCCACTACTACGAGGGATACAACATGAAAGACGTGACGTTCCCCGTGCGCGTCATGTATGAGCTGGGCATCAAGACGCTGTTTGTGTCGAACGCTGCCGGAGGCATGAACTCAGACTTCAAGATTGGCGACCTGATGATTATCACCGACCACATCAACCTATTCCCTGAGCATCCGCTGCGCGGCAAGAACTTCCCCACAGGCCCACGGTTCCCCGACATGCACGAGACCTACGACCATGAGCTCATCGCTCAGGCCGACGCCATTGCCAAGGAAAAAGGCATCCGCGTGATGCACGGCGTGTATGTGGGCGTGCAGGGTCCCACGTTCGAAACTCCCGCAGAATACCGCATGTACCGCATCATGGGCGGCGACGCTATCGGCATGAGCACCGTGCCCGAGGTCATTGTGGCCCACCATTGCGGCATTAAGACCTTCGGCGTGAGCGTCATCACCGACTTAGGCGGCTTTGACGTGCCCGTTGAGGTAAGCCACGAAGAGGTGCAGGAAGCTGCCAACATGGCGCAGCCACTGATGACCGAGATTATGCGTGAAATGATAAAAAGAGCATAAATGACAGACATTGCAACACTGGGCGAGTTTGGCCTCATCGACCGACTCACCAAGGAAATAAAACCCCAGAACACAAGTACGAAGTACGGCGTAGGCGACGACTGCGCCGTTCTTCATTATCCCGACAGCCGAGTGCTCGTAACCACCGACATGCTCATGGAGGGCATTCATTTCGACCTCACCTACATCGGTCTTGAGCACCTCGGCTACAAGGCGGCCATGGTGAACATCAGCGACATTTTCGCCATGAACGCCGTGCCACGCCAGATGACCGTCAGCATCGCCCTCAGCAAACGGTTCACCGTCGAGGACATGGACCTGTTCTACAACGGACTGCGCAGGGCCTGCGACAAATGGGGCATCGACATCATCGGCGGCGACACCACCACCTCGCTCACAGGCTTGGCCATCAGCATCACCTGCATCGGCGAGGCAGCAGACGAAGACATTGTCTATCGCAGCGGAGCGCGCGACACCGACCTCATCTGTGTCAGCGGCGACCTCGGTGCCGCCTACATGGGACTGCAACTGCTGGAGCGCGAGAAAGCCGTCTATTACCAGCAACTGAAAGAAGAAAACGCCAAGGCCAACGTTCAAGGCTCTAAACCCCTCGACTTCCAGCCCGATTTCGCCGGAAAGGAATACCTTTTGCAGCGACAACTGAAGCCCGAAGCCCGCGGCGACATCATCAAACGCCTGCGCGAGGCCAGCATCCGCCCCACCGCCATGATGGACATCAGCGACGGCCTCTCAAGCGAGCTGCTCCACATCTGCAAGCAGAGCAAATGCGGGTGCCGCGTGTTCGAGAAAAACATCCCCATCGACTACCAGACTGCCGTGATGGCCGAGGAGCTGAACATGAACGTCACCACCTGCGCCATGAACGGAGGCGAGGACTACGAACTGCTTTTCACCGTGCCCATCGGCGACTACGAGAAAATCCAGGACATTGAAGACGTACACCTCATCGGACACATCACCCGACCCGAACTCGGCTCCATGCTCGTAACACGCGACAACAACGAGTTCCCCATCAAAGCACAAGGATGGAACCCGCTGAAATAAGCGACAAACAGCACCCACAAACTCGTTTTCTGCCCAATTTTGGGTGTGAGACAAAAAAAATGGAGAAAAAATTTTGCAGATTGAAAAAATCTGCTTACCTTTGCATCCGCTTAGATAAAAGCATGGTGCCTTAGCTCAGTTGGTAGAGCATCGGACTGAAAATCCGTGTGTCCCCGGTTCGATTCCTGGAGGTACCACTCCTCCTTTCATTAGCCCGGTTTTCCCTCGTGGAGCCGGGCTTCCCTTTTTTAGGGCACCCAAGGCTGGTCAAGCGAAGAATCAAGCCCCGCTGCGCATCCACACCCTCCCACACCATTCTCACAGACCATCACTCCGCCCGCGCATTTCCCAAGCCCATTTTCTCATACCATCACTTTACGTCCAAAAAACTGAGTAAGTGAGCGCAAAGAAAGCTTGTTTTCTTTGCCGAACGTGAAGTTTTTATCTAAATTTTCTAGAAAATTTGCACGTAAACATACACTTTGCGTCCGCAAAGCGTATATATAGGAAAACAAAGCGTATAGTTACGAATCCAAAGCATATAAACACCAGCCGCAAGCAGACAATTGTCCTCACAATCCATTTTTGTGAACAAATTGTGCACACTTTTCCCGATTTTAACATTTCCCCTTTTCTCACGCAGAGAAGCGGAAGAAGAATTCTCACACAGAGGCACAGAGGTAAAAGAGTCTTCTTGTCTATCTCTTTGTCTTTCTGTCGAAAATACTCTCTGTCAAAAAAATAGGGGAAAACGTAACAACTTTCAATTCTTTTTCTTATCTTTGCGGCAAGAAAACATTGTCAAACCATATAATAACCATTAAGCACATATTGCCCATGACATAACATATTACTTAGACATATAGAAACTGAAGCGTTAGCTTTATTCTTGCTTCGGACAAATCGCCAAATTTAATGAAGCTTCAAGAGTAAAAGTTAATGCTCACGTCGGTTCGACGTGGGCTTTTACTCGTATATGAAGCAATGGTGTTTGGCGATACCTTCCGAAGCGTAGACGAAGTAATCAGTCCACGTTTTCTTTTTCTGTCTTTTTTCGCGCGACCTTTGGACTGAAAAAGTAGTATTTATCTAAAAACCATTTTATCATGAAAAAACAAGTATTATCATTTCTGATGACGCTGCTGTCGTTGACAGCATTCGCACAATCCGAGCCCTACGCCGTGCTGAGCGACGGAGGAAAAACAGTTACTTTCTACTACGACGGCAACAAGACCAGCAGTGGAGGTATTGACATTAACAATAGTAATATCTCCCAAAACTCCAGTTCTCCCTACGGAACTGCCACGACAGCCGTCTTCCATCCTTCGTTTGCCGACTACAGGCCAGTGAGTACAGCCTATTGGTTCATGAAATGCTCATCGCTGACCACCATTACAGGCATTGAGAACCTCAATACGTCCAATGTGACGACTATGGTTTGGATGTTCTCTGATTGTTCCGGTTTGACGAGCCTTGACGTAAGCGGCTTCAATACGTCTAAAGTGACTAACATGTTTGGCATGTTCTACAATTGTTCCAAATTGACGAGCCTTGACGTAAGCGGCTTCGATACGTCCAAAGTGAAGTATATGCGTGAAATGTTCCGTTATTGTACTGGTTTGACGAGCCTTGACGTAAGCGGCTTCAATACGTCCAACGTGAAGACTATATCTAAAATGTTCGAAGGATGTTCTGGTTTGACGAGCCTTGACGTGAGCGGATTCGATACGTCCAACGTGACGGACATCAATTCTATGTTCTGTTATTGTTCTGGATTGACGAGCCTTGACGTGAGCGGCTTCAATACGTCCAACGTGACGAATATGAGTAGTATGTTCAATGGTTGCTCTGGTTTGACAAGCCTTGACGTGAGCGGATTCGATACGTCTAATGTGACGTATATGGCGTGTATGTTCTCTGGTTGTTCTGGTTTGACGAGCCTTGACGTGAGTGGATTCGTTACGTCCAACGTGACGAGTATGGATAGTATGTTCTCTCGTTGTTCTGGTTTGACAAACCTTGACTTGAGCGGCTTCAATACGTCCAACGTGACGAATATGAGTTGTATGTTCATAGGTTGTTCTGGTTTGACGAGCCTTGACGTAAGCGGCTTCGATACGTCCAACGTGACAGAAATTCGTTATATGTTCAAAGATTGTTCCGGTTTGACAACAATCTATGCTGATGAAACCAAGTGGAGCACTGGAAGCGTAACCAGTAGTGATGACATGTTCGATGGTTGTACTTCACTCGTCGGCGGCAATGGTACGGAATATAATGCAAACCACACCGACGCAGAGTACGCCCGCATCGACAAGCCCGGACAGCCGGGATATTTTACATCATCTTCTTCTGGCATTATAATTGACAAGAACACCTTCCCTGACGACAACTTCCGCAACTGGGTGCTGGCACAGGATTACGGTCAAGACGGATTGCTGACGGACAAGGAAATAGCGGCAGTAACAGAGATCAAAGTTATATATAAAAACATCTCCAACTTGAAAGGTATTGAGTATTTCACAGCATTGGAAGTGTTGCACTGCCAATGTAACCAGTTGACATCGCTTGACGTGTCGAATAACACAGCGCTGAGAGAATTGAATTGCAACACCAACCTGCTGACCGCGCTTGACGTGTCGAATAACACAGCATTGACGTTGCTTGACTGCTCCTGGAACCAAATTTATGGGGCGGCTATGGATGCCCTGATAGCGGGATTACCAAGCACTGGAGGAGCTTTTCGTGCATTCGGAACCTTTGTTGCAGACGATTACATTGAGTATAACGTAGTGACCAAGGCACAGGTGGCTGCTGCTAAAGAGAAAGGATGGACGACATACTGTTGTGTTCCATCAGAGAGTAGTGATTGGTGGAGAGTATACGAGGGCAGCGACGAGCAGACAATTTCCCCTGTTGACGAGGGTGAGGTGATTAACATCGGCAATGATATTGATGCCAACACCAACCTGGACGGCAATGTGGTGGGCGATGTGTATTACAACATCAACGACGGCAGCTACAGTGCTTCTGAAGGTTGCATCGTGGTGAACTCACCTACTGAAGACTCGTTCATCAATGGCCAGGACATCTTTGGCGACGACTTCAAGGAGGGCTACAACGGCATCGTGTTCATGGTGCCTGCGGGCAAGGGAACGGTGAAGGTTGAGGCTCAGACCACTGGAAACATGGTACTGAAAGTGAAGATTGGAAACAACGACCCGATAGAGATGGTACTGAACGGCAAACTGACAATCTCTGTCCCGTACAATGTCAGTGAGGACACATACGTATATATCTACGGCGGCACGAGCTCTGCCGGTGCCAAGGGCATGAAGAAAGCTGCAGGCAGCGGTTCGCTGAAGATTTACGGCATCGAGGTTGTCGGCGGCTCTGATGGCATTGAGTACAATAACCGTGAAACAATAACCAATAACCGTTATTACAACCTGAATGGTCAGCGGGTGAACGAGCCGACAAAGGGTGTGTTCATCAGGAACGGCAAAAAGGTTTTAGTGAAATGAACCGCAGATTGCACGGAATAAACAGATTGGTGAGAACGAACAGAAGTATCGGAAATCAGAGAAATCGGTGTAATCTGTGGTCGTACATAACAATCAGGAAAGGCGGGGAAAACGAATCGGTTTTCCCCGCCTTTCCGGGTTGTTATGGCAAAATGATTTTCTCTCTGTCGTTCAGGAGTTTGTCAGTTCAGAAGAAGCGGCTGATGAGGTCGATGATGTCTTTCACCATGTCTATGCCTGAGTCTTGGTTGTTCTCGATGGCTTCCTTCTGCTCGCGCGCAGCGGTCTCGGCCTGGTCGAGCACGCGGACAATGTCGTCGTTGTTGACGGTGAACACATGGTTGAGCAGTCCTACGCTGGCAATGCGCTCCTTGCCGTCGTACTCAATCTTGCCTAAGGAGCAAAGGAAATAGTTATCGACCTTGAGCAGCTGGTCGAGTGCACTCTCGGCGGCGGCTCCCATGAAATATTTGCTCACCATCTGAATGCCGGCCTCAATGATGCCGTTGCTGGCACCCATCTTCTGGCTCATAGCGGTGTTGAACTCCTGGCGGATGACCTCTTCGTGGGCTTTCTTCTCCGGACAGGTGAACACCAGGATGCCGAAAATTACGGCTGCGATGAGCGAGGCGAGAAGCCAGGGGTGATGGTTGCGGGCGGTCGGAGCTGTCTGTAAATCAGCCGCATGGTGCTGGGTTGTATCGGCGGCATTGGCTGTGTCGGCAGTTGATTTTTCTGCTTTCTGCTCCTCAGTTCCGGGTCCTTCGGGCTCGTACTTCGGTGGCTGACGGCGCACGATGCTGCTGTCGATGACGGGATGGAGCTCGGCCACTTTCCATGCCGGTGTCCAGTTTTCCATCGTCTCGCACCATACAAGAGTGTCGGGGCGTATGCCACGGTTATACAATTCGCTGACCTCGAACGGGCCAACCTGCATGTTGTCTTCAATCAGGTAGTACTTCATTTCTCTCAAGTTTTATTGTTAATATTCGGACAAATATGCCATTTTCAGTCAGAAAGACGCGCCTTGTTGGCTGTTTGTTACATAAAAAAATATTAATTTTGATTTCATCAAAAGTACTTTCGCTCGGAAAAGCAAAAGAAAAAAGCATTTTCCTTTTGCTTTTCACTCGATTATTCATAGTTTTGACTTCGTCGAAAGTACTTTCGCTCGGAAAAGCAAAAGAAAAACACGTTTTCCTTTTGCTTTTCACTCGCTTATTCGTACTTTTGTAACCAAATAGATGCCAGCAACTCAAAAACTTAATAACTCAAAAACTTAGAAATGCTAAAAACACTCTACCGTCAAATAGGCGAATACAAACGAGCCTCGCTGCTGACCCCCGTATTCACTGCCTGTGAGGTGGTGCTCGACGTGATGATTCCTTACGTCACAGCCTCGCTCATCGACAAAGGAATCTCGGCCGGCAACATACAGAATGTTTATCTCTACGGTGCCATCATGCTGGGTATGGCTTTTCTGAGCCTGGCCTTCGGCATCCTGTCGGCCAGGTTTGCCTCGTATGCGTCAACAGGCTTTGCACGCAACGTGCGGTCGGCCATGTACACGAACATCCAGCGGTTCTCGTTCTCCGACATCGACAAGTATAGCACCGCAGGCCTGGTAACGCGCATGACCACCGACGTGAGCAACCTTCAGAATGCGTTTCAGCAGATTTTGCGCATCACCGTCCGTGCCCCGTTCCGGCTGGTGCTGAGCATCATCATGTGTCTGGTGATTGACGCGCGCCTGAGTGTCATTTTCATCATTGCGCTCATCATCCTGTCGTTCTCGCTTGGCTACATCATCAGCCACGTGTCGCGGCTGTTCAAACAAGTGTATGTGCAGTACGACAACCTGAACCAAAGCGTGCAGGAGAACATCTCGGCCATCCGTGTGGTGAAGGCGTTCGTGCGCGAGGAGCACGAGAACAACAAGTTTGCCCGTGCCGCTGAAGGACTTTACAAACTGTTCACCCGTGCCGAGACGCTGATGGCATTCAACCATCCCATCATGAACATGGTGGTCTATGGCTGCATCATTGCCCTCTCGTGGTTCGGTGCCCATTACATCGTGAGCGATACGCTCACCACGGGTGAGCTGACTTCGCTGTTCACCTACGTCATGGCCATCCTGCAGTCGCTGATGATGCTCAGCATGATTTTCGTCATGCTCACCCAGAGCGCGGCGAGCGGTCAGCGTGTGGCAGAAATAATCAACGAGGAACCCGACATTCAGAACCCGCCCCACCCCATCACTTCTGTGCCCGACGGCAGCATAGAACTCGACCACGTTTGGTTTGCATACGGAAGCTCGGAGAAACAGGAACGCGAAAAAGCCGACCAGCCGCAGGACCAGCGCCTCACAGCCCTGCTCAGCAGTATGCAGAGTGCGCCCGACTACGCACTCAAAGACATTACGCTGAGCATCCGTCCGGGCGAGACCATCGGCGTGATTGGCGGCACGGGCAGCGGAAAGTCGTCGATGGTGACTCTCATCAGCCGCCTCTACGACGTGTCGCGCGGTACGCTGAAGGTGGGCGGCAACGACGTGCGAGAATACGACCTCACCACATTGCGCAATGCCGTGAGTGTGGTGCTGCAACAGAATGTGTTGTTCAGCGGAACCATCCTCGACAACCTGCGCTGGGGCAACCCCGAAGCCACGCTCGAACAATGCCAGCAAGCCTGCCGCTGGGCGCAGGCCGACGAGTTTATCGACCAAATGCCTGACGGCTACAACACACACATTGAGCAGGGCGGCACCAACGTGAGCGGCGGACAGAAACAGCGGCTCTGCATTGCCCGCGCACTGCTCAAAGACCCTAAAATACTGGTGCTCGACGACTCCACAAGTGCCTGCGACACAGCCACCGACGCCAAGATACGCCACGCATTCAAGACCGAGCTGAGCGGCATGACCAAGCTCATCATTGCCCAGCGCATAGCCAGCGTGAAAGACTGTGACCGAATCCTGGTGCTCGACAACGGCAACATGACGGGCTTTGACACACACGACAACCTGCTGCGCACCAACAGCCTCTATCAGGAAATCTACAAGATTCAGACCGAGGACGGCGGCGATTTCGATGCGCCAAAATAGTGTGTCTTGCTGTCAATAATTCTAATTATCAATTTGTCTAACTGTCTAATTGTCAAGAAAAATGCGACAGATGCAAAATAGTTTTGGCCCGCGGGGCGGTGGTCCGCGCGGAGCCGCAGGATTCCAGAAAGTGGAAGGACGCAAGAAAGAGGTGCTGTGGCGGCTCATCAAATATGTGGTGAAGAACTACAAGTTCTCCTACATAGCCGTCATGGTGTGCATTCTCATTTCAAGTGTCACCACGCTTGTCTCCACCCTGTTCACCCGAACACTTATAGACGACTACATCGTGCCCCTTACCCAGGCCGACAACCCCGAATACTCATCACTGGCGCAGGCACTGTTCCGATTAGGACTGGTACTGCTCTTTGGTGTCATTTGCTCATATACTTACAACCGCTTGATGATCAACGTCAGCCAGGGCACACTGCTGCGGCTGCGCAAGAATATGTTCGAGCACATGCAACGGTTGCCCATCAGCTATTTTGACACTCACTCTCACGGCAACGTGATGTCCACCTACACCAACGACGTCGATACGCTCCGCCAGATGGTGGGCAGCAGTCTGCCGCAGGTATTCAACACGCTCATCACGCTCTGCGTCACCTTCGTGTCGATGGTGGTACTGAGCATTCCGCTGACCTGCGTCAGCATCATTTTGGCCGTGCTCATGGTGTTCACCACCACACAATTGGGCAAGCGTTCGCGCTCGTTTTTTAAGGTACAGCAGCAGAGCCTCGCCCAGGTGAACGGTTTTATTGAGGAAATGATGACAGGCCAGAAAGTGGTGAAGGTGTTCTGTCACGAAGACGAGGCCATTCAGGAGTTCGAAGGCATTAACGAGCAACTGCGCAGCAGCTCGTACAACGCCAACCGCATAGCCAACATCGTGATGCCCGTGAACGCCAACCTCGGCAACCTGGGCTATGTGCTTATCGCCGTGGTGGGTGCCACCATCGCACTGGCCTCCGCCCCGGCCACCCATCTTCTCTCTCCTCTCTCCTCTC
>JAFZSI010000051.1 GCA_017619445.1 Prevotella sp.
AATGATTATCCGCAATCGTACCACCAAATTTTCGGACATCCGCACAGGGTAGCCCGATTTTTTTGCACCTTATACTAAAAATAATAAGAGAAAGATTTGGTGGTTACAATCAAAATGACTACCTTTGTGACGCATTTATAAAATAGTAGAAACATGAAGATTTTTGATTTTAACACGTATTTCCCCGACGAAGCGGCCTGCCGTCGCAAGTTCAAGGAGATGAGAGACAAGGATGGCGTAGCGTGTCAGCACTGCGGTTCTCACGATGTGGTATGGCTGGAAAGCAAGCAGCAATACCAGTGCAAGCACTGCCGCCACAGGACAACACTCAAGAGTGGTACGGTGATGCACGGATCAAAGCTGCCGTTCCGCTATTGGTTCATAGCCATGCACCTGCTGACAGCAACCAAGAAGAGCATATCGGCAGCGGAGTTGCAGCGTCAGTTAGGACACAACCGCTATCAGCCCGTGTGGGAGTTGATGCACAAGCTGCGCTCGGTAATGGGCAAGCGTGATGACAAGTACACGCTGAAAGGCTGCATTGAGCTTGACGAGGGTTTCTTCTCCACGGAGATACCAAAGGAGAAAAAGGATGAGAAGCTGAAAGCGGGCGTTGGCAGTCAGCGTAAATCGAAGGTAATGGTGATAGCGGAGAGTACACCCGTGGAAGGCGAACCAAAGAAAGGACAGAAGCCAAAATCGGTGAAGCATATCAAGATGATTGTGATACCTGACGAGAAGGCCAAGACAATAGATGCCGTTGCCGCCAAGTCAATAGACAAGGACAGTAGCCTGTCTACCGACGACCACCGCTCGTACATCCACTTTAAGGATATGTTCACGGAACACAAGTCGCAGGTCATCGACCCGAAAGATATTGGCAAGGTGCTTCCCTGGGTACACATTGCCATTGCTAACGCCAAGACGTTGGTGGCCGACATGTACCACGGTGTAAAGCCGGAGTTCCTGCAAGAGTACCTGAACGAGTTCTGCTACAAGTTCAACCGCCGCTATTTCGGTGAGGACTTGTTCGACCGCCTGGTTATGATTGCGGCCTCGTATCGCACGGACTTTGAACACAGAACGTATAGAAATGCAGCATAATACACAAAAAAATGGCTAAAGCAAGAAAATTAGTAGTACTTTCAACAGAAATTTCTGTTGTGACGGGCATTAACAATGATGACTATATTTGCTTAACAGATATGGTAAAGGCATCCGCTGATGATAGTCGTGCAGCGGACATCATCAAGAATTGGATTCGTAACCGTGCCACCATAGAATTTCTTGGTGCATGGGAAATGATGTATAATCCAAATTTTAAAGTGGTCGAATTTGACCACTTTAGAAAATCTGCAGGATTACCTACCTTCACTATGAGTGTAACAAATTGGGTTGAAGACACCTGCGCCATTGGGATATACTCAAAGGCTGGAAGATATGGAGGTACTTATGCGCACAAGGATATTGCCTTTGAGTTTGGCGCAGCAATCAGCCCAGTTTTCAAACTTTATCTTATCAAAGACTATCAACGTCTAAAGGAAGAAGAAAGTAATCCTGCTCTTTTGCAGTGGCAGGCAAAGAGATTTCTTACCAAGGCGAACTACACCATTCACACAGATGCCATACAGGAAAAGTTAAAGCACTTGGGATATAAACGGGCAAAGGAGATTATAGTGTATGCACAAGAGGCGGATTTGCTCAATGTCGTTGTATTTGGTTGTACGGCAAAGGAGTGGGAGGCACAGAACCCACAATTAGCAAAGAAGAGAATGAATATACGAGAGACAGCTTCTATTGCGCAATTACTTGTCCTTGCTAACCTGGAAACAATCAATGCAGAATTGATCAAGAGAAATATTCCTCGGACGGAAAGGTTTAGGACTCTTTTAAAGATTGCAGAGGAGCAGATGAACACTCTAAAAAGCAGGGAAATAGAACAACATTTTCGCAAACAGTTCCCAGAAAACAATGTTGGAAAACTATTGGAATAATGACGAAGAGAGAGTTTAATACTGTGGCAGAGCTTTTAGAAACCTTGTCACCATACATATCGGCACGCGCTTTGGCCCGCATCTGCGACATGAGTGAGAGCCAGATGCTGCAATACAAGGCGGGCATCAAGAAAATAAGTCCGAAGAATATTTCACGTATTAACAAAAAAATGCGTACCTTTGCAGCCGAACTCTCAGAGTTCACACTACTGGGCGCGTGAGCGTCGTACTATTTTATAAATGCAAGAAGGCTGGTGTTGTTGCCAGCCTTTATTATTTCACAAAAATTTGGTGGTACGATTGCGGATAATCATTTTAAATAATATTCCCAGAAACAATATAATAATGTAAAACATAACATGACAATGAAAAAGATTTATCAACAGCCCACGCTATGCAACGTCAGCGTGGCAGCACATGGACACATCCTCGATGGTGGAAGTCACGTAGTTAACTTCAGCAGCAATGCAGAAATGAACTACGGCGGCGGCAGCAACCAGGCCGCACGTGTCAAGGACAATGGAGGTTACAACGTCTGGGACGACGACTGGAACGAGTAAGCGAAGAATCACATGACGTAACCATCTGTTGCGGCTTGACGGTGGTTGCGATAGGTGAAATGCTTGACCCAGCCGAGCACGAAGGCGTGGGTGTAGGAATGGTGGCGTATGTTGTTCACGTGGCTCTGCCGGATGTCAATGAGATATCCGGCACGTATGGTCGTGCCAAGGAGGGGGAAGTCCAGCGTGAGCTGGTTGCGTAGGTCGGGACGGTTGAAGGGTGATGTGAAGCGGATGTTGTGGTCGGTGTTTCCGAGCGAGAAGAGCTCGTAGTAGCTCTGGTTGTAGTTCGGGCTGAACATTAGGCCTATAATTGGCAGGTCGAGCTGGTCACGCAACCGGAAGGTGTGTCCGCAGATATTGAAGGTGTAAACGGCTGCCGCTGAGGCTGCTATGTCGATGTTAAGGAGAGCCTGTGCGGGGTTGTTGCCGTTGCGCGTGTTGTATAAGAAGCCGGCATTGCCGCCGATTTGGGGGCCGGCCATGATGCGGAGGGCGGACAGTGGCTGCCAATTGTAGTGCCATGTGGCATCGTAGCGGATATTTGCTCCGAGCAACTTGACGTTCTCAATGCGGTTGCGGGTCATCGAGGCATCGGCTTGAAGGAGACCTTGGTAGGTGAGGCGGCCGTGCAGGAGGCGTGTCGGGCGCAGCTTCTCCTTGAGGAAAAGGAGCTGTGGGCCGCGATATTCGATAGGCGAGAGGTATGTGTCAAGCTGGCGCACGCCACCGATGCCGAAGAGTGTGGAGTGTGTGCTCTGGTGTATCGCCGACGAAACCAAAATGCTGTCTTGCGCTGCTGCGGTGGCAAGAAGACGAGAGCATGCGCCGCTGAACAGCAGACACATGAGAAGGTAACTTTTATTTTTCACTTTTCTCTTTTCACTTTTCTCTCATAATTCTTCATTCTTCATTCAAAAAGATTGAGTTGTCCGGTCTCTGAGTCTGGAGTGGAATGGGGTAGGGGAGAGTCTTCGGCGACTTCGGATTCCGGTGCCGGTTCTGGTGTTGGCTCTGGTTCCGGTTCTGGTTCCGGCAGGCGTGTGGGTTCAAGTTCCTCAATCGCTGCGATGTTGAGTGTCGTGATACGTTTTCCTCTGGCCTTGAAACTTTTTTGTCCTATGAACAGCTCGGCATCGAGCTCCATGGGGTCGCGGAAGTCGTCGGGAGCGGCATAGCTGACAAGTAGGCGCGGATAGGGCGTGTCGGTGAGCAGGAGGAGACTGCTGGCACAGGCATTGCGTGCCTCGTCAATGAGCGCGGCGACGTTGGCGACAGGATCGCCGGTAGCATTGGCTGCTGGTGCTATGGTTTTCTCGCCGAGGAAGTTCTGGTGGCGCGGCGAGGCCTCGAAGGCGAAACGCTTGAGGTATGGGAAGCCCTGCTCTGCATCATAGAGTGCCGCCGTCCACACCTTCTGCGAGTCGTATTTCTCGATGCGCAGAATGTCCTGCTCAAAGTGGTTGTTGAGGTCGAAGTTGGTGGTGTAGAACTCGCCATTGGGAAGGACGACGAGTATGGCGTCGTCGGCATGGAACTCGCCAAGATATTGTCCATGGTCGTCGTAGTTGAGGCGTCGCACGTCCCAGTCGAACCACACCTTGCGCCCGCCGAGGGTGCTTGTGCCGTGGCTCTTGAGCCCTATGCGCTCCACGTCGAGGCGCGTGAGCAGGTTGCCCATGCTGGCGCGGCCCTTGATCATTACCTCACTGAAGTCCTTGTCCATAGCCATGCGTTTCAGTTTCGGCACTGGTTTGAAGCTCACCTTTATCACTTCGGCTTCGCCATTGGGGTTGGCTGTGAAGTAAACTACTCGGCTGCCAGGCTTGCCCTGTGTGAGGTCATACTCGCGGTCGCGCGTTATTGCGGTTACGTTGAAGCGTTTGATGTAGTATGCACCTGTCTTGCCGTCGCGATAGACACAGTTGTAGATGGTTCGCGTGTCGCCCTTCTTGAATATGGCCACGTGCATAATCTGGCACTTGCGTTTCTCGGCCTTCGAGCGTTCCGTCTCGCCTACGAACACCTTTTCTCCGATTCGGATAATCTTGTAAGTGCCGTCCTTGTAGAAAATGATGACGTCGTCAATGTCCGAGCAGTTGCACACGAACTCATCCTTTTTCAGGCCGGTACCGATGAAGCCTTCTTCGCGGTTGATGTAGAGTTTCTGGTTTGCCTCGACGACCTTGCTGGCCTCGATACTGTCGAAATTGCGGATTTCGGTGAGGCGCGGATGGTCTTTGCCATATTTCTCCTGAATGAAGCGGAACCAGTTTGCTGTGACCTCCACGATGTTCGCCAGGTCGCGGTCTATGCCGGCAATCTCGTCCTTCATGCGCGCTATGGCCTCGTCTGCCTTGTCCTTACTGAACTTGGCGATGCGCTGCATCTTGATTTCGAGCAGACGCAGTATGTCGTCCTTTGTCACTTCGCGCACGAACGACTCGTAGAATGGTGTCAGACGCTCGTCGATGTAGTTGCACAGCTCGTCGGTGCTCTGCGCGTTCTCGAAGGGCTTGCCCTTGTAGATGCGCTCTTCTATGAAGATGCGTTCCAGGGAGGCGAAGTGCAGAGCCTCCATTAGCTCACCGCGACGAATGAGCAGTTCCTTGCGCAGTAGCTCTTTGGTGTTATCGACGCTGCGGCGCAGCACCTCGCTGACGGTGAGGAAAGAAGGCTTGTTGTCGTCGATGACACAGCAATTAGGTGAGATACTAACCTCGCAGTCCGTGCAGGCATAAAGGGCGTCGATGGTTTTGTCAGAACTGGCGCCCGGCATCAGGTGAATGAGTATCTCCACGCCTGCGGCGGTCATGTCCTCCACTTTACGCACCTTGATTTTCCCCTTCTCGGCAGCTTTCAGTATGGTGTCTATGAACTGGCTGGGTTTCTGCGGCGAGCCGGTGGTCTTGCCGAAAGGCAGTTCGGTGATGGCCAGTGTCTTGGGGTCGCGTTTCTCAATCTTTGCACGCACGCGTACCACGCCTCCGCGCTGGCCGTCGTTGTACTTCGACACGTCAATGCTTCCGCCCGTGGGGAAGTCAGGAAAGAGCTGAAAGGGCTCGTCGTGAAGATAGGCTACGGCGGCCTCGCACAGCTCGTTGACATTGTGAGGCAGGATTTTGGACGACAGACCCACGGCTATGCCCTCGGCACCCTGTGCCAGCAGCAGCGGGAACTTCACGGGCAGAGTGATAGGTTCTTTGTTGCGGCCGTCATAGCTGAGCTTCCACTCCGTGGTCTTGGGATTGAATACCACGTCGAGGGCGAACTTCGACAGGCGTGCTTCAATGTAGCGTCCTGCGGCAGCGTCGTCGCCCGTGAGAATGTTGCCCCAATTGCCCTGACAGTCGATGAGCAACTCTTTCTGTCCCAGCTGCACAAGAGCA
>JAFZSI010000008.1 GCA_017619445.1 Prevotella sp.
AAATCACGTGCTCTGGCCAACTGAGCTAAAGAGGCGGGTGGGCAAGCTACCCGTATCGCGCCGCTACAACCAACTACCTTTGCTACGTTCCCGTCCTGGAGGATTCGAAGGGAGCTGGCCGTACGGGACTTACCCGTGTTTTCACCGAAAAGTGGATTGCAAATCGCTAATAACGACAACAAATCCCCTATAACGGACGGATCTTTTCAAAAATCCGGCTGCAAAGGTACAAAGAAAAGATGAAAGCGACAACGAATGAAAGAATTTTAACGAATGAACAATGAAAAAAAGTTGAATTTAACATTTTTAGGCAACCTTTCTCAAAAATATTTCATCTTTCATCTTTAGTCTTTAATCTTTTTCGTACCTTTGCAGCACTTAATTATTTGAAATGACCTCTGTAGAATATACTCAACTACGAGCATTTGCCCGCAACGACGGTGCCTTTTTGGGCATCATGTGGATAGCGAGTTTCTTTTGTTCAGTTCTTGGACAGAAAGTGCCGCTAATGGGTACGCTTGGACTGGCATTTGCCTTGCTGACCCCATTTTTTATCATCCGTCGCATACGCACTTTCCGCGACCGCATCCGCGAAGGTGAGCTGAGCTTCTGGGGTGGTTACATTTACTCCACTTCCATGTTTTTCTATGCCGCGCTGTTGTTGGCGTTGGCTCAGTTTGTTTATTTCGCCTATATCGACAAGGGGAATTTCCTGATGACTATGCTCGACCAGATTGAACAGATGCTCATTGCAGGCAAGTATCCCGAAGCCGAGGTGAAGGACTCCATATCCCAAATGCGCTCGATGCGCCCCATTGACTGGTCGCTCTATTTTCTTTCTATGAATATCATCACAGGGTTTGTGGTAAGCATTGCCATTGCGTGGGTAACGCGCGGAAGGAAGATTGAAGCAGACAAAAGTGTTTAGAACAAATCAAACAACCATCATGGACATTTCAGTAGTTATACCCTTATACAACGAGGACGAATCGCTGCCCGAGCTCTACGCATGGATTGAGCGTGTGATGCAGGAACACCATTTCAGTTACGAAGTGATATTCGTCAACGACGGTTCGACCGACCGCTCGTGGGAGATTATCAGCGAGCTGAGCAAGCAGTCTGACCATGTGCGCGGCATCAAGTTCCGCCGCAATTATGGCAAGAGCCCTGCCCTCTACTGTGGTTTCAAGGAAGCGCAAGGCGATGTGGTGATTACCATGGATGCCGACTTGCAGGACTCCCCCGACGAGATTCCCGGTCTTTACGACATGATTACCAAGGAAGGCTATGACCTGGTGAGCGGTTACAAGCAGAAACGCTACGACCCCATTTCCAAGACCCTGCCCACCAAGCTCTTCAATGCCACCGCTCGAAAAATCAGCGGCATCAAGAACCTGCATGACTTCAATTGCGGTCTGAAAGCCTATCGTAAAGACGTTGTGAAAAACATTGAAGTGTATGGCGAAATGCACCGCTACATTCCCTATCTTGCCAAAAACGCAGGTTTCGACAAGATTGGCGAGAAAGTGGTGCAGCATCAGGCGCGCAAATACGGCTCATCGAAGTTCATGGGCCTCAACCGTTTTGTCAACGGCTACCTCGACCTGCTCACACTCTGGTTTCTCAGCACCTTCGGCAAGAAGCCCATGCACGTGTTCGGATTCTTGGGCAGCATCATGTTTTTCATAGGTTTCGTGGCTGTAGTCATCCTGGGAGCCGACAAACTCTATTGTCTGGCCAACGGCATTCCGCAGCGGCTCATCACCGATTCTCCGTGGTTCTACATATCGCTCACCACCATGCTCATCGGCACACAGTTGTTCCTTGCCGGTTTCCTGGGCGACCTCATCAGCCGTTCTTCCTCAAACCGCAACGACTATCAGATTGAAGAAACACTATAGGTGGGTTAGGAGTTTGTGTGTTGACAGTGTTCTGAACAACCGTCAGAACTGCTGAACTACAGAATTGAAAACAGTATAAAACAAAATCGTAAATGAAACGGACACCCTTCTTTTTTGTACTTTTTTCATTTATTATCCTATTGGCGGCCTGTTCGTCCATCGACTGTCCGCTCAACAATAAGGTGCAAGCCAATTATTGCATTTACAATTATCGTGGCGACTCCATCGCCCTGGAGGACTCGCTGAGCATCGTCATCAACCGAAAGAGTCCGCTCGAAGACACCGTGCTCATCAACCGTATCAGCGGAAAACACATGTTCTCGCTCACCATGAGCAACAACCAACGCGAGGACGAATTCTACCTGATTTACTGGAACAAAGAAGAAGAATACATCGACACCATCCGCGTAACCAAAGAGGACAAGCCACACTTTGAGACAGTTGACTGCGCCGCTACTTATTTCCACACCATCACCGACGTGTGGTCAACCCACAACATCATCGACTCTATTGTTATCAACCATAAGACTGTAGATTATGACTCCCAGAAGAAGCATTTCAAACTATATCTCCATATTGGTTTTTAGCATACTGATGCTGTTCGCGTGGCAAGCGCAAGCACAGGGTCAGACACAAGGAAAAGCACAAAATCAGGCGCAAGAGAAGGCAGACGAGAATGTCGTCCAGGTTGAGCCTACCGACTCGGTGCCCTTCTTCAATGGCTTTGCCGTGTCAGCCGACCTGGTGGGGCCTTTGCAGCTTTTCGTGGGCGACTACGGCCAGTATGAGGCTGCCCTGCGCATCAACCTAAAAGACCGATGGTTTCCCATTTTCGAACTGGGTTACGGCAAGGGCGAGCACAACGATGAGGTGACGCTCATCAGCACCAAGACCAATGCCCCCTACGGTCGTGTGGGCATCGACTTCAACCTGATGAAGAACAAGCACGACAAGTATCGCATCTATGTCGGCGTTCGCTATGCTTACACCAACTTCAAGACCTCTTACAGCCATCCCGACATCAAAGACACCTACTGGGGCGGCACATCGCCTTGGGGCGCTGAGGACGTGAGCGGAAAATACCATTGGGCCGAGGCCGTCTTCAGCGTCGATGCCTCCATTTGGGGCCCCATCCACTTAGGATGGAGTGCCCGTTACAAAAAGCGGCTGTCGTATAGCAAAGGCGACATAGGCAACGCTTGGTATGTGCCGGGATTCGGCAAGAACGGCAGCACCCGCCTGGGCGGAACCTTCAACGTGATTATTGACATCTGACAACCATGAAAAAGAAAAATCTCTTGCAATTGGCCTTCCTGGCCTTCCTTGTCATTGGCACCGTGCTCATCATCCGTCAGCAGCGCGCCATGCCCTACCAGCACGACACGGGGATGGTGTTCGGCACCGTCTATAGTGCCACCTATCAATGCGACAAGAACCTGAAAGACCAGATAGAGGCAGAACTAAAAAAGATAGACGCCGAGTTCTCGATGTTCAACGACAGCTCCACCGTGGCGCGCATCAATCGGGGTGAAAACCCTGCGCTGAGCGACATGTTCGTTGAGGTCTATCAGCTGGCCAACAGCATCTCAGAGGCCACCGAGGGCGCATTTGACATCACCGTGGCCCCGTTGGTCAACGCTTGGGGCTTTGGTTTCAAGCATGAACAGATGCCCACGAAACAAACCATCGACAGCCTGCGGCAAATCATCGGCTACCAGAAACTGCAGCTCGAGAAGCGCGGCGGTAAGCAATTCCTGAAAAAACAGCAGCCCGGCATGATGCTCGACTTTAGTGCCATTGCCAAAGGATTCGGCGTTGACGCCGTGGCCCGTCTGCTTCGCAGCCGCGACGTGAAAAACTACATGGTTGAGATTGGCGGCGAAGTAGTCACCAGTGGCATCAACCAACAGCGGCTGCCCTGGCGCATCGGTGTGACAAAGCCCACCGACGACACGCTCAGCCAAGGCGAGATTCAGACCGTGCTCAACGTCACCGACCACGCCATGGCCACCAGTGGCAACTATCGCAATTTCTACTACCGAGGCGGCAAGAAATACGCCCACACCATTGACCCTAAGACTGGCTATCCCGTGCAGCACAGCATCCTGTCGGCCACAGTCTTGGCCGACCGTTGCGCCACGGCCGACGCCTTCGCCACCTCCTTCATGGTGATGGGGTTCGAAGGAGCCCAGAAAGTGCTCCAGAAGCATCCCGAACTGATGGTTTATCTCATCTATACTGATGAAAAAGGTAAGAACGCCGTTTGGTATTCACCGGCTCTTAAGAAGAAAATAATTGACAATTGATAATTGACAATTCTCATATCTTCCCATCTTAATCTTTCATTTTTAATCTTTAATCTTTAATCTTTCCATGCTCTACGACACCCTGCTTGCATTGCCCCTGTTCCAGGGAATGAGCCGTAGCGACCTGGACGAGGTGGTCAGCAAAACCAAATTCGGTTTTGTGAAGTTCGCCGCTGGCAAAACCGTCGTGAGCGAAGGCGAGCCCTGCCGACATCTTTACTTCATGGTCAGCGGAAAAGCGGAGGCCGTGGCCACCGCCGACGACCACGGCTACACACTTAGCGAGCAGCTGAGCGCGCCCGACGTTCTGCAACCCGAACGCATCTTCGGACTCACGCAGCGCTACACCCGCACTTTCAACACCCTCACCGCCAGCAGTTTCATACGGCTCGACAAAAGCGAGGTGTTGCGCCTTTCGCAGACCTACGAGATTTTCCGCCTTAACCTTCTTAACATCGTGTGCACGCAAAGCCAGAAGCTCATGCGGCAACCGTGGCGCATACAGCCGCAAACCATTCGCCAAAAGATTGTGCGCTTTGCCGAAACCCACAGCCTGAGACCCTCGGGCACAAAAACCATCCACATCACCATGGAAACCTTGGCCCGCATCATCGGTGAGAGCCGCCTCAACCTCTCGCGCGAGCTCAACACCATGAACGCCGAGGGCCTCATCGTCCTCAGCCGCAGCTGCATCACCATCCCCGCACTCGAAAAACTGATTGTCTAACACCTGCTGATGAGCGATAGCGTAAAAAATCTATCCTTTCGTGCACCAACTTTCAGAAACTTTTCTTATCTTTGCCCCAAGAATCATTCAAACACAACATAGAATAACTTTTTAAACATATTGCCCATGACATAACACATTACTTAGACATATAGAAACAGAAGCGTTAGCTTTGTATTCTTGTCTCTGAAAATCGGCAAATTAGATGAGGCACCAAGAGTAAAAGTTAATGCTCACGTCGGTTACGGCGTGGGCTTTTACTCGTATATGGTGCATAGGTGTTTGCCGATACCTCAGAGACGTAGACGAAGTAATCAGTCCACGTTTTCTTTTTCTGTCTTCTTTTCCCAAGGCTTTTGGACTGAAATAATTCATGGTACGCAGGTGTCTCACCTGCGGTTGCCGCAGGCTTTCACACGAAGTTGTTGCGATTGCCGCGGGTGAGACACCCACGTACCATTACCCATAATAATAAC
>JAFZSI010000052.1 GCA_017619445.1 Prevotella sp.
CGCTACCGAAAAGACGCTTTTCGGACAGACGGAGGGCCTTCGTTATGTCAATTATCGCATTCATTGCACTCGTGGCATCATTTTCTTTGAAAAACTTGCCGATCTCTGAAAAAATGTTTGTACCTTTGTCGCTGAGCATAGAGTTTTGTACTTTATTGTTAGCACTTCAAAGTTACAAAATTTCCGCGACATACGGAAATCCCTGTGCTCTTTTTTGCGACCTAATCTCAACTATTTTTTAACTTGCGATACTTGAATAAAATATTTAAATTGTAAAAATAGTAAAATTAAAAGATGATTTCAGCAACCAACTTCAACGAATTGAAAGGCACCGTTGACTATTTCCGTACGGTGCCCTACGACGTGACGCGCCAGCGGCTCTATGCCGCAGCCGACCTCTATGAAGGCTTCAACCCCGACGACCCGCAGTCGTTCAGCACCTGCCACGACACGCTGGTGTATCAGCACTACATGCAACTTGGCAAACAGGCCAGGAAGGTGGAGGAAGCCTTGGCACGCACCCTGCACGACCACGGCATACACATGGCCCTCGACCGATTCTTCGACAAGCACGACGGCCGCCTGTGCATCGGCATCATGGGCGGGCACGCCCTGCAGCGCACCGACGCCATGTTCCGCCAGATAGTGATGCTCAGCAAACGGCTCACCGAGGAAGGATTCTTCATGCTCAGCGGCGGTGGCCCCGGCGCCATGGAGGCAACCCACCTGGGCGCATGGATGGCAGGACGAAGCACCGAGGATACGCTCGACGCCATCAGCATGCTCGCCAGTGCCCCGACTTTCAGGGACGAGGGATGGCTGGCCACAGCCTTCCGCGTCATGCGGAAATATCCGCAGCAGCAGCACGTGAGCCTCGGAGTGCCCACATGGCTCTACGGCCACGAGCCCTCCACCCCCTTCGCCACGCACATCGCCAAGTTCTTCGAGAACAGCATCCGCGAGGACAGCATCCTGACACTCGCTTTCGGAGGCATCATCTACACACCCGGCAGCGCGGGCACCATGCAGGAGATATTCCAGGACGCCGTGCAGAACCACTACCTCTCATTCGGGTTCTCCAGTCCCATGGTATTCCTCGGTAAGGACTTCTGGACGAAGGAAATGCCCGTCTATCCCCTGCTCGTCAGCCTCATGGAAGCCGGAAAATACAAAAACCTGCTCCTCACCCTCACCGACCAGAACGAGGAGATTCTGGCAGAACTGAAAAAGTTCAGGGAAAAAAGTGAAAAGTATTAAATTACAAGTTCAGCGTTTAGATTGCTTTTGCAAATCAAAAAGCAATCTAAACGCTGAACTTGTGACTTTTGAACGCTGAACTGGAACTAAATGAGCGAGAACGCCACGTCCATCATGTTGGTGAAGGTGTTCTGTCGCTGCTCGGCCGTTGTCACCTCGCCTGTGATGAGGTGGTCGGAAATGGTGCAGATACCCAGTGCGCGGTTGCCCGAGCGGGCGGCGTTCATGTAGAGTGCGGCAATCTCCATCCCCACGGCCAGCACGCCCATGTTTATCCAGCCCTGATTGTCGGGATGGTCGGAATAGAACACGTCGGAAGACATGACGTTGCCCACCTTGTAGTTGTAACCAAACTTCTCGCATGCCTCTGCCGCACTACGGATGAGGCTGAAGTCGCCAATGGGTGCGAAGGTGCCGGGCAACTGGTATTGCGCAGCATAATTGGAGTCGGTGCAGGCTCCCTGTGCGATGACCAGGTCGCCGAGATGCAGGGCCTCGGTCAATGCTCCTGCCGAACCGACACGGATGATGGTTTTCACATCGTAGAAATTGAACAGTTCGTAGGTGTAGATGGCTATGGAGGGGATGCCCATGCCATGGCCCATCACGCTGACGCGTTTGCCGTCGCGCATGCCCGTGAAACCAAACATGTTTCTCACCTTATTAAACTGCACCGGATTGTCCAAGAACTTCTCTGCCATGAGTTTGGCGCGCAAAGGGTCGCCTGCCATGATGACGGTTTCGGCTATGTCGCCGTACTGTGCCCCGATGTGGGGGGTTGGTGTCTTTGCCATAATGTTAAAAGATTTATTAGTTAAACATTCAATAGAGTTATATTTTCTGCAAAAATAGCATTTTTTCTGGCACATTGTTTCAATAAAGGCACTTTTTTTCTAAAAACTATGGCTTTTTCCTCACTTTTACTGTTTTTTTTCGTTATTTTTGCACAAAAATCAACTTATTTATTACACACATGAAAAAACAGTATTTCCTACTCCTGGCAGGCGCAGCTATCTTGTGCGCATGCAACAGCAAGAACACCACGGCAGCACTGCAGGTGTCTGAACCGAATGACACCATTGTTCAGACGGCCACGCAAGAAAATGAGGCGGCAGAACAGCCCGACATGACGGCACCGGAAATCAACCCCAACGCAGCGGGCCTGATTACCCTGAGCCAGTGCCCGACTACAGACAAGCATCTCAGCGTGAAACTTTCTGAGGACAACGACGAAGCTGTTATCTGCTACGACGGCAAGGAACTGCAGACCATCAGCGACAAAGAGGGCGGTTTGGTGGCGGCTGGCGGAGAGGTGCCCATCTACTTCATGGATGCGAATTTCGACGGTTTCACCGACATTTTCATTGGTCCGGGAGAGTCGCGCACCTACAGCACGTTGTTGCTCTGGAACAATGAGAAGCAGGAGTTTGAGCGCGTGGGCACACTGAGCGAACCCACGCTGCAGGGATTCATGCTGTGCCCCGAATCGAAATGCGTGTTTGAGGGCGGCAGCAGTTCGGCCTTTGCCTTTGACATCACGCTGAGCACATGGGAAGGAAACAAACTGAAGAAAAGCGAGCATCTGACAGTTGTCTCAGGGCCTGAGGCGTATGGTAACAACGGTGTCAGCAACAAATACACGCTCAAGGGTACAGACAATTCTGTTACCGTCTCTACAGACGACATCAGCAGGCTACCAGAATTGTGGCAAAAAGCCGTTGAAATCTACGATTTGTAAGGCTAGGGCTTTTGTTTGTCATACACCCGCAGCACCAGTTCGCCAAACAGCGTATTGGCCCATGCAAACCATTTGCGGGTGAAGCGGCTGGCATCGTCGCAGTGGAAACTCTCGTGCATGAAGCCTGTTCCACCGTCGGTATGCTGAAGCATCTGCAGGCAGCGGTCTATTTCGGCCTTGTCGGTGCTTGTCAGGGCGCGCATGATAATGCTCATGGGCCAAACGTAGCCTGGGCCGATGTGCGGGCCGCCTATCCCCTCGCCTGCCTTTCCACTGAAGAAATAGGGGTTGTCCTTGCTGAGCACAAAACGGCGTGTGTTCTGATAAACCGCATCCTCAACGGGCACGTCTGCAATATAGGGCAAGGCAAGCAGACTGGGCACGTTGGCATCGTCCATGAGCAGTTTGTTGCCATAGCCGTCAACCTCGTAGGCATAGATTTTTCCATACTTGGGGTGGTTGCATACAGCATAGGTTTGCAGCACCCTTTCCACTTCGTCGGCCAAGGCCAGCGCATCGGCAGACAATGCGGTGTTCTGACGGTACAGTTCAATCTCGGACACTTTCTTTAAGATGCTGACAGCAAAGAAATTGCTGGGAATGAGAAAAGGAAAGATGCAAGCATCGTCTGAAGGGCGGAACATCGAGGCAATGAGTCCCACGGGACGAACAGGATGGCCGTAGCCGTCGTTCTGCGTGGTGTCTGTGGCACGCTCGGTTCTGCGCATGAAACGGTAGGGGCCGTTGCCGTCTTTGCGCTGTTGCTGGCGAAAGGTGCGGAGAATGTCGTGCACGGCCAGCGTCCATGCCTCGCCAAAGATGCTGTCGTCTCCCGTTGCCTTCCAGTAGGCGTAAGCTAAGCGCACCGGATAGCAAAGCGAGTCAATCTCATACTTCCTTTCGTGCAGTTCGGGCTTCATGTCCGTGAGGTCGCTCTCCCACTCGCTGCCCGTGGGATTGAGGTTGAAGGCGTTGGCATAGGGGTCGAAATGGATGCAGCGCAACTGGCGTAGTATAACGCCACGAATGAGTGCTTTCAGACGTGGGTCTTCTGCACAGAGAGGCAGATAGGGCCACACCTGGGCCGCCGAGTCGCGCAGCCACATGGCATGAATGTCGCCTGTAATGACAAACGTGTCGTCTTCTCCGTCCAATTTCTGATAACTGACGGTAGTGTCGAGGGTGTTGGGGAAACAGTTCTCAAACATCCAGGCAAGATAAGGCTGGGCTTTCAGCAGTTTTTTCATGGATGTTATCTTACGCTCCACCACCTCGGAGCGGAACAGCCGCTTTTCCACAGGCGGGCGGCGCGAGACCAGATGGTCTTGCGGTAATGCTTGCGCATGGGCCAAAACTGACGACATAACGCAGACAAACAGATAAAGAAATCCTTTTTTCATCTACTCAAATACTTTTCTCTTCTCTGCTTTCGCACATAGAGGTGCAGAGTTCCCTGAGTTTAGGCTTATTCTCCTCAACTGTTTATGAAAAACTCCCCACGGGGTGCAAAGGGCCTCACGGTCTGTCTTTCTTCGCTGTACCAAAGCGTGAAGGACGGCTGCCCATATACAGTTCGAGCGTTGCGCCACGATGGAAGTCCTTGAAGTCTATGTAAGAACGGGTATAGGGCTTGCCATTGAGCACGGCCCGCTGAATATAGATGTTCTCGGGGCTGTTGTTGTGGGCTACGATTCGGAACTGTTTTCCCTCGCCCACATTCACAGACACATCGTCAAATAAAGGGGAGCCCAACACAAAGCGGCCGCCAGCAGGGTCAACCTGATAGATGCCCAAAGCAGAAAGAATGTACCAGGCTGACATTTGCCCGACATCCTCGTTGCCGCACAGACCGTCGATGCCCGTGTGGTAAAGTTCGCGCATGATGCGCCGCACCATGGCTGCCGTTTTCCATTGCTGGCCAACATAATTGTAGAGGTATGCAATGTGGTGGCTGGGCTCGTTGCCGTGGGCATACTGGCCGATGAGACCTGTAATGTCAGGCGGCGCATCCTTGCCCAAGTCACCCGTAACGACAAACAACGAGTCAAGTTTTGCAGTAAAGGCACGCTCTCCGCCAAACAAGCTAACCAGCCCGCTCACATCGTGGGGTACAAGCCAGATGTACTGCCAGGCGTTGCCCTCGGTGTAATCTTTGATGTGGTTCAGTTCAGCTGCAAAGGGGTCAAATTCTGGACGGAAACGCCCATTCTCATCCCTGGCGCGCATAAAGCCTGTAGATGGGTCGAAATAGGACTTATAAGACGCAGCCCACTGTCTGAAATTCTTGTTCTCCGGGGCTACTTTCAGCGCACATCCGTAGGCTATGGCATACTCCATTCCTTTGCCAATAGACTCGTTTTCCTTGTCCATTTCGTAGGGAATATAGCCATACTGGCGCAGCAACGCATTAGCCCGTTTGTGTGAGCCTACAGAACGTTCCATGGCCTCAATGGCCAACCGCCGGTCAACGCTGAAGCCCTTTAGAATAAGATCGGCCAACACTGGAATAGCCGGATTGCCCACCATGCAGTTGGTCTCGCATCCCATAAGATGCCACACGGGCAATGTCTTCTGCTCCTGATAGATGTGGAGCATGGTGGCGGCAAAGTCTTGCTGACGTTCGGGATGGATGATAGTGGCTAAAGGATGTGCAGCACGGTAGGTGTCCCACAACGAGAAGGTAGTGTAGTTGGTGAAATCTCCATGATGCACCTCACCGTCTGAGCCCCGGTAGTCGCCGTTCACATCGTTGAACACCGAGGGAGCAACCATGGTGTGATACAGACAGGTGTAGAAAACCTTCTTCAACTGTTGGTCATGGGTGTTGACATGAATCTTCGCGAGTTGCTGCTCCCAGGACTTGTCTGCCTGTTCGCAAACAGACTCAAAATTCCACGATGGATTCTCGGTTTTCAGGTTCTCACGCGCATTGTCGATGCTCACTGCCGAGAGCGCCACCTTCACCAGCATGGGCTTCACGTTTCTGAACACAACCACAGACAGCGAGTCGCCATTGAGCGGCTTCAGCTGAACATCTTCGGAAAACTCAGCCACGAAAAACAATTTCTGGTTGTCAGCCCATCCCGTGGAATGTCGGTAACCCGTCAACATGCGCGCACTTTCCTGACGGATGGCGCATGCTGTAACACGGTCCCACCCAACACCCCACTTCAGGTCTATGGCAATGCGGGCGGTGTCAATGTCCTTTGAGAACGAGTAGCGGTGAAATGCCGTACGCTCTGTGGCTGTCAGCTCTGTGAGCACATCCCCACCGTCAGCAAAACGAATGCGCAGCGAGTAATAACCAGGACGGCAACGCTCATCCTGATGACTGAACACCAACTCGTGCGTCTGCTCGTCTTTCACGGGCAGGAATGCCACGTCGCCCAGGTCACCGCAGCCCGTACCGCTGAGGTGTGTGTGACTAAAGCCCACCAACACCGAGTCGGACACATGGTAGCCTGAGCACCAGTCCCAGCCACGCGTATGATTTGTGGGGCCTACCTGCACGAACCCGAACGGCACATTGGCCCCGAGAAACACATGTCCGTGCCCACCTGTGCCAATGAACGGGTCAACAAAGGCTGTTTTGTCCTGCGCCATTACAGCAACAGAACAAAACAGCATCCATAAAAGCCAATTATTTCTCAGCTTCATAGTCATCTATAATATTCCTCTTTACTCCTATACACCCTCCTTCTTCGTCGTACATTCGTTGACGAGATAAACAATGCTCATATACGGGATGCCCGTATTGGTCTGCAAGCCAATCTCACAGGTACGGCTGTTAGAGTAGCCCACCTCAATGTGGTTCTTCTCTATCTGCGGCCGCAGCTTGCGCAGGGCATACTTGTTCATCTCGGGGAAGGTGAAGCCTCGGTCACCGGCAAAGCCACAGCAGCCTACGCCTTCGGGCAGATAGACATTGGTGCTGCACAGGCGGGCCAGGGCTATCAGGTCGTCGGCAACGCCCATCTCACGCGTGGAGCAGGTCAGGTGGAGCGCCACGTGGCGGTCAATGGGATGGAAGTCAAGCCTGTCTTTCAGATACACCATGATAAACTCTGCCGGCTCATAGAGCTTCATGCGTTTCATCACTTTCTTCATGCGGTGCAGACACGGGCTCTGAGCGCAAAGCACAGGATAGCGTCCCTGCTCGGATGCTTTCCACAGGGCTTCCTCCAGTTCCGCACTCTTACGGTCGGCAATGTCGAGCATTCCCTTGCTTTCCCAAATCTGTCCGCAGCACATGCGGTCCATATTCTCAGGAAATATCACTTCATAGCCCGCTTTGTTCAGCAGCTGGCATACCTCATCGACAAGCGGACGCTCTACAGGGGCTTCCTTTGAAAGGCCCATGGTCTGGTTGATGCAGCTGGGGAAATAAACAACCTTCAAGTCCTCTTTCTCTGCCTGTCCCACATGCGAGCCAGGCTTAGGCTGCGATTTCTTCTTTGGCATGGCCGTGGTCCAAAGCGGCAGTCCCATCTTGTTCATGCCTCGACACACAGCACTCATGGCCGTTGAGCCCAGCGTAATGTGTCCTAAGTGAGCCACGTCGAGCACTACACGCAGACCCGACTTGATGCCTGCCATGTGGTTGGCGGCAAATTCGCCCACCTTATAGCCCGTCTTGTTGTTGAGCATGTCCATCTGGCGGATGAGGTGCGTCAGTTCACCGGTGTTGATTTTCATTGGGCATGAAGTTGAGCACAGTCCGTCGGTGGCACAGGTCTGGTCGCCGTAGTATTTGTATTGTTTCTTGAGCTTTGCCACACGCTCCGGATTCTCTCCCGTGTTCTCCAGCTCGCGAATCTCTCGCTGCACGGCAATACGCATACGCGACGAAAGAGTGAGTCCGCACGACATGCAGTTCACTTCGCAGAATCCGCATTCTATGCACTTGTTGGCGCGTTTCACAGCTTCAATGGTGGCTTTGGCTGTAGAAAGGCTTGGGTCGCTGAGGTAATGTCCTCCGTCGGGCACACGGTCGAAGTCAAAGTCGAGCACAGGCAGCGGCTTCAGGCACTTGATGAAGCACTCGGGGTCGTCGTTGAAAATCACGCCCTGATTCAGCAGTCCCTCGGGGTCGAAAATGTCCTTCAGCTCCTTCATCACCTCATAGGCTTTGTCGCGCCACTCGTAGCGCACAAACGGAGCCATATTGCGTCCTGTGCCGTGCTCAGCTTTCAGCGAGCCGTCGTATCCCTCCACCACAAGCTTTGCCACTGCACGCATCATTTCCTCGTAGCGTTTCACCTCTGCCTCGCTCTTAAAGCTTTGGTTTAAGATGAAGTGATAATTACCTTCAAATGCATGTCCATAGATACAAGCATCAGAATAGCCATGGTCGGCTATCAGCTTCTGCAATTTCACCGTTGCCTCGGGCAGACATTCGATGGGGAATGCAACGTCCTCGATGAGGCACGACGTGCCCACTGGACGCGTACCGCCTACAGAGGGGAAGATGCCCGAACGGATGGCCCAGTACTTGCCATATACCTTCGGGTCTTCGGTGAATTCAGCGGGAATGTATAGGCTGAACTGTCCCAGGCACTCTTTGATCTTCTCAATCTTCTCCAGCAGCTGCTCATGGGTCTTCGCCTTTGTCTCAGTGAGTATGGCCGTCAGGTTGTGATAGTCGCCTGGCTCCACGCCCTCTATCTTGCCTGCATCAACGTCTTTCTTGTATTGCAGATAGACAGGGTCGTCAACCGAGTTGAGCGACATGTAGTCCAGCATCTCGGCACTCTTCACCATCAGCTGCTCGGCACTCATCTTCAGGTCCTCATCGCCTGCCTTCAGTTTTTTCATGGCCACCACCGCCTCGCAGCTCTCCTTCATGGTGAGGAAATACACCATGGCCGAGGCCTTGAACGGATAGTCGTAGAGCGTCTTCATGGTGACCTCGGAGACAAATGCCAGAGTGCCCTCGCTTCCCACCATACAGTGGGCCATGATGTCGAACGGGTCGTCGTAGGCTATCAACGGACGGATGTTCAGACCTGTAACATTCTTAATGCTGTATTTCTTCGCAATGCGGTCTGCCAGTTCCTTGTCTGCACGCACTCGGTCGCGCAGGTCCTCAATGCGCTGGATAAATGCAGGATGTGTCTTTCGGAAATCTTCCTTGCTCTTCTCATCGCCTGTGTCAACCACCGAACCGTCGGTCAGCACCAGACGCGCACTTACCAGCATACGGTCGCTGTTGGCATGTACGCCGCAGTTCATTCCCGAGGCGTTGTTGCACACAATGCCGCCCACCATTGCCGAGCCGATACTGGCTGGGTCGGGCGGGAACACACGTCCGTAAGGCTTAAGAATCTCGTTCACCCGCGAGCCCACAATGCCCGGCTGCATGCGTATGGTGTCCTGGTTAGGGCCTATCTCGTAGGCTTCCCAATGTTTGCCGGCCACAATGAGCACAGAGTCGCTGATGCTCTGGCCCGACAAAGATGTGCCTGCGGCGCGGAATGTAAAGGGTAGCTTGTGGCGCTTGCAGGCTCCAATAATTTTGGCCACCTGCTCCTCGTTGTCGCTGCGCACCACCACCTTGGGAATCTGGCGGTAGAAACTCGCGTCGGTGCCCCATCCAAGAGTCCGGAGCTCGTCGGTGTAGATGTTGTCGGCGGGTACAAAACTTTTGATGTCGGCCAGAAACGCGTCATAGTTGCGCGCGTTTCCGCCATTGGCAGATTGTTTGGATTGTGTCATGGTACGTATATTTTAATATTAGTATTTAGGGTCAAACTTGCTGAAAAGCGCATATATGTCGCAAAGATAATATTATTTTTCTAAACACGCAAATATTTTCGGACAAAAAAAGCGACTCACCATCAAGCTCGCGGGATATTTTGTTCGCAGATGTGCAGAGGTAAAGCAATACTTTGCTGATGATGAGAATTGTTTTTACAGCTGTGAAGTCCTGCTTTTGCAGTACAAACGAACTAATTAATCTCATTAACCCATACTTTGGAATAACAACTCTCAGAGTTACGTTGAAATTTTCTAGAAAATTTATGCATAAAGCAAAGCTTTGTTATCGTCAATATTAACATGATAAAAACAGCATTACACTTTACGTTGTAATTTTCTAGAAAATTTGAGCGTAAAGTATAGGTTTATAACAATAACATTTAGCATCAGAAATGCGAAGCATAGAGTTACGGGGCAGGAGTTACGGGTTGTGGTGGAAGATATGTAAAATCGGTGTGTCATAGAGAATATGAACAGTGAAAAAACAGCGGAGAAATGGCCGAAAATTACTGTTCAGAATCAAGAAACAGGAAAAAACAGCTTGATTAAGGAGCGAAAGTGTAGAGAAATGGTTGATGTGGCGGTTTTTTACGCAGAATTGTTTGCGTTATTGCAAAAATAGCCGTACCTTTGCAATGCAATGTGAGCGAGGCATTGGTAGAATCTGCGAACCTTGAGTGTTCCCACGTGGAGTTTGCATCCCTTGCTGCATGCGTTTTATGGCTCAGTATGATGTGCTACACGGTCGGTTTTAAAAAACAGAACATATCGACCGTGAGCTATTATTGTGTCATATAATGTGTGCCGTAGTATGATTCTACCAGGAGTAAAAGAGTAAAGGAGAAGTGCCTTGAGCGCAGCAAAAAGGTGAGAGGGAATTGAGGACAAAAAGAGTTGTGGAAAAAAGGAAATGAGAATAGGTATTCTGACATTTCATAATGCCATTAACCACGGTGCGGTGCTGCAGGCCTACGCAACGCAGACGCTGTTGTGCGACATGGGCCATGAGGCGGAACTGATTGACTACCGCAACGAGGCTGTGGAGAGTTATTATGACAATATGCGCTTCCACCTTGGCGTACTGCTGAAGAAACGCAAGAAGCGCTACCTGCTCTCCCCTATTCTTTTCTGGCTGCAACGCCGTGCATTCAGCCGGTTCAACCGTAAGCATCTGAATGTGGCACCCAAAACGCGCAAACTGAATGAGTACGACCTTGTGCTCGCGGGCAGCGACCAGTTGTGGAACCTGCAGCTAACCGGTGGTTTCGACGACATGTTTTGGGGGAACACGGCTGCAGCTCAGCACACACGCATAGCATCGTGGGCAGTAAGCGCGGGCAGCAAAGCACTGCCTATTGACAAAGAACAGACGGAGCGCATACGCACACTGCTCCGCAACTTTTGTGCACTTAGCGTGCGCGAGAATTCGTTGCAGGAGCGCATCAGCAAACTGACGGACATGCCAGTGGTGCCGGTACTCGACCCCACCCTGCTGCTACCAGCTGAGCGCTGGAGTGCCTTGTGCCACAAGGTGCACACAAAAAACTATGTGGTGGCCTACGCCGTTGAGTTCTGGGACAAGCGCAAGGTGGGCAGGGTTGCCAAACGCTTAGCTGAACGCATGGGCCTGAGCCTGGTGCTTATCCGCATTTATGCTGATACGGGCTCCATGAAAGATGCGCTGCACGGGTTTGGCCCCGACGACTACTTGTCATATTTAAAGGATGCAAGCTATGTGGTCACCTCTTCGTTCCACGGTACGGCTTTTGCACTGATGTTCAAGAAACAGTTCTATTGTGTGGTTGACCCTGAAGTGGGCAACGTGCGTGTGCAGGACCTCCTCATCAAGGCAGGCATGGAAAGCCGCATTGTGGGTTACGACGCAGACTTCACGAATGTGGAAGACATAGACTATGAAAACTACGACCCATACGCCGCCTTGGCGGACGAACGGCGCCGGAGCATGGAGTTCTTGGAAAGAGTAATAAAAAAGTAGAAACATGCTGGTATCAATCTTGGTTCCTGTCTATAATGCTGGCGAGTATCTGCGGCAATGCTTGACGTCGCTGACAGGCCAGAGTCACCGTGACATAGAATTGGTGTTGGTTGATGACGGCAGCACTGACGGGAGCGGACAGGTCTGCGACGATTTGGCAGCGTCTGACTCACGTGTGAAGGTAATCCACAAAGAAAACGCTGGTGTGGCAGAAGCGCGCATCACGGCCTTTGAGCATTGTACAGGTGACTATGTGACATTTGTGGATGCCGACGATTATGTGGCCAACACGCTGGTTGAATCAATGCTGAACATGGCCATTGAGTTTGATGCCGACATTGTGGCGTGTGGCCATTTCAACGTGATGCAGCAAGGACAGAAAAAAGAACGTCACACCATGCGTGGACTCTACAACAAGGATGCTATCAGGAAAGCCATAAGCGAGTGTCTGCTTTACGACAAGAACACCCGCGCAAACGGCATGGCCATCTACTTGTGGGGCAAGCTGATGAGGCGCAGTCTGGTGGGCGAAGCATTGTTGCAGGGCCGCGGACTGTGGTTTGCAGAAGACCAAATAGCCCTGTTTCACATGCTCTACCATGCGCAGAGACTCTACGTCATGCACGAACCACTGTATTACTATGTGCAGCACCCGCAACAAGTGAGTAAGCGCTACGACAGTTCCATCTGGGAGATGCAGGCTGAGTGCTGGCGACGCTACCGGAAGGTGGATTCCGACAATCTGTTAGGCGAGCAGTTAGACATGCGCATCTGGAAGTCCATCTACCTCACCATCAAGCAGCGCATCGCACCGAATGTAAATAGTGCCAAAGCTTTCGGAGTGGAATTGGAAAAAGCACGAAAGACAGACGAGATAGCTCGTTTCTTCAAAAAACGACGACTCAACGAGTCGCTGAAAGAAAATCTGAAGTTCTGGATGCTTAAATACCGGCTCTATACACTTTATTATAAAACGGTTGTAAGTTAGTACGGACATTTTCTATTCAAATGGATAATACGAAAATTGATTTTGTGGTAACATGGCTCGACTCTAATGACCCAGAGTGGCAGAAGGATTACAGCCGATATAAAGGGGATGATTCGCAGGCTGACACAGGCAGGGCACGTTTTCGTGAGTGGGACTTGTTTCATTTCTGGTTTCGTGCTGTTGAGCAATATGCTCCGTGGGTAAACAAAGTGTTTCTGGTTACCAACGGCACCTTCCCGAAATGGATAAACCCGAATCACCCAAAGCTGGTACTCGTAAAGCATGAGGACTACATTCCACATGAACTGCTGCCCACATTTAACTCGCGAACTATCGAACTGTACATGCACAAGATTCCCGGTCTGTCGGAACACTTTGTGTATTTCAATGACGACTGCTACCTTAACCAACCCGTCAAACCGTCGTATTATTTCAGAAAGGGCCTGCCCTGCGACCGTAATAAAGAAACTGTTTTCAATGTGGCCCGTTATACCCCAGAAGACCGTTATAATACTTTTCTTTCGCTTTTGGCAAGTGTGAGCGTAGTCAATGGACACTTCCGTCGTCCGGCTGTCATCAGCAAGTCGTTACGCCGTTGGTTTGGCCCTCATTTAGGTTTCTCTGGCGTTCTGATCAGCTTGCTTGTTACTTGTTACCGCTTTGAGCGCTTTGTGGGTTTCAAAACCCGTCATGTGGAGCAACCATATCTCAAGACGATATTCGAAGACGCATGGAAAGCAGAGCCTGAATTGCTTCGCTCAAGCTGTACACGGTTTAGGGAAGAGTCGTCTTTGACAATCTATTTTTTTCGTTATTGGCAGTTTGCATCTAATAAGTTTTATCCAGTCAACTTGCACGGCATTAATAAGATTCAAATAAGAAAAGAAAATGTGCATCGCATGGCAGAGGCGCTGCACAACAAAAAAACAAAATCACTTTGCCTGAACGACTGTCATTTTTGTACAGACAACGACTTTGTACCCATACAGCGTGTGCTAAAAGAGGAATTCGAAAAGAAATTCCCTGTAAAATCGGCATACGAACTATAGGCGTACTCTAAGTAGAACCATGACAAAGAACGACAATTCCCCGACGCTTAATGAAATGTCAATCAAAGACATTCAGACTGTAAGCCTTGAATTGCTTTTAGATGTACACACTTTCTGCAAGGAGAATAACATCAACTACACGCTCTACGGCGGTACCATGATAGGGGCAGTTCGGCATGGTGGTTTTATTCCCTGGGACGACGATGTGGATGTTGCCATGCCGCGTCCTGACTATGAGCGGTTTATCAGCACTTACCAGTCAAAGCACGGCTATAAATTATTTGCGTCGGGCAGTGAGGAATGCTATCTGGCATTTTCACGGCTATGCGAAATGCAGCGCACACTGGTCACTGAAGACAGGTTGCCCTGGTGCAATCAGGCAACGGGCGTGTGGATTGACATCTTTCCGCTTGATGGAGCACCAGACGATGAGCGTGAGGCAGAGCGAAGTATCAAGAACATGCGTAGAAGATGGCTTCAAGGGTGCTATGCACGTTCAGCTCACTCTTCGTTCTCTGCCGCCACCACCTTATACAAGAAAGTAAAATTAGCATACAAAAAGCTATTTCTAAACAATCGTTTCCGCAACATTCATTTGATGAACAAGAAATACATAGAAGACTGCAAGCGCATCAAGTGGGGAGCAACGAAGCATTTCTGTAATTATGCTTTCATAACGTTCGGATTGCGCGAATACATTCCGATGGAAGACTATCAATCCACTGTGGATTTTTCCTTTGAAGGAACACCCATGTCAGTGTGTAACGGATATGACCATCTTATGCGTCACAAATATGGCGACTACATGCAGCTGCCCCCAATTGAAGAACAAGAGCCAAGACATAATCTTTGCCGATTCTATTGGAGGTAAGCGCATAACTGGAAAGAAAAACCAAACTTACTATGAAAAAAGTAATAACATACGGAACTTACGACCTGTTACACCAAGGTCACATCAACCTGCTGCGACGTGCAAAAGCACTTGGCGACTATCTCATTGTGGGTGTTACAAATGACAACTTTGACCGAGAGCGCGGCAAGTTGAATGTCAAGAACAATGTCTTAGAGCGCGTAGAGGCCGTCAAGGCTACAGGCCTAGCAGACAAAATCATTATTGAGGATTATGTGGGTCAGAAGATTGACGACATACAGAAATACGACGTTGACATCTTCACTGTGGGCTCCGACTGGGTGGGAAAGTTCGACTACCTGAACGAGTTTTGTGAAGTGGTCTATCTTCCACGTACAGAAGGTATTTCATCAACAATGCTGCGCGAAGAACAAGATGAAAATATCAGAATGGGCATTGTGGGAGCTGGACGTATTGCAAGGCGTTTCCCTGACGAAGCAAGCGTGGTGAGTGCCCTGAAATTAGCAGGTGTTTTTGATATTGAATTGCCACGGGCTCAAAAACTTGTAGAAACTCATCAGATGGAGAAAGCCTACGATTCGTTCGAAGATTTGGTGAATGATGTTGATGCTGTCTATATTGCCACACCACATCTGAACCATTACGAACAGTCGCGCTATGCACTGGAACAGAAAAAGCATGTGCTCTGCGAAACGCCTTTGGTACTGAAAGGCAGTGAGGCGCGTGAGTTGTTCAGCTTGGCCGAACGAAACAATGTGGTGTTGCTCGAAGCCAATAAAACAGCCTATTGCCCTGCATTCAACCATCTTATAACAATGATAAAAAGCGGTCTGATTGGCGAGGTTGTAGACATTGAAGCATCTGAATCAAAAGTATGGGGTGACCCCACTTTGCGCGAACTTGACCCTAATCAGGCGGGCGGGTCGTTCTATGAGTTAGGCTCCTATCCCCTACTGCCCATCATTAGGCTCATGGGCACCGACGTCCGCAACCTGAATGTATATTCTCGCATGGACAACGGTGTTGACATATATACAAAAGGAGTTATGCGCTTTGAAAAATCTGTATGCTCATTCAAGCTTGGCCTTGGTGTAAAAACAGAAGGAAACCTCGTGATTTCCGGCACTAAAGGTTATGCTTATGTGCCTGCTCCGTGGTGGAAGACAGACTACTTTGAGCTTCGTTATGAGGACCAAAATAAGAATAAAAAATTCTTCTATTCGTGGGATGGCGAAGGATTACGCTATGAGATTCAGGAGTTTATCTCATGCATCTACAATAAACGCCTTTCTTCGGCCAAGTTGCGTCCTGCAGAGAGTATAGCCATGGCTGAACTTATGGAGCAGTTCGGAAAACGGGTAAACTTTATGGAAATATAGCTGGAAGCACACGTGCAGAAGTATAGAATTGATTCATATATAGATTCTTTGAGATGGCAAATCAACGGAATCCTTATTTTGACACCATGAAATATGTGCTCATTGCACTTGTTGTATTTGGTCACACATTGGCGTCAAAAAAACATGCAGACATCAATTACCCGTTGTATGTAACCATGCTGTTGTTCAAAATGCCGTTGTTCATTTTTATTTCTGGCTACTTCTCAAAAGTTAAAGCCAAGGATTCCTTTTTCCAAGGGTTATTGAAGATTATTGAAACCTTCGTGGTTTTCCATTTCATTGGAGTAATCATAGCTTTGCTAAAAGGAGAACCGCTTACCCTGCGGCTTATGCTCACGCCTTCATGGCCATACTGGTATTTGCTTTGCCTTGTATACTGGAGGCTGATGCTGTATTTCATTAACATTAGAAAGAACAACTGGAACCCTTTTGTGGTGCTGGCTGTTTCTGTGTTATTGGCCATTGGGGCGGGTTTTGTTCCCATTAATAAATTGTTTGAGTTTCAGCGTACATTCACTTTCTTGCCATTCTTTGTTGCAGGTGTTTATGCATCGAAACACCGACATTCATTCACTGAGACACCTTCCACTTCATATAGATTATTTGCTTTCCTGTTTTTGTTGTTTGTATTTACCTTGGCTTTTTTCATTGAGATCCCTCAAGACGAATTGTTTTTAGGAAGGACAAGTTACTATTATCTTGATGTTCCTGCAATAACAGGTTGCATCTACAGGATAATACATTTAGTCATGGCTTTTTCAATGGGCTTATGTGTCATGGCACTGATTCCACATAAGCAGACACCTGCAAGCAAGCTGGGACAGGAAACGCTGTTTGTCTATGTGTATCACACCTTCTTTGTCATAGCCCTCCGCTCTGCCATCAGAAACATGCATTTTCCTTCCAACACACTATGCATGATAATCTATGCTTCTATTATCTTAATAGTGCTACATTTCTTGTATAATGTTCACTTCCTGCAGTTCATGCTGAACCCCATTACTAATTACAAAAAACAGAAAAAATAAAAGAATAATGATGAAAAGAATCTTAATTGTTGGCGGTGCAAACGGTATCGGCTTGTCTATGGCTCAGATTCTTGTAAAAAGAGAAACCACCGAAAAAGTATATATAGTGGACAAGGCTCCTCTTGCCGATGAGTTTAAAAACGAAAAGACAGAGAGCGTTGAGTTCAACCTTACTTCGAGTGATTATTCCATCTTTGACAAATACAATGATATAGATGGACTGATTATCACTGCAGGATTTGGAAGACTGGCGTTGTTCAAAGATGTTCCCGAAGAAATGATAGATGCATACTTCAACGTAAACACCATTCCTGTAATACGCATTGTCAAGCATTTTTACGACAAACTTTTAGGTGAGACGAAATTCTGTTGCGGCGTAATGGTCAGTATTGCTGGTTACATGTCCTCGCCATTCTTCTCACTCTATGGTGCCACAAAGGCAGCATTGAGGGTGTTCATTGAAAGCGTGAATGTGGAACTCGAAAAGGCTGGATCGAAAAACAGAATTCTCAATGTGTCACCAGGTTCACTTAAAGGCACCAGTTTCAACCAGGAGAAAACAGACCTAAGTGTTACGGAACCCATGGCAACAGAAATATTGAATCATATTGAGGCCCAAGACGATTTGTTCATCCCGCAATACGAGGAAATATTCAAACAGGTACTTGAACGATACCACAAGGATTTTCGTGAAGAAGGACGCCACAGCTACGACTATAAGCTGAATTCAGGAAGAGTGAAATAGTATGTAATTCAGAGAATAGGGGCAATTGGTTATGCGAGAGATGACCATTACCGACATTCAGTCGGAAGAGTTGAAAATACTAAAAGACTTTCATGCCTTTTGTCTTAAAAAGAATTTGACCTATTCCTTGTATGGAGGAACAATGATTGGTGCTATAAGGCATCAAGGGTTTATTCCTTGGGACGATGACCTCGATGTGGCAATGCCGAGACAAGATTATGACCGTTTTGTAAAAGAATATATATCTGACAATGGCTACATACTTCACTCGCTTGAATATGGAAACAGTATGCTAGCATTTGCTCGCATCTGTGAAATGAAAAAGACATTAGTGAAACAATCGTTGCCATGGTGCGAACATGAGACAGGCATTTATATCGATGTGTTTCCGCTCGACGGTGCTCCAGATAATCCTACAGAAGCAAAAAGATTTGTACAACAGCTACACCAAAAATGGATGTGCGTGAAACTGAACAGGGTTTCTCTGCGTAATATGAAGAAATACCGAAAACAAAAAACTAAGATGAATATCCTTGTTCGGAAAATGCTATTTAGAAATCCCATATCCAAACGCATAGACTGGCTTTCACGTCTTGACAATGCTTGCAGGGCAATTCCATTTGGAAGCACTGGCCATTTCATCAATGCTGCCTTCGGTGAATACGGCGTGAAAGAGTACCAACTCACTGAGGATTTCACTCATACTGTGATGAAGCAATTTGAGGACGGAGAGTTCTGTGTGTGCAATGGGTACGATAGGCTTATGCGCACAAAGTATGGCGATTATATGCAGATGCCTCCTGAAAACAAACGCCTGCTAAAACACAGAGGTTCAAAGTACTATTGGAAAGAGGAGAGCCAATAGTAAACTCAATTGCATTTATTTAGAAAAGCATATGCGCTTTAGCACCATTTTAAGCAAGTCTGTCAGTCATTTTTCTGCTCATTTAAACTTTATTTTTGCACGTATTGCTGTGGGGATGAAGAAGCCTGAGCGAAACAAGTACTTCTGTATGAGTCTGCTTGGTGAAAGCTATGGTGACAACATTAAACCCCTCTCTGACTATTTGGCTGAAAATGAAGAGAGGGCACAGATAGTATGGGCGTTCAATAAACACTTTACCGGTTTATCCAGTTGTCCACATAAGGCAGTCAAGCTATACACTTTCAGCTATTACTACCACATGCTCACCTCCAAATTCATTCTCAGTAACGCACGGCTGAATCAGCGAATGATGCACAAACGCAAAGGACAAGTGTATTTGCAAACATGGCATGGAACTGCACTGAAACGACTGGGCACGGATATTAAAAGGCAGCGAAGCCCCTGGGAACAGATGTACAATCCTGGTGTATTTGAATTTGATGTAGGCAATACAGACATTATGATTTCTGGATCTCGATTCATGACCAATATATTCCGAGAGAAATTCCAGTATAAAGGAATGATTGCAGAGACGGGCACGCCACGTACAGACATTTTCTTTCACTACAATCCCATGATTAAGACGAAAGTCTGTCAGGCTTTTGGGTTAGAAGAAGGAAAACAGCTCATTCTATACGCACCTACATACAGGGCAGACAAACAATACACATTCTATGACATTGACTTGAAGAAGGTTAAGGACACATGGGAACGCAAAACCGGACGCTCATGCGACATTATGGTGCGTCTGCATCCCAAACTACGCCCCAACAAACAAGCATTTGAACAAGTTTTCGGAAACAACATCACTGATGCGTCTGCTTATTCAGACATGCAGGAACTGCTTTATGCCACCGATTTGTTTGTCACAGATTATTCCTCCACAATGTTTGACTTCATGTACACAGGGCGCCCCGTGCTACTCTACACTCCTGACCGCGAATCCTACAACCGTGGTTTTTATTTCCAACTCCAGGAACTGCCGTTCATGGTTATTAACAACAATAACGAGATAGAGCATCAACTCAATGCTTTTGATGCCAATTCTTATGCCACCCGCATCGAGTTGTTCAAACGAAAGATAGGTTCTGTAGAGTCGGGAAACGCGACAGAACAAGTTATCCGTTTGCTTCAAACATATAATGAATGCAATTAAATGGCGCATCTGCAGATGACCACACATGAGCATCTAAACAAAACATGCTGAACAGACTTTTAAATAAACCTTGGCTCAACAAGTTGCTTGAAGCACAATTTTTCCTTGTGTGGATAGCGTGCTCTGGTCTCCCAAAACGATACGTCAAGATTTTGTTTGTCAGCGAGATTGTTCTTTTTTCTGTCATGGCAATACTCAACTGGCGCACTATATACAAATACCTTACCTTGTCAAAATCAGGCAAATCAATGGTATGGCTATATATAGCATTCTTTGCGGTGGCAGGTGTCTATTTATGGCTTTCTTACAAAGACTTGCCCTATTTCTGGCGCATTCCACTACTGCTCTACGACCAGGAATACATATACCGACAATTCATGATAGTCACAGAGTTGTTTGTTCCATTGGGGCTCAGTTTCATCATGGCAAGAACAGGAACAATATATAAGGCCAATTCTCTGTTCCTTTTTATTTTTCTCGCCGGCGTTGTTGGACTTTATTATTCTGGACATGCCAACAAGATTATGCTTTCCGGACTTGTTGTCTCATTGTCGAGCCTTCTTGCCCTGAAAACGCGCAATTATCTCTATCTGTTACTGATTCCACTCGTCATTTCCAACCACTCTGCTTACAACATAGCCGCAGCAGTCACGGTGGGAATGATTATCTTGCGACGTCCAACAAAGGCTTTCCTTGCCCACCACACCACATGGCGCATCCTCTTTTTGTTGCTCGTCATCGCACTTATTATATACCATTATTCTGATGACATATACGAAATCATTACCACAGACGAGAACTCACTATGGCGACTTAGGGTGTGGGAAAACGAAATCAACACGCTTTCTGACACCTATTATACAGGAGTAGGTTTTGGCACTTCATACGTAACCTACGACATCTATACAATTGTGAACAATTCCAACATGTATTTCGATAAAGACCGCACACTATACGGACGACTTTTCATGGTGGCCAACCACAATTCGTTTCTCAACATGTTCTATCGCATGGGATATGTTGGTGGCATCATTTTCACGTTGCTCAACATCATGATCTGCTCGTTCACAATTCACTGCTACCGGAAAGCCAAAGAGTTCAGAAGATATATTTGGTGGGCGTTCTCATGTTTTGTCTATCAAATCATCATCATCTTCCTCAATCCTGGACTTGAAATGATGCAGTTTGCCATCAATTACATGGGGTCGCTGTCCATGTTGCTGGCTGTTAATTACAGTCATGTGCTGGTGATGAAAGGAAAACGAAGCTATCTGCATCGCTTATACGTCAAAGCACAATGGAGAAAAATACAATTGAAGACATTCATAGCCACCTCCTTGCGTTAGGCAAAGCATTCCATCAGCTTTGCCTACTACACCATATACCTTATTTTATATTAGGAGGCACCATGCTCGGCGCTTTTCGCCACAAAGGGTTCATACCCTGGGACGATGACATGGACTTTGGAATTCCCCGTGAACACTACAACCGCTTCCTTGAAATAGCCCGACAAGAAATCGAAGCACCCTATATTGTGCTCGACTATCATAACTCTCAATACGTGTCTTTGGGATTTGCCAAGATGGCAGACATGCAAACAGTCATAAAAGAGACCTACAGACCACAATGCGACGAACAGATTGGCATCAACATAGACATCTTTCCTCTTGACCTAACCAATGGTAAAAAAGGTCTGTTTTCGTTCAACGCACACATCAGAAGATTATTCAAACTGCAGAAACTACTTAGCTTCGAAGACAAGAACCGACCTGCAACCAAACGACTCTTGGCAAAAGCAGCCAAGAGTCTGCTTTTCTTCAGTCCCAACCTACCGTCAAAAATACAGCAGTACATAGAACACAGAGTGACCACAACATCTATTCCTCAAACCGCCTATTTCAGCAATTTTTTAGGTGGATGGGGACTTCAAGAGCTGGTGCCCATCTCAGTTTTTGGCGAGCCAACACTCTATCAATTCGAAGACACAGCCTTTTATGGTCCACAGTACCCTGAACAATACTTAGAAACACTATACGGAGACTACACCACCCTACCTCCAGAAAACCAACGACACACTCACACCTGCGAAGCCTATATAATCACCCATCACCCATCTCCCAAATGAAAAAAATACTGTTTGTACTACACCTTCCACCGCCTGTTTACGGGGCATCCATGGTTGGGAAATACATACACGACAGCGAGCTAATCAATAATGCTTTCACATGCCGATACGTCAGCCTGACATTGGCTACTAACATCAGCGACATAGGTAAGCCCAGCATACGCAAAGCCATCGACTACCTAAAGCAGTATCGAAGCATAAGACGGCAGGCACGCGACTTTCAGCCTGATTTGATATATGTCACCCCTAATGCCACCGGCGGAGCATTCTATAAAGACTTCTTCATTGTGCAAATGCTGAAACGCCTGACACCACAAGTCATTGTTCATTACCACAACAAAGGCATTCGGCACAGGCAAGACAAGACCTTTGACAACAGGCTATATCGCCACTTCTTCAAAAACCTGAAAGTCATCCTTATAGCCAAACCGCTATACATAGACGTGAAGAAATACGTCAGTCCAGACAACGTCTATTTCTGTCCGAACGGAATACCCCTCTCGCCCAACACCCAACACCCAACACTCAACACCCAACACCCGGCACTCCTCCGCATTCTTTTTTTGAGCAACATGATAGAATCAAAAGGAGTGTGGACACTGTTAAGCGCATGCCAACAGTTGCGCGACCAAGGATGCACCTTTCAGTGCGACTACGTAGGAAACTGGAGCGATGTTGATGAGAAAACATTCAACAACCAAGTAGCAGAACTCAAATTGGGAGAGCAAGTCAAGGCACATGGAGGAGTTTATGGCGATGACCGCTCAAACTTCTTTAATCGTGCAGACGTGTTTGTACTGCCTACCTATTACCCCAACGAATGTTTCCCTCTCGTGCTGCTCGAGGCCATGCAACACGGCATTCCTTGCATCTCCACCAACGAAGGAGCCATTACCGATATTATTGACGACGGGCAGACAGGCTTCATCATTCCTGCCAACAATCCATCAATGCTGGCCGACAAACTGCAGTTCCTCTCTGAGAATCCTAAACAAAGAAAGGAAATGGGACAGCGAGGCTATCTAAAATTCAAAGACAACTACACCATCAACCACTTTGAAACCCGTCTCCTAAACATTCTGCATAATGCTTAATGCATAATTCATAATGCATAATTATCAATTGTCAATTAGTCAAATTGTTTCGTCTTTCTGAAATAAAACTTCTGCCATCGCGAGATGCGCTCAAGGCCATTCCCGAAGGTAAGATACTGATAAACACCATCAATGCCCATTCATTCAATGTGGCTCAAAAAGATGTGCTCTTTGCCGAAGCTTTGCTGAAAGGAGACTACCTATGCCCCGACGGCATGAGCATCGTCAAGGCATGCCGATGGCTCAAAACACCCTCATGTCCAAAAGAGCGCATAGCAGGTTGGGATTTGTTCGTCTGTGAAATGGACAAACTCAACAAGAAGTTTGAAACCTCAACACCCAACACCCAAACGACCAAACGACCAACACCCCAAAAGCCCGTCTGCATGTTCGTGGGCAGTACTGACAATGTGCTCACCCTTATCCGCCAGCGCGCAGCCACCGAATATCCCAACATTCAGGTTGTCACCCTCTCGCCACCCTTCAAGCCCGAGTTTACTGACGAAGACAACCGCCAAATCATCAATGCCATCAACAACACCAACCCCGACCTCCTCTGGATTGGCATGACAGCACCCAAGCAAGAGAAATGGATTTACAGCCAGTGGCAGCAACTCAACATCCATTGCCACGCAGGAACCATTGGCGCAGTCTTCGATTTCTATGCCGGAACAGTACGCCGAGCCCCTGAGTTCTGGCAACGACACTCTTTGGAATGGCTTCACCGCCTGCTCAGCAATCCCCGACGTATGTGGCGGCGATACATCCTCGGCAATCCTCTGTTCATCTATTATATCATCAGGGAAAAGTTAAAAGGCTGAACACTTTCTGAAAAACTAAACACAATCAAACAGCAAAAGGCGCAAGACTTATTAAATGGTCTTGCGCCTTTTTGTTTTCTGTCGGTTCATTGCTCATTTCTCGCCGCCAGGGGGCTGGGGGGCTCTACCCTTCCATCAATTTCCTGTAGCGGATGCGTTTGGGCTCCTCAAGGCCCAGACGTTGGGCCTTGTTGACCTCATACTCGCTGTAGTTGCCCTCGAAATAAAAGACACGTCCTTCGCCTTCGAATGCAAGAATGTGCGTGCAGATGCGGTCGAGGAACCAACGGTCGTGGCTGATGATGACGGCACAGCCTGCAAAGGCCTCCAATCCTTCCTCCAAGGCTCGGAGAGTGTTGACGTCGATGTCGTTGGTGGGCTCGTCAAGCAGGAGCACGTTGCCCTCCTGTTTCAGGGCGATGGCAAGGTGCAGACGGTTGCGTTCACCGCCGGAGAGTACGGCGCACTTCTTTTCCTGGTCGGCACCGCTGAAATTGAATCTTGACAGATAGGCGCGCACGTTGACGTCCCTGCCTCCCATGCGCAGGGTCTCGTTGCCCTGGCTCACCACCTGATAGACAGTTTTATCGGCTGCTATGTCTTTGTGCTGTTGGTCAACATAACTGATGCGCACGGTCTCACCAATGGCAAACGTGCCGTGGTCGGCCTGCTCCATGCCCATGATGAGACGGAACAGGGTGGTTTTTCCTGCACCGTTGGGACCAATAACACCCACAATGCCGTTGGGTGGCAGCATGAAGTTGAGGTCGCTGAAGAGCACTTTCTCATCGTATGCCTTAGCCACATGCTCGGCCTCTATCACCTTGTTGCCAAGGCGCGGTCCGTTGGGGATGAATATCTCCAGCTTTTCCTCTTTCTGTTTCTGTTCCTCGTTGAGCATGGACTCATAGCTGTTCAGACGTGCTTTTCCCTTGGCATGACGGGCCTTCGGGGCCATGCGAACCCACTCCAGCTCGCGCTCAAGAGTCTTACGACGTTTCGAGGCAGCCTTTTCCTCTAATGCCAACCGTTGGCTTTTCTGTTCAAGCCACGACGAATAGTTGCCCCGCCAGGGTATTCCCTCTCCGCGGTCGAGCTCAAGAATCCATTCAGCCACATCGTCGAGGAAATAACGGTCGTGGGTGACGGCAATTACTGTGCCCTCGTATTGCTGCAAGTGCTGTTCCAGCCAGTCAATGCTTTCTGCGTCAAGATGGTTGGTAGGCTCGTCGAGCAGCAGTACGTCGGGTTTTTGCAGGAGCAGGCGGCAGAGAGCCACGCGGCGACGCTCACCACCCGAGAGATTCACCACACTTCGGTCGCCAGCTGGGCAGTTGAGCGCAGCCATTGCACGGTCGAGTTTCGAGTCCATGTTCCACGCGTCGGTAGCATCGATGATATCCTGAAGTTCCGCCTGACGGTTCATCAGTTTCTCCATCTTGTCCGCATCCTCGTAGTATTCGGGAAGGCCGAATTTCACGTTGATGTCGTCGTACTCTGCCAAGGCGTCATACACATGCTGAACACCTTCCATCACATTCTCCTTGACGGTCTTCGTCTCGTCAAGCGGAGGGTCCTGCGGCAGGTAGCCCACCGAATAACCCGGACTCCACACCACATGTCCCTGATATTTGTCGTCAAGGCCAGCGATGATTTTCATGAGCGTGGACTTTCCGGCACCATTCAGTCCGATGATGCCAATCTTTGCCCCATAGAAAAAACTGAGGTAAATGTTCTTGAGCACTTGTTTCTGGTTCTGCTGAATGGTCTTGCTCACTCCGACCATCGAGAAAATCACTTTCTTGTCGTCAACGGTTGCCATGGCATTATTTATTTACAATTTGACAATTTACAATTTACTATTTATTTCTTCATTTGACAATTTGACAATTTCTCCTTTACTCCTTTACTCCTTTCATTTCTCATTTCTTCGGCACAGGTTCCACGTGCAGGGTTACGTGGGTAGATTCACCGAAATATTCTTTCAGTTTTCGTTCAATCACAGAAGCCTTGTCGTGCGCTTCTTTCAGCGACAAGTTACCGTCCATGCGTATATGCGACTCAATGGCAATGCGGTTGCCAATGCGGCGTGTGCGCAGGTTGTGGGGCTCACAAACTCCAGCAACGGAAAGCATAATCTGTTCTATCTCGCGCTCCGTGTCAGCAGGCAGCGAACCCTCCGTCAGCTCGCTAATGCTCGTCTTCATCAGTTCCCAAGCCACCTTCACCAACATCAAGCCTATCACCACCGAGGCCAAAGGGTCGAGTACCGCCCATCGGTTGCCCAACAGAATGGCACCGCCAATGCCTATGGCTGCGCCTATAGACGAGAAGGCATCGCTGCGGTGATGCCATGCGTTGGCAGTCACAGCCTGTGAGTTAAGCTCGCGACCCTTGCGGGCCGTATATTGATAGAGCAGCTCTTTGACCACAATAGACAGAAGTGCAGCCCACAACGCCAACTTACCCGGCGTCTGCAACTGCTCACCACCCACCCATGCGGCAAACTTCATCAGCCCAGACACAATGATACCCATTGCAGCTGCCGCCAAGGCAAGTCCAATGACCGACGAGGCAAGCGTCTCAAACTTACCGTGACCATAGTCGTGCGACTCATCCTGCGGCCTTGCGCTGATGTTGACAAACACAATCACTATCAAGTCGGTGATAAAGTCAGACAAAGAATGCACGGCATCGGCTATCATGGCCGCACTGTGTCCCAACAGTCCAGCCACGAACTTGAATACGAGCAGCAGCACATTGCCAAGGCTGCCCACAAGCGTCACCCTATAGATTTCTTTCTCTCGTGTCAATCCGAATGCAAAGATAATGCAATTTATCTCAATACCCAAGCAGATTTGCAGAAAAAAAAACCTGCCACAAATTATAATGCTTTGAACAATTCCATCAGAGCATTCCTTTGCATTCGTAAAGCATAGAGTTACGCCAACAAAGCTACACTTTGTTTTCATAAAGCATAGGTTTAGGAAAAAATTCTCTAGAAAATTTGAACGTAACTCTTAGGGTTGCGCTGACAATGCTACACTTTGTTTTCATAAAGTATAGGTTTACGAATAAATTCTCTAGAAAATTTGACCGTAACTCTTAGGGTTGCGCTGACATCATAAAAAAGCAGGGTTCTAAATGCAGGTGTGGAGCAAACAAATGGCCAAACATTTGGCTTATTGTGGAAAAACGCTTAACTTTGCAGAGACAACCATAAACAGAGAAGGATGTTAAGTGAATTTTGTAAATAACACTGACAAACCAACCCGAACCATGCAAATATCTCCCTGCGCAAAAATCAATTTAGGACTGAATGTGGTGAGTCGCCGTAGCGACGGTTACCACAACCTGGAAACGGTTTTCTACCCCGTGCCGCTGTTTGACTCGCTCAGTATTGAGCCGCTGCCCGACGGTGCAGACAGTTGTCTCACGGTGACGGGCCTACAAAACGCCAACGAATTGGGCGATGCGGAGAAAAACCTTGTGATGCGCGCCTACCGTATGCTGGAAAAAGACTTCAACCTGCCTCCTGTACACATCACGCTCGGCAAGCATATTCCCATGCAGGCGGGCTTGGGCGGCGGAAGCAGCGACGGAGCATACACGCTGCGCCTGCTGAACAGCCTGTTTGAGTTGGGATTGACGGACGAGATGTTGCGTGGCTATGCTGCGCGTTTGGGTGCCGACTGCCCGTTCTTCATCACCGCCACGCCAGCATATGCCGAGGGCATTGGCGACAGGCTCATGCCGGTGCCGCTCTCTCTGCAGGGCTGGCAACTGGTTGTTGTCAAGCCGCCCGTAGCCGTCTCCACCCGCGAGGCATACGCAGGCATTACGCCAAGAAAGCCGCTGAAATGTTGCCGCGATGTGGTGATGCAACCCGTGAACACGTGGCGCGGGGAACTGGTGAACGATTTTGAGGAGAGTATTTTTGCGCTGCATCCCGAGATTGCTGCCGTCAAGCAACGCCTGTATGACTTGGGAGCTGTGTATGCGGTGATGAGTGGCAGCGGCAGCAGTGTGGTGGGGTTGTTCGATAATTCTACGAACATAAGTACACGCCTAACAGATTCCATGAAGGAGTTTGAGGGTTGTTTTACAAAAATAGTAAACCTCCCCCCGGCCCCTCCAAAGGAGGGGTGATAGCGCTGTAGGGGTGTAAATCAACACAAAAAAAGAGGTACAGAGGCTTTGAATGATGCTGTTTCCAATTCAAAAAACTCTGTACCTCTTTATATATATGTACTAACCATTCCACCTATAATATATTGGCCAGGGCAGCGCGTTGCTGTTCTGTAAGTTTCGGCAACACCACCTGATAGGTGATAATGAGGTCAGTATGACCACCTGTGGGCAACGGTTTTCCCTTGCCCCGCAGACGTACTTTGGTGCCGTTTTGTGTGGAAGGCTTTACTTTCAGTTTTACTTTCGAGCCTGTAGGCAGCTGGATAAACACCTCGCCGCCCAACAAGGCTGTCTTCAGGTCGAGTTTCACAGTAGAGAGAGTTTCGGTGGGCTGACTGAAATCAGAGAATCCGTCGAAGCCAGAACTGCGGCCATAACCCGAACTGCGGTTAAAGCCTGCACCACCCGCAGACTGTGCACCGTTGGCACGGGAGCCGAACAGCTGCTCGAAGAAACTGCTGAAACCGCCCCCGCTGCCGAAAGTACTGAAGTCAAAGCCGTCGAAAGGAGAGCCGTTGCCGCTCCACTGGCCACCAAAGCCGCCAGCACCTTTCTCAAAGGCCTCGGCCTGCCGCCATTGCTCGCCATACTGGTCGTATTTCTTTCGCTTCTCGGGGTCGTTCAACACGTCGTAAGCTTCGTTCAGCGCCTGGAACTTCGCCTTTGCCTTCGGATCATCGGGATGCAGGTCGGGATGAAACTGCTTGGCACGTTTCAGATAGGCTTTCTTGACATCCTTCTGCGGAATGTCCTTACTGACGCCCAGAATCTTGTAATAGTCTATGAATGCCATGATATCTAATATTTTACTATTTTACTATTTTACTATTTATTTATCGCGGGGGTACGGAGGTACGAGGTACGGAGGTACGAGATTACCTCCTTTACTCCTTCTCTCCTTTACTCCTTCTCTCCTTTACTCCTTCTCTCCTTTACTCCTTCTATAAAATATTAAATGCAAAAAACGTGCCGAACATGGTGGTTTTATCAACAAAAATATGTACTTTTGTGGCAAAATTATTATTCCTATGAAAAAACTCATCATCCTGTGTATGGCAGCTATTTGCTTCTCCACTACAACCATGGCAAAACAGAAAACAAAAACGGTTGACATCCGCGTCATTCAGACCAGCGACGTGCACGGATGCTTCTTTCCCTACGACTTCATTTCGCGCAAGCCAAAGAGCGGCACACTGGCGCGTGTCAGCACCTACGTCAACAAGCTGCGCGAACAGTATGGCGACCGCCTGCTGCTGCTCGACAACGGCGACATTCTGCAAGGTCAGCCCACATGCTACTACTGTAACTTCGTAAAGCCTGAGATACCCAACGTGGCAGCGGAGGTTATCAACTATCTGGGCTACGACGCGCAGACCATGGGCAACCACGACGTGGAGACGGGCCACGCGGTGTATGACAAATGGATTAGTGAGGTGAAATGCCCCATGCTTGGCGCAAACATCATTGACACCAGCACCGGAGAACCATACGTGAAACCTTACGTAGTGTTCGTCCGCGACGGCATCAAGATAGCTGTCCTGGGCATGCTCACTCCCGCCATCCCCAACTGGCTGGGCGAGCACCTGTGGAGCGGACTGCGGTTTGAGGAGATGGTCAGTTCGTGCCGCAAATGGGTGGATATCATTCAGGAAAAAGAGAAGCCCGACGTGCTGATAGGCCTCTTCCACTCAGGACGTGAAGGCGGCATACAGACAGCGGAATACGATGAGGACGCAACGACAAAAGTGGCGCAGCAGATTGAAGGCTTTGACTTGATACTGTACGGACACGACCATGTGCGCTACGAAGGCAGCGTGAAAAATCCGTCGGGCCGCAACGTTATTCTGCTCGACCCGTCGAGCAACGCCATCTATGTAGCCGACGCAAGTATCAGTGTGACAAAGAAAGGAAAGAAACTGATAGACAAGAAGATAAGCGGCAAGGTGGTTGACGTGCGTGGCGAGGAGATTGACCAGCGTTACATACAGCATTTCCAGCCACAGATGGACAGCGTGAGTGCGTTTGTGGACAGAAAGATAGGCGTGTTCAAGAACACCATACGCACCCGTGACTGCTACTTCGGCAATGCGGCCTTTACCGACTTCATCCACGACTTGCAGATGAAAATCACCAAGGCAGACATCTCGTTCAACGCACCCCTTTCGTTCGACACATCCATAAAGGCTGGCGAAGTGCGCATGAGCGACATGTTTAACCTCTACCGCTACGAGAACCAGATTTGTGTGCTCAAAATGACGGGCGAGGAAGTGCGCAAACACCTTGAGCTGAGCTACGACCGCTGGGTGAACACCATGCGCACGCCCGACGACCACATCATGCTGCTCAACGACGACGCACGTGAGGACCAGCAACGGTTTGGCTTCAAGAACCTCGCGTTCAATTTCGACAGTGCAGCGGGCATTGACTACGAGGTTGATGTAACCAAGCCCGATGGTCAGAAGGTCCGTGTGTTGCAGATGAGCAACGGACAGCCCTTCGACGAGCAAAAATGGTATCTTGTGGCCATGAACAGCTACAGAGCCAACGGCGGCGGCGAACTGCTCACCCTTGGCGCCGGCATTCCGCACGAGGAAATCAAGAACCGCATGGTATATGAGAGTGAGAAAGACCAGCGCTTCTATCTGACTCAAGAGATAGAAAAGGCTGGAGAGATGGACCCGCAGCCACACAACAACTGGCGCTTTGTGCCCGCAGAATGGGCAGAGCCAGCCCTGAAACGCGACCGCGAACTGATATTTGGGAAATAGACATGAAATACGCTGAAAACACCACGTTTTGGTTTGTGTTCTGCAAGAGCGACCTGCTGCTGCAGAAACTTGGCGACGAAATCTACACCGTGCCTACGGGCGACACACCGCCCACGGAAGTAAAGCCCTGGACCACCATCCACGACATAGAAGTGCCCATGATGGACGGCATGAAGGCAAAGGCATACACCATAGACATGCCCGTGACCGACCATCCACCCTACGAGATGTGCGGGCTGAGAGCCTCATACTATAAACTGCCGCGTGTGCTCTATCTGGCAGCAGGCAAATGCCAAGAAATCATGTACTGGGACCAAAACACCCGTTTCTGCGGGGTCTGTGGCGGACAGATGAAGATGCACACCAACATCTCAAAGCGTTGCGAGCAATGCGGCAAGGAAGTGTGGCCGCAGTTGGCCACCGCCATCATCGTACTTATACGCCGTGGAGAGGAGGTGCTGCTGGTTCATGCCAACAATTTCAAGCGGAATTTCTTTGGACTTGTAGCGGGATTCGTGGAAACAGGCGAGTCGTTGGAAGAAGCCGTGATACGAGAAGTAACCGAGGAGGTTGGAATAAACATAGCCAACATCCAATACTTCGCAAGCCAGCCTTGGCCCTACCCCAGCGGACTGATGGTAGGCTTCACGGCCGATTACGTTAGCGGAGAAATAAAACTGCAGCGCAGCGAACTGGCCGCAGGAGGCTGGTACAACAGGCACAACCTGCCCGAACTGCCCGAAAAACTCTCCATTGCGCGCCATCTGATAGACAGTTGGCTGGCCTCGTTCGATGACGAGAAACAATAAACAGGGCAAGTGGGTACTGTGAGCCCCGCGTTGCCCTGTTCCATAGTATTCTCTGCATTCAGAAAGTCATTCCACCACGACACTGAGCGGACGATTCTGACCGTCGAGAAACTCATTGATGCGCACTTTCCACTCGTTGAAGGTGCGCACGTCATTTTTGCTCCATGCCGAGCCGAAATAGTAAGTGTATTTCTCCCCGGGATTCAGTTTGTGCAGCCCCACGGCATGGCCCGCATAACCGTTCTCTGCCTTCTCGTTCATGATGAGCGTGGTGTTGCATTCCCCCTTCGGAAACAGCGCAGCCACAAAGATTTGGAAATTCTGCTTTGTGGGGTTATCCGTCGGGTCGGCGTAGGCCACAAAGTCGCGTCCCAGGCAAATATCCTCCAGCGACTCGGGATGAAGCACCACACCAGCAGCCAGTGTCTCCGTCTTGCGCAGCCCGTTGTACCACACCGTCATGCTACAGAAGTTTGAGCCCTTGTCCAGACTGATGATGCGGTGCTCCACCACGCCCTCCTGTCCGTTGATGCTTGTCGGGTTGTAGGTCAGCCTTACGGTGAAGCGCAGCGGGCCGTTGTCCAGAATCTCATAGTCCTTGTAGCAGTACGGAAGAATGGGCTGTCCATTGTCTGCGAGCAGCGCCGGAGCACCACAGCCGAGCGTTGGTCCCACCTTATAGCAGTCCAGCCCGTAGCCGTGGTCATAATGGTAGGTGGTGGCCTGCTCCACAGCCAGCGCCTCGCTGTCCTTTCCCTGCTCCTTGAGTTTCACAATGCGGCTATGGTTCGACAGTTCCGTCACATAGCGCTTGTCCACCTCCAGGTCGGGCGTATTCTTCACCCACACATCGATGCCAAAAGCCCGCTCACCGCTTCGCTGCAAGGCAGGGCCATACAGGCGGTAGGCCGTGCGGTCGTTTTCCCACGCAATGTCGTCAACGCGTTCAGGATATTGCTTGCCGCACACCCATGTTCTCATGGTCTGCGGCTTGCCCGTGGTGATGGTAAAAACGGCGTTTCCCTGTGGGCGCACGGCTGCGTCGATGAGCAATTTGCCGTCGTGTGTCAGTTGGTAGTCCACCTCCTGCTCGAGCGCATTTTTTACCACGAGGCTTGTGCCTGTTTTCACGCCCAGTTTGGCATAAACCGTCTGTGCGTCAATCTCCACAACCTCCTGACGCTGGCACCGTTCCGTGTTGCTCACCGTCACCTTCACTTCAGCGCCATTCACCAACAGGGGTGCCATGGCCAGTGCCACGAGAAAAGATTTTGTCTTTAGTGTCATAGTTTCTTTGTTTGTTTCTTTATATCTCAAAATTTTAAGTGCTCAACATCTTCATTTTCCGTCACCTCATTTCGCTCTGGAAGAACTGTGCTATCTGCCGCAGCAGATGGTGGCGCGTGTTGCCGCCATAGATGCTGTGGTTGCGGTTGGTATAGACGTTCATCTTGAAGTCTTTGTCGGCCTGCACCAGCGCCTCTGTATATTCAAACGTGTTCTGCGCATGCACATTGTCGTCGGCCAGCCCATGGCAGAGCAGCAGCGCGCCGCTTAGGTTGTAGGCACGCGTAATGGGGTTGTCGTCGTAGCCCTCGGCATTCTCTTGCGGGGTGCGCATGAAACGCTCGGTGTAGATGGTGTCGTAGAAGCGGTAGTCCGTGGGCGGCGCCACAGCCACGCCGGCCCTGAACACTGCCCTGCCCTCGCTCATGCTCATCAGCGTGTTGAATCCGCCGTAACTCCATCCCCAGATGCCTATGCGCTGTGCGTCAACATAGGGCTGACGGCCGAGCCACAGGGCTGTTTCCACCTGATCCTTAGCCTCAAGGTTGCCTAAGCGCAGGTAGGTACACTTCTCAAACTCAGCACCACGCGCACCCGTTCCGCGTCCATCAACGCAGACCACGATAAAGCCCTGTTCTGTGAGGTAACTGTCGTAGAGCGCGCCCTGCCCCATAGAGCCGAGACTCCACGAGTTGACCACCTGCTGGCTGCCCGGGCCGCTGTACTGCCACATGATGACGGGATATTTTCGTGATGCGCTGAAGTTGGCAGGTTTCAGCATCACGCCGTTCAGTTCGACGCCCTCCGAGGTGCGCAACGTGAAGAACTCCTTCTGTGCCAGCCCGTAGGCGGCGAGTTTCTGGCGCAACGGCTGGTTATCGATGAGCGTTGCCAACGGCTTTCCGTTGTTGTCGCAGGCAGTAAAGACATAGGGTGTGTTGGCGTTCGACCAACTGTGAATGAAATACTTGTAACCCGTGCTGAAGATGGCTCCGTTCCATCCCTCTTTCTGCGTCAGGCATTCGGTCTTGCCCTTGGCATTCACTACATACACCTCGCGGTTCAACGGGTTCCTGGCCGCAGCCTGATAGTAGGTGTTGCCCGTGGCGTCGTCATATCCGTAGGCTGCCGTCACGTCGAAATTGCCCTGCGTCAGTTGACGGTACAATTGTCCGTTGATGCCGTAGAGGTAGAGATGCATGTGCCCGTCGCGGTCGCTGGGCAGCAGAATGTGCTTGTCTGTCACCTGTATGCCGGCAACCACCTCTTCCTTCACATACTTGGGCACGTTCTCCTTGATGAGTAGCTGGCACACTGTGGAGCGCGGGTTGGCGGCATAGATTCTCAGTTCGTCCTGGTGGCGGTTCATGGTGTAGAGCAGCACCTTGTCGGCATCGGCCGTGGCCACGATGCGCGGAATATAGCCGTCGGGGTCGAGCGGCAGGTCAATCTTGCGTGTCTGGCGGCTCTTGATGTCGAAGCTGTAGGCAGCCACGGTGGCGTTCTGCTCGCCAGCCTTGGGATATTTGTAGGCATAGTCGCCGGGATAGAGTTTGTAGTCGTCGCGCTGCGGGTTGGAGCCTCGGAACAGTTGCAGCGAGTAGGTCTTCACACGCTGCTCGTCGTAGCGTATCCAGCAGAGCATGGTGCCGTCGGCATTGAATGTGAGCGCAGTGCTCAGTCCAAACTCCTCCTCGTTCACCCAGTCGGGCACACCGTTGATTACCTCGTTGCGCTTGCCGTCCTGTGTCACTTGGCTCTCGGCGTTGTCGTAGAGCAGTTTCACCAGATAGATGTTATTGTCGCGCACAAAGGCAATCTGCATGCCGTCTGGGCTCCACACTGGCGACTGCTGCGGGCCGTAGTCCGACAGGCGCTCCAACTTTCGCGAGGCAATATTGTAGATGTAGTGCACGGCCTTATATGAGCGGCGGTAGATGCGCTCCGTCTGCGTCTGGATAATCATACGCTTACCGTCGGGGCTCATCACGTAGCCGTCCACCGAGTTGATGGTCTCGCCCTGCGTGTGGTTCACGTCAAGCAGCACGCCCGTCTGCTTGCCCGTTTTGAACGAGTACTGCAGAATCTGCTTGCGGTCGGCACTCAGCTGTGCATAACTCTCCCCGTCGTCAAGGGGTGTCACTGCACTCAATTGCTCTGCAGCAAAATAGCCACCCGTAATGTCACGCAGCTTCAGCGTCTCTGCTGCATTGCTGTCAACGGCTGCCAGCACAAGTGCGGCAATGAGAAGGATTATTCTCTTCATCGATACAATTTTATTGGTTTATGGTACAAAGGTACGATTATGTGAGCGAAAAACAAAAGGAAAACTCTTTTTTCTTTTGTTTAGCCGAACGTGAGTGCCTTCGACGAAGCCAAAGGTACGATTAAGTGAGCGAAAAACAAAAGGAAAACTCTTTTTTCTTTTGTTTAGCCGAGCGTGAGTGCCTTCGACGAAGTCAAAGGTACGATTAAGCGAGCAAAAAGCAAAGGTAAAAACTTGTTTTTTTCATTGCTTTTTCGAACAAAAGTACTTTATACTTTGTCAAAGGTACGTTTTTTTCATTACATTTGCAACGCAATTCACTTAAAAGATATGAAATTCTACAACGACTTCGGCACCTGGCTGCGCCAGCAGTTCCCCTTCAGGGTGCAGAAACTGGCCGTCGATGCGGGCTTCAGTTGCCCCAACCGCGACGGCAGGCTGTCCACGGGCGGATGCTCCTACTGCGACAACCGCACGTTCAACCCTGCCTACTGCGACCGGCGGCTCACCGTCAGCGAACAACTGGAGCAAGGCAAGCGATTCTTTGCCCGCAAATATCCCGACATGCGCTACCTGGCCTATTTCCAGGCGTTCACCAACACCTACGACTCGCTGCCCAAGCTTCAGCAACTCTACGACGAGGCCCTCGCCGTGCCTGGCGTGGTGGGACTGGTCATTGGCACGCGCCCCGACTGCATCAGCGACGCCCTGCTCGACTATCTTGAGCAACTCAGCCGCCGCACCTTCCTCATCGTCGAGTATGGTGTGGAGAGTGCCAACGACAACACGCTCAGGCGCATCAACCGCGGACACGACTTCGCCTGTAGCCGCGATGCCATTGCACGCACCCACAGCCGGGGCATACTCACCTGTGCACACATCATACTGGGACTGCCCGGCGAGGACGCTGAGGAAAGCCTCCGTCAGGCCCCGCTCATCTCCGCACTCGACATCGACATCCTGAAAATCCACCAACTGCAAGTCATACGCGGCACTCGACTCGCCGACGAATACCTGAGGCAGCCCTTCCACCTCTACACCGTTGACGAGTACATCGACCTCGTGGTCAAATACATCAGCCTGCTCCGCCAGGACATTGTCCTTGAGCGATTCGTCTCCCAGTCGCCCGACAACCTGCTCATCGCACCGCGCTGGGGCCTCAAGAACCATGAGTTCACCGACCTGCTCAACCGCAGGTTCCGCAGCATGATGAAGCCCGACAGCCAACACGCGCAGCCCTCCGACCAGCATTCCCAACAGTAGGATGACGGGCGAAAAGCATACGGAGAAAAGGCTGTGTCTGTGCTCGTGAGGTTTTTCATAAAGTATTTATTTTAAGATTGTTAGAAGTAATATTTAAATTTACACTACAAAGACACAAAAACCCACGAAAACCTGCAAGAGAATCGTCAAGATAATACCTATACCCTGATAAACTGCTCAGTAATTCTTACAACTGCCAATTCCCACCCCCAAAAAAGAAAGGAGAAATGGGAATATTGAATTCCTATCAAAGAAGTAATAACAATCACACATCAAGGCACTTACGTTCAATTTCGCCTTGATGTATATCGAAGACATAATCCCCATTATCTTGGGTTTCTTCAGAAAAAAACCTCGAAACAGCTGAGTATTATTGAATGATTATGGCCCGATAAAATCAAATAACTCCCGATAACTCGCGTGGATGATACTTGTTGAGAGCCTGCAGCGTTTTCTGGCGGCCAATGGCGATGAGTTTTTCTGATTTATCGTAGTCGAAGCCGCCGTAACGGCTCATCTGGATGTCAACAAGCACATCGGGCTTCACCAGTTGGGCCATGAGGATGGAGTTCTGGCGAATCATCAGCGAACTGACCCGCGAAAGCATTGTGTAGTAGTTGAATTCAAGGTTGTCGGGTATCAGCTTGTTGAGTATCTGCTGCGACAGCGATTTGCTTCGCTTGCGTTTTTCTGTCAGTTCATGCTGAATCTCCCACTGTGTCTTGTAATCATGTCCACTCACATCAACGCCCACCAAGATATCGCCCTCATGGCGCAGCACACGGTTCATCGGGATGGGGTTTGTCACCCCACCGTCGATGAGTATCATGCCGTCGCGGTGAACAGGCTCGTAGAACGACGGCAGAGAGATGCTGGCACGGATGGCGTCGAAGAGGCTGCCTTTCCTGAACACCACCTCATGCCCTGCTCTCAGGTCGGTTGCCACGGCACAATAGGGCATCGGCAGGTCTTCGATAAGCACATCGGGCACAAACTCCATGATGGCCCCGATGATGCGCGAGCCCTTTACGATGTGGTTCAGGCTCAGCGAGAAGTCTGTCAGTTCCAGCATCTTCTTGCGGTCCACCGTCTTCATCCACTCGCGGAACTCCTTGAGTTTGCCTGCCGCATAGACGCCGCCGATGAGTGCTCCCATCGAACAGCCTGCGATAGAGGTGATGCGATAGCCCTGCGCCTCCAGTTCCTCAATGGCACCGATATGGGCAAGCCCCCTCGCACCACCGCTCGACAATACTAATGCTACGTCTTTTGTCATTTTTTGAACAATTACAAATTGAAAGAAAGTAAACAACTTTCACTAACAGCGTGACAAGCATATAAATAGGCCGATAACGAGTGTCATCATGCCTTATTAATTTTCTCCTTGTGCTTGTAGTCAAAGGCAGAGGATGCCTCCAAGTAGTTGCAGGATTATTCTTCTACGGGTACAAATTTCTCCTTCTTGCGCTTGCAGCGGGGACAACGCCACGTATCGGGCAAGTCTTCAAACTGGGTTCCAGGAGGTATTCCCTGCTTGGGGTCGCCTTTCTCTGGGTCGTAAGTGTACTTACAGGGGCATTTCATTTTTGCCATAATCAAATTTTTTTTGATGATTTTTTAAAATAAAGGACGGTTTTGCGTGGTGTCTGAATCGTAGAACAGTCACTCCGGCTACACCGTCCCCTTTTGAAGAAAAAATTTATTTGCAACGTTCGTTGCTAATACAGGCTACGTCATGGCATAGCTCAAGCAAGCTTGGCTCTGCTCATTTGACTTGCACTGTATTTGCGTCGAGGTGCAGATGCACCATGCGATGCCATGAGAGATTATTGGGCTGGAGCCCACTTGCAGCGTACG
>JAFZSI010000053.1 GCA_017619445.1 Prevotella sp.
CTCCTCTCTCCTCTCTCCTCTCTCCTTCCCTCCTCTTCTCCTCCTGTTTCTCCAAGAAGTCGGTCACCTGCTCCACAGTGCTGCGCGTGACGGCCACGCGGCCACTGCGGGTGTATTGAAGCACACAGTGATATTTGTCGAGTTCGTGGAACAAGGTGGTGATTTCCTCGGTCTGTCCACCCAGCATCACGGCAACATACGTGGGGTTCACCTCCATCACATTGCCGTCTGCGCGGCGGATGATACGCGAAATCTCTGGGTTTTCCAACACAATGGGTGTAGAGAGCTTGTAAAGACCCACCTCACGTATGAACAGCTGCTCGTCGGTGTAGTAGCTGGCTTTCACCACGTCGATTTTCTTTTCAATCTGCTTGGTGATTTTCACTATCTGGTCTTCGTCGCTCCAGGCCGTGATGGTGTATTTATGCACACCAGGAATGCTCGACGCCGACACGTTGAGACTCTCGATGTTCACCTGCCGACGGGTGAACACAGCGGTAATCTGGTTCAATATACCGGCAATGTTCTCCGAATACACCAATAATGTATATAACTTCTTGAATTCCATAATTTTTTCGCTGACGCTCAACAACACGTCTCAATTATCAATTTTTCGCTGACGCTCAACAACACGTCTCAATTGTCAATTTTCAATTATCAATTATCTAAATTTCCAACTGCATTTCGTCGATGCTCTTGCCCGGAGGAGTCATGGGCAGCACGTCGTCATCATCCAAGATGGCGCATTCCAGTATGTACGGGCCTTTTGTAGCAAGCATCTTCTCCACAGCAGCCTTCAATTCGTTGCGGTTGGTGACAGCTGCGTAGGGTATTCCGTAGCCCTGTGCAATGAGTTCGTAGCAGGGGTTCAGCATCTTTGTAAACGACTTGCGGCGATGCCAGAACATATCTTGCCATTGGCGCACATTGCCGAGGTAGTTGTTGTTCATGACGACAATCTTCACGGGCGACTGCTGTTCCATGATGGTGCCCAGCTCCTGAATGTTCATCTGGAAACCACCATCGCCACAGAAGCAAACCACCGTGCGGTCAGGTGCGCCGAAGGTGGCTCCCACAGCTGCGGGAACACCATAGCCCATGGTACCCAGTCCGCCGCTGGTGACGATGGAGCGTTTCTTATTGTAATAGGAATAGCGGGTAGCAAACAGCTGGTTCTGCCCCACATCGGTCACGGTGACATTTTCGCCATGAGTAGCCTGTGCCACGGCATCAACGACCTCGCCCATCAACAGCGGCCCGCTCTTGGGATGCAGGGCTGGCATGATTACTTTATTATACTCTTTCTCTGCCAATGGTTTGAACGACTCGCGCCACTCGCTGTGGTCGCGTTTCTCAATCAGCCGTGTCAGTGAGGGCAGCGACTCTTTGCAGTCGGCCACAATGGCCACATCGGTTTTCACACATTTGTCAATCTCGCTCTTGTCGATGTCAAGATGAATAATCTTTGCCTGCTTTGCGTATGTGTTTACATTGCCTGTCACACGGTCACTGAAGCGCATACCGATGGCTATCAACACGTCACACTCCTGTTCCTTGATGTTGGGAGCATAGTTGCCGTGCATTCCTAACATGCCCACGTTCAGCGGATGGCTGCTGGGCAATGCCGAGAGTCCGAGCATGGTACGCGCGGCAGGTATGTCGGCTTTCTCAAGAAATGCCTTCAGTTCGTCTTGCGCATTTCCCAGTTCCACGCCTTGCCCCACAAGTGCCAACGGTTTGCGGGCATTGTTAATCAGGTTGGCAGCCTCGTTCACGGCTTCCATGTTGAGTTCGGGATAGGCTACATAGCTGCGCACGAAATCAGCCTTCTGCGGCACAAACTCCACCAACTCGGTCTGAGCGTTCTTCGGGAAGTCGAGCACCACAGGACCAGGCCTGCCACTACGGGCAATATAGAATGCGCGGTCCACGGCCCAGGCAATGTCGGCTGCGCGGCGTATCTGATAGCTCCATTTCGAAATAGGCTGGGCCACGCCCACCAAGTCAACTTCCTGGAAAGCGTCTGTGCCGAGCGCACCGATGGGCACCTGACCGGCAATCACCACGATGGGGGTTGAGTCGAGCATGGCGTCGGCAATTCCCGTGAGGGTATTAGTGGCTCCCGGGCCGCTGGTGACAATACACACGCCCACCTCGCCACTCACTCGAGCGTAGCCTTCGGCAGCGTGTGTTGCGGCCTGCTCGTGGCGCACCAGGATGTGGTCGAAGGCTTTCTTCTCACCACGGGTATAGTCGTAGAGCGCGTCATAGACGGGCATGATGCTGCCACCGGGATAACCGAAAATGGTTTTCACCCCTTCGTTCTGCAGGGCGCGCATCAAGGCCTCGCTGCCTGTTATTTTTTCGTTTGCCATTTATAGTTTATGATAATGGTTGTTTGGTTCTTAATCAATGATGCGGATGCCGCCCTTGTCGGCCGACGATACACTCTGGGCGTATGCGCGCAGGGCTTTCGACACCACGCGGTTGCGCTTCAGCGGCTGCTGCGGACGTGCGGCCAGTTCCTCGTCGGTGAGCTTCACATTGATGCTGCGCGAGGGAATATCGATGACAATGATGTCTCCGTCCTTAATCTTGCCGATGTTGCCGCCGTTGGCCGCCTCGGGTGAGATGTGGCCGATGCTCAGGCCGCTGGTACCGCCCGAGAAACGCCCGTCGGTTATCAGCGCACACTCCTTACCGAGGTGCATCGACTTGATGTAACTTGTGGGATAGAGCATCTCCTGCATGCCAGGGCCTCCCTTCGGTCCTTCGTGGGTAATCACCACACAGTCACCACTCTTCACCTTGCCTCCCAAGATTCCCTCGCAGGCATCTTCCTGCGAGTCAAACACCACGGCCGGACCTTCGAAGTGCCACAGGGCTTCGTCAACGCCTGCGGTCTTCACTACGCAGCCGTCCTGGGCGATATTGCCGAAAAGCATGGCCAGTCCGCCGTCCTTGGTGTAGGCATGCTCGATGTCACGAATGCAGCCGTTGGTGCGGTCGGTGTCGAGCGCGTCGTAGCGTTCGCTCTGACTGCCCATCTTCGTGCTGAAACGGTTGCCGGGAGCGGAAAAGTAGATGGAAGGCTGACTCGTTATGTCATATTTCTTCAAAGCCTCCTCCAACGTCATACCATCCACGCGGATAGCTGTGCCGTCGATGAGCCCACCCTTATTCAACTCGTTGAGGATGCCCAGGATGCCACCGGCACGGTTGCACTCCTGCACGCTGTACTTCTGTGTGTTGGGAGCCAGTTTGCAGAGGCAGGGCGTGCGGCGCGACAGCTCGTCAATATCCTTCATGGTGAAATCCACCCCACCCTCCTGTGCCACAGCCAAAAGATGGAGCACGGTGTTGGTGCTTCCGCCCATGGCAATGTCGAGCGTCATGGCATTGAGGAACGCCTTGCGCGTGGCAATGCTTCTCGGCAGCACGCTCTCATCGCCGTCCTCGTAGTAGGCCAGCGCATTCTTCACAATCTGGCGGGCGGCCTGACGGAACAGTTCAACGCGGTTTGTATGCGTGGCCAATATCGTTCCATTGCCGGGCAGCGAGAGTCCGATGGCCTCGGTCAGCGAGTTCATCGAGTTGGCCGTGAACATGCCGGAGCATGAGCCGCAACCCGGGCAGGCACACTGCTCAATCTCACGCATCTCCTCGTCGCTTACGCTGGGGTCTGCGCCCTTCACCATGGCCGTGATGAGGTCGGCATTCTCGCCGCGCCACCGTCCGGCCTCCATGGGGCCGCCGGAGCAGAACACAGCGGGGATGTTCATTCGCATGGCAGCCATCAGCATGCCTGGCGTCACCTTGTCGCAGTTGGAGATGCAAATCATGGCATCGGCCTTGTGGGCATTGACCATGTATTCCACCGAGTCGGCAATAATGTCGCGGCTGGGAAGGCTGTAAAGCATCCCGTCGTGCCCCATGGCGATGCCGTCGTCGATGGCGATGGTGTTGAACTCAGCGGCATAGCAGCCCATCTTCTCTATTTCCTCGCGCACTATCTGGCCAATCTCGTGCAAATGAGTGTGACCTGGCACAAACTGTGTGAACGAATTGACAATGGCAATAATGGGTTTGCCAAACTGCTCGTGCTTCATGCCCGTGGCCACCCACAGGGCACGTGCGCCAGCCATACGGCGGCCTTCTGTGCACACGCTGCTTCTCAACTGGTGTTTCATATCTTTTACCAATGGTTTTCGGATTCTTATTCTCAAAACAAAATGATTTGCAAAGATACGCTGTTTTTCCTAAATTGCCAACATTTTTGCACGTAATTTGTTCGGAAAGTACGAAAATGCAACTATTTAGCCCATTATGATGCGAACAATAGTGCACGTTGTTGACACCACCCTACACGCCATGAAATCAAAGTGCGGCTTTACACTCAATAAACTGAGTAAGTGAGCGCAAAGAAAGCTTGTTTTCTTTGCCGAACGAGAAGTTTTTATCTAAATTTTCTAGAAAATTCTGTCGTAAACATGGCAATTGCTCACACAACACATCACTTTATTTTCGCAAAGCATAGAGTTACGAAAACAAAGGGCCACTTTAGCGCGCTAAAGTGGCCCTTTGTTGCAATCTCTGCGGAATCTATGTTTCCAAGTTCAAAGTTCAAAAATATTACTTGGTGTTGTCGTTGAACGTTGCGACGCGGTTGAACTCAACCTGCTCGAACAATGTGGAGGTAGGACCGCAGCCAATGGTGGTGAGACGGCTTGAGCTGATGCCGTAACGGCTGACGAGCACATTTTTAACCGACTCAGCGCGGGCCTCTGAGAGGCGCTGGTTCAGCTCGGGATCGCCTTCGGGTGAGGCATAACCCTTGATTTCCACGCGGGCATTGGGATGGTTGCGCATATAGATGGCAATGAGCTCAATCTGTGCCATCTGAGCAGGCTCATCGTTCGACTTGCCCTGCTTGAAGATGACGGTGGGAAGCAGGTTGGTGGCTGTAGTCTGTTGCTGAACGATGACGGGTTTCTTCTCGTTCTTGCATTCGCGCAGCTGGCGTGCCAGCTCTGCAATCTCGTTGTCCTTGGAAGCCAGGTCGGCATCGCGTCCCACAATTTCGTTGCGCAGGCTGTTGATGCGGGCGTTGAGGGCGTCAATCTCACTCAGGTCCTTAATCTGGGCAGTGGTGAAATAGTGCTCGCCGTTGCTGTTGCGGAAGCGGTAGATGATACCAGCATTGAGTTGGAACATCGAGTTGTTGATGTTGTAAGAGGGCTGGAACGTGTTCACGCCGGCCTTGTAGGTTTCTTTCACATGGTTTGAAGCGCCACCGAGGAAGCACCACGTCATTGAAGGCTCCACATAGATTTGCCAAGCCTTGCTCTCACCCAAGTTGAAGGCCAAGTCAAGACCCACTTTCGAGGTGCCGTGGTTAGCCGTCTTATAAACATTGTGCGAGAACAGGTGTCCCCATCCGATACCAGCTACTGCCGACACCTCAAAGGGACGGGGCTGACCCTGGTAGCCTCCAAACCAGTTGCTCAGGTTGACGGTTCCCAACAGCGAGAGGTTGGTGAAGCGGAACGCTGTGCCCGACGACTTGTAAGGTTTGTTAGAGAAGTAGGCGTTACCCTCAATGGCAAGGCCGAAAACAGGAGTAAAATAGCGCCCGATGCGCAGTCCGGCATTGGGATTGAGGTTCTTCAGCCAGTTGCTGCCTACGGTCTTGGCAGCTACACCACCATTCACACCGATGTAGATGTTGTCTGTCGATTTGCTTTCTGTCAGTGCCTGTGCCGACACTGTTGTTGCCACTACGAGAGCGGCAAGCATCATCATGATTTTTTTCATAATTCTACTCTATGATAAATTAATACTTATTCTTAACAAATGTAAGATGATGCAAAATAAATCAAAAAGATTGGAACAACCAAATAAAAATGACAAATAATAGAGCTAACCGCACGTATTCATGACAAAAAACAAGGAAAAAAGCAGAAAATTACCTTTTTTAACCCTAAAAATGCGGCAAGGAAAGCCTTTTTGTCGTATCTTCGCACGTATGAAACGAATCATCTTGATTACAGGAGGCCAGCGGTCGGGCAAAAGCGCTTATGCAGAGTCTTTGGCACTGAAACTGACCGACCGCCCCGTATATTTGGCCACGGCCCACGTGTGGGACGAAGAGTTCCGCCAGCGCATTCTGCGCCACCAGCAGCGGCGTGGCCCCCAGTGGACCAATATTGAGGAGGAAAAACACCTGAGCCGCCACAACGTGACGGGGCGCGTGGTGGTAATCGACTGCATCACGCTCTGGTGCACCAACTTCTATAGTTCAGCCCCCAACAACACCGACGAGACATTAGAGAAACTGAAAGCGGAGTTCGACCGCTTCACCTCCTACGAGGCCACATTCATATTCGTCACCAACGAGATTGGCAGCGGCGGCGTGAGCACAAATGCCGTGCAGCGGCAATTCACCGACCTGCAGGGCTGGATGAACCAATACGTGGCGCAGAAGGCCGACGAGGTGATTCTGATGGTGAGCGGCATCGCGGTAAAAATAAAATGACAGACCAATTATTCAACTGAAGAATGAGAAGTTTCAACATCCGTCAGCCCGACCAGCAACTGCGGGCTGCGATTCAAGATAAAATAGACAACCTCAACAAGCCCAAAGGCGCCTTGGGCGTACTTGAAGATTTGGCCTTGCAAATATGCCTTGCACAACAAACACTCACGCCTAAGCTCTGCCACCCCAGTCATCTGCTTTTCGGTGGTGACCACGGCATTGAGCGCGAGGGGGTCAGCGTGAGCCCGCGTGATGTCACCTGGCAACAGATGATAAACTTCACCCGTGGCGGTGGGGGCGTTAACATGTTCTGCCGACAGCACGGTTTCAGCCTGCGCATCATCGATGTGGGGGTTGATTACGACCTCAGTGAAGTTGGCGGCATCATCAACAGGAAGATTGCCCGCGGCACCCGCAACTTTCTCTACGAACCCGCCATGAGCGAAGAACAATTTGACCGCGCCATCACCGTGGGGCGCGAAATGGCCGACCTGTGTGCCGACGAGGGTTGCAACATTCTCTGTATCGGCGAAATGGGCATTGCCAACACGTCGCCCAGCAGCATCTGGATGCATCTTTTTGGAAACATTCCGCTCGACGAGTGTATCGGTGCAGGCGCAGGACTCGACACCCTGGGCATACAGCACAAACGCGAAGTGCTGCACGAGGCTGTCAAGAGGGCCGCACCCGTTCTGAATTCCGTGCAATCTGTCATCCGCTATTTCGGTGGTTTTGAGATGGTGGCAGCCATCGGAGCCATGCTCCGCGCTGCCGAACTGAAGATGCTGGTCATGGTGGATGGATTCATCATGTCGGCCTGCATGATGGCCGCATCCCGACTCTATCCCGATGTGCTCAGCTATGCCATCTTCGGACACTGCGGTGACGAAAGCGGGCACTGCCGTATGCTCCAGCTGATGAATGCCCGCCCGCTGTTGCAACTCAATATGCGACTGGGCGAGGGAACAGGCGCGCTCTGCTCCTACCCCATCATCCAGAGTGCCGTAAACATGATGAACGAAATGAACAATTTCGACAACGCACACATCACGAAATACTTTTAAGAGAGAGGAGAGAGGAGTAAAGGAGTTATATGAATTCTGCGAATTCATTGGAAGTTAACGGAAGTTAGCGGACATATGCTGAACTATTGTCAGTTAACTCCCTGAGCGGTCGCAGACCGCGATAACTTCAGTTAACTCCCGATAACTCCTGCTAACTCCCTTTAAGTTTTCAAAGAAGAGGAAGTATTAAATTGGAGTTCCTTGAGCTCCGCGAAAAAATCCGTAAATAGTAAATAGTAAATAGGAGTTCCTTGAGCTCCGCGAAAAAATTGTCAAATAACATAATTAACAAATAAATTGTAAATTGTAAATTGTCAAATTGTAAATAAAAAGATGGAAGTAAACATAGACAACACAAAATGGTATGAACGCATCCTGGCCTCGTTCATATTCTTCACCCGACTGCCCTTCTGGCGCATCAAGCAGCCACCGCAACAATGCTATAAAGCCGTGGTAGAGCACTGGCCCCTTGTCGGATGGCTCACCGGCAGCATCATGGCCGCCATCATCTGGTTAGGCAGCATGGTGTTCCCCTTCCCCATCGCACTACTGATAGCCATTGTTGTGCGCATCCTCATCACCGGTGCATTGCATGAGGATGGGCTGGCCGACTTCTGCGACGGCTTTGGCGGAGGAGGAAACAACCGCGAGCGAGTGCTCGAAATCATGAAAGACTCGCGCATCGGCACCTACGGAGTGCTGGGACTCATACTCTATTTCGCACTTCTCTACTGCACACTGCTCCACCTGCAACCCTTCTATGCCGCTTTGGCTGTGCTGGCGGGCGACGCATACAGCAAGATGGTGGCCGGGCAAATCATCATGTTCCTCCCCTATGCCCGTTCAGAGGAAACCGCCAAGAACCATACCGTCTATCGCAAGTTCAGTCCCGCAGCAGGCTTCAGTCTCTTTGTCCAGGGCATGCTGCCCATGACACCTTTATTATATATAGGCATCACGGAGGGTTGGCTAAGCTGGGACCTCATCATCTTCATCCCCTGCCTATGCATGTATTTCCTCTACCTGTTCATCAACCGACGGCTGCACGGCTATACCGGCGACTGCTGCGGAGCCATGTGCCTGCTCATCGAACTGAGTTTCTACCTCACATTGGGTGTTAGGTGTTAGGTGATAGGAGTTATCGGGAGTTAACTGAAGTTATCGCGGTCTGCGACCGCTCAGGGAGTTAACTGACAATAGTTCAGCATATGTCCACTAACTTCCGTTAACTTCCGATAACTCCTGCTAACTCCCTTTAATTTTTCAAAGAAGAGGAAGTATTAAATTGTAAATTGTCAAATTGTAAATAAATAGATGGACCTCATCATGATTCGGCATACTTCGGTAGGCGTTCCTCATGGCACCTGCTACGGATGGACCGACGTGCCCGTGGCCGACACCTTTGAGCAGGAAGCCGCCGAGACACTTCGCAACCTACAACCCCTCATGCCCTTCGACCGCGTCTATACCTCGCCCCTCACCCGTGCCAAGCAGCTGGCCACCTTCTGCGGTTTCCCCGATGCCACCCAGGACCGCCGGCTGATGGAAATGAACATGGGCGACTGGGAGATGCAACGCTTCGAAGCCATTGACGACCCACGGCTGGAAGAATGGTACGACGATTTCATGCACAAACAAACCACCAACGGCGAGAGTTTCCCGCTGTTCTACCAACGTGTGACCGCGTTTCTTGACGACCTGCGCCAACAGCCCCTGCAACGCGTGGCCATCTTCGCCCACGGCGGCGTACTCATTGCCGCCGCCATCTACGCAGGTCTCTTTCCCGCCGACCGTCACGCCTTCTCCCACCTCGTACCCTACGGCGGCATACAGCAGATAAGCATCTGACTGTGGAAAACCATATTCAACTTACTATAAAGAAACAAGTTTTCTAAAAAAATACCATCAAATATTTGCCCGTTTCACAAGAAATCTCTATCTTTGTACCCGACCCCATTTGCCTCACAAGGGGCTGGGGGTCGGTTATCTTTATTTGAAATAGGACGTTTACGAACGTTTTCTTCTATCGTCAAATCTCGCAAATTTGCACAGTATCAGAAGAAACGCAACGGAGCGTTCACGTTGGGCGTATTATACCCTTAAGTGACGTGAGTAACTTTGAATATTACTTACACACGAAAAAGGAATATGTATAATAGCTGACGGCGTGGGCTAACTCGAGTTGCTTATCCTGATACAAGGCAATGCGAGAGCCCGACGATGGGATAAGCGAGAAGTAGAGACTCCCACGTCTTTTTCATGCGACCATCAACCATAAATTTAACCGCCGACTCTGGGATGTCTATAGGCATAAGAAACAAAAGACATGAGAAACATAAGCTACTCATTGTTGCTGACGGCCCTCATGGCTGTCTGCTCGCTTACTGCGACAGCACAAGACAAACTACAAGAGTTTATCAACAACATTCCACTTACGGGCACAAGGGCATCCAACGGGTTCACCGACGTTGACCTCTCACAATTCCCTGCCTCTGAACTGGAACGAACCACCACACTGAAAGTGACAGACGGGAGAAAAGTGAGATTCATCAAAGGAACGCTGACAAAAGCGGCCTCGCTCAAAGGTCCCATATTAAAAATTTCCACGAGAGCACAGGTGGATTTCGGCAGCCCTGACAATGTTTATAACAACGGGGGAAGTATATACGACGACATTGATGACGGAATAGAATCCGTCAGAATGGAAGGCGGAAGCCTTTTTGTAAGCAAATGTGGTTCAATTGGTGCAAATAAATATGCTATTCTCTTGACATCTGACGATGACTGTTTCGAACTAAGAGGAGGCACTTTGCTTGGGGCTTACATTGATTGTACGGCTGAGAATGCTTCACTAAAACTGACCAGCGGAATGTTAGGTCATGTGGCAAGAATTAAAACAAAATCTGATTTGTATCTTTCTATCGACCACGGGTCTTTGAATATCTTCATTGAACTGCTTACTAAAGAATGTAAAGTTTATTCAAGCACAGACTTTGCCAAAAGCAGCTTAGGGCCACATCTCATTAAAGCACCCTACAAAACCTACGGCGACGTAATTGTTGAAGGCTATGACGGGCTAACGCTCGATGATACAATACTGGGAAAGATCAAGTTCGACAGCGAAGAGGAGGGAAAATTCCAGCTATACCTCAACACCAAGAAGAACACCATTGAACTCTGCATCGACCAGCTGCAAGCATTCATCGACAACATTCTCAATGGCGGTGATGACGGGCAGGGAGGCGACGGCTCAGAGGCCAACCCCTATCAGGCCAACATTCCGTGCAGTGGCATTGAAATGGACGACGATGTAGATTTCAAAGAAGACCCGCTGCAGTGGGTTGTCAATGGTATTCCCACTGACAACAATAGTAACAGCAAACCTAACAAAACGACCGTTGCCAACACCACCCCACCCTTCGAGGTGGAAGACTGTCAGGGCACACTCACCAACAACGGCGGAAACATCTACATCCGCCCAGGAACCACTGTTACCATCACAAACATCTATTACCAAGGCTGCGGATGCGACAAGTACATCTACGTATGGGGCACTCTCATCATCGACATCAACATCTATATCTACAACGTAACACGATTCATACACCTAATGCCAGGAGGACACGTCGTTATCCGTGGACTCTATGGCGAAGTGGTTAACGAAATCATCTATATAGAAGGAGGCGAAGTAACCTACTATGGCGGTGAGACATCGGGTGGAATATACGGATGGTACAACCCAGGAGGAGCAATCCACATCTACGACGGAATCATCAAGGGTGGCACCTGCGGCGGATGGACTGGTGCAGGCGGCATCAGTTATATCCACAATGGCAGCATCTACGGAGGCATCATCAACTATGGAACAACCTACATCTACGGAGGAGCTATCAGTGGCGGATCCACCTACACCATTCGCAACTACCCAGGTGGTTCCATCTATATCTACGGTGGAGCCCTCACCGGCTCGGGAACTATCTGGAACCAGGGCGACATCTATATCGACGGGAGTGGCGGCATCAAGTGCTCAGACATATACCTCGTCCGGGGATGCCATATCTACATCATTGCACGGCTGAAATTTATCCTTCGATTCAAAATCACTATCGATAACATCATCCTCAATGAGCCTATCATACTCGGGGGCAAGGGTTATACACTGACAGATGCCGACATTGCCAACATCAGGATTGAACTGCCAAAAGGATACGCATGGAAATACGACCCCACCTGCAAAGGTATAATCATCTACCTCATTGACGGCATCACAGACGCACAGAACGAACAGCCCACAGCCGTAAGCACCTACGATGCCACTGGCCGACAGATTGGCGAGGCCAGACGAGGCATCAACATCCTGCGCATGAGCGACGGAACAGTGAAAAAAAACGTAATGAAATAAACCTGTAACTACGAAACAGTTGCCTGTCCCATTTTCTTATGGAACAGGCGACTATTTATTATTTTGAACTTCCTAATAACCACAAAACCACGAAACCATGAAACCCGCAAAAACCACATCTACGCTTTTGTTCATCATTATTAGCATTTTATCACTGAACAGTCCATCTTCATTAGGAGCAACGACTAAAACTGTTAATGTAGAAACTGCCGGAACTCTTTCCACATTAATATCCGATGGCGAGCTTGATGAAATAAAGAATCTCACCATCAGAGGTTCCATAAACGGAACAGATTGGGCATACTTATTCAACATGGTTAACAACTTAGTAAAAATAGACCTGTCTGATGCAAAGATTATTAGAGGAGGTACTAAATACATGAGGGTCTATGCGTATTCTTTGGATGATAGGATAGAGAGTCAAGACATTGATGAATCAGAAGCTAATGCAAAAAAGAGAATCAATAAAACAACAATTGCATATACTACAGTTGATTTATATACAGGGGACAACACCATCAGCACTAACATGTTTGATAGCTTTATGAATCTTGAAACCATAATACTCCCCAATAGTGTTACCCAAATGACTGGAACCCCATTCTACAATTGCCCTAAACTCAAAACCGTTGTTATAGGTCAATTGCTTTATAAAATTGCTCATGGACGTATAGCAATTGATTGTCCTAATTTGTCAGTCAACCTTAACGACAATCAATATCTGAAAAACGAAAACGGTGTTATCTATAACTACAACTACTCTGAATTATTAATGACACTGCCAAATACCACACTTCCTTCATTTATCACAATAGATAGTAGAACGCAATCAATTAATCCCAAATCTTTTTATCAGCATAATGAGATAAAGCAAATTTATATGCACGAAGGCCTAACGACAATAGGATACATGGCCTTTGCCGGGTGTGAGTCCCTCCTAGGCATAGCCATTCCATCTACTGTCCAAACAATGAAAGCAGCGTATAAGGATTGTAAATCTATACAAAAAGTTTCTATTCCAGAGAGTCTGTTTAGAATAGAAGCCTCAACTTTTTCTGGCTGTGAATCACTGATGACTATTACCATTCCACCAACTATTGAATCAATAGACCAATATGCTTTTTATGGCTGCAAACGACTCTCCGTAGTACAGATTGGAAGCCAAATTGTTCATACCATAAGAAAATATGCTTTTAGTGGATGCGAATCTTTGATTGATATTAATATTCCTAACACCATTACAAAAATATCAGGATATGCTTTTAGCGGTTGCTCTAAACTTGCAGACTTTTCTTTTCATGAAAACCTGTCAATATTGGAAGAAGGAGCATTCTATGGTTGTAATTTTGAAACCATAGATTTAAGCAAAACGACAATTGAAAGCTTAACAGGAAGAAGTATTACATATTTGGGATCTATTCGTTCTATTCATGAAAGTCCGTTTGGCAATTGTTTGCAACTAAAAAAGATTTATCTTCCTCATACACTTCATTCTTTAGAGAAAGCTGTCTTCGATAGTCCTTTGTTAACTGACATCTACTGTTATGCAACGGAGCCACCCACTGCATTCGAAGATGAAGAGAAACCTCAATACCCTGATGTTAGGCACATATATGACGGTTCTTTCAAAGATATCAACACTAATACTTGCCGTCTCCATGTTCCACTTAATAGCATTGATAAGTATAAAAAAGCAGTATGTTGGCGATTGTTCTACAATACTGATAACATTATTGAAACAGAAGTCATCAACGCATCTGACCCTTTACAAGAATTTATAGACCAAATACCAACAAATGATAATGAATTTGTGTATGTCATTCCAATTTCTAATGATGGTTTCGACATGAACAGTGACGTTAATGTCGATAATTTGCAAATAATAATTGATGGCATAGGAAATAACAACAGCAGCAAGTTCTATTTCAATGGTGGCATATTCAGTATAAGTAGTTCTGCTTCAGTAACCTTCAGAAATGTTGTGTTTCAAGGCAGCAATGGCAGTATAAGTAACCAAGGAATAATGAAAATACAAAATGAAAAAGATGAAACCTCTCCTATCGCCAGCCCTGGAGGTTCAGTAACCAATATGGGGAAAATATATTGGGGCAGAGGTGCTTCTATTTCCAATATTGTTAATCTACTCGGTGGACGACTGTATGTTATGGGGGAAATGAATACATCTATGAACATCATCATTCCGTCTGAAAATGACATAGAACCGGGCGCAGCCATCGTCACGGGGAGCGACGGCTACACACTGACAGCAGAAGACGCTACCCACGTTAGTTTCTCGCTTCCTGAAGGGTATAAGGCACATTATGATACAGCCATGGCAGGTATTGTGATTTCATTCTCCGACGGAATTAGAACTGTTAACCATTCAAATCAAATTATTCATGGCAACATCTACGATGTACAGGGAAGGAAATTGACTAACGGAATCACCACAAAAGGAACATACATTATTGATAAGAAGAAAATAGTGCTGAAGTGAGTGTCATGCAAGGCAATCTTGTACTTTAGTAGAAACAGTGGAGAACCAAGAAAACTGAAGCAGCCTTTTGCTAATTTTGTATTCTTGGTTTTCCTGTTTTTGTGATGAAAAACATGGTTTACGATTATGAAAAATCGGTTTACAATCAAAACGTGCTGGTTTACTATAGAATTTTCTAAAAGATTTATGAATAAAACGTAGAATTGCGTTAGTAAAGCTGTTTATTGTTTTCGCCAAGCAATGCTTTACGAAAACAACGCCGAGCATTAGCACGACCCGTTGCAGGGTTTATTATCAAATTCTCTAGAAAATTTGACAATAAAGCATTGGTTTGTGTTCGTAAAGCATAGGTTTGCGATTCCAACGTGTAGCTTTGAGAATGGCAAATGCACATAATTGTGGAGAGAGTGAATATTTTTGTGCTTTTTCTTGTATAGTTATCAAATTTTTCTGCTATCTTTGCAGAAAATAATATTCATTATCAAATTACCATAACCATGAAAAAAGTATTGTTCACTTTGTTTGTTTTGGCCATGCCTCTGATGATGATGGCCGAACCTATAGGACAGGATAAGGCATTGCAGATTGCCTGTCAGTTTATGGCAGCACGGGCAAATGCAGATTTCCTTGGGGCTGGCAGTATGAATGGCAGGAAGGCCGCACCTGCTCATCGGGTGCTGAGTTATAAGGATATTGGCATGAAGAATCTCCATGCTTTTGCAGACGAGGCGAACGGTGGGTTCGTCGTTGTTGCGGGCGATGACCGCGTGGAGCCTGTGCTGGCCTACAGTGTGTCCGACGAGCTGAATGTCTATAACATGCCGACGGCCATGCAGGTGATGCTGCTCAGCTTCGACCAGCAGATTGGCAAACTGCGTCAGGGGAACCCGACTGTGCGCAAGGCAGCAGCAGTTTCGAGCCGCCAAGCCATTGCACCGCTCATCAAGACCATGTGGCACCAGTATCTGCCGCTTAACTACAACTGCCCGTACGACAAGCAATCGGAACGAAACAAGCTGGTGGGCTGCGTGGCATTGACACTTGGACAGCTCATGTACTATTACCAGTACCCCAAGAGCACCAAGGTGACGATTCCGGCTTATACAACGGCTAGGGGCGACGAGATGCCTGAACTGCCGCCCACCACCTTCGACTATTCGAAGATGTATCTGAACTATGATTATGTGAGTGATGCCGAAAGAAACACCATCAACCCCAACGACCCGTCGCTCGAAGAAGTCACAAAGCTGCTGTTGTATGCAGGCTGCGCCTTAGAGATGCAGTATTCAACAATGGGCTCCGCCGCTGTGTTCGACAACGCACTCATTGCCAAGTATTTCGGCTATGACAAGGGAGCGCGCTATCTGTTGGCGGGCAATTACCCGCACGACGTGTGGGAGGAAATGGTGTATCAGGAGCTGAAGGCCGGTCGCCCCGTGCCCTATTCGGCTGGAGCTGTGGGCAACCAGTCGCACCAGTTCATCATTGATGGCTACGACGGCATGGGACTGTTTCACACCAACTTCGGTGAGCCATTCAAGGGCTCTTCCGACTCATTCTTCCGTTTAGGCGTGCTGAACGAATGTGACGGACAGACAACCCTTGTGGAGTTCAGCGGCTACAACGTCAACCAGGCCGCATACTTCGGCTTCCAGCCCGACAAGGGCAACGACCCAGTGCCAGTGGTCAGCGTGGATTATGGCAACTACTCGTTGTCGAAGACTGAATATACCCGCAGCTCATCAAGTGCCGACTTCAAGGACATTGTCTTGGGTGGCACCATGACCCGTTATGACAACAACGGCAAGACCATGGACTACGGCTGGGGCCTGTTCCAGAACGGACTGCTGAAAAAAGAGCTCTGCTCATCGACAACAAGCCAGGAAAACACCAGTCTCAACTTGAAATTCAACATGGGCAGCCAACTCACCGACGGCACCTACCAGCTGTTCCCCATCTTCCGAAACCACGGGGCAAAAAGCTGGGAGGAATACCTCGAGTATCGTTATACCACTGAAGACGGCACTCCCATGCGTCACTACACCGCCACCATCACCAACAACCGGTTGACCATTGGCGTGTCGTCAACGGAACCCAACCTGAAGGTCAACAAGGTGCAATACTTTGCCGCATACGAGGGAGAGAAACTCGACATGCGCGTGTGGCTAACCAACAACGGCACGAACTACGAGAACGAAGTCTTCCTTTGGATTGACAACGAGGAGTACATGCGAACAGGCGTGGGCGCATACATCGACCCCGGCAAGTCGGACTACATAGACTTCTGCACAGCAGCACCCAGTAAGGGAACCCACAAGGTCAAGGTTACTACCGACTGGGAAGGAAAAAAGACTATCTATACAGGCCAATTCACCGTCACCGACCCTCCCGAGTATAATCTTGAACCCGACTTCACCCTCTACGGAGTCGACGAGAATCAGGATGTTCACAACACCCTGCACGTAGTTCTGAAAATAACTAACAAGGGAAATACAACCTTTAGTAACATGATTCAGGCTAACCTTCAGGAGTATATGGATGATGGAAATGGACATATAGCCTGGGACGACAATCTCGGCATACCCTCTTACCCTTGGAAGAGAATGGACTACCTGTATATAGAACCGGGCAAAAGCACAGAGGTGTCCTACACCTTAGGAAGGGAAGTGTTGAAACCCAATGACTACCTGTATTCGATGGGCGTGATTTATTACAATAATAAACAAGACTTTGGTTGGCTTATGAGTATAGGCTATTTTAACTATTTCGACGATGCCTCAGGCATTCATGGCACCTCTGTCCAGACAATTGTTGACGACGGCATCTATTACGACCTGCAGGGACGGCGCGTCCATGCAAACCAGTTGAAACACGGCGTTTATATCCACAACAACAAGAAAATGCTCATCAAGTAAATTGGGTGATTGGTCGTTTGAGTGATTGGTCGTTTGGTCGTTTGGGTGATTGTTTATAATTGCGAGTCTATGCAACAAAACTATTCATAAATCAATAACTGTAACCATGAAGAAACTATTATTTACATTGTTTGTCCTGGCCATGCCGTTGATGGTGATGGCCGATCCTATTGGACAGGAAAAGGCACTGCAGATTGCCAGTCAGTTTATGACCAAAACGGTGGGCAGCAAGGACGGCAAGAAGGCCGCACCCGCCAAACGGTATCTTCAATACAAGGATATCGGCATGAAGAACCTTTACGCTTTTGCCGACGAGGCGAACGGCGGGTTCGTCATCGTGGCGGGCGACGACCGTGTGGAGCAACCCGTGCTGGCCTACAGCTCCACCGACAATTTCAATCTGTACAACATGCCGGTGGCCATGCAGATGATGCTGCTCGCCTACGAACAGCAGATTGACAGGCTGAAGGCTGCCACCACTACCCCTCGCAAGGCTTCTGCGGCCTCCAACCGCCAAGCCATTGCACCGCTCATCAAGACCACGTGGCACCAGTATCTGCCGCTTAACTACAACTGCCCATACGATAATAATGAAAGGCGAAACACGCTGGTGGGCTGCGTGGCACTGACGCTGGCACAGCTGATGTACTATTACCAGTATCCCAAGAGCACCACGGTGACAATTCCAGCCTATAAAACTAATACGGGATATGAAATGAAAGCCCTGCCACCCACCACCTTCGACTACTCGAAAATACTACTGAACTATGATCTGGTGAGTGATAGCGAAAGGGGGTCCATCAACGCCAACGACCCGTCGATCAAAGAGATTACCAAGCTGATCTTGTACGCAGGCTGCGCCTTAGAGATGCAGTATTCAACAATGGGCTCCGCCGCTGTGTTCGACAACGCACTCATTGCCAAATATTTCGGTTATGACAAGGGAGCGCGCTATCTGCTGGCAGGCAATTACCCGCACGACGTGTGGGAGGAAATGGTGTATCAGGAGCTGAAGGCTGGCCGCCCCGTGCCCTATTCCGCAGGAGCCGTGGGTAACCAGTCGCACCAGTTCATCATCGACGGCTACGACGGTAACGGCTACTTCCATGTAAATCTTGGATACTTCTCCCGCGGCGGCGAAAACGTATTCTACAAGCTGGGTGTCATCAACCAATGTCAGAGTCAGACAAGCCTTGTGGAATTCAGCGGCTACAACGTCAACCAGGCGGCATACTTCGGCTTCCAGCCCGACAAGGGCAACGACCCCGTGCCCATCGTCAGCGTCGATTATGGCAGCTACTCGCTGTCGAAGACCGAATACACCCGCAGCTCATCGAGCGCCGATTTCAAGGACATCGTCCTCAGCGGCACTATGAAGCGTCACGACAACAACGGCAAGACCATGGACTACGGCTGGGGCCTGTTCCAGAACGGAGTGCTGAAAACAGAACTCTGCTCATCAACCACAAGCCAGACATCCATCCCCCTCAACCAGAAATTCAACCTGGGCAGCCAACTCTCCGACGGCACCTACCAGCTGTTCCCCCTCTTCCGAAACCACGGGGCAAAAAACTGGGAGGAATACCTCGAATATCGATACACCACTGACGACGGCACTCCCATGCGCCACTACACCGCCACCGTCAAGGGCAACAAGCTGACCATCGGCGTGTCCTCAACTGAACCCAACATCAAGATTAACAAAGTGGAATACTTCACAGCCTACGAAGGAGAAAAACTCAATGCCCGCGCCCATTTCACCAACAACGGCACGAACTACGAGAACGAACTCTTCCTCTGGATTGACGGAACAATGCGCACAGGAGTAGGCGCATACGTTGACCCCGGACAGTCTGACTATGTTGACTTCTGCACCGCAGCACCCGCAAAGGGAACCCACGACGTAAGAATCTGCACCGACTGGGACGGCAACAAAACCATCTACACAGGCAAACTAACCGTAACCGAACCACCCAAATACCAGCTCGAGGCCGACGTCAGCACCCGCGGACTCAACAACAGCGTCGTGACAAACCAGCTCGAAGTGGCCTGTCGCATCATCAACAAAGGCACAACTTCCTTCAACAACCTCGTCGAAGTCACCATGCTCGTCCAGGAAACCGACGGCAGAGACGTGTACTACCGGCCCGAAACGGGCTATCCCGGGTTTAAGTGGGACCGCGTGTGGTACCTAAACCTCGAGCCCAAAGAAAGCCAGAACATCAAATTCACCCTGGGCAGCGAAGTGCTCATACCCAAGTACTACCAGTACGACCTGCGCATCTTCTACTACAACAACAACGGCTCTTTAGAGAAGCTCTACAATACAATCTTCACCTACCGCAACGACGGTTCGGGCATTGATATCTCACCAAGCAGCATGCCTGCCGACAATACTCCCTATTACGACCTGCAGGGGCGGCGCATCAATGCAAACGAACTTAAACCCGGTGTGTATATCCACAACAACAAAAAGATTCTGATTAAGTAGATTGGATTTAAGTTCATAATAACGAATTCAGAGCTATGGTTACTTCTCAAATGGCAAAGGTAATCATAGCTCTGAATTCGTTATTAGTAGCTCGAAAATCGTTTATAGTTCCACGACAGTGAGGCTGTATGCAGGCAAGGTGAGTGTGCCGTCATCGGTTCCAACTGTTCCCTCTACAGGTTGCGCGGCGGTGTCGGATGGTTTGCCGGTCAGGGTGATGGTCTTGGCATTGGCACGCAGTCGCAGCCCTTTGACGGTGAGTGTGAGCTGTGCGGGCAGTGCATTGACAACCTTCAGATAGGTTCGGTTGGTGGCTGCATCGCGTACAACGCTTGTGGCGATGCGTTTGGTTAGTTTCTTTTCAAGCGACATGCGCGTCTCGGGAGTTTTCAGGTCGGCGGAAATGCTGATTTGCGAACTGATGAACCGGTTGCCGCTGTGGTTGCCGAAGAGGTGCTGTGTGAAATAGCTGGGAGTCTGCGTAAGGCCGTCGTTGGTGAAATAAATCATGTTGGGGTTCCAGTTAGCGTGCTTCTCGTTGCAGAGCAGTGGTGCGTAACTGGTCATGGCAACCACGTCGCCGTTGCGTTCGATGTTGCACAGGTAGATGGCCTCTGCAAGTGCCGACTCAAGGGTACGGGTGCGCGAGGCATACTCGCCGAGATAGACTTTGGGCCCCTTGCGGTCGTAATGGTCGTAGTAGTCCTGATGGTTGATGAACCAGGCGGGCGACTCGTAGTAGTGCTCGTCAACGAGGTTGCAGAGGTCCTGATTGGAGCGGGCAAACTTCCAGCCCTCGATGTAGTCGGCGGAGGGTGCATGGAAGGGGCCTGCGGTTCCTACTATCTGAATGTCGGGATATTTGTTGCGGATGGCGCGGGCAATCATCTCGTAGCGTTCCTCGAAAACGGTGGAGATGATGTCTTCGTTTCCAATGCCAATATACTTGAGGTGGAAGGGGGCGGGATGGCCTGCGTCGGCGCGCATCTTTGCCCAGGAATTGGTGGCGGGGTCGGCATTGGCCCACTCAATGAGGTGGAGCAGGTCGTCGATGTAGGCCTGCATCTGGTCCATGGGTATGCCGCCCTGCTGGCCTCCGTAGCCATTGGCGTCGGCTGGTGAGTTCTGGCAGGGCACTCCGGCAGCAAGCACGGGCAGCGGCTCTGCGCCGATGTCCTCGCAGAACTGGAAATACTCAAAGAATCCGAGTCCACGGGTCTGGTGGTAGTTCCAAAGGTTGCGGGCTGGCAGACGGTCTTGCAAAGGTCCCACACTCTGGCTCCAACGGTAGATGTTGCCGAGGCCCTCGCCGTGGGTCATGCAGCCGCCGGGGAAACGCACAAACTTGGGATGCAGGTCGGCAATGGCTTGTGCAAGGTCGGCACGCAGTCCGTTTTTGCGGTTTTTGAATGTCTTCTGCGGAAACAGGCTAACCATATCAACGGCCATGGAACCTTTTTTCAGTGGTGTGACCACGAGCTGCGCGTTGGATGTGTTGTGCTGGGGTATGAGTGTTGCTGTGAGTTGCTGCCAGCCATCGCTTTGGGCGCGCATTTTGACGGTGGCAACTGTCTTTCCGTTTTCTGTCAGTTGCACGGTGAAGTCTTTCTTCTTGCAGTCAATGCAACGGACGAAGATGCTGAAATCGTATTTCTCGCCAGCCTTCAGGGCTATGCCGTCCCATCCGCTGTTGGTGATGGAATGGGTGGTAAGCACGGCGTGGTGTGGATTGGCTTCGCTGAGCGGGCTGTCGGTAGAGATGACGATTTTTGAGGGCGAAGTCCATGCTGTGGTAGCTGTCCAGTCTTTATGGTCAACGGCGGTGTACTCGAAATCGCGGTTTTGCACCAGCTCGGCATAGAGGCCACCGTCGGCACCGAAACTGATATCCTCGAAAAACACGCCAATGAGTTTGTCGCTGATGGTTTTCTGCTGTTTGGGAAATACGGTGAGCGTGGCCTGAAGTTTTTTCAGTCCCTCGTAGCGCTGTGCATCGTCTTTCATGGCCTCGCTGTTGAGCTCTGCCTCTGCTTTCTGACGGTCGAAGGACTCAACGATTCTGTTGAGTTCTGATGGTTTGAGCGAAAAGACAGCACCTATGAACCGCTTGCCGTTGATGGTAATGCTGTCGTTGAGCAGCGAGTGTTTGGCAATCATGTCCTCTGCATGTTCGCCAGCCTCTTTGTCGGGCGAGAATGTGCGGAAGTCATTGCTTGCCACGGTCTGTCGCAGTTTGCCTTCGGGCGTTTGGTAAAATACCATGAACCGCTCTTTGTTGGGGTCATCGCTTTTAACTTTGAAAATGACGGGCGACAGAACTCCTTGTGCCGACATGCGCGGATAGTCTTGTGGGCGCCATGTAACCAAGTCCTGGCTGTAGGCAGCGGCAAAACATGGGGCGGTTTCATTGACTTGCCAAACTGCGCGCCATGTGCCGTCGTTGGCACGGATGACGTAGGGATTGAACATGCGTTTCTCGCTGCCCCAGCTGGAATAGTCGCTGCTGACAAGCATTCCGAGGTCAACCCACTGTGCGTCTGCGCGCTGTACCGCGATATGCAAACCTGAGCGCTCGTCGGGACTGTAGAAAAACACTTGCTTCAGCGAATCGGCCTTGGCTGTGGTTTTCTTCTTGAGCGGTCGCTTGGCAAAACTATGCATAGGAGCAGCCAGAAGGGCTGCTCCTATGAGAAGAATGGTTGCTGTCTTTATGTTCATCTTTTTATTTTTTCGCGGAGCTCAAGGAACTCCTATTTACGGATTTTTTCGCGGAGCTCAAGGAACTCCAATTTACTATTTACAAATGAACAAATAAATTGTAAATTGTCAAATTGTAAATTCCTTAAATTGTCTAATTGTCCAATCGTCCAATAGTCAAATTCTTCATTGCTTCTTGATGATGTCGCGGCCAGCCGCGATGGCTTCCATGTTGAGCGGTATGAGTGCATGATGACGCTCGGGCAGCGTCTTGAAGAGTGCTTTCTCCACGCCTCCGTCGCCCACGACGGGACACACCCTGAGCAGTCCGCCAAGTACAATCATGTTGAAGATTTTGGCGTTTTTCATCTCGGCTGCCTTGTCCATGGCATCAATGCGGTAGATGTCGATGTCCTGACGGGTAGGCGGATTGATGATGCCAAAACCGTCGTAGATAAGGATGCCTCCGGGCTTGATTTTGGGTTCAAACTTCTCCAACGATGGCTGGTTGAGCACAATGGCAATGTCGTATTTGCTGAGAATGGGCGACGAGATGCGCTCGTCGCTGACAATAACCGTGACGTTGGCTGTGCCGCCGCGCTGTTCGGGTCCGTAAGCGGGCATCCATGTCACTTCTTTGCCTTCCATCAGTCCTGAATAGGCCAGAATCTTACCCATTGAGAGCACGCCCTGGCCACCAAATCCTGCTATAATTATTTCTTTCTTCATCTTTTTATTTTCTATTTACGGATTTACAATTTACTATTTACAAATGAACAAATAAATTGTAAATTGTCAATTGTCAAATTGTAAATTCCTTAAATTGTCTAATTGTCCAATAGTCAAATTGTCAAATCGTAGTGTCTTTAAGGTCTCCCTTGGGATAGAAGGGGAACATGTTCTGCTTCATCCACTCATTGGCTTTGGAGGGTGTGAGTTTCCAGCCGCTGTTGCAAGTGGAGACAAACTCGACGAGCGACGAGCCCTTGCCGTCCATAGATGCCTGGAAAGCCTTCTTCAATGCTTTCTTGGCCTTGTTGATGGCACCGACAGTCTCCACCGACTGACGGGTAACGTAGCAAGTGCCCTCGAGTCCGGCTGCAATATCGGCCATCTTCAGGGGATAACCATGCAGCTTGGGGTCGCGTCCGTAAGGACAAGTGGCAGTTTTCTGGCCGATGAGTGTTGTGGGAGCCATCTGTCCACCGGTCATGCCATAGATGGCGTTGTTGACAAAGATGATGACAATATTCTCGCCACGGTTCAAGGCATGGATGGTCTCGCAGGTGCCGATACAAGCCAGGTCGCCGTCACCCTGATAGGTGAACACCAGACGGTCGGGCCAGCAGCGCTTGATGCCTGTAGCCAGTGCGGGAGCACGACCGTGGGCAGCCTCCTGCCAGTCGATGTCAATGTAGTTGTAAGCAAACACGGCACATCCCACAGGGCTTACGCCAACCGCTTTCTCTTCCAGTCCCATCTCCTCGATGACCTCGGCAATGAGTTTGTGAACCACTCCATGCGAGCAGCCCGGGCAGTAGTGCATGTTATTGTCGTTCAGGAGCGTTGGTTTCTTGTATACCAAGTTCTCCGGTGCTATAATCTGATTGTTGTCCATAACCTTACATCATTTTAGTTTTCAATGCGTTAACAATCTCTTCTGGGTCAGGAACAATGCCTCCCAAGCGTCCAAAATGCTCAACAGGCACGGCTCCGTTGATGGCCAGGCGCACATCCTGCACCATCTGTCCGGCGTTGATTTCAGCCACCAGCACGCCTTTCTTTCCCTTTGCCAGTTGGGCAATTTCCTTTGTGGGGAACGGCCACAGGGTGATGGGGCGGAACAGTCCCACCTTGATGCCTTCGGCGCGAGCCAGCTCTACCGATTTCTCTGCGATGCGGGCAGCTGAGCCAAATGCCACAATCACATACTCTGCATCGTCGCACTGCTGCATTTCGTAACGCACCTCTTTCTCGCGTATCTCCGCATACTTAGCCTGTAGGTGCAGGTTGCGCTGCTCCATGATCTCAGGCTTCAGTTCAAGCGATGTGATAACAACGCGCTCACGAGTCTTCGGTTTGCCAGTCGATGCCCAAGGGCACTGTGCAATCACTTCCTCGTCGGTACGGCGGGGCTTGAACGGTGGCAGCGCCACTTTCTCCATCATCTGACCAATGACACCATCGCTGAGAATCATGGCCGGGTTGCGATATTTGAATGCGAGTTCAAAAGCAAGGTCAACAAAATCGGCCATTTCCTGAACAGAAGCGGGAGCCAGCACAATGACATTGTAGTCACCATTACCACCACCGCGGGTTGCCTGGAAATAGTCGCCCTGTGAAGGCTGAATGGTTCCCAGTCCGGGGCCACCACGCTGCACGTTCACAATCAGCGCGGGCAGCTCGGCACCGGCCAGATAGGTAATGCCTTCCTGCATCAGTGCCACGCCAGGTGACGACGAGGAGGTCATGGCTCGCTTGCCTGCTCCGGCAGCGCCATAAACCATGTAGATGCTGGCCACCTCGCTCTCGGCCTGCACCACCTGCATACCAGTGGTTTCCCATGGTTTCAGCTCGGCAAGCGTCTCAATTACTTCACTCTGCGGTGTGATGGGGTATCCGAAATATCCGTCAACGCCGCAACGAATAGCAGCACGGGCAATCGCCTCGTTGCCTTTCATCAATACAACTTCTTTCTCTTCAGCCATAGCGTTAGCCCTCCATTCGTTTACGATATACTGTTATACATCCGTCGGGACACACGATACCGCATGAAGCGCAGCCAACGCATGCCTCCTGATTCACAGCCTCCACATAAGGATAGCCGTGCACATTGACTTTTCCCGCCAAAGAGATGATGTCCTGCGGGCAAGCCTCCACGCAGAGCGAGCATCCCTTACAACGGGCTGTGTCGATTACAATAGCACCTTTAAATTTTGCCATAGTCTCTCTATTTATGGGTTGTACATGTCTTTGCAATAAAAACTCAGGATGTCGTCAAGCATCTGCTTGGCCTCCACGGCAGGACTGTCGGGGTCGAGCTCAATGGCCTGAATATAGCAGTTGATGGCCTCGTGCCACAATCCCTGCTTCCTGTAGGCATTGCCCTGCTGGTAATATTCCTCCGACGACATAGCTGTTTTCTTTTACTCCTTATAAAACTCCTTCTTGCCAGCCGAAAGTGTGTTCTTCATCAGCGAGCAGATGGTCATTGGCCCTACTCCACCAGGAACAGGCGTGATATAAGAGCATAGCGGAGCCACCTCGTCAAACTTCACGTCTCCGTTCAGCCGGAAACCGCTCTTGCGTGTGGCGTCGGGAACCCGTGTGGTGCCCACGTCGATGATTACCGCGCCCGGCTTCACCATGTCTGCCGTTACGAAGTCGGGACTGCCAATGGCGGCAATGATGATGTCGGCCTCGCGGCAGTCTTGCTTCAAAGTGGTTGAATGGCTGTGGCACACCGTGACGGTGGCATCGCCAAACTGTTTCTGCATCATAAGCTGTGCCATGGGCTTGCCCACAATGTTAGAGCGGCCCAAGATTACGCATTTCTTGCCGCTTGTCTCTATGTTGTAGCGGCGCAGCAATGTCAGTATGCCCAACGGCGTGGCCGAAATGAAACAAGGCAGCCCGATGGCCATGCGCCCCACGTTCACAGGGTGGAAGCCGTCAACATCCTTGCGGTAGTCGATGGCCTCAATCACTTTCTGCTCGTTAATGTGGCGGGGCAGCGGCAGCTGCACGATAAACCCATCCACATCGTCGTCGCGGTTGAGCTTGGCCACACAGTCCAGGAGCTCCTTCTCAGTGATGTCGTCCTCATAGCGTATGAGCGACGATTTGAATCCACAAGCCTCGCAGGCCAGCACCTTGTTCTTCACGTAGGTTTCCGAACCACCGTCATGGCCCACCAGCACGGCAGCCAGATGAGGTCTTTTGCCTCCAGCTGCCACAATGGTTTTCACTTCCTCGGCTATCTCGGCCTTGATGGCCGCTGCGGTTGCTTTTCCGTCTATCAGTTGCATTTTTCTTTTATTCTTAGCTTTTTTCTATAGAAAAACCAGAAGTTCTAAAGGCTCAAGAAGTTCTAGATTCCCCAGAAACTCTAAACATTCTAATTCTTGGGCATCTTGGGCATGCCTTTCATCATGTTGCGCATGCCGCCAAATCCGCTCATACCGCTTCCTGTCACCATTTTCATCATTTTGCGGGTCTGGTCAAACTGCTTGATGAGCCTGTTCACCTCCTGGATGTTGGTGCCACTGCCCTTGGCAATGCGCTGGCGGCGGCTGGTGTTCAGTATCTGCGGGTTGCTGCGCTCCTTGGGGGTCATGCTGCGGATGATGGCCTCGATACCCTTGAAAGCATCATCGTCAATGTCAACATCCTTCAGCGCCTTGCCCACACCGGGAATCATGGAGGCCAAGTCCTTCAGGTTGCCCATCTTCTTGATTTGCTGTATCTGGTTCAGGAAGTCGTTGAAATCGAACTGGTTTTTCTGGATTTTCTTCTGCAGGCGGCGGGCCTCCTCCTCGTCAAACTGCTCCTGGGCACGCTCCACCAGACTTACAATATCGCCCATGCCCAATATGCGGTCGGCCATGCGCGAGGGGTGGAACACGTCGATGGCCTCCATCTTCTCGCCAGTACCCACAAACTTGATGGGCTTGGTCACCACCGTGCGGATGCTCAGCGCGGCACCGCCGCGTGTATCACCGTCGAGCTTGGTCAGCACAACGCCGTCGAAGTCCAGGCGGTCGTTGAATTCCTTGGCCGTGTTCACGGCGTCCTGACCCGTCATCGAATCTACCACAAACAGCGTCTCGTCGGGCTCCACGGCATTCTTCAGCGTCTCAATCTCGCGCATCATCTCCTCGTCAACAGCCAGTCGGCCGGCGGTGTCGATAATCACCACGTCGTTGCTCTGGGCCTTTGCCTGCCGGATGGCGTTGTGGGCAATTTCCACCACGTTCATGTTGCCTTCCTCACTATAAACGGGCACGTCAATCTGACCAGCCACGACCTTCAGCTGCTCAATGGCTGCCGGACGATACACGTCGCAGGCCACCAAGAGCGGCTTCTTGTGCTGCTTCTGCTTCAGCATGTTCGCCAACTTGCCGCTGAACGTCGTCTTACCCGAGCCTTGCAGACCCGACATCAGCACGATGGCGGGGCGGTTCTTCAGTTGCAGCTCAGCAGCCTCGCCGCCCATCAGCTCAGCCAGCTCGTCGTGAACCAGTTTCACCATCAGCTGGCCTGGTTTCACGGCGTTTAGCACGTTCATGCCCAGCGCTTTCTGCTTCACCGTGTCAGTGAAAGTCTTGGCAACCTTGTAGTTCACGTCGGCATCCAACAAAGCGCGGCGAACGTCCTTCAGAGTTTCGGCCACATTAATCTCGGTGATTTTGCCTTCACCTTTCAATATCTTAAACGACCGTTCAAGTCTGTCACTTAGATTCTCAAACATACTATTTTTACCTTAATTCTTGTTGGTTTTCAATATTTATTTCTTTTTTATGCAAACCCGTTGCTTTAAACTCTGCAAAGGTACGAATAAGTGAGCGAAAATGCAAATTTATTTGCAATTTTCCGAACGAAAGTACCTTCGACAGAGTCAAAGGTACGCAAAAAACTGCAAACCGCCATATTTAATTCGTTATTTATTTATAAACAAGGTGTTTTTTTAGGAAATCATCTGCGGCTTCTGAAGAACAACGTTATGAGTTGTTTTTCCAAACCTGCACTTTACGATTGCAAAGCATTGGTTTATGATGAAATTTTCTAGAAAATTTGGGTATAAACAAACGAGTCGTTTTCCCGCAGTTATGAGATACAATTGTAAAGTGCAGGTTTACGAACGCAAAGTTTAACTTTACGGACACAAAGTGTAGGTTTATGATAAAATTCTCTAGAAAATTTGAGTATAAAGAAACGCGTTGTTTTCGCCGTCAGGAAAATGGGGAAAGCAAAGCCAAGAACTGTTTCTGCAATAAGAGGGATGAGAATGAGGAATGGTTATTCCCCGGTTCTGGGACGCAGGCGGAAACGGGCAACGAGGGGCAGGTGGTCGCTGTAACCGCCATTGTAGCGATAGGCGCGATAGGTGCGGCGGGGCTGCAGTCCACCGTATTTGTCGTCTTTCTCCATCAGGAAAGGCGCATCAAAGATGTAGCAGCTGTCAAGGCAAGCGGCCAGAGCGGGGCTGGTAAGAATCTGGTCAAGGCTGCCCCATTCGCCCTGATAGCGGTAAGTGCCCCGGGCCCCGTGGGTACCCCTTGCATTGCGGGCCACGTTGACGAGCCCGTGCTGCTCGTAGCGGCGCAACGAACTTTCGGCAACATAGGCATTGAAGTCACCCGCAACGATGATACGGGCCTCTGCATCATGGCAACGGATGGAGTCGATGGACTGGCAAATGCGCTCGGCCACGCGCAGGCGGAAAGGGCGCGAGGCACGCTCGCCCCCATAGCGGCTGGGGGCATGGACGACGAAAACATGGAGCGTGTCGCCGTTCATCACCTCGCCTGCGGCATAGAGAATGTCGCGCGTGGCATGGCGGCCTTGGGGCAGAACAACGCGCAGGGCATGGTAGTGAAGCAGGCGGAACGCAAATGGCGAATAGAGCAACGCCACATCGATGCCCCGCTCATCGTTTGATTGGGTCATCACGTATTCGTAGCCGGCCTTGCGCAGCAGTGAGCGGCGCGAAAGTGCCACAAGCACGCTGTCGTTTTCAACTTCCGAGAGGGCAACAAGGTCGGGCAATGCCCACGAGCCGTCGGCCTGCTCTCCGCAGGCGATGATTTCCTGCCCGATGCTGTTCAGCTTGCGCCAGTATTTGCGGGGTGTCCAGCGACGTATGGCATCGGGCAGCCACTCGTTGTCGTTGTACAGCGAGTCGTCGGCACAATCAAACAGGTTTTCGCAGTTCAACTCCACCAACGTGAGGGGATAGCCATCAGAGTCGTCGTTAGTATCAGGGATAAAAGCGTTTGCCGGAGCCAGCCAACAGGCTAACCCCAGCAATAAGAAAAGCAAGGATTTCAATGTAGGTCGAATCATGCTTTTATCTCGATGTCGCGCCTGACGTTGTCACGAATCTTGCGCAGATACTGGTGCATGGCTTCCGCATCGCGGTTGTCGATAATCTCGAGCAGCTCTTTCAGTTCGGTGCGAATCTGTGCCACCTGTCCTGGCGTGTAGGGATTGAACAGAATTTCCTGCAATAGATAGTCGTCCTCGTTCAATACGCCCTTGGCAATGCGCATGTGGCGTTTGAACGTGGTGCCCGGCGCATCCTGGTGTTTCATGACAGCGGCGAAGACGAAAGTGCTGACAAAGGGAATGGAAAGCGAGTAGGCCACGGTCTGGTCGTGCTCCTCGAAACTGTATTCATAGATGTTGAGCCCCAACTTCTGGTAGAGGTCTTTGAAGAACAGACGGCCGATGAAGTCGCCCTCGGTGATGATGATGGCATTCTCCTCGCTCAGCTGGTTGAGGTTGGCAAACGTGGGGCCGAACATGGGGTGCGACGAGGCGTAGCGCATGCCAGCCTGCTCATAAAACTCCTTGAGGTCGGTCTTCACCGAGGCGATGTCGCTCAGGATGCAGTCCTTTGGAAGATAAGGCATAACATCCCTGAAGGCGGGAATGGTGTATTTCAGCGTCACGGCATTGATGACCAGCTCGGGTTTGAACTGGCCAATCTCCTCTAACTGGGTGAAACGCTGGCAGTTGTAGGTGAAGCGCATGCGCTTGGGGTCTTTCTCAAACACCGCCACCTCGTGCTCAAAACTCAGCAGGTCGATGAAGAAGCTGCCCATCTTGCCTGCTCCAAGTACTAAGATTTTCATTGAATTTTTATTTTATGGGAGTTAACTGGAGTTAGCTGGAGTTAACTGAAGTTATCGCGGTCTTCGACCGCTCAGGGAGTTAACTGACAACAGTTCAGCATATGTCCGCTAACTACCGATTTTTCGCTTTGCTCAAGGCACTCCTCCCATTAACTCCCGATAACTCCTTACCTATTAATTATCTCCATCTGCTGGCGTACACTCTCCTGATGGACAGCCTCGAACACCGACTTCACAAACTCGCTGTCCATGCTGCACAGAGCACCCTGCGCACCGCGCTTGTCAATGATTTCGTTGTAACGGGTAGGCTGCAGGACGGTCATGTTGTGCTCGCGCTTATACGTACCAATCTCACGGCAGACGCGCATACGCTTGGCCAGGAGTTCCACCAACTGATTGTCAATCTCGTCAATCTGCTTGCGCAGCTCGTGAATGCCCTCGGTGGTCACCTTTTCATCGCGGATGACCAACAGCGACAGGATGAAGTCCAGCACATCGGGCGTTACCTGTTGCTTGGCATCGCTCCACGCCTCGTCGGGCGAGCAGTGGCTCTCGACAATCAAACCGTCAAAGCCCAGGTCCATAGCCTGCTGACAAAGCGGCGCAATGAGCTCGCGGCGGCCTCCAATGTGACTGGGGTCGCTGATGAGCGGCAGTTGCGGAATGCGGCGGCGCAACTCAATGGGTATCTGCCACATGGGCAGGTTGCGATACATTTTCTTGTCATAGCTGGAGAAACCGCGATGAATGGCACCCAATCGCTTCACGCCAGCCTGGTTGAGACGCTCCAGCGCGCCAATCCACAACTCCAAATCGGGGTTGACGGGGTTTTTTACAAACACGGGTATATCGACACCTTGCAGCGCATCGGCCAGGGCCTGCATGGCAAAGGGATTGGCCGACGTGCGAGCACCTATCCAGAGTATGTCGATGCCGTATTTCAAGGCCAGTTCCACATGCTCGGGAGTAGCCACCTCGGTTGACACCTTCATGCCTGTTTCGTCTTTCACTTGCTTCATCCATGGCAGGGCTATCTCGCCGTTGCCCTCGAATCCGCCAGGCTTGGTGCGCGGTTTCCACACACCGGCGCGGAAGTTGTGGCAGCCTTTCGAGGCCAACTGGCGGGCTGTGGTCATCACTTGTTCCTCGGTCTCAGCCGAACAGGGGCCGGCAATCACGAACGGACGTTCGTTGTCGCTCGGCAGATTCAGTTTCTCTAATTCCAGTTCCATCGTTATATTGCTTTTTTAATTCTTTCTAATGCTTGTTCTATCTTTTCCTCCTTGGCGCAAAGCGAAATGCGGATGTAGCGTTCACCATTGGAACCAAAAATAAAGCCGGGGGTGATGAACACACGGGCCTCGTGGAGCACACGCTCGGTGAGTTCTTCCGCATTTTTGTATTTGTCGGGAATCTTACCCCAGAGGAACATGCCCACCTGGGCAGGATCGCAGGTGCAGCCTAAGACGCGCATGATTTCCTCGGCATGGCGGCGGCGCGCTGCATAGACGGCACGGTTGGCCTGTTCGTGCCACTCGGGAGCATTGCGGTAGGCTTCCGCGGCGGCCAACTGCAAGCCACGGAAAGTGCCGCTGTCAATATTGCTCTTCACTTTCAGAATCCAGGAGATAAAAGTGGCGTTGGTGGCACAGAGTCCCACACGCCAGCCGGGCATGTTATGGCTTTTTGACATGGAGTTGAACTCAATGCAACAGTCTTTGGCTCCCGGAACCTGTAGCAGCGAGATGGGATGCTCGTTGAGGATGAACGAATAGGGATTGTCATTGACCACTACAATGCCTTTTTCGCGGGCAAAGCGCACCAGCCGCTCGTATGTCTGCATCTGTGCGTTGGCACCGGTGGGCATGTTGGGATAGTTGGTCCACATCAGCTTCACGCGGCTCAGGTCCATCTGCTCCAGTGCTTCAAAATCGGGCTGCCAGCCATTGTCCTCGCGCAGGTCGTAGTTCACCACCTCTGCGCCAAGCAACTTTGAGAGCGACGTATAAGTGGGGTAGCCAGGATTGGGCACCAGCACCTGGTCGCCAGGATTGACGAAGGCCAATGTGACGTGCAGAATGCCTTCTTTCGAGCCGATGAGCGGCTGGATTTCTGTCTTCGGGTCAAGTTCCACCCCATACCAGCGCTGATAGAAACCTGCCATGGCCTCGCGCAGCTCGGGTGTGCCCATGGTGGGCTAATAGCCGTGCGCGTCAGGTCGGCGGGCCACCTCGCACAGTTTCTCAATGGTCTGCGGCGAGGGCGGCATGTCAGGGCTGCCGATGGCCAGACTGATGATGTCGCGGCCTTCGGCATTGAGCCGGGCCACCTCCTTCAGTTTGCGGCTGAAATAGTACTCACTGACAAGCGACAGACGCTCGGCAGGCTGTATGGTCTTAATTGGTTTGTTTTCCATCTTCGTACTCTCCTAATATCTTTAAGTCTTTGGTCAACGGAATAATCGCATCGATTGACTGGCGGTAGCGCGTCAGGTCGTCGTACATCACATCTACATAGAACAGGTATTCCCATTCGCGCCCGATGATGGGCAGCGACTGAATCTTGGTAAGATTGATTTTGTAGAACGAGAGGATGGCCAGCACATGCGAGAGCGAGCCTTCCTCGTGTGGCAACGCAAAAACAATGCTCGACTTGTTGGCCTTGGTCAGCGGGCGCAGCATGTCGGCCTTGTTGGGATTGCTCACCACCAGGAAACGGGTGAAATTGTGCTTATTATCCTCGATGTGGTCCTCTAGTATTTTCAGGCCATACATGCGGGCAGCATCAGCGTGGCAGATGGCTGCCCAGCCTCGGCAATTATACTCTGCAATGTATTTGGCCGAGCCCGCGGTGTCCTCGCTCTCCACATTTTTGATGGCGGGATGGTTGGCCAAAAACTGCCGGCACTGCATGAGTGCCACAGGATGCGAGTGCACTTCCTCAATCGTGGCCCAGCTGTCTTCAGGCAGACAGCAAATGCAGTGGCTGATGTGCAACTTGTGCTCGCCCACCACGGTGGTGCCCGAATCGCGCAGCAGCTCGTAGTTGTGCAACAGGCTGCCCGCAATAGTGTTTTCGATGGCCAACATGCCGATGGCCGTCGGGTCGCGCTTCATGTTCTCGAACACCTGTTCGAATGTGGAGCAACAGATAAGCTGTATCTGCTCACCGTCGAAATACTGATGCGCCGCTATGTCGTGGAACGACCCCAGCAATCCTTGTATGGCTATTCGTTTCATTGAACTTAAACTTTTGAGGTTTTAAACTATGCTCTGTTTAAGGGGATTTGCAATCCCCGCTGTTTAAGGGGATTTACAATCCCCGCTGTAAAAAAAATCCCGCTCACAAATGGTTGTGAAGCGGGACCTTTATGTATCATCTCTTTGGGTCTTCATCTTAAGTTGAACTCTACACGCAACTTCCCGCTTCACAGTGGCCTGCAAAGTAAAAATAGAAGTAATAATACGAAGCGTTCAGTGCGTTCATTCTTCTGATTTTTTAAATTTCGGTTGCAAAAGTAAAACATTTTTGCGAAACACGCAACAATTTGGCAGAAAAAATGCAAAAAACATTTCATTTTATGCGCAAACAGCAAAAAAAAGAAAAATAAAAACACCACAATGAAACACTTTACGGAAGTTTTTCCTATTTTTGCACCGACAAGGCGAGGCTTGTCAACATTTACAATTTACGGACTTTTCGTGAAACTCACGGAACTTCAATTTCTCTAATAGTTCGGTCTATGAATAAACGGCGCACCATATTCATATTGTTGGCGATACTGTCTGCCACGCTCCTGCAGGCTCAGGAAGTTAACCGTCAGTTGCCGTCCACCGTGGATACCATCAAATATCGCGGCGGGGCAGCCGATTTGCTGTTAAGCGAGACAAAAAAGAATGTTCAGGAGATTGTAAAAGACAACCGCAGATACGAAGGTATGGAGTTACGGAGCGACGCGCTGTCACTCCCAGAAGTGAACTACTTGGGGCAAGCCCGCCCAACCCTGCTGTCGCCCATGTATTGGGGTGGCTGGTATGGCTGGCAGTTGCACCAGGGCCTCAACGTGAGTCTCGGCGCTTCAGTGTTTGCACAATTCGGCAAAAACGCTTGGTATAAGGGAGCTGGTTTTCAACAGAATCTATCGATGATGTATGCACAGCCCGTGAACAATCATCTTTCGGTGGCCGTGGGCGGTTATCTGAATAACATATCATGGGCTCATCAGTCTTTTCGTGATGCTGGCCTCAACGCCATCATTGGCTATCGCTTCAACAACCGTTGGGAAGCTTACTTGTACGGACAGAAATCGCTCACCAACAATGCCAATTCTCTTTATTATTCTACAAATCAGTATGTTGGAATGCGTTATCCCTATATGATAACGCCACTCTATGACATGAGTGCTATAGGCGACCGCATAGGAGCCGCCGTAAAATATAACTTCTCACCCACGTTCAGCATCTATGTGTCGGTAGAAGAGGTGTCATTACCCGTTAGCTCTTTGAGTCCCCCCTACCCGCCGAGGAATGAGAAATGAGAGATGAAACCCACCCCAGCCCTCCCAAAGGGAGGGAGTAAGGGTGATTGGTCGTTTGGTCGTTTGGGTGAGAGGTATTCTCGTACCTCCGCACCTCCACACCCCCGTACCTCCCAAATAGAGGTTTGGGATTCTCTCCTTCTATTTAAACTCAAAAAGACTGTCGAAGCCTGTCATGGCAAACACTTGCTTCAGGTCGCTGTTCATGCCAGTGATGAACAAGCGGATGCCTTTGGGCTTGGTGGATTTCAGCAAACCAAGGAACAGTCGCAGTCCACTTGAAGAAATATAATCCAAACGGGTACAGTCAAGTGTGATTTCCTGCCCGGCGAAGTCAAAGACTTGTTGCAATTCGCGCTCAGCAGAAGAGGCTGCAGCTGTGTCAAACCTGCCTTCGAAGGCTACGGTCATGTATTCTCCCAAATCTTGAATAATTGTTCTCATATTTTTAGTTCTAATGATTATTCGGAGTTGCAAAGGTATGAATAAGTGAGCGAAAATGCAAATTTATTTGCAATTTTCCGAACGAAAGTACCTTCGACAGAGTCAAAGGTATGAAAAAGATTAAATAATTCGGATGAAAGATGGAAAATATTCTTTTCATTATCTTTGTTTTTCTTAGAATTTAATTTTTTTTAATAACAGCTACTCTGCAATATCTGTAATTAATTCGTATTTTTGCACTCAAATGTGTATTGACTTTCCCTTTCTCTGAAAGGGTGAGAATTAAAAAAGACAGATGACTGACATCGTTTTGTCGAGCTTTTTGAGCCTATTCGCTTTGTTTGGCAAAGAAGAGCAAGTAGATGAGTCGCGGGCAAAAGAGATGCTCGTGAGTTATCTTCGTCATCACTTTGGCATCAGGAATGTCGATACATATCTCAATCTTTATTGCGACCTGCGCGGAGCATACGAGATGGCCGACAACCTTGACACCAATGCGGTGGTGGCCTCTATCTGCGACAATCTGCACGGGAAAATCCGTGCTGAAGAGGAGCGTATGCTGTTGTTGCGCATCATGGAGTTTTGTGGCGGCGACGGCAAAGAGCTGCACCCCATGTTCCGCACCATGGCTGAGAAGCTGATTATTCCTAAGCAGATGGCCGATGACTTTGCTGACTTTGTGAACGGCCGTCCTTCAGAGCGGGTGAAACTGCACAGGCCTAAAGGTTTTGAGGGAGAGGTGAAGACACTTTTCATGCCGGAGGCTGGTAATCTTGTCTTCACATACACCGGCGAAGACCGTGTGTTGCTCAACGATGTACCCGTGTTACCGCGAGCCTATCAGGTGTGGCAACAGAGCAGTGTGCTGAAGGCTCCTGGTGGAAAACCGCTCTACTACTCCACCATCATGGACGCTTACAACGAGAACCAGACACAGCGGCAGCAAGTGGAGTTCTGCGGAAGAGATATTGATTTCCGTTTCCCCAACAGCGAAAATGGTATTCATAACTTGAGTTTCACGCTTCAAGGGGGCGAGCTGTTGGCCGTCATGGGCGGTTCGGGCACAGGAAAATCCACCTTGCTTTCCATTCTCAATGGCAACCTGACGCCTAACAAGGGAAGCATTACCATTAATGGCCACGACATAGCTGACCCAAAGGTTAAAGACTTGATTGGCTTTGTGCCACAAGACGACCTGCTCATTGAGGAACTGACAGTCTATGAGAATCTCTATTACACAGCTAAGCTCTGTTTTGCCAGTCTTACTGAGGATGAGATTCAGCAGCGGGTGTTAACCACGCTCAAGGACTTAGGACTCGATGCCACGAAGGACTTGAAGGTGGGCTCACCCATCAACAAATTCATTTCCGGTGGACAGCGCAAGCGCCTGAACATCGCCTTAGAACTGATACGCGAGCCAGCAGTACTGTTCCTTGACGAACCTACCTCTGGCCTTTCATCGGCAGACACAGAGAGAGTCATCAACCTGCTGAAAGAACAGACCTACAAAGGCAAGCTCATTGTGGTGAACATCCATCAGCCATCGAGCGATGTGTTCAAGCTCTTCGACCGTCTGTGGCTGCTCGACCGTGGAGGCTATCCCGTTTATGACGGCAACCCCATTGATGCCATCACTTATTTCAAAGAAGCGGCCAACTATGCTGATGCTGAGACAAGTGCTTGTCCGACGTGCGGCAACGTCAATCCGGAAATCATGCTGAATATCATTGAGGAGAAGGCTATCAGCAATACCGGAGAAACTTCCGACGAACGGAAAATGACACCTGTGGAATGGCATGAGCTGTATCTGAAAAACCGCCCGGAACAGTCGGAACCCAAGACAGACGATGTGCCGACTTCCGATCAGCAGAAGCCTGGAAAGCTTCGCCAATTTGCCATTTTCCTTCAGCGCAACATCAAGACGAAGATAACCAATGTGCAGTATCTCTGCATCGCCTTGCTGCAGGCACCTATTCTGGCTGTCATCTGCGCCATGCTTACCCGTTATTCCACGCCAGAGGGTTACACGGTGATGAACAACAAGAATCTGGTAAGCTACTTCTTCATGTCGGTTATCGTGGCCACATTCATCGGCATGAGCGGCAGTGCAGAGGAAATTATCAAAGACCGCGCCTTGTTGAAGCGTGAGCGGTTTCTCCGCCTGTCCTACGGCAGCTATATCTGGTCGAAAATCGTATTCGTAGCCTCAGTGTCACTGTTGCAGACGTTCCTCTTCATCATCATCGGCAACACCATCATGGGGCTTCACGGGCTGACAGCCACCTGGTGGTTCATTCTCTTTATGACCGCACTGCTGGCCAACCTCACCGGACTGCTCCTGTCGCAATGCCTCAATTCCATAGTGGCCATCTACATCAGCATCCCCATTCTGCTCATCCCTCAAATATTGCTGTGCGGGCTGGTGGTGAGTTTCTCTGACCTTACCCCTAAAAGCACCACGGGCAATGTGCCTCTCATAGGCGACATCATCCCCTCGCGCTGGAGCTATGAGGCTTTGGCCGTCACATCATATACCGATAACCGTTATGAGCAACCGTTCTTCGCTATTGACAAGGAAAGACAGGAGTGCCAGTTCTACAACCGTGGATTCTTATATGAGCTACAGTCGCAGTTGGAGACGATGAACGAAGAAAAGAAACGCGGCGAGGATGTTAACCCTGCCCACATGAGGGTTATCCAGGCCAACCTGCCAGTGCTCACCGAGTTCTGCGGCATGGAGGCATACGGCGGCGACAACACTTACCAATCGCTCTTCGACTATTTGAAACAGGCCGAGACGATTCTTGCCAATCGCGGCAACAAATCAACCCTCAAGAAAGATGCCATGATTGCAAGTGTAGTGAAGCTGCAAGGCAAAGAGCAGTTCCTGGAACTGAAACAGCGCAACCACAACAACAAGTTAGAGGAATTTGTGACAGGAGCCGACCAACAAAGGTTGCTTGACATAGTGGATGACAAAATAGTGCCCCGAAGCGCCACCATCTATCTCACACCACTGAATCGCTGTGGGCGCGCGCCATTCTACAGTAGCGAGAAAATCATCGGCCCCTGGCACATCAAGACCCTCTGGTTCAACATGGGCGTAATCTTTCTGATGTGCTGCGTGGCTACTGCCCTACTCCTGACCGATTGCCCTGGACGGTACATGAGAAATGAGAAATGAGAAATGAGAAATGAGACATTGTAAATTAAGGGAGTAAAGGAGAAAAGGAGTAAAGGAGGAGTTCCTTGAGCAAAGCGAAAAAAGGAGAAATTGTCAAATTGTCAAATGAAGAAATAAATTGTAAATTGTAAATTGTCAAATAGTAAATATATTCACTTATTTTATAAACAAAAAACCAAACAAAAATGAAAAAACTTTCTATTTTCGCTGTGGCATTCACAGCATTGGCCTTCACAGCATGTGTAGGCAACAAGAGTGCACAACCCGTTGAGCAGACTGACTCCTTGAAGTCTTTCGAGCAGGAGCAAGTCGAGGCAAAGATTAAGATGGAACTCGACAGCCTCGCTGCCGAAGTAGGAAAACTCAAGCAGATGCCATTCCTCAAGACAGGCGAAGAGGGCATCAAACTGACCGAGCAGGAAAAGCAGGTGAAACCCACCTATCTCGTTGCTCCCTCAGTGGCCGAGAACGCCACATCGCTGGCAGAGAAATACCGCATGCTGAGCGCTCTGAGCGTTGACAAGAACATCGCAACCCTCTACGACATGCCTACCGCAGACTACGAAGCCTCAATTGCAAAACTCGTGGCCGACATCAACGACCCCTCGTTCAAGGACTTCGAGGCTCCCACGCTCTATGAGACCGGACAGAAACTCTACGACGCAATGAACGAGAACGGACGCATCAACTATTTCTGGCAGATGGTGTCGGGAGCTCTCGTGGAGGAAATCTATGTGATGTCTGAGAATTCCGACAAATTCCTTACAGCCTTCAACGACGAGTCTGCTGCAAATGTTACCTATCGTATCGTGCTGCTGTCTGATGCCGTGAAGCGTCTTGCTGACTACGATGCAGACTTCGAGCCCGTTGCCAAGGCCGTTGAAGCTCTTGCACCGCTGAACGCCATCTCTGTTGACCAGCTGAAACAGCAGCTTGCTGAGGCCAAGGATAAGATTGCCGAGGCTCGCAACGCTCTCATCAAGTAAACAGTCAAATAGTTCATAAATCCGCGAGTAAGCGAGAGCCAACCAAGCTCGCTTGGAATTGGCCGAGCGTGAGTGGATTATGTAAACAAGTTCAGGGTTACGAATCCTTCTCAAACAGAAGGGCAATCATAACCCTGAACTTTTTTCGTGCTTTCGTTCACTTAGTAGTTCTTTTCTCCTTACCTCCTTACCTCCTTCCCTCCTCTACTCCTTTACTCCCCCTTCTCAATACTCATAAAGACGGATGTGAAGTATTTTCCATTCGCCCACGCTAATACGGGCATGGCGGCCCTGATGACTCTGGTCGCCGTTGTGGCGGCGCACGTACTCCATCTTGCCATCTTCGCCAATGGTAACCTCGTCAACAGAAAGCAGGCCAAGGCGAGAGCCCCTGAACTTTGAACTTTTAAACTTTTGAACTTTTAAACTTTTGAACTTTGAACTATCACTACCAGCCTCAGCAAATCCATCCTCGCCCAATTGTTTCTGCTCCTCTTGCTGTTTCTCCTCAGAAGTCTTGAAGTCAATGACCACACCACTGCCCGCCAACAGGTAGTCAAACTTGTCGAGACGTATAAGCACAGCTCCACCCTCGGGCCAAGTGCTGCCGTCCGTGGCACGCGAGTCCCATGGCAAGGTAAAGTAGTGGCGGCAGGTCATGACCACGCCGTTGTCGTTGATGATGCGCTCACGGTCGTCCTGATCAAAGAGCAAGCCCCACGACGATTTTTTTGCGAAGCTCGAGAAACTCCAATTTATCAATTTTTTCGCAGAGCTCAAGGAACTCCCATTTACTAATTGAGTCATCAGTCCGTAAGCCTTCGTCACCGACTCGGTCTCCTTTTCACTGGCCTGGTCGATGGCAAACGGACTGAACCCTAATGCTTGATGCTCACCAAAGACATAGAGGGCACGCACGCCGCTATTCTCGCAGCAACGGCTTTCGGGGACAAAGAGCCTGTTCTTGATCTTTCCGCCATCCTGTGGGCGTAACGGCATGGCATATTGGGCTGCCCACGACTTGAAACCTGTGTCGTAAATATCAGGAGCCAACAGGTCAATGCTTGGCGCTCCTTCGCGCCAGAAGTCAATGAGGTGAGCCAATGGGCCTGCCGAAGGGTACTCTCCTGGGCGGCGTCCGCGGCTGTTCATGGCAGCATTGACATAGAGCGGCATGTCGTGAATCTGTCGGGCGGCCTTGGCCAGATGCTCCACATAGCGGGCATAGCTCAGTGCCATGAACTTCTCATCGGCAGTTTCGTCGGTGCCATAACGCTCAGCCCAACGCTCCTGCCTGTAAACCTTCTCGGCTAAGGGTGAATGGTCGCGTGCCGACTCCAACATACCAATTTCGTTCTCTATCTGAATCATCACAACCACTTCGCGCTGCGGGTCTTGCTCTTTAATGCGTCTCATCAGTGCCGAAAAAGCCTTCAGGTCTGCCTGAAGCACATCGGGGCTGAAACACGATGCAATCTCCAACGGCTTGCCCGAGGCGGTCATGGCACGCGGAAACCGCTTTGTGTCCTGCTTGAACCAGCTGGGTGCATAGCACGACATGCTGTTCTTCCACACGCCAAACCAAAGAAAGACCACACGCAACTGCTCGTGCCGAGCCACATCTATGATGCGGTCGATGAGCGTGAAATCGAACTCTCCTTCCACGGGCTCCATCAGTTCCCAATATGCTGGCACAAGCACCGTATTCAGACCCAGTGCACGCATTCTGGGCAGCACCTCGTCAATATCAGCCACCGATGTGGCGGCAGAATTGCTTAGTTCGCCACCAAGCAACGGAAAGGGGTGATAGGTGTTGGATGATGGGTGATGGATGTTTGCGTTCCCTGCCACAACAACAAGGGTGGCAGCCAATGCAATAAGCACTAAGGATAATTTCTTAATCATTTGGTCGTTTGGTCGTTTGGTCATTTGGTCGTTTGGGTGTTTGTTTATTGGTTATTGGTTATTGTTTCACCTGCTCCACTTCAGGCGCAGGCTGTTGAGCACCACGCTAACGCTGGAGAATGCCATCAGCGCACTGGCCCATACGGGCGTTATCTGGAAATCAATACCGAAAAGACAAGGAAGGCCTGCGGCAAGGGGAATGCAGACAATATTGTAGATGAACGCCCAGAAAAGGTTCTGGCGAATCATTCCCACGGTACGGTGCGACAGTCGGATGGCATCCACAATGCGCCGCAGGTCGGCAGACATAAGCGTTACCTGTGCCACATCCATCGCCACGTCGGTACCCCGCCCCATGGCAATGCTCACATCAGCGGTGGCCAGTGCCTGCGAGTCGTTGATGCCGTCGCCCACCATGGCCACGTGCTTGCCCTCGGACTGCAATTGTCGCACGAGATCGTCTTTGTCTTGAGGCAATGCCTTGGCCTGCCAATGGGCGATACCGGCAGCATCGGCCCATCGGCTCACATTCTCGGTGTTGTCGCCACTCATCAGATGGACCTCGATGCCCATTGCTTGCAAATCGACAATGGCTTCGCGGGCATGGGGGGTTAAGTGCTCAGTGGTTTGGGAGGTGGGTGATGGGTGATGGCTGTTGGGTGATGGGTGATTGGTCGTTGTTGTAAGTGTACCTGTCTTATCGATTACCATAGCGTTAATGTGACGCAGACGCTCAAGGGCGGTAGCATCTTTGACAAGAATGCTTTGCTCTGCTGCTTTGCCTATGCCCACCATGAGGGCAGTAGGCGTGGCAAGTCCCATTGCGCAGGGACAGGCTATCACCAACACCGACACAGCGGACAGCGCTGCGCGTGGAAGCTGCTGCTGTCCGCCGATGAGCAGCCACAGCACAAAAGTGAGTAGCGACAGACCTAACACACAGGGCACAAACACCAGTGCGATGCGATCGACAATGCGCTGCACAGGAGCCTTTGAGCCTTGGGCCTGCTGCACCATACGTATCATGTTGGCCAGCACGGTCTGCTGTCCTACCTGACGAGCCTTGAAACGAAATGTGCCCTGACGGCAGATGGTACCAGCCAAAACACGGTCGCCCACATGTTTCTCTGCAAGGGCGGCCTCGCCCGTCATAGCTGACTCATCGACAAGCGGATGCTGCTCCGCCGTCACCTCGCCATCAACGGGAATCTTTTCACCTGCTCGCACCTCAATCAAATCGTCGGGCTGCAGGGTGGAAATGGGAACTTCGTTCATAGTGTCACCATCCACCAATCTGGCTGTTTTTGGAGCAAGCCCCATGAGCGAACGTATGGCTGAGGCTGTGCTGTTCTTGGCACGCTCCTCGAGCAGGCGGCCCGTGAGCACAAAGGTGATAATCATGACTGACGCATCGTACCATGTGTGTGATGCCAAACCACGGCTGCCCCAAAAGCGCTCACCCCAAAACGTGTTGAACACACTGAAAAGAAAAGATATGGCAGTGGATAAGGCCACAAGCGTGTCCATGTTGGCCGAGAAATGCATGAGTTGCCGCCAGGCGTTGACAAAAAACTGACGGCCACAATACACCAAGTTGAGCAATGCTATGATGAGCATTGCCTGATTCGACATTGATGAAGAAGGAGTTGCCGAAGGAAGGGACTGGGAGGTTGAGGAGTTGAAAAGCTGAGGAAGCCATCCCATGCTGATGGTCATCACCAGCAGGGCAAACAGCCATGATAGCAACACCTTGCGGCGGAGCAACACGAATGAACGGTGCTCAATCTCCTCGGCGCTGCGGTCTTCCTCAATGATCAGGTCATAACCGGCGCGCTGAATCTCGTCCTTCATCTGTTGCAGACTAATATGCGACGGGTCGTACTCCACCAATGCTGAACGCCCAGGCAGGTTTACCGTAGCCTGCACTACACCCTCCAGCGCATTGAGCCGCCGCTCAACAGCCGCCGAACAGCCTGCACACATCATTCCCACTACAGGGATTGTACGTTTTTCCAACTCCTCCTCTCCTAATTAATGGGTTATCTGACCACAAACTTTCTTCCGCCTATGACATAAATGCCTTGGGGCAGACCTTCCAATGCATCGGTGATGCTGCGAGCAGTGCGCACCTTCACACCATAGATGGTATAGACATCCATCGTGCGGCGATGTTTGACCTGCGTAGGCTTCACGCCATCGGAAACCACATGCTTATAGAGCTGCACGGGTGCCACATACTCGCTGTATTTCTGATAGGTTGTGAATCGTGGATAGCTTTTGTTAAAGAAGATATACCGTCCGTTGTCTTTGTTCTTGATGTTGACATTTCCCTTTTCAAACTTAATTTTCCACAGAGCCATGTCGTTGCCTTCCATAACGAGTTCTGAATCCTCGTCCACATCGTAGAGGTTGTTTTTGGTGTTGTCGGTTTGTGCCAGGTATTTATTGGCAATGGGGTCATACAGAGTATAGGCTCCCAATTCACCGTCAATATAGAGTGTATAGGGTTTGTCATCCGCTCCTGTCTCGGTGATAATGGTGTTGTCGGTGATGGTGACGGGCGCGTTTTTGCGAATGGAGGTGCTGCTGTATTTGTTGGTTGCCGACAATGCCGTACTTGCTTCTTCGTTGACAACAAGATAATGGCATCCCATTTCCAACTCCATCGTACTCACTACTTTCACAAAGGTCTGCTCACCCTCCAATGGGTCAGAGGATTCCACTGGCATCGGCTCCTCGGGTTCCTCGCCAATGACAGCATTCTCATAATCATCATAAATGAAAGCCACATCGGTTTTGTCGCCCCAGACATATTGCTCCAGCCCCGGGTAATCGACAAACGGGTTGCGGTTGCCCTGGACTATCTGAACGATTCTGTTGCGGTCGATTTCCTTTTGGCTCACGGGGTCTTGCTCCGACCAACGCAGCAACATGGGCAATGCCCAGTCGGCGTAAGCCGTATAACTGTCACCTGAAAGCATGTCGGTGTCCTTGTTGCCTTTCCAAGAGCCGATGAGGTCTTCATAGCAGGTGGCCATGTAGAAGTAGATGCGCGCAAAGTCGCCTTTGTACTCATCGTTTGGCTCGAACACCGTCCCCGAATAGCCGCTGACGGTGCATTTTCCTAATTTGCTGAAATAGTCGGCAGAGTGGTTCTTCTCACCGTTGTTCTCACCGTATGGGTAATTGTTGCGCATGGAGTTAATCCAACTGTCAACAGGCACGATGTGCATGAGGTCGGAATACATAGGACTCTCCTCGCCAAACCAGCTCTTTGGAAAGGAGTGCTCGCGGTTGTAGCTGCTGGTCTCCTTACTGATGGTTGCTCCCTGCTTGTCGCCACCAATCTCATAGTTGGTGATGCCTGAGTACATGTCCCAAAGCAGGCCATCTTCACGGCGGTCGGTGTAACCATAATCCACCCAAAGCTGGTCGTAGGAATCTACTTCAGGATTCTTAATTATCTGGAAGAGAGCCGTTTTCAGTTCCCTGCCCTTGGTGTTGTCGGCAGTCTCGTAGTATCTGCCGGTGCCGTTGGGTGCCTGTGCCAGGGCTATGCCCGTCGTTAGTGCGAGCAAGCAAACAGACAGCATGATTTTCAACCCTTTCATAATGGTATAAGATTTGAGGTTTAAGTTTTGAGGAGTTTGACATAGTAACAGGGGGTTAGACATAGTAACATACTAACATATTTCCTTTTCTCCTTTACTCCTTTACTCCTTTACTCCTTTATTCTAAATTGTAAATTGTAAATTGTAAATTATGAAATTCACTTGTGTTTCTGGTAATACTGCAAGCCTCGTTTGACATTTTCTTTCACAGCATCTGACGACATTGTTGCACCAGTAACACCGTCAATCTGAGTCTTTTCGGCCTTCGACACCTTCAGCCCTTCCCACTTGGTGAGGAGCAGTTTTTTAATTCGCGCAAAATATTTGGGTGTTTCCTGGTTTTTAAGCGGAACAACCTTTACGATTTTGTTTTTCTGGATGTGGATTTCCACGGGCGTAGTGCCCAGATAGCCCTTCACATCCTTGGCCAGCGTGGTGGTGTTCACCACGTAGGTGCCGTCGGCTTTCTTTGTCATCACATCGTCTGCCTGCGCGGTGAGCAGGCTGAAAGCTGCAAAGAGTGCAGCAAATAGAATCTTCTTCATTTTTCTTTTCAAATAAATTTGTTTGACATAGTAACTGGGGTTTAGACATAGTAACATACTAACATATTTCATTTTCTCCTTTTCTCCTTTACTCCTTTTCTCCTTTACTCCTTACTCCTAATTCCTTACTGCTGTTAAGAATCTGCACGATGCGCTCGGCTGTGCGTCCGTCCCACCTTTCGGGCAGACTGCACGATTTCCAGTTGCCGGCGAGCATGTCGGTCATGGTTTCGGCCAGCCGCACGGAATCTTCGCCCACAAGCACGTTGGAACCTACTTTCACGGTCTCGATGTGCTCTGTATAGCTGTTGAGTGTGATGCAGGGAATGCCGTTGAACGTGGCTTCCTCTGCCACATTGCCCGAGTCGGTGACAATGCCCTCGGCATGAGCAGTTAGCCATCCAAACTCCAAGTAGCCCAACGGTTCAACGATGTGCAGCGAGCCTGTGTCTGGCCCTACAGCCTCGCGCACGGCCTCTGCAGCCCGCTCACGCAAGGGTGCCACGATGGGCACGTTGCCCGCCGCGCCAACCATGGCCCGCATCATGTTCCGCAGGTTGTCCTTGTCGGCCATCAGTGCCTTGCGGTTGAGGGTGAACACCACATAGTGACCATCCTCGAGACCCAGTTGGTCAACAATTTCGGGGCGTCGCCAAAGTCCCCGATAGAATCGCAGGTTGTCGATGAGGATATTGCCCACCATATAGACACGGCTCTGCTCGGCTCCCTCGCGGTTGGTGATGCTGTTGTTGCTGATGCCAGCGGTGAACAACAGGTCAGAAAGCCCGTCGATGACCAAACGGTTGATTTCCTTGGGCATGTGAATGTCAAACGAGCGCGTGCCGGCCACCAAATGTGCCAGACGGATGCCTTGTTTCTTGGTGACGATGGCGGCCGCCATGGTTGAGGCAAGGTCATCGACCACAATCACTACATCGGCAGGGTTGCTGTGCAGATAAGCCTCGAACTTGGTCATCACCTGCCCAGTCAGCTCGTTCAGGTTCTCACAATCAACACCTAAGCACACGTCGGGGCGGGCCAATTGCAAATCGTCGAAGAGCGAACCCTCGAGGGTGGGGTCGTCAGCACGTCCGGCATAAACCAAGGTGCTGCCGATAGACTCGCCAGCGGCCTTTGCCTTGCCGATGGCCCTGACTATCGGGGCCACTTTCATGAAGTTGGGGCGTGCGCCCACCACAATACAGATGTTCATTACTCAATCTCCTTTTCTTCTATCTCACACAGAGGTACAGAGTTATCAGAGTTTCAGTTTGTTCTCCTTAACCTCTGTTCCTCTGTGTGAGGTTTTCCCTACTTCCCTCCTTTACTCCCGATAACTCCTAACTCCTATTATTCGCCCTTGAACAGCTCCTTGATGCCTCCGATGGAGCCGAGCACGTTGGTTGCCTCGTAGGGCAGATAAACGGTCTTGGTCTTCTCGCCCTTGCCCAGTTCTTCCATCATCTGAATATATTTCTGCGCCAAGAGGTAGTTGGCGGGATTGGTGGATTTGCCCACAGCCTCGGTAATCAGCTCGATAGCCTTGGCCTCAGCCTCAGCCTTGCGGATGCGTGCCTGAGCCTCACCCTCGGCGTGCAGGATTTCCTGCTGTTTCTGTGCCTCAGCACGGTTGATGGTGGCCAGTTTCTCACCCTCTGACTGCAGAATCTCACTCTGCTTGTCACCCTCGCTGGTGAGAATGGCAGCGCGCTTGTTACGCTCAGCCTGCATCTGCTTCTCCATTGCCGAGAGCACACTCTCAGGCGGAATGATGTCCTGCAGCTCCACGCGGTTCACCTTGATACCCCACTTGTTGGTGGCATCGTCGAGCACTGCGCGCAGCTTGGTGTTGATGGTGTCACGCGAGGTGAGGGTCTGGTCAAGCTCCAGTTCACCGATGATGTTACGCAGGGTCGTCTGCGTGAGTTTCTCTATGGCGTTGGGCAGGTTGTTGATTTCATAGACAGCCTTGAACGGGTCAACAATCTGGAAATACAGCAGCGCGTTGATTTGCATCTGGATGTTATCCTTGGTAATCACGTTCTGGCGGTCGAAGTCATACACTTGCTCGCGCAGGTCGATACTGGTAGAATAAACATAGCGGCCGCGGTTCATGGTGATGAACGTCTTGGCGCGGTCTATGAAGGGGATGATGATGTTGATGCCGGGTTTCAGCGTAGCATAGTATTTGCCCAAACGCTCAACAATCTTGGTTTCTGACTGGGGAATAATCACGAGGCTCATCTTGATGAACAGGATGGCCAACACCACAATGGCGATAAAAATATAAGTTGTCATGCTATTTACAATTTTACAATTTACTATTTACAATTTACTATTCATCTCCCTCCCTTTGGGAGGGTCGGGGTGGGTTCATTCTTTTTCCACGGTGAGTATGATGCTGTCCATGCTCACCACTTTCACACGTTCGCCTTTGGCAATGGGCATTCCGCCCAAAGAAACCGCTTTCCAGTCGTCACCGTCGATGGCCACACGTCCGTAGCCACCGGCCTCGATGGCCTCGCTCACGGTTCCGATACGCCCAATCACAGCATCGGCATTGCTTACTCGCTCGTCGCCGCTGTGGTGTAGATACTTCAGCGCAAACGGACGCACGAAGAACAAACTGAGCACCGAGAAGATGGCAAACACGAGCAACTGTCCGTAGATGCCCAAGCCCAATGCGGCCGCAATGGCCGCAAAGACACCGCCGATGGCAAAACACATGATGAAGAAATCACCGTTCATCAGTTCCAAAATCAGACAGATGAAACTCACCAAAGCCCACATCTGCCACAAATGTGCTGCAAAATAATCTATCATAACAATCTATTGGTTAAAGATTATACGTTGGTTTTAACTGTTTTGTTACAAAAAACGCATGTCAAGCACCATGAAACTCATTTCAATCGCCAAGACGCTGCTTTTTCCTTATATTTTTCATGCAAATATACAAAGATTCGCTCAAACAAACGAACGTTTTTAGAACATTAACGAATTTTTCAGTGCTTTTGCTCCTTTCGCTTTTTGCTCCATTCTTCCCGAACCCCAAACACAGGCTTGCAAAAGTGATGGCATAAGTTGAGAAAGTTCACCCTGCGAGTTATAACAGTAACCCCATGAGTTATGGAAATAACTCGCCGCACTATTTTTCCAAAGCATAGAGTTACGACAACAACGCTATGCTTTACATTCAGATTTTCTAGAAAATTTAGTCGTAACTCTAAACGTTGTTTCCGGAACGATAAATTTGGCGAAAACAACGCATCACTCTGGAACTGCCAGATGGCCCGCAGTCATAGTCTGGCAAGGGATTACTGCCTGCCGATGCCCTTCTCACGAAGATACTGCGCACGCTCCTTGAGTTTCATGCGGGCAAAGCGGCGCCATCCCTGCGCACCGTGGTCGCCGCACTGGTCGAGGTAGTGCAGATCGTGCTGATGGGCGTAGGCTTCCATCTCAAAAGGATTGAGATAATAGGCTGCGTTTTTCACCTTGCGGAAATAACGCAAGGCTTTGAGCGAATACCAGAAATAGAAACCGTAGAACAAGAACCACGAGTTGCGTGTTGACTGTGCCTGGCGCAGATGAATCATCTCGTGGTTCTTGAGTGTGCTGAAACGACTGTTGAGATGGTCGGCCATGGCCTGCTCGCTGGTGAAGATATGTCCGAACACGGTCATGGCGGTATAGCCTTTGCGCTTCCACAAACGGCTCACCTCGGCCGGCATGTCGCTGACTGATGCAGGCCGAGGCGAACGGAAAAGAAGTCTCAACAGATTCACCGCGTTTATTTACAATTTGACAATTAATTTATGGAGTAAAGGAGAAAAGGAGAAAAGGAGGAGAGTTAGGAGTTAGGCACTCCTCCTTTACTACTTTTCTCCTTTACTACTTTTCTCCTTTACTACTTTTCATTTCTCTCCCCTACTTCTTATAGTATCTCAGGGCTTCGGGCATCCACTGCTGAATCATCTTGATGCGGTTGGCATCGCTGGGGTGGCTGCTCATGATTTCTGAAGTATTATTCTGTGAGCTGGCGGCCATGCGCTGCCAGAAACTGACAGCCACCTGCGGGTCGTAGCCAGCCATGGCAGCAAAGATGAGTCCCATGTGGTCGGCCTCGTACTCATGTTCGCGCGAGTAAGACAGGTTTTTGAACTGGAAGCCCTGCTGGGCTATCGCCTGAATCACAGAAGTTGTGGTTGAGCCCATGCCAAGGGCACCGAGCACGGCACCACCTATCTGTGTCATGGTCTGCTGGTTGTACTGTTTGCTCAGCTGCTCTGCCGAATGGCGTGCCACGGCATGTGCAATCTCGTGACCCAACACAATGGCCAGCGAACCCTCGTTCTGGGTGACTGGCAACAAGCCTTCATAAACCACAATCTTGCCTCCGGGCATGCAGAATGCGTTCACGTTCTTGTCCTGCACCAGGTTGAACACCCACGAGTAGTTCTTCACGTCTTCGGCCATACCGTTGCTCTTCAGATAGGTTTCCACGGCATTGGCAAGTTTCTGGCCTACGCGCTTCACCATAGCGGTGTTGGTGGCGTTGGTCGATGCTTTGGCTGTTTTCATGTACTCGCTGTACTGCTGGTTGCTCAGGCTGAGGATGTCGGCATCACTTACAGAAAGCTTTTGCTGGCGGCCCGTGATGGGCACCGTGCGTGTTGTGCCGCAAGCCGCAAACAACATGGCGGCCATGATGGCAAACAAATAGATTTTCAGTTGTTTCATAATGATGTGTTTTTGTTGAGGTTAAGTATTTTCTATCTTCAAAGGGCAGCAGCGGGGTGCCCGAACTGTCAAAATGGTATTACTGAGTGCAAAAATATAAATTTAAATTGAAAACAGCGACTGAAAACGAAAAAAAATTTACGTTTCTCTCATCGCCTGATAAGGGTAGAGCCGTCAACATCGGAGTCGCCGCCCTGCAACTGACACACATAAACACCCTGCGGCAGATGGCTCAGGCTCACCGAGGCAGTAGAACTGCCTGGCTCCAATTGTTCGTCCAGCATACGGGCACCGCCCATGCTCCACACGGTGAGGCGTGCGCGGCGGCTCAGCGGACGGCTGAACCGCAGCTGCAACTGGCTGTCTGTATTCATAGAAAAACTCGCGCCAACTGGCTGGCTGGTTTTCAGACCATTGATGCGCGACGGAAGTCCCAGGACTTCCAACAGCCCCGCATAGACATCAATCTCACCATAGCCGTAAAGGTTGTTGGGATAGTCGAGCGTGGGGTCGTAATGGCGGCAGGTGCGGCTGAAAATCTGCATCACGTCGTCAGGACTCAGCTGCGGGTTGGCCTGAAGCCAAAGGGCAATGGCGCCACTCACGACGGGCGTTGACATAGACGTGCCCACATTGGAGTTCCACGAATAGGTGCGACCGCGGAAGTCGAAACGCGCCACGTCTTGCTGCAGGTCGTAGTGATCGGGGTTGTTCTCGATGAAATAACTGCTGTAGGCCGACACCACATTGCTGCCCGGAGCCATTACGTCGGGTTTCGTGCGCCCGTCAAGTGTAGGACCAATCGATGAATAGGGCGCACGCACACCACCAGAACCCAAACCGAAACTGCGCAACTCGCCCAAATAGTTGTAGTAGCTGGCGCGATGGGACGTGGCACCCACGCAAATCACACTGGGCGCGCTGCCAGGCGAGTGAATGCAGTACTGGTTGTCGTAGCCCTTGAGAGTCGGGTTTTCCTTGTACTCAACAAACGCGCAGCTGTTGGCAAAGAAGTCCACATCGGCCTCCCCGCCCAATGCCTCAACAGACACGGGAAACTGTGAGTTTCCAAATGTGTTCTTATTGCCCATGAGCAGCACCTCGAAAGCCGATTCCTGCGGATTGTAAATGGACGGATAGCCTGCTATGAGAATGGGAAAGCGTTCTTCGCCGATGGCGAGCGTGTCGATGAAAAGCGAGTCGGGGCGGCTCAGCACGTCTTTCGACTGCACCAGCATCTTCTTGGCCCCGTCTTTATGGTAATAAGTGAAGCGGAAAAGGAAATCCCCGCGCGAACGCATGGTGATATAAGCGTATGGAGCATTGCGATAGACAAACACACCGCCCAACGCCTGCCCCGCAGGCTTGTGATAGTGGCAGCCCTTCATGGCTTCGTTTCCCGCCGAGGCCACCAAGATGCGCCCCGGACCCGTCAGCGAGTCGAGCACTTCGTACATCAGCACGTCGTCGCCGAAGAAATCCTGATTAGAACCTTCGCTGAACGACACCACGCAGGGCATTCCGCGCTCCTCGGCATAGTCGAAAATGTATTTAAAACCAAGCGCGTCGGTGGCTGAGGTGTATTTATACAGGTCGTCCTTGGCAATGAATGCAGTATCGCTGCTCACGGCGTTGCTCACCAGGCAGATGTCGCTCTCGAAGGCCATGCCGCGATAAGGGCTGTCGTAGCCGCTGCCCGCGGCAATGCCCGCGGTGTGGGTGCCGTGGCTCTCCACAAGGCCGTCGCGTGAATGTGCGTAGGCAAGCAGGGCCTCGGTGGTGGTGTATTCTGCACCTACAAACAGAGCGCTCCCCACGGTGTCGGCAGAAAGCTGGTCCCACAAGCGGCGGATGCGGTATTGAGTGGCCGTGCGGTCGTAGAAGGTGGGATGAGTAAGGTCAAAACCAATATCCTGAACGCCAATCACCACACCCTTGCCCGTATATGCCTGCGGCAGGCCTTGCCCGGCATAGACAGGGAGCGCATTGACCACCGTGGTGGTGGTGTCCATGTGCAACGAGCAACGCTCGCGGGCCTCTATGCGCTGCACACGGCGGTCGGCACTGAGCGCGGCCATGCGGCTCAGCGGAATGCCGGCAATATAGATGTTGCCGAAGCGAGCCAGCTCGCGGCAACCGTTGGCGCGGAGCACCTCGGAGCCTTGGTCGCTGATGCGTACAAAGGCGCACAGCTGCGACTCGTGCTGCCCTCGTGCCGCCACACGACGCTGGGCACTGTGCTCAATGGCCGTGAGGCGCACAAACGGTGACATCTTGCGCAGCTCGCCGCGCTGGGCGTGCAACGGAACGGATGTCAGCGCCAGCATCAATGCCAACAAACAGAAAAACCTTGCAACATGGCCGGAAAATGGGGAAACACTTGTCTTCATGCTGCAAAATAAACGAAAAAAAACGAGCCGACAAAGGAAAAACGGCGAAAACTAATGGCGGCAACGCATAAAAAAGGCTGCAAGCCCCGCCAGCGGAACCTGCAGCCAACTGATTTGATAATTATTCTTCTTTGCTTGATTACTTGTTCAGACCACGGTTGTTGAGCGTGGTGTTGAGCAGAAGCAGATACTTCTGAAACTGCTTGCGCGAAAGCACGTAGCGCATGTAGGTAACGTCCTTGTGAACGGCCTTGGCCACCATCTCGTCGCGCTCTTCCTTGCCAGCGTTAGCGGCATTCTGCATCTCGGCGCAGAACTCCTTGTGAATGTCCTTCACAGACTGCTCCTGGTCGAGCGACAGCGAGAGAGCCTCGCCCAGTTTCCGCATGTTAACACGCATGTCATAAACATTGGTGCTGTTCACCTTCTCGTCTTCTGCAAACATAGTAGTCATGCTGAGCACGGCTGCTACAACTAAAATCATTCTCTTCATAATCTTTTTACCTTTCTTTTTTACTAATTACTGTACTGTTAAACAATTTGGGCCTCCTGAATAGCCCGTTATCCTAAATTTAATTGCTGAGCCTCGCGGCCCTGTCTCTCATTCAAGGTTTGCGCATTCCCGTCATTCAAGAAGTAGTATTCTGTTGTCTTTCGACGGTGCAAAAGTACGACGATTTTGCATACCGCCAAACAATTCGCGGCTTTCTTTGCAAGAAACAGCCATTATTTTGACGTAAATCAAAAAAACAACTCGCGGCGCTGTTTCCCCATTCTCAGCACCCGACGAGGCAACGTACTGCTTTACGAGCGAATTTTCTAGAAAATATAATCGTAAACCCACAAATTAGCATCGTAAAGTGCAGGTTTATTTTCATAACTCCAAACTTGGTGTTTGTAAAGTGATGCTTTATGCACAGATTTTCTAGAAAATTTAAACGTAAAGCATAGGAATGGAAAAACAGCCCGCAACGCTGTTTTCGCAACGCATTACACCATTTTTTTCAAACCAGACAAAAGATTTACAAAGAAAAATAGTAACTTTGCACCCGCAACCCTTTCCCGGCAGGAAAAAGGAAAGAAGAACGCAAAGAATCAGCAAACAATAATTATATGGACAACAATCAGAACAAGTACATCGCCGTGGCCTACAAGCTCTACGCTGCCGGCGAGAAATCACTGGAGTTCGTCGAAGAAGCCACCGACGACAAGCCCTTCGAGTTTATCAGCGGATTCGGATTCACCCTCGACGAGTTCGAAAAGCAAGTGAAAGACCTGCAGAAAGGCGACAAATTCAACTTCACACTCACCAAGGAACAGGCCTACGGCGACGTGGAGCCCGAAAGAATCATAGACCTCGAGCGCGAAGTGTTCTGCATCAACGGCCACTTCGACCACGAGCACGTGTCGGTGGGCGCAATACTGCCCTTGCAAAACGAAGACGGGCACCGGTTCTTCGGAAAAGTGCTGGAAATCAATGAAGAGAAAGTGAAAATAGACCTCAACCACCCCTTGGCAGGCAAAGAACTCAACTTCAACGGCCACATCGTAGATACCCGAGAGGCCACCAACGAGGAAATACAGCACATCATCAACCACCTGAACAGCGAGGGATGCGGCTGCGACGAATGCGGCGGAGGATGCAACGACGGTTGTGGAGACGGATGCAACGACGGCAACCACGACCACCATCACCACGACGGCTGCGGCTGCCCCCACTGCCACTAATCCCCTACCCCATGCGCAACACCTTTGGCAACATATTCACACTGACAACCTTCGGCGAAAGCCACGGCGAAGCCATTGGAGGCATCGTTGACGGAATGCCCGCAGGCATCGACATCGACACCGACTTCATACAGTCGGAGCTCAACCGCCGCCGCCCCGGACAAAGCCACATCACCACCAGCCGCAACGAGGCCGACCAAGTGGAACTGCTCAGCGGCATATTCGAAGGCAAATCAACTGGCTGCCCCATCGGGTTCATCGTTCGCAACACCAACCAGCACTCGCAGGACTACGAGAACATGCGCTGCCTGTTCCGCCCCTCGCACGCCGACTACACCTATTATTATAAATACGGCATTCGCGACCATCGCGGCGGCGGACGCTCATCGGCCCGCATCACCATCAGCCGCGTCGTCGGAGGCGCACTGGCCAAGCTCGCCCTGCGCCAACTCGGCATCACCATACAGGCATACACCTCGCAAGTGGGCACCATCGCCCTCAGCCGCGACTACCATCAATACGACCTCGCACTCGCTGAGACAAACGCCGTGCGCTGCCCAGACCCCGAGAAGGCCCGACAAATGGAACAGCTCATTGAACAGGTGAAGGCAGAAGGCGACACCATCGGAGGCATCATCACCTGCGTCATCAAAAACTGTCCCGCAGGCATCGGCGAGCCTGAGTTCGGCAAACTCCACGCGGCATTAGGCAGCGCCATGCTTAGCATCAACGCCGTCAAAGGATTTGAATATGGCGAAGGATTCGACGGCGTCACCGCCCGAGGTAGCCAACAAAACGACATCTTCCTGCCCGTTGAACACCCAACACCACTACTCCCTCCCTTTGGGAGGATTGGGGTGGGTTCCAACCACAGCGGAGGCATACAAGGAGGCATCAGCAACGGACAGGACATCTATTTCCGCGTGGCATTCAAGCCCGTGGCAACAATACTACAGGAACAGCAGACCGTTGACCTCGACGGACAGCCAGCCACACTCAAAGCCCGTGGACGCCACGACCCCTGCGTGTTGCCAAGAGCCGTTCCAATCGTAGAATCCATGGCCGCCATGACCATTTTGGACCAATATCTCGCCTCAAAAACGGGAAAATTGTGATTTTTTTCCCCATAATATAAAAAAAACGGCTGAAAATGAACGATTTCAGAATTATTATCGTATATTTGCAGCCAAAACGATGAAGGGTTTGTGAAAATCCCGAATCAGTTTAGTTAAGTCTAGTTTAGTTTTTGTGTTGGTTGAGGGCGGCCTGTTGACCGCCCTCAAATTTATTTTGTAAAAAAACAGCGGCATGGACCCGTGGATGGGTGCATGCCGCTGTTGGTTGTGTGAGATAATAAGTTTGTAAGTTTGGGTCAAATCACCTCTATTCCTTGTTCCTCGCAGAGTTTGAGACTCATTTCCTTGAGTTTGAATTTCTGTATCTTTCCTGAGCCCGTGAGGGGGAATTCCTTGATGAAGAACACATACTTGGGTATTTTGTAGCGGGCAATCTTGCCGCGGCAAAACTCGCGCACGTCCTCGGGCTCCATCTTGGCACCTTCTTCGAGGATGATGAAGGCTCCCACGGCCTCGCCGTATTTCTTCGAGGGCACGGCTGCCACCTGCACGTCGCGAATGCCGGGCATGTGGTAGAGGAACTCCTCAATCTCACGGGGGTAGATGTTCTCACCGCCACGGATAATCATGTCCTTGATGCGTCCGGTAATCTTGTAGAAACCATCCTCGTCCTTGACACCGAGGTCGCCCGAGTGTAGGAATCCGTTTTTGTCGATGACTTCGGCAGTGGCTTCGGGATTCTTGTAGTAGCCCTTCATGACGTTGAATCCCCGGCAGCACATTTCGCCTTGTACGCCAACGGGGCACTCCTCGCCTGTTTCAGGGTCTAGCACCTTGACTTCGACGAAGGGGAAGTCGCGGCCCACGGTGGTACACCGCTGCTCGAAGGTGTCGTTGAGGCAGGTCTGCGTCATGCCGGGCGAACTTTCCGTGAGTCCATAGACGCTGGTGATGGTCATATACATCTTCTCGCTGACCTGTTTCATAAGCTCTACGGGGCAGAGTGAGCCTGCCATGATGCCTGTGCGTAGGCAGCTCATGTCGAACATGGAGAACATGGGATGGTTGAGTTCGGCTATGAACATGGTGGGCACGCCATAGACGGCTGTGCAACGTTCCTTGTGTATGGAGGCGAGGACGACGAGGGGGTCGAATTTCTCTACCATGACCTCGGTGCAGCCGTGTGTGAGGCAGTTCATGGTGGCGAGCACCACGCCGAAGCAGTGGAACAAGGGCACACAAACGCAGAGCTTGTCGTCCTGTGTGAATCCCATGTTCTCGCCGGTGAAGTAGCCGTCGTTGGCAATGCCGAAATGAGTAAGCATCACACCCTTGGGGAATCCTGTGGTGCCGCTTGTGTACTGCATGTTGCACACGTCGTAGCAAGTGACTTTGCTTTTCATCTCGTTCAGCGTCTCGTCATCGATGTTCTGTCCCAAGAGCAGCAGCTCGGCGGTGTTGAACATGCCGCGATACTTCTCCATGCCGATATAAACCACGTTCTTCAGATAGGGGAAGCGTTCGCTGTTCAGGTGTCCCCGCTCGCAGGTCTTCAGCTCGGGCAGCATGGTGTAGGTCATGTCCACATAGTTGCAGTCCCATGTGCCGTCGGTGATGCAAAGCACTTCCATGTCGGAGTCTTTGCAGAGATACTCAAGTTCGTTCTGCTTGTAGTTGGTGTTGACGGTGACGAGCACGGCCCCTATTTTGGCGGTAGCGTAGAGGAAGGTGAGCCAGTCGGGCACGTTGGTGGCCCAGATGCCTACATTCGAGCCCCGCTTCACGCCGATGGAGATGAGTCCCTTGGCAAGGTTGTCAACACGCTCGTTGAACTTTGACCAAGTGAACCTCAAATCGCGGTCGCTATATACAATATATTCCTTGTCGGGCGTAGTCTCGGCCCAATATTCAAGCCACTGGCCCAAAGTACGCTCATGAAGCTTATAGCCTGCGCTTCCGGTCTCGGCAGGGTATGTTCTGTCTGGCAGCGGTCTGCCTGCCATGTCATATTTCACTTTCTTTGTTTCCATTTTTCTTTGGTTTTCGTTATCGTTATAACGGAATTATGCCATAACGACAATCAGAACGGAATATAAACCACAGCCAGAATCTTGGCGCTCTTGCCGGGTGCTCCGTGAACATGGTGCTTCACGATGGAATCGTAGAAAATGCTGTCGCCAGCATTGAGCTTGAATGTGTCCTTGCCATAGATAACCTCCACTTCGCCTTCCATGACGTAAATGAACTCCTCGCCCTCGTGAGCCGAGAGTTGGAACTCAGGACTTTCCTCGGGGTTGATTTCGATGATAAACGGCTCCATGTGGCGTCCAGCTTTCTGCTGAGCTAAGGGATGATATTCCATGTGCTTACGGGCGTCTGTAGCACCATTTGAGAAACTGATGCTGCGGTCTTTGAAACGGTCGGCTGCACGGCTCACCACGGGGCCCAGCTCGTCGTTGTCGTCAAGGAATGTGCCTAAGCGCACACCCAATGCACGTGCAATCTTGATGAGCGGTCCCAATGAGGGCAGGTGCTCGTCGTTCTCGATAGAGGCAATCTGTTCGGGCGAAAGGCCGCTGCGCTCTGCTATTTCTTCAATGGAAAGATTCTTGGACTCTCTAATACCTTTGATTTTGAATCCTACAATAGTATGATGATTGGACATAAGAAATAATGAAAAAAAATCTTTTTACTTTATTATGGCCGCAAAGGTACAAAATAAGGCTGAATAACAGAAAAGATTTGGGAAGATTAACAATAAAACAAAGCAAAATGAAAGAAAAAAACGGCCGAAACAAAACAATTTCGACCATTTTTGCATAGTAAATGTTGCAATTGACATTTATTAGTTGTCGTTGACGTTAGTGTTAAGGTTTAGTTAGCGTCACACTAATCGTTCAAAGCACCTATTATCTCCTGCACCGAATGACAGCCGTGGGCATCGAGCCACTCGTTGATGCCGTCACGCACACGCAGGGTGACGGTGGGGTCGATAAAGTTGGCGGTACCTATCTCAATGGCGGTGGCTCCGGCCATGAGAAACTCGATCGCATCGGTAGCACTGCTGATGCCGCCCAGGCCAACCACAGGAATAGTGACTGCCTTGGCCACCTGCCACACCATGCGCAGGGCAACAGGTTTGACAGCCGGACCGCTAAGGCCACCGGTGGCAATGCTGAGCACAGGGCGGCGACGCTCTATGTCAATGGCCATGCCCATGAGGGTGTTGATGAGCGACACGCTGTCCGCTCCCTCAGCCTCAACGGCGCGGGCAATATCGGCAATATTGGTGACGTTGGGCGAGAGTTTCACAATAAGCGTCTTGTGATAACGGGCACGGACAGCCCGCACCACACTGGCAGCACCCTCGCAGGTGACTCCAAAGGCCATGCCGCCTTGTTTCACATTGGGACACGATATGTTGAGCTCAATGGCGGGTATCTGCTCCAACGCATCAACGCGGGCCGCACATTCGGCATAATCGTCTGGCGACGAGCCGCTTACATTGACGATGATATTGGTTCCAATGTCTTTGATTTCAGGATAAATATGCTTGCAGAAATGGTCAACACCTTTATTCTGCAACCCCACGCAGTTGAGCATGCCCGCGGCTGTCTCGGCCATGCGCGGGTAGTCGTTGCCCTCACGCGGAAAAAGGGTTGTGCCCTTCACAATTATGCCGCCAAGCTGGTCGAGCGGGACGAAGTCTGCAAACTCGGTGCCATAACCGAATGTGCCGGAAGCTGTCATCACTGGGTTTTTCAGCTCCATTCGGCTGATTCTTACATTTAGATTTGCCATAATAATCGGTTGATATTAAACACAGGTCCTTCTTTGCACACACACAGGTTGCCCTCGGTGGTTTTTTCCACACAACAGAGACAGGCGCCCAATCCACAGGCCATCATATTTTCCAGCGAGGCCTCGCACATTATATTGGCCTTGCGGGCATAACGAGCAACGGCCACCATCATCGGCTTAGGTCCGCAGGTGGAAATCTGGTCGAAACGCTCATTCTGGAGCAGGGAATGCTGGGTCACAAATCCTTTCTCGCCTGCCGTTCCGTCCTCAGTGGTAACAAACACGCGGCCGTACTTTTGAAACTCGTCAAGCAAAAGCAAATCATTTTCTGAGCGGGCTCCCAAAAGGAATGTAGGTTCACCTCCACGAATATGAATCTGCTGACCGAAATAAAGCAACGGGGCGACGCCAACTCCACCACCAACAAGCAGAATACGTTTTTCGCGGCTCTCAGGCATAGTAAAAGAATTACCCAACGGCAACACGCAGTTCAATATATCGCCTACAGAAAGCTGCGCCAACTGCCGCGTGCCCGCCCCAATCGTGGCTACCAGAAGCCATAACTCATTGCGCTCGACATCGACAAAATTTACAGATATGGGACGACGCAAGAAGGTAGTGGGCGAATGGTCAACACGAACCTCAACAAACTGGCCAGGGAGCATGGGCGGTAATGCCGATTCGTGGGTCAGCTTGAGCAAAACATAACGCTCATGAAGCCGCTCAACGGCCACCACACGAAGATCTAACACATATTTTTTCATCTTTCGAAGCATTTAGGCTGCAAAAATAGACATAATTTTCCAAATCGATATACTTCTGAACAAAAAAAATACAACGAAAAGAACAAATTCAAACCGAAAAATGGATACAACAAGTAATGCAAAAAAACATAGGCAACAAAAAACATCCTGCGCAACAGTTTTCTCCGGAAACAGTCACGCAGGATGGAACGAAAAGAACAAATGATTGAAACTACAAATAAGGACTATAGGGTTCAACAACCATCATTTTTGAGGCACGAAGGTCTCCCATGTCTGGTCGTCGTAGAAGATGCGGATTTCAGTTATTTTTCGACCACTTTTGTCAGCATTTTTCAGATTCAATTTTTCAGCATTTTTTGGTGTACCGTTGACACGCTGACTCGTGACTGGTGTTGTTCCCTCATCGGGTAGGGCAGTGGCAGCGTTCTTAAACTCAAGCATGGGCTCATCGTTCGCATTTGGAACTTCGGCTACTGGATCAACTGTTCCATCGGTGTACATCGGTCCGATGCCATAAAGCAACCAGTCGGTGCTGACAGAGGGAATCTTTTTTTTGATAGCATCAATCTGACTCAGGGTAGGACGGGTCTTACTATTAAAGATGTTACTCAGCGTTGCTTGAGAGAGTCCGATATAGTCACAAAACACCTGACGATTCATGTGCTGTGCTTCCATAAGTTTTCTGATTCTATCTTTGATTTCCATGTGCAGTCATCATTTTGGGGGTATTTCCCCTTTTTTCGTATCAGTTTACAAAGGTAAAAAGAAAAATTAATTCTTGCAAATTATTTGGAAACTTTTTAATGAACTGAATTTTAAAAATATAATTTCAAGGAATTGAATTTTAGTAAGGAAAACATGAAGGCTGTCATTTACTTTTATAAACATAAAGATAAAACTACTAAAGGTATCTTTAGTAATTATGCTAAGAAATTGGATAAATGACTGAGTTTTATATGGTTATTTCTATATTCAAAAGAACTATATTCAAAATCTGAATCTCTGAATGGATGAATAACGCGAAACAATTTGAACAACAAAACAAATAAAATTGCGCAAAGTACTGGGTTTTAGCCTATTATAAAAACAATCTCAATATTGAATAATTATAAATAAAGAAACTTGAACGCCAATTTTATAAGTCTAAAAATGGAAGTTTTATATTTATAAATATTTTCTGTTTATAAAATTTCCGATTTTACAAATTTAAATTCCGTAAATGGTTTTACATACGTAAACGGTCTGTTCACGATGCTAAAGGTTAATAAATCAAAAAGATAAAATGGGGTTTTCAGAAAAGAGGCGAAAAGTGTCAATTTTGCGAGATTTCGCAACGATGTGCAGACTGATTAAAAATACGCGAGTTTTCAGGGGGGTAAAAAGAAAGGAAACGCTTTACAGACGGGTGTTTGAGCACAAAAACAGGGTGCATCTGGCCATGCAATTGTAGAAAAGAAAAGACCCAAAAACAGCTATTATTAGCCAAAAAATGCAGATTTTAGGTCTCAAAATGGGGAGGAAATTGTCAGAAAGCAGCACTTTTTCTGCCACAAAACAGCTTTTGAGGGCGAAAAAACGTGGAAAAATCAGTGCAGGATAAAGAAGATAAGCTCTTTTGCCAGTTCTCCAGCGCTCGTATTAGGATTATCCAGGCCTTTGCTCTTGGCATCAATCTCTCTAAATTTGGAAATAATTTGCATCACTTTGACTCCAGAATAGTTTCTCATACCCGTCATATAATCGCGCACACCCCACGAACTTTTCAAATCGAGAAACCTGGCGACCTCGTTTTCCTTGCTTCTGTCGGGTGCATAAAAGGCAATCATCAAGTTCTGGAAGTAATTAAAGAGAAGCGGCAAAAATGCGAACAAGGAACCTGTCTTCGGATTTTTGTCAAAATATTTGATAATTTGATTTGCTTTGAAAACATCGCGGCTTACGATGGCATTTCTCAGTTCAAACGTGTTGAAATCCTTGCTCACCCCTATTTGCTCCTCCACCACCTCTGGAGTCACCTTTTTGTTGTTTTCGGGCAAGGCGAGTAACAGCTTGTCAAGCTCACTCGAGAGTCGGCTCAGGTCGGCGCCAATATGGTCGGCCATCATCTGCGCCGACTTATTGTCGATGGTTGCTCCCCGCTCCTTGAGATAAGCATTGATGAATGCTGGCAGCTCATAATCGCGTTTTTTCTTGCTTTCGAACACCACCCCTTGTTTTTCTGCGATACTGACCACCTTCTTCCGGCGGTCTATCGTGCCGTTTTTATAGCAAATCACAAGGATGGTCGATTTCACAGGCTTCTCAAAATACTTCTCCAATGCGTCCCAGGCGCGTATGTTCTGCGCCTCTTTCACAATAATCACCTGAAATTCGGCCATCATTGGATATCTACGGGCCATGTCAGCCAGATTCGACGCATTAGTGTCAGCTCCATACACAATGGTCTGGTTGAAGTCGCGCTCATCGGGTGTGAGCACATTTTGGGCAATATAGTCTGCTATCTGGTCAATGAAATAGGCCTCCTCACCCATCAGAATATAAACGGGTGAGAACTGTCTGGCTTTCAGGTCGCGCATGATAGCGTCGAAAGTTGCTGTTTTTTTCTCGGCCATAACCTATGTTGTCTGTGATTTTTTTACTATCTTTGCCCCGTGTTTGACTCTTTCAGAGCCAAACACGTGTGCAAAGATACGATTAAGCGAGCGAAAAGCAAAAGGAAAACGAGTTTTTCTTTGACTTTTCCGAGCGAAAGTATCTTCGACTGGGTTCAAAGATACGATTAAGCGAGCAAAGAAACAAATTAATTTGGTTCTTTCGAGCGAAAGTATCTTATTTAAAGATACAAAAATGATTCCATTAAACCTACCGACTTTCGACATAAAAGTTTCCGGCAGTGCTCAGAAACCGAAAATTTTCGATGTTCTGAGGCGAAAATACGTGGCCCTCACGCCCGAAGAGTGGGTGCGGCAGCATTTTGTGCACTTTCTCATCGGCCATAAGGGCTATCCTCAGATGCTCATGGCCAACGAGGTGGAGCTGCGGGCCGGCGACAAGCGGCTGCGCTGCGACAGCGTGGTCTATGACACCTTGCTTCAGCCGCGCGTCATTGTCGAGTACAAGGCACCGGGCGTGGAACTAACCCAGCAAGTGTTCGACCAGATCAGCGTCTATAACCAGTTGCTGCACGTGGATTACCTGATTGTCAGCAACGGACTGCAGCACTTCTGCTGCCGCATGGACTACGAACAGCACTCCTATACGTTTCTGCAAGACATACCCCCCTACCGCGAATTATAGACCCCTGTTTTTACACCTTATTATATATATACTCATCACATGGCAATAGTAGGAAAACTCATCGGCGGCTTCTTAGGCTTCATCAGTTCCGGTCCGCTCGGCCTGTTGGCCGGTGTTGTGCTCGGCTCACTCTTCGATTCGATGCTCGAAGTCGTCAATACCAGCGACTCACAGGAGCACGAGCGCAACTATTACGACAACTACGAGCAGCAGCAACGCTCGCGCTACGAGGAATTTCAGCGCCGCTACGACCAATACCAACGCCAGTATCAACAACGCGGACAGCAATGGCAGCAGCGCCAGGCATTCGAAGGCCAGCGCAACAGTTTCATCTTCTCGCTGCTCGTCCTTTCCTCTTACATCATCCGCGCCGACGGCCGCATCATGCACTCCGAAATGGAGTGTGTGCGCCAGATGCTCCGCCAGAACTTCGGCGAGCAAGGCGTCAGCCAGGGCGAGGAAATCCTGCGCAAGCTCTTCGAGGAGCAGAAACAGATGAACGCACAGAACCCCAACGCCTTTAAGAACACCATCCGGCAGAGTTGCCAGCAGATAGCCTCCAACATGGACTACTCGCAGCGTCTGCAGCTGCTCAATTTCCTCGTGATGATTGCCCAGGCCGACGGTCGCGTGGTCACAGAGGAAATCAATGCCCTGCGCGAGGTGGCCAAGTACATGCGCATCTCCAACACCGACGTCGATTCCATGCTCAATCTCCGCGGCAACAGCCTCGAAGACGCCTACAAAGTGCTCGGCATCTCCCCCGACGCCACCGACGACGAGGTGAAGAAAGCCTACCGCAAAATGGCCCTCAAGCACCACCCCGACCGCGTGGCCACCCTCGGCGAGGACGTGAAACGCGCCGCCGAGAAAAAGTTCAAGGAAATCAACGAGGCCAAGGAACGCATCTACAAAGCCCGCGGACTCTAACCCCCTATCTGTTTCAGGGCATTTCAATCCCCGCCATCAACACCCCATGACCGAACAAGAATTCGAAACCTGGTGGAAAGCCAACCGCCAACAACTGCTCCACCAGAACAGCGAGTATGTGGAGCGCGAGAACAGCTACAAAATCCGTAGTGGTGCCGACCTCCTCATCTTCGCCCTGCCCGTAGTGGCAGCCATCCTGTTTCTCGAGAGCGGCATCATCCGCCACGAGATGCTCAACTGGTTGGCCAGTGCCGGCGTGGCCATCGTCACCTTCCTCGTCAGCGCCTTCATCAAGTCACAGACCCTCCCCGGCGACTCGCTCTACGACATCGAGCAACGCATCAAAGCTGAATACCGGAAACAATTCGCAGAAAAAGGAGAATAAACCCCAACCCTCCTTTTCCCAACCCTCCCTTCATTTTCACATACCCGCGCTTTATTCTCGTAAAGTGCCACTTTACGTGCATAGAGTGCCACTTTGGAATCGTAAAGTGCCACTCTACGAAGATAAAGTGGCACTCTACGAATGCCATCTTTCACGCTGTAATTCCACACCCACACGTTACGCACAGATTTTCTAGAAAATTCGTCCATAAAGCATCTCTTTGCGTTCGTAAAGCGTATATCTACAAAAACAAAGCGATTCTTTAGCTTTCCAAAGCAATACGTTCTTTGTTCCAAACATCAATTCCGCCTCCCCAATTCGTTTTGTGAACAGAATGTGCACACTTTTCCCGATTTTAACATTTGCCATTTTTCACGCAGAGACGCGGAAAAAGAATTCTCACACAGAGGTACAGAGGTTAAGGAGTCTCTCTTTGTCTTTAAATCTAATTGTTAATTCTCAATTATCCTCCTTCCTTGTCTGCGCACACAGCGGTTTATGAACCTTTTTTCGCAACGCTGCTTTCAAAAAAACGTGCTGAAACGTAGCGACTCTCAATACTTTTTCTTATCTTTGCACCATCGCCAGTTAGCTTCTTGTGGGCGGCGGGCGGTCTTATCGTATGAAGAAGACGTTTTCGAACGTCTGTCGTTGTGATACACGAACTTCGCAAACTCGACACCACAGCAGACAGATGACAACGAAGCGTCTACGTAGTGCGTTTCTATGTATTTTATTATATAGTTCGTACTGGCGTGGGCTAACTGCGTTGTCTGTCCTGTGTGGTGGAGGCAATGCGAAGGCCTGTGTATCCAGGATGGGCATAGAAACAGACACCTGCGCCTTTTTTGTATCATAAGCATAACCTTACTTCTCATTTCTTAAGGCCACGCAAGGGGTGCTGCGAGGCGATTAATGAACTATGAAAAGACTAATATCATTTACATTTATGTGCCTCTGCTCATTGATGATATGGGCAGCAGATTTCACCGTTGATGAAATTTGCTACAACATCACGTCAACGAACCCGTTAACTGTGGAAGTCACCAGCGGCGGTTCGTATAGCGGTGACATCGTTATTCCCGATAAGGTGGAATATGATGAAAAGAAGTATTCTGTGACGAGCATCGGACAAGAAGCTTTCCATTATTGCTCCGGGTTGACCTCCATCACCATCCCTAACAGCGTTACAAGCATCGAATATTTCGCGTTCTCTGGCTGCTCCGGCTTAATCTCCGTCTCTTTCGGTAAAAGTGTGACGAGCATCAAAATGGATGCGTTCGAACGTTGTACCGGCCTGACAAAAGTAATTGTTAACGATATCGCAGCTTGGTGTAACATTGCTTTCTCGGGTTTTAGTGCAAATCCGCTATATTATGCCCATCATCTTTATAGTGATGAGAATACGGAAATAACGGATTTAGTTATCCCTAACAGCGTGACAAGCATAGGAGAGTGTGCGTTTTATAATTGCTCCAGCCTGACCTCCGTCACCATCCCCAACAGCGTGACAAGCATAGGAGGCGAAGCTTTCAAGGGTTGCTCCGTCCTAACTTCCATCACCATCCCCAACTCAGTGACTACCATCGGAAGAGGTGCTTTCTATGGCTGTAGAGGTCTGACCTCCGTCACCATCCCCAACGGTGTGACGAGCATCGAAGTGGCGACGTTCCAGGGTTGCTCTGGCCTGACCTCCGTCACCATTCCCAACAGCGTAACGAGCATTGGAGCATTGGCTTTCGGTTTTTGCCGCGGCCTGACCTCCGTCATCATCCCCAGCAGCTTGACAAACATTAGCGACAGAGTGTTCTCTGGTTGCTCCGGTCTGACCTCCGTCACCATCCCCAACAGCGTGACCAGCATTGGAGATGAAGCTTTCGAGGGTTGCTCTGTCCTAACCTCCATCACCATCCCTAACAGCGTGACCAGCATCGGATGGAGCGCGTTCAAAGATTGCTCCAGCCTGACCTCCGTGACCATCCCCAATAGCGTGACACGCATTGAAAATGAGGTATTCTCTGGTTGCTCAGGCCTAACAGAAGTAATCTCAATGATAGAAGAACCCTTCGCCATTAATAGCAATTGTTGGTATCATGTTAATACTGCAAAAATCCCACTATATGTTCCGGCAGGCACTAAGGAGAAATACCAAAGTACGGAAGGATGGAAAGTGTTTAAGAACATCAATGAGGTCAGTACCGGGATTACAATCAACGAGGAAACCTTCTCGGACAATAATTTCCGCAATTGGGTGCTGGCACAGGGCTACGGCAAGGACGGTGTGTTGACGGACGATGAGATTGCAAGTGTCACCGAAATAAATGTAGATGGGAAGAACATCGCAAGTTTGAAGGGTATTGAGTATTTCACCGCGCTGAAAGAGTTGGACTGTTCTGAAAACAAGCTGACTACGCTTGATGTATCTAAGAATACTGCGCTGACAGTGTTATACTGCAATGACAATCAGCTGACCTCGCTCAACGTGTCTGGATGCACGGCACTGAAATGGTTGTACTGTCAATACAATAATCTTACCGCTCTCGACGTGTCGAAGAACACCGCGCTGAAAGAGTTGTATTGTCACGGCAATCTGCTGACCGCCCTCAATGTGTCTGGATGCAAGGCACTGACAAGGCTTGAGTGCGAAGTCAACAAGCTGACCACCCTCAACGTGTCTGGATGCACCGCGCTGGTATGGTTGGACTGTGGAGGCAACAATCTGACTTCCCTCAATGTGTCGAAAAATACAGCATTAGAATGGTTGGCCTGCGACTACAACCAACTGGCCTCGCTTGACGTTTCAAAGAATACTGCATTAACAGGACTTTATTGCTCCGCGAACAAAATAAAAGGAACAGAAATGGATGCGCTGATTGCCGGGCTGCAAGAAAAAGGCGGTTCTTTCTATGCCATTAGTCCTGATTTCGATAATGAGCAGAATGTGGTGACCAAAGCGCAGGTGGCTACGGCCAAGAAAAAACGCTGGACAACATACTACTATAGTGATGAAAGTGAACACTGGTTTGAATACGAAGGCAGCAACGACCAGACCATTTCTCCCGTTAACGAGGGCGAGACCATTGACATTGGTAGCGAGATTGACGCGAACACAAACCTGAACGGCAACGTGGTAGGAGATGTCTATTACAACATCAGCAGTGGCAACGGCAGTTATAATACCGCCGAGGGCTGCATCATTGTGACAAAGCCGACGGATGACAGTGCTATTGACGGTCAGGACATCTTCGGCGAGGATTTCAAGGACAACTACACAGGCATCGTGTTTATAGTTCCTGCAGGCAACGGAACAATCAAGGTAGAGGCTCAGACCTCGGGAAACTTGGTGCTGAAAGTGAAGATTGGTGACAATGCTCCAAGAGAGATGGTCTTGAACGACAAACAGAAAGCATCGTTCCCGTACAACGTCAGCGAGGACACGTTTGTATATATCTACGCTGGCGCAAAGGCTGCAGGTGCCAAGGGCATGAGGAAAGCCAGCGGCAACGGTGAGCTGAAGATTTACGGCATTGAGATAGTCAGCGGCACTGACTCATTGGACAATTTGACTATTTCACAATTGGACGATTCGCCCGTGTATAACCTGAACGGACAAAAAGTTGATGGAATGCCGACGAATAAAGGCATTTACATCAAGGACGGCAAGAAGGTGCTGGTGAAATAATAGAGAATTAACTCCGTTGATTTTTGTCACGACTCAGCCAATCATGCAAGCTTGTTGGCATTCGCTGCTCCAAAAAATAACCATAGTCGAAGCATTAAAAAAAATCGCGGCCCGGGGCAAATGCCTTGGGCCGCGAATGGTTTAGTAATGCCTGCCGCAGGGATGCGGATGCAGGAATTTACAGGCTGCTCTCGCTGACGTTGAAGGTGCTGATGCTCATGTCGCCCTTCTCGATGCCGAGGCTGAGCCAGCGCATGCGCTGGGCACTTGTTCCGTGGGTGAACGACTCAGGCTGCACGTAGCCCTGTGCTTTCTTCTGCAGGTAGTTGTCGCCAATCTTCTGTGCACAGTCGACGGCCTCCTCCACATCGCCCTCTTCCAGCGAGCTGAACTTCTCGTTGTCGTAGTGAGCCCACACACCAGCATAGTAGTCGGCCAGGAGTTCAAGGCGCACACTAATCTTGTTGGCATTCACCTTGTTGGTGGCCTGCATCTGCTGGTGGGCCTTGCCCAGCGAGCCAAGCAGGTTCTCCACGTGGTGACCCACTTCGTGCGCAATAACGTATGCGTATGAGAAGTCACCGTCGGCTCCCAGCTGCTGCTTCATGGTGGTGAAGAACGACAGGTCGATGTAAAGTTTCTGGTCGCCCGAGCAGTAGAACGGTCCCACTGCAGCCGAAGCCTGTCCGCAAGCGCTGTTCACACGGTTGGTGAAGAGCACCAGCGTCGGGGGAGTGTATTTGCGTCCCATCTTCTGGAACACTTCTGTCCACACGTCCTCTGTGGCAGCCAGCACCTGGCGAGAGAACTTGGCCAGTTCTTCCTCCTCAGCGGTGAACTCGCGCTGGCCTTCGGCCTGTTCTTCCTGCACGCTGCCTAATGCGCCTTGCTGAACCACATTGCCAATCACATCGCCCAGGTTACCGCCCGAGAGCAGTGTGAACAGGGCAATCAAAATGATACCGCCCAAACCTCCGACACCTGCTTTGGCGCCTGCGCTCATTCCTCGGCGGTCTTCTACGTTGTTGCTTTCGCGTCTTCCGTTTAATTTCATAGTGTTTATTGATTTTAAGTTGTTAATAAATATTTTGTTCTTATTGGGGAGTCATGGAGGGAAGGAGAGAAGGAGTTGGGGAGGACGTCAGTTTGGACAATTGCTTTTTGTTAGCGTTGCCGTTATTCGTCCAGGAAACGGCTGGTGATGCCGCCATATTCGTCGATGCGTCTGTCGCGCAGGAAAGGCCACCAACGACGCACCTGCTCGCTGTGTGCCAAATCCACCTCCACCACTGTGCTTTCCTCATCGGCTTCCGAGGCCCTGAACAACAGTTCGCCCTGCGGTCCAGCCACAAACGAGCTGCCCCAGAACTGAATGCCGCGCGTCTGGTTGCTGGGGTCTGGTTCGTGCCCCACACGGTTTACCGCCACCACGGGCAGTCCGTTGGCCACGGCGTGCCCTCGCTGCACCGTTGTCCACGCCTCGCGCTGACGCTGTTGCTCGTCGGGCGTGTCCGAACTCTCATAGCCAATGGCTGTAGGATAAATCAGCAGCTGAGCACCTCGCAGTGCCATAAGCCTTGCAGCCTCCGGGTACCACTGATCCCAGCAAACAAGCACGCCCAAGCGGCCTACCGACGTGTTGATGGGTCGGAATCCGATGTCTCCGGGCGTGAAATAGAACTTCTCGTAGTAGGCGGGGTCGTCGGGTATGTGCATCTTGCGGTACATGCCCGCCACGCTGCCGTCGCGCTCCATCACCACAGCCGTATTGTGATAAAGTCCCGGTGCCCGACGCTCGAACAGCGATGTCACGATGACCACCCCATGCTTCTTGGCCAGCGAACCGAAGAAATCGGTCGATGGTCCGGGAATGGGCTCCGCCAAATCGAAGTTGTCAACGCTCTCCACCTGACAGAAGTAGCGCGTGTTGTGCAGCTCCTGCAACACAATCAGCTCCGCGCCCTGCTGTGCCAACTTTCCGATGCTCTCGGCCAGTCGGCGCATGTTGTCGTTCTTGTCAGCGGTGTTGTGCTGTTGAATGATTCCTATTTTCATTGGTCTTTTAGTTGTCGGAGTGTTCCGCTCCAAGTCATATCGGGTTAATAGGACTAATCTTTTCTTTTACCGGGCATTTCTCAATACGCCCTCCGGATACTGCATGGTGCAGCAGTGAATGCTGCCGTGCTGCCTCACGATGGTGCGGCTGTCGATAGCTATCATGCGCCGGTCCTTGAAAGCTTCGGCCACCGTTCGCAGGGCCTCGTTGTCTTTCACCGGCTGGTTGTAGATGGGCACCAGCACAGCCTCGTTGGTCACCAGGAAGTTGGCATAGGTGGCAGGCAGGCGTTCGCCCTGCTCGTCAACCATCGGGTCGGGCATGGGCAACCGCAACAGGCGGTAGGGTTGTCCGCTGAAGGTTCTGAGGCTTTCGAGTTGCCGCTGCAGTTGCTTGAAGTCATCGTACTGCGGGTCGTTCTCGTCGTCGCATCCCACGTATATCAGCGTATTTTCTGGAGCTGTGCGCACCGTGGTGTCTATGTGTCCGTCGGTGTCGTCACCCATCAGGTTGCCATGGTCAAGCCACACCACACGCTTTGCACCGAGCGTTTGTCTGAGCCGCTGTTCTATGGCGTTTTTGTCGAGCGGCTGGTTGCGGTGAGGGGCCAACAGACATTGGCTTGTGGTGAACACGGTGCCCTCTCCGTCGCTTTCTATGGACCCGCCTTCGAGTACGAAATCCAGACAATCCACATACTGCCCGTTGAGCATTCCGCTGCCCATGAGACTGCGGTTGATGCGGTTGTCCTTGTCGGCCTCGAACTTCTCGCCCCATCCGTTGAAGCGGAAATCCAGCAGCCGCGGGGCATCGCCGTCAGCTCCCCTCTCGCCGTCGCCATTGGCCACGAGCGTAATGAAAGCATGGTCGCGCGCCCAGGTGTCGTTGGTGTCGCACTGGTGGAACAGCACTCTCTGAAACGCATCAGCCTCAAGCTCGCGCCTGAGCCTATCGGCAACGGCCTCGGGTTCGGGCGCGACAACCAGCAGTTGCTCGTGCGAGGCAATGGCTCTGGCCATCTCGACGTAGGTGTCGCAGATGTCGGCCAAATAGTCGGCCCAGTCGGTCGCTGCATGCGGCCACGTGAGCTGCACGCCACTCTGGCGAGCCCATTCCGGCGGAAGTGTGTAGCCCGATTTGTTCATTTATCGCCTACAAAGATAATGAAAAAAAGAAGAATTGAAAATGAAATAACAAAAAAATATGAGCACCAAGGCCAGAATTTTTTGTTTTCGGCAAGGTGTTTACCTTATTTTTCTGTAATTTTGCAGCAAAATCACAGAGAAATCACCATGACACTCGAAATAAAAAACGGAACCATGCACGCCGACGGCCGTCTGTTGTTCAACAATCTGAACTTCAGCGTCAGCAATGGCGAGATTGTCTGCATACAGGGAGCGCATGGCGGCGGCAAAACCATGCTGCTGCGCGCACTGATGGGACTGGAACCGCTGAGCGAGGGGTTCATCAATATCGACGGCGAGCTGCTCAACCCCCAGTCGGCCCAGCCTTTCCGCCGCCTCATGGCCTACGTGCCGCAACATACGCAGCTGCCAGCTCCCACCATGAACCTGCTGCTCGGCGAACTGACCGCCCTGCGGGCCAACCGCGACACCCGTGCGGCCACTCCCAACCCCCAACGGCAGGAAACGCTCATGCAGCTCATGGGACTGCCGCCAGCACTGGCCGACAAGCCCGTAGCCGAGCTCAACGCCGGACAGGCCTACCGCATGATGGTGGTGGTGGCGGCCATGATGAACAAGCAGATACTGCTCATTGACGAGCCTGCCGCCCCACTCGACTCTGCCGCAGCGCAGCGCGTGGACAGCTTCCTTCACGAAATGGCCTCGGTGGGCACCGCCATCGTTGCCGTATCGCAAGACCAGCTATTCGCAGACAGCTGCAACCACACCGTGGTGCTCTCTGTACAGCCTTAACCCCACTCCACCCTTCAACCATCAACATTCACACCATGGATATTACCATTTCGGGCGTAATCATTGCCATAGCCCTGCTCTTGGTGCCCATCGCCATCATTCTGCGCTTCAAGATTCCCATTGCCGAACAGGCCATGACAACCGTCGTGCGCGTGGCTATCCAGCTGACACTCGTCTGTGCCTATATTTTCTACCTCTACGAGTGGAACTCCACGTGGGTCAACCTGCTCTGGCTCGTGCTCATGGGCGGCGCAACGGCCTACGCACTGACCGCGCGCAGCAAACTGAAGCTGATGCCCATGCTCATTCCCGTCGTCACGGGCGTTCTGGTGGCGGCATTCGTCGTAGGCATGATTGTCCTGTGGCCCGTCATGCGGCTCGGCAATCCTTTCGAAACCCGATTCTTCCTCCCCATCATGGCCATGCTGCTGGCCAGCATCCTCGATGTTTGCGCCGTGGGACTGCGCCACTATTATCACACGGCCAACGAACGCCAGCAACAATACTACTACATGCTGGGCAACAGCGCCACGCGCACCGAGGCCATCACGCCCTTCCTCCGCGAGGCTTTCGTCAAAGCTTTCACACCCCAGCTGGCCAACCTGTCGATGCTGGGCATGATAACGCTGCCCCTGTTGCTCACGTCGCTGCTCTTGGGTGGCTGGCAACCGCTGCAGGCCGTGAAAATGGTGCTGGTCATCATCTGCGCCACGCTCGCGGCATCGTCCCTGGCCCTGCTCATCACACTGTTCGTATCCAACACCTACCTGTTTGACAAGCACAACCGCATGAAAAACGTCTTGCAGAGCCAAACGCCAAAAGAAGAATAGCACTTCTGCACGACAACAATACGCCTTAGCGCAATAACTCTACACTTTAGAAAAGCCATACCACGAGTTACGTACACAAAGGCACACTTTACGATGAAATTTTCTAGAGAATTTGCGTGTAAAGTGCAGCTTTGGAAAAAGGGGGATAAACACGGCGAACACAACGGCCCGCTTTACGGTCAGATTTTCTAGAAAATTTTGATGTAACGTGCCTCGTTGGAAAACAGTCTTAAAGAAATAGAAACATAAAAGCAAACATAGCAACAACAAAGCAAGCAACCGACATGAGAAAAACCTGTCTCTTTATCCTGACCTGCTGCATGGCTGCCGCCCTGACGTCATGCAAGAACACCATGCTGAAATCAGGGGCCGACAACGAACAGGACGCCACCGAGTTCTTTGATGCCGAATCGGCAGATAAAGCCAACGCTACCACCACCACTGCCGAGGCCTCAACAAAAGAATCTGCAGACGCGTCTAAACCGTACAGTCAACCCGCCTACACGCAGTATGAGCTGCCTGCGCCGCTCACCGACAGGCCCGAACAAATTCTGCGCCGTGAGGGATTCACCGTCTCGTACAACAAAAAGACGAAAAACCCCAACTGGGTGGCCTGGCACCTGACCAAGAGCCACACCTACGGGCGCTACCAGCGCAGCGAGGAGATTTTCACCGAGGACATGTCGGTCAGCGCGCCGCGCGCCACCGACAACGACTACTATTCGTCGCGCTACGACCGTGGCCACATGTGCCCTGCGGGCGACAACAAATGGAGCAACACGGCCATGACCGAGAGTTTCTTGTTCACCAACGTCTGCCCGCAGAACCACGGGCTGAACAAATACGACTGGAACGACTTAGAGAAGCTCTGCCGCGAGTGGGCACGCGAATATGGCTCGGTTGACATTGTCTGCGGCCCCATCTACTATGGCGACGGCGAACAGAAGACCATCGGCAGGAACAGGGTGTGGGTGCCCGACGCTTTCTTCAAGGTGGTGCTCTGCCGCAAGGCAATGCCCAAGGCCATCGGGTTCATCTACAAGAACGAGGGCCGCAAACAGCTGATGGAGAATGCCGTGCGCACCGTGGATGAGGTGGAACGCATCACCGGCATCGACTTCTTCCCGGCACTGAAAGACAACGTGGAGGAGCGCGTGGAAGCCGATGCCACGCTCAGTAGGTGGTGATTTTTTCGGGGTTGCGGGGGTACGAGGGTACGGGGGTACGAGAAATGTTTTGTTATTGGCTACACTTTTAGTAAAGCTATTCTCGTACCCCCGTACCCTCGTACCCCCGCACCTCCGAAAATCTTCGCAAAAAAAAAATGGTTAAAAAGTTGATTTTCTGAACAATAATCCGTATCTTTGCAGCCCGAAACAACATTTTTTCAGCGTGAAAGTTAAAGAGGTAATTGCTGCCCTTGAACAATTCGCGCCTCTGCCCTTGCAGGAAGGCTTCGACAATGCCGGCCTGCAACTGGGACTGACAGAAGCGTGGGAAGTGTCAGGGGCATTGTTGTGTCTGGACGTTACGGAAAACGTTTTGGACGAAGCAATCCGTAAAGATTGCAACCTGATAGTGAGCCACCATCCGCTCATCTTCCACAAGCTCAGCTGCATCAGCGGTGTTGACTTTGTGCAGCGCATTGTCATGCGGGCCATTGAGCACCATGTGGCCATCGTGTCGATGCACACCAACATGGACAATGCCCGTGGCGGTGTGAACTTCAAGATTGCTGAGAAACTGGGGCTTGCTGAGGTGGATTTCTTCGCACAAAAGCCCGATGCCGACGCAGGCAGCGGCGTCATTGGCACATTGCCCGCGCCCATGGAGGCCTCAGAGTTCATCGCTATGCTCAAAGAAAGGTTTGCCGTTGAGTGCGTCCAGGCCAACGAACTGCTGCGCAGGCCCATAAAGCGCGTGGCTGTATGCGGCGGAGCAGGCTCGTTTCTGCTCAGCGAGGCAGAGAAGGCCGGTGCCGATGCTTTTGTGACGGGCGAGATGCACTATCACGACTTTTTCGACCATGAGCAGAAAATACAAATCTGCGTCATAGGCCACTATCAGAGCGAACAATTCACCAACGAGCTGTTCCGCGAAATTATCGAGCGCCAGTGTCCGGGCGTGCGCTGTGAAATGACCGAAACAAACACGAATCCAATACAATATTTTTAATTCATAAATCAAAAAACATGGCAAAAAAAGATCCTACCGACCTGTCGGTTGAAGAGAAACTGAAAACACTCTATCAACTGCAAACAACGCTCTCGGGCATCGACGAGAAACGCGCCCTGAGAGGCGAACTGCCACTCGAAGTGCAAGACCTGGAGGACGAAATCGAGGGACTCACCATCCGCATCGAAAAGATTGACAACGAAATCAAAGACTTCCAGAATGCCATCGTGATGAAAAAAGGCGAGATTGAGCAGGCAAAAGCAAGCGTGGAACGCTACAAGAGCCAGCTGGAGGAAGTGAAGAACAACCGCGAGTATGACACGCTGACCAAGGAAATTGAATTCCAGCAGTTGGAGATTGAACTGTGCAACAAGAAAATCAAAGAGGCACAAGTGCGCGTGGAAGAGCGCACCCAGGACCTGGAGCAGAACAACGCCCTGATTGAGGACCGCCGCACCGCCCTGAACGAGAAGAAGAGCGAACTGGACGAAATCATGAGCGAAACGCGCGCCGAGGAAGACCGCCTGAAGGAAAAAGCCAAGGAACTGGAGGTGAAAATTGAGCCGCGCCTGCTGCAGAGCTTCAAGCGCATCCGCAAGAATGCCCGCAACGGACTGGGCATTGTGTATGTGCAGCGCGACGCCTGCGGCGGTTGCTTCAACAAGATTCCGCCCCAGCGACAGCTCGACATCAAGATGCACAAGAAAATCATCGTGTGCGAGTATTGCGGACGTATTATGATTGACCCCGAGCTGGCTGGCGTTAAGCCCGACACACCCGTGGAGGAGAAGCCCAAGCGCAAGCGCTCAATCCGCAAGAAGAAGGAAGATACTCCCGCCGAGGACTAATATCTTAGTTCAGAGTTACGAGTTCAGAGTTCAGAGCTATGATTACCTTTGACAGTAGAGGACTAATCGTAGCTCTGAACTCGTAGTTTGTAACTCTGAATTTAAGGATTTGGCTCCGCCGCCATATCCCATTGCTGTTCCTCGTCCAAAAGTGGATAGGGAGCAGTGTGGTCTTCGAGAAAAATACGGTTAAGCGTGTATTCAAGAGCCGTGAGCGTCTGCTCGCGGCTCTTTGGTTTCAGTTCGCACTCCCACACCGTGATGCAATGCCACCCCATGGCCGCCAACTGGCGCTGCTCCTCAGCATCGCGGCGTATGTTGCGCACAATCTTGCGTGTCCAGAACTCACGGTTGGTGCGGGGAAGTCGAAAACAAGACGAATCGCGCAGCAACATATTGCTCTCGCCACTCACACCTGGCTCTAAATCCTTATCGCCACCTATGGTGTTTGAGGGAATGTCCAGATTCCCGTTCCCATGGCCATGCCAAAAACAGCCGTTCACGAAAATGCACGTGCGGTATTTCCTGAGCACCAAGTCGGGATGGCCCGGCAAACGCGGTGAATTGAGCCGATAGCGGAAGCCACGGCTCCACAGCCACCGCCTCACAATCAGTTCCGGGCGCGTGTCGTGCGATCGTATGGCCGCCATGTTCTTGTGTCGCTGTTCAGGAGAAATCTTGTCCATTACTATCCACCCCAATATTTCTACTGCAAAAATACAAAAAAAATGGACTGCGCTCGAAAAAAAACGGAATTCTTTTGGTTTTCGCTCACTTAATCGTACCTTTGACTGCGTCGAAAGTACTTTCGTTCGGAAAAGCAAAGAAAAACTTGTTTTCCTTTGGCTTTTCGCTCACTTAATCGTACCTTTGACTGCGTCGAAAGTACTTTCGTTCGGAAAAACAAAGAAAAACTTGTTTTCCTTTGGCTTTTCGCTCACTTAATCGTACCTTTGCATACTAAATAAACTAACCCACAATCAAACATGAGAGAAAGAACCGACTGTTTTCTGCCTTGTACAAGTATTGAGGCGATGTTGCCAACCATTGAGCAACTGAAAACAGAAAAGGCAGTGCAACATATCTGGCTGATGATGACCGAAGAAGCGGCGGCAAACGCTGAACTGCCGCCCAACTGCTCGCTGATGGTCATCGGTGACCTGCTTTCTGCACAAACCATGCTGGCCATTGCCCAAAACGCGAAGGCCGACTATACGCTCGTATGCCTGAAAGCATCGCCCCTGTCATTAGGCATGGGGGCTGTGGAGCGCATGGTTAGGGCTGCCGACTGCAGCCGCGCCGCCATGGTCTATGCTGACCGCATGGAGGACAGAGAAGGGGGAGTTCTACGCCATCCCGTCATTGATTATCAGAAGGGCAGCATTCGCGACGACTTCGATTTCGGAAGCGTCGTCTTGCTGCGCAGCCAGTGGCTGAAGGAATACAAGCCCACCGCTGACTATTGTTTTGCGGGATGGTACGACCTGAGGCTTTATCTGAGCCGCCAAGGCGAGGTTTTCCATCTGAATGAGTTTCTTTACACTGAGCAGGAAAACGACACACGAGCCAGCGGCGTGAAGCAGTTTGACTATGTGAACCCGCGCAACCGCGAGGTGCAGATTGAAATGGAAAAGGCTGCCACAGCCCACCTGCGTGCCATAGACGCGCTCGTGGATTTCACTACTTACGTTGACCCCGACTTCAACGAGCAGCCTTTCGATTGCGAGGCATCTGTTGTGATTCCCGTCTTTAACCGCGAACGCACGGTGGCCGATGCTGTGAAAAGCGCTCTCGCACAGAAAACCAGTTTCGCCTATAATGTCATCGTGGTTGACAACCACTCAACCGACGGCACCACGGAGATTCTCAACGCATTGGCCGCTAAGAATCCGCAGCTGATACACATCATTCCCGAACGCCACGACCTTGGCATCGGCGGTTGCTGGAACATGGCCATCAACGACAGCCGCTGCGGACGTTTTGCCGTGCAGTTGGACTCCGATGACCTCTATTCGTCAGCCAACACGCTTCAGCAGGTGATTAATGCCTTCTACAAGCAGCGCGCTGCAATGATTATCGGTTCCTACCGCATGTGCGACTTCGACCTGAACACACTTCCTCCAGGACTCATCGACCACGCCGAGTGGACCGATGAGAACGGCCCCAACAATGCCCTGCGCATTAATGGTCTGGGCGCACCCCGCGCATTCTTCACACCGTTGCTGCGACAGATACAGTTTCCCAATACCAGTTACGGGGAAGACTATGCCCTTGGACTGGCCTTCAGCCGCCACTATCGTATAGGACGCATTTTCAGCGAACTGTATCTGTGCCGCCGTTGGGGAGGCAACAGCGACGCAGCCTTGTCGGTAGAGAAGATTAATGCAAACAACCTCTACAAAGACCGGCTTCGTACACTGGAAATTTCCGCACGACAGCAACTCAACGCGCGCCGCCCCTCTACGCTTTCAACGCAAGGAGACGCGCAGTCTGTGCTTCCCTCTCCCAACATGCAGGCTCTCAACCGCTTTTTCGACCGTCAACTGGAACAATGGGCACTGGCAAGGCAGAATTTCTGCAACCTGCACGACGTGGAAACACGCGAACTGGGTGACATTCTCAAAGCACAGTTCAACCCCGCGCGCATCGTATCGACAGGAGCCAGCATCAGCAAGACGGCCATTGCACAACGGCCCTGTTTCCTCTGCGCCGACAACCGGCCATCAGAACAAATGACAAAGCCGCTCGAAAAAGGGTTTGAACTGCTCGTCAATCCCTACCCCATTCTGCCACTTCACTTCACAATTCCGTCAAAGCGACACCAACCACAGACCATTCTGAAGAACTACGGCCAGATGCACAAGCTGCTGTCCTTATATCCAGGACTTATGGTGTTTTACAACGGGCCGAAATGTGGTGCCAGTGCTCCCGACCACGCTCACCTTCAGGCTGCCGCCAAAGGCATGGTTCCCCTGCAAGCCAGCTGGGAGCGGCTCAGCCGCAACCTGACACCCGTCATCTCGCTCAACGAGACAGATGGGCTTTGGATGATTAACGACTACGTGTGCCCGGCATTCCTCATCCGAACACGCGACACCAACAACGACGAACGGCTGTTCAACCTCTTATACAACGCGCTGCCCCTACAGGAAGATGACACGGAGCCAATGCTCAACATCGTCAGCTGGCGACATGAAAGCGACTACCTGAGTGTGGTGTTCCCACGCAGAAAGCACCGTCCCGACTGCTATTCCGCCACTGATGAAAGCCTGCTGGTATCGCCTGGCGCAATAGACATGGCCGGGCTTCTCATCCTACCGCGCCGCACCGACTTCGATGCCATCACTGCCGAACGGGCCGAACAGATACTGCGCGAAGTGGCTCTTGACGGTGACGATGCAGCAGCAGTGGCCGAGAATGTGAAGCAGGCCTTCGCAGCGGCAAAAAACACACGCCGACTGCCTAACACACAACTGCTGAAAAGCATTTTCAACGCGAAATCGACTGCCACCCAGCTGCATGAACCTGATGTGGCCGTGGGCATTGTCAGCGGACAAGAAATTCGTTTCACGCTCAACCATCCCTATACAGCCAAAGGCAACACGCTGACCGGCCAGCAAACTGTGCAGTTTGCCGAAGGAAGCATTGTGTGGAATGGCAATCAGTACCGCGAACTCACATTTGTGCCAGCAATGCCCGAAGCATCATTCTCATTGGAAGATGTTACCATCGGCATCAATTTCCATTGGCAGCGCCAGGAAACGCAAGTGTTTCAGGGAGCGCTTAAACTGGTGGTTGAGGTGGATAAGATTTGTGCCATCAACCTGCTGCCCGTTGAACAGTATCTCACAAGTGTCATCTCCAGTGAGATGAGTGCCACATCGAGCCTCGAACTGCTCAAGGCCCATGCCGTCATCTCGCGCTCATGGCTGCTCGCCCAAATGGAGAAGCGCCGCCAGCTGAAAGACAGTTCCGACAGTTTCTTCTCGTTCATCAAGAAGGACGACGAGCTCATCAGATGGTATGACCGCGAAGACCACCAGATTTTCGACGTTTGTGCCGATGACCACTGCCAACGCTACCAGGGCATCACCCGCGCACAGAACACCCATGTGGTGGAAGCCATACGTGCCACGCGCGGCCAGATACTGATGAGCGGCGACGAGATTTGCGATGCCCGATTCTCAAAATGCTGCGGCGGACGCACCGAGGAGTTCCAGTATTGTTGGGAAGACACACCCAAGCCTTACCTCATTTCGGTGGCCGACCCCTATTGCAACACCAATGACAAACAGATTATTTCGCAGGTGCTGAACGACTACGACCAGGAAACCACCAATTTCTACACATGGACCGTGGAGTATTCCCAGCAACAGCTATCCGAGCTCATCAGTCAGCGGCTGAAAACCGATTTAGGCGACATTCAAGACCTCGTACCCATTGAACGGGGCAAGAGCGGACGCATCTGGAAACTGCGCATCGTAGGCACCAAAGGCTCGTTCACCATCGGCAAGGAACTGGAAATACGGCGCACGCTGAGCCAAACCCATTTGCTGAGCAGCGCGTTCGATGTGGAACGCCAAGACATTGACAGCCAAGGCATTCCCAACCGCTTTGTGCTGCACGGCCACGGCTGGGGCCACGGTGTGGGCCTCTGCCAGATAGGTGCCGCTGTCATGGGCGAACAGGGTTTCAAGTACAACGAAATCCTCACCTACTACTACCGTAATTCAGAAATCAGAAAAATCTACAAATAATTCATGAAAGAACTGCCCAACACCCCACAAACAGCACCCTCGCGCTCACCTTGGAGCTGGGTGCCATCACTCTATTTTGCCGAAGGTCTGCCCTACGTGGCCGTCATGACCATTTCGCTGGTGCTCTACAAACAGCTTGGCCTGAGCAATGCAGAAATCACGTTCTACACCTCGTGGCTCTACCTGCCGTGGGTCATCAAGCCCCTTTGGAGTCCCTTCATCGACCTGATGAAGACCAAACGCTGGTGGATAGTCTCCATGCAGCTGCTCATCGGTGCGGCCTTCGGAGGCGTGGCCTTCACCATACCCACCTCGTTCTGGCTGCAAGGCACACTGTTCTTCTTCTGGGTGATGGCTTTCAGCAGTGCCACGCACGATATTGCCGCCGACGGGTTCTACATGCTGGGCCTTGACCAGCACAACCAGGCTTGGTTTGTGGGCATCCGCAGCACCTTCTACCGTCTGGCCACCATCTTCGGCCAGGGCGTACTCGTGATGATTGCCGGCAACCTGCAAGTCATCTGGCGCAACAGTATCAGCCTGTCGTGGAGCCTCATGTTCTATGGCGTGGCCGGACTGTTCATCGGCCTATGGTTGTGGCACAGTTTCATTCTGCCCCGCACGGAGTACGAGGAAAAACCGTCAGCCACCCCCGACCAGCAGGCTCAGCCGCAAATGCTTGGACTGGTGAAGGAAAACAAGTCGCACTATTACGGGAAATTAGCACTTTACACCGCCTTGTTTGCCGCCGTGGCTTTCGGACTGGCGGCATTGCTGCCCACCGCAGGCTCATTCTTTACCTCACTATTCTATATTTATTTAGTCATTGCTTTCTTTTACACCATTTCGCCTGGTTTCCGCGCCACCATCGACACGTTTTTCACAAAGTACCCCGTCCGTATGGCGGTCATCGGCATACTCTTCATGCTGCTCTACCGTATGCCCGAAGGCCTGTTGGCAAAGGTTTCCGCGCTGTTCCTCATTGACTCGCTTCACAACGGAGGCCTCGGCCTCTCGCCCCAGGAATACGGTCTTGTGCAAGGCACCGTGGGAGTCATCGGCCTTACCCTCGGCGGCATCCTCGGCGGCATGGCCGTGGGTAAAGACGGTCTGAAGCGGTGGCTGTGGCCCATGGTCTGCGCCATCACCCTGCCCGACATTGTGTATGTCTATATGAGTTATGCCATGCCCTCAAGCCTGCTGGTCATCAACATCTGCGTGTTCTTCGAGCAGTTTGGCTACGGTTTCGGATTCACGGCCTATATGTTATACCTTATATATTATAGTCAGGGCGCTTTCAAGACCAGTCACTACGCCCTCTGCACAGCCTTCATGGCTCTGTCGATGATGATTCCAGGACTTTTTGCCGGCCAGTTGCAGGAGGCTGTGGGCTACAAGACGTTCTTCATCATCGTGATGGCTTGCTGCGCCATCACCTTCCTCGTGACAGCATTCCTCAAAATTGACCCCAACTTCGGAAAGAAAGCCAAAGAATGAAACTCACCATCCACAAGGTTTCCACCCAGACCGAGGCACTGATACCCGTGGCCACCAGTGGTGTGAAGGCCGGTTTCCCCTCGCCCGCCCAAGACTACATGGGCGACGAGATCGACCTGAACAAAGAAATCGTGCGCCACAAAGAAGCCACCTTCTACGTGCGTGTGGAAGGCGACTCAATGCAGGAAGCAGGCATCTTCGACCAAGACCTTGCCGTGGTCGATAAGTCGTTGGAACCACGCGACGGCGACTTTGTCATTGCGTTCATCGACGGCGAGTTCACCATCAAGCAGTTTCAGATAGACAAAAGCGGAGAGTTTGGCTGGTTAGTGCCTTGGAACGACCATTTCCACCGCATCAAGGTGACAGCCGACGACCGCTTCCTCATCTGGGGCGTCGTCACTCATGTGCTCCATACGCTCAGACACAAGTAATATAATTTGACAATTTAAGGAATTTACAATATACAATTTCTCCTTTACTCCTTTTCTCCTTTACTCCTTTTCATTTTTCATGCTTTCCCTTTTCGGCCTGGCCGACTGCAACAATTTCTACTGCTCGTGCGAGCGCGTATTCCGCCCCGACCTGCAAGGCAAACCCGTGGTTGTGCTTTCAAACAACGACGGGTGCGTCATTGCGCGCAGCGAGGAGGCCAAGGCACTGGGTCTGAAGATGGGCGAGCCGTTCTTCAAGGTGCGCCCACTGCTCGAAGAGCATGGCGTGGCCGTGTTCAGCAGCAACTACACCCTCTATGGCTCACTCTCCTCGCGCGTCATGAACCTGCTCTCCGCCTATACCCCACAACTCGATATCTACTCCATCGACGAAGCCTTTCTCGACTTCACGGGCATGGACCAACACAACGACATGAAAACTTACGGCGAGCAACTGGTCAGACATGTCACCCAATCCACAGGCATCCCCATCTCTTTGGGCATTGCGCCCACCAAAACCCTCGCCAAGATTGGCAGCAAATTCGCCAAGAAATACAAGGGTTACCACGGCTGCTGCATCATCGACACCGAAGACAAACGTCTGAAGGCCCTCACACTGACCGACGTAACCGACGTGTGGGGCATAGGCCGGCGCATAGGCAAGCTGCTGGAATACTACGGCATTCACACCGCCGCCGATTTTGCCGCTAAGAAAGAGAGCTGGGTACGCGCCAAATTCAGCGTCACCACCCTGCGCACATGGAAAGAGCTGAACGGCATCAGCTGCATCAGCATCGAGCAACTGCCCCACAAACAGACCATCTGCACCAGCCGCAGCTTCGCCGACAAAGGAATCACCGACCATAACATTCTCGAAGAGGCCGTGGCCAACTTCGCCTCACGATGCGCCGCCAAGCTGCGCCAACAGCACTGCCACTGCCAAGGTGTCAGCGTCTTCGCACACACCAGCCCCTTCCGCCCCGAAGCACCCCAGCACACCATCTACCAGACCACCACACTAACCGTGGCCACCAACGACACAGCCGAAATCATTGCCGCTGCCATCCGCCTGCTCCGCAACGCCTACCAGCCAGGCTCCTACGCATACAAAAAAGCGGGTGTCATCATCTGGAACATCATGCCCAGCAAGGCCATCCAGCAACACCTCTTCGACCCCATCGACCGCACCCGCCAGGCAGCACTCGTGAAAGCCATCGACGAAATCAACCGCAAAAACGGCCACGTCACCGTGCGCCTGGCCATTCAGGGCACCGACAAACGCTTTCAGCTGAAAAAAGAATACGAGAGTCTGCAATACACCACCAACATCAACCACATCATCGTGGCAAAAACAGAGAAGACGAAGTAAACCCACAACTTTCTTTAATTGACAATTGATAATTGATAATTGAAAATTCATGATTCTTCATTCGTTTCATTCGTTGTTCAGTTATCATGGATTGCACTTTATTGTACAAAACACCCCCCCCCATTTAAGTATTTTTAACACGGCGGTTTTTAGAGAGGGAAAAAGTTTAATACAGTATCTTTGCATCGAAATAATGTTGAACATGTAAGAAAGACTACTCTTGCCTCAGTCAGTCCCCGCTGCAAAAAGCAACAGTCAGCCTTTATTTACTATACAACGAACTACAGCATGACCGTCTTTTGGGCAATACTGCCACGAGAGAAGGGCATATTGTTATTAATAACCAATAAGCCACCATTTAGAAAAGCACCATCCGCATTGACAGAACTGACTTTACTATAAATATTAATAAAAACAATAGAAACCTGTTGGTTGAATTAGAATAATGCATACTTAACTTGCCCTATGGGCCTATGATTGATAAGATTGAAATACTGCAACATGGTGAAGGCGGCAACCTTAGCAGCCATTCTAGCGAAGAGGCCATTAGGTTTCTTCGCATA
>JAFZSI010000054.1 GCA_017619445.1 Prevotella sp.
CCCTTGGTGATGTTGTAGTGGGGCTGTACGGGTGACGGGTTGCTGATGTTGCTGATGAGCTGCAGGATGTGCTGTGAGCATTTTGTGGCGCAGACGCGGAAGAGCATGAGTTGCACACGGCTGGTGAAGTCGCTGTTGTTGAGTTGCTGCAGGTAGGCAGTGATGTCGTTCAGGAGACTTTCGCAGGTGAAAGTCTCCTGGCGTGCGGTTTGCTGCAACGGGTTGTTGGCATGCTCGCCCTCGTGAATATTTAGCGGTACTTCTCCCATAATTACAAACAACGGCCTTTTTCGGCAAGTTAACTGCAAAGTAAGCGTATTAAAGAAAGATATGCAAGAAATTTTTGCAGAATTTGTTTATTTTGGCCATTTTCTTGATTTAAATCATTTTTAGGGGAGAAAAGGAGAAAAGGAGTAAAGGAGTAAAGGAGGGAGGGTGGTTTAGCAAACTTTGGTAAACCGCAGGTGCGGGAAGGGCGTGCTATCTTTGCACCCGAAAGACTTGTTTGCCGACTTACAGCGGCGGGTCTTTGGGTGCACCGCTTATTCTGTATGAACAGCATCGTAGAAACAAAAAAAGAAGAAAGGAACAAAGGATTATGAAACTGAAACTGATTCGCACGGCCAAAAAGGCCGACTACACCATCGGGCATCTGTATGCCGACGAGCAGTATGTGTGCGACACGATGGAGCCGACATGGCGCGACCTGCGCCGCGAGGGGAAGATTTGGGGACGGACGGCCATTCCCGAGGGCAAGTACCGCGTGTTTATCACGAAGTCGAAGAAGATGGGCCGCTGGCTGCCGCTGCTGTGGCAGGTGCCGGGCTTCGAGGGCATCCGCATTCACGCGGGCAACTACCCGAAGGAAACGCAGGGTTGCATCCTGGTGGGCTGGAACCGCCACAAGGGTACGCTGAGCAACTCGCGCACGGCCCTGCACATGCTGATGCAACGGATGACGGCGGCACTGGACCGCGGAGAACTGATTGACATCGAGATTTGCTGATTTAATTTTTCACGGGAGTTAGCGGAAGTTATATGAATTCAGAATTCATAGGGAGTTAGCGGGAGTTAACGGACAACGGCACTGCTAATGTCCATTAACTCCTGAAGCGGTCGCAGACCGCGATAACTTCCGTTAACTCCCTATAACTTCATGAATAATTCATGCTTAGATTCATTCTTAACCACAGATTGCACGGATTTCGCAGAATCATTCTCTAATCTGCTTAATCCGTGCAATCTGTGGTTACCCAGTAGGAGCGCGGGCTTCCCAGCCCGCGAAAGAACTCCTGGATGCGGGCTGGGAAGCCCGCACTCCTAAGGGTTGTTATGCCTTCAGCACTCCCAGTTCCTTGCCCACCTTGATGAAGGCGGCGATACAGCGGTCGAGTTGCTCGCGGTTGTGGCCGGCACTAATCTGCACACGTATGCGGGCCTGCTCCTTGGGCACCACGGGATAGTAGAAGCCCGTGACATAGATGCCCTCTTCCTGCATCTTGGCGGCATAGACTTGCGAGAGCTTGGCATCGTAGAGCATCACGGCGCAGATGGCGCTCTGGGTGGGTTTGATGTCGAAACCTGCGGCCATCATCTTGTCGCGGAAGTAGTTGACATTCTCCACGAGGCGGTCGTGGATGTCGTTGTTCTCCTTCAGCATCTTGAACACTTCGAGTGAGGCACCGATGATGCACGGAGCCAACGAGTTGCTGAACAGGTAGGGACGCGAACGCTGGCGCAGCAGGTCGATAATCTCCTTGCGACCTGTGGTGAAACCACCGAGTGCGCCGCCGAACGACTTGCCAAGCGTGCCAGTATAGATGTCGATACGCCCGTAGGTGTTGAAGAACTCGCTCACGCCGTGACCCGTCGCGCCGACAACACCGGCCGAATGACTCTCATCGACCATCACCAGGGCGTCGTACTTCTCGGCCAAGTCACAAATCTTGTCCATCGGAGCCACGTTGCCGTCCATCGAGAATACGCCATCGGTGACGATAATGCGGAACCGCTGGGCCTGAGCCTCTTGCAGACACCGCTCAAGATCGGCCATGTCGGCGTTGGCATAGCGATAGCGCTTGGCCTTGCACAGACGCACGCCGTCGATAATGGAGGCGTGGTTGAGGGCATCGCTGATGATGGCGTCCTCATCGGTGAACAGGGGTTCGAACACACCGCCGTTGGCATCGAAACAGGCAGCGTAGAGAATGGTGTCCTCGGTTTTGAAATAGTCGCTGATGGCAGCCTCCAGCTCTTTATGGATGTCTTGTGTGCCACAGATGAAACGCACCGACGACATGCCAAAGCCCCGGCGATCCATCATCTGCTTAGCCCCCTCAATGAGGCGCGGATGGTCCGACAGGCCCAGATAGTTGTTGGCGCAGAAGTTGAGCACTTCCTTTCCTTTCACAGTAATGGCTGCCTTTTGCGGGCTTTCGATGAGACGTTCTTCCTTGTAAAGCCCTGCTTCGCGAATCTCGGCCAGCGTCTGGCTGAGATGTTCTTTCATTTTTCCGTACATATCGATTCAAAGGTTAAAGGTTGGTATGATGTTTTTCATTCAGATAGTGCAAAGTAAGTCAATATTTCTGACATAAAGACAAACATTCAGTTAATATTTTCTAAATTCGGGCACTGCGAAAAACATTTTGTCAGCAAACGACGCGATTTAGAGAAAAAATACCTTAATTTGCAGGCTGTAAGAATATACACATAATATACTTGTTAACCACTATCTGGTATGAAAAACATTTTGGTGATCGGCTCAACGGGGCAGATTGGCTCCGAGCTGACGCGCGAACTCAGAAAACGTTATGGCAACGAACATGTTGTGGCTGGCTACATCACAGGGGCTGAGCCCAAGGGCGAACTCAAGGAAAGCGGTCCTGCGGAGATTGCCGATGTCACCGACGGTGAGGGCATTGCCGCCGTGGTGAGAAAACACGACATCGACACCATCTACAACCTGGCTGCATTGCTCTCAGTAGTGGCCGAGGCCAAGCCCCGACTGGCATGGCGCATTGGCATCGACGGCCTGTGGAATGTGCTCGAGGTGGCGCGCGAGCATCATTGCAGCGTGTTCACCCCAAGCAGCATCGGCTCGTTCGGCACCAACACGCCTCACTACATGACACCACAAGACACCATTCAGCGGCCGCGCACCATCTACGGCGTGTCGAAGGTGACCACCGAGCTGCTGAGCGACTACTACCAGGTGAAATACCGGGTTGACACGCGGTCAGTACGGTTCCCGGGCATCATCTCATACCTCACACCGCCAGGCGGCGGCACCACCGACTATGCCGTGGACATTTTCTACTATGCCGTGCGGGGCGAGCGGTTCCCCTGCCCCATCGCCAAGGGTACGCTGATGGACATGATGTATATGCCCGACGCATTGAAGGCTGCCATCAGCATCATGGAGGCAGACCCTCAGAAGTTTGTGCATCACAACGGGTTTAACGTGGCGTCGATGAGCTTTGACCCCGACATCATTTACCGGGAAATAAGGAAACACAAACCCGACTTCGAAATGTACTACGACATCGACCCGCTGAAGCAGAGCATTGCCGACAGCTGGCCCAACCGCATGGACGACTCCTGCGCCCGAAAGGAATGGGGATGGAAACCCGACTACGACCTGGAGCGCATGACCATTGACATGCTGAAAAACCTGGAAAAGAAACTGTTGCCGAAACCGTAACACAACAAAAAGGTTGCCGTAAAAGCTATGAATCCATAGCCGCTACGGCAACCCACAATTCGGGGAATCTAATAGACGAACGTCTTCAACACCTTGCCTTCGTAAGTGTTGACAGAAACCGACACCGTATCGCCTGACCGAAGGTGATACGGATTGTTTTTGAGTGGAATGCTCAGAAAAACACGGGTGGTATAGTATTCAGGAATGTTGTTCTGGGAGTGATACATGGTCAGGTGCAGATGTTGCCTGCCCTCTGCTCCCGTCACAAGCGTGTCGCAAATCATTCCCAATGTCTGGCGGGCATCTTTGTCATCAACAGTTCCCGTCAGCACATTCAGTCCAAAATTCAAATAGCGATTGTTGCGGCTTTTCCAAGTGCTTTCAATTGAAAGCGGGTCGGTTTTCATTTCCTTTACTTTGTAATGAGGGCGAATTGTGGGCACTAACACCTGCTGCACACCGATTATCTCGGCCTGTCCGCCTTCCACCTTATTATAAAACACGAGCGCGCGAAACACCGAGTCGGGTGTTGTGGCCCAGTCGCACGTCTCCGGTGCTTTGAAAACCAAGGAATCTCCATCGTCGGTCATCATGTTGACAAGCGTCTTGGCGTTGCTGGTATGCGCATCGGCAAAGTCGGCCCGCATGTTTGAATACTCGCCGTTGCCCGACTCATAATTGTCGGCCTCACAACCTGCCAACAGCACTATTGCAGTCAGCATGGCTACCCATGAACATAGTATGGAAAAACGCTTTTTCAATTATATTGTTTTACTTTGACCTTAATGCTTTTCTGATTTTTGCTATTTTATGCAGCAAAGAATCATCTTGTTTTTACTGACTTTCATCCGTTTGCGCTTGCTGCGTCCTGTTTTTTGATGCTCTCATGGTTTCTTGCAGGATTGGCATACATCGTCAGCATCCGTTCGCGTAGGAACGGCTCATCTTTGCCCGGAATGTCAATCTTTGCCAACTGGCCGTCGATATACTGGATAAAGGCAGTTTTTTCGTCAGGAGTGTACATCGCGGTATGGGCATTATTGCCTTCAAGCAGGTCGAGCGCCACATAATTTGAGGCAAACAGGCGGTAGTTGCGGTGAATCTCCTCGTCAATATGCCGGGCAATAACATCAAACACCTCTGTCTTGCTGATGTCGGCGGGCAATGACCCGAGATATTCGTCAATACATGCAGCGCACTGGTAGTGAATCTGCCCTTTGTAGCCCATGATGCCCGTGCGCATGCTGACAATATCATCTTGGGCTGACTTTTTCCAGCCCTCTATGTCGCGCTTCAGTTGAAACTCCGCCGCTTTCAAAAAGTCGCAGGGGTCGTATTCGTAACTGATGGCCAGCGGCACGATGTGCAATTGAGCCAACCGTTCCACGGGAGTTGTTACTTTGTCGTCACTGCCATGTGCTGCGGCCATGGCCATCATCTTCAGTATGGCAGGCTGCGTGCGGTCGTTGCTGTCCTTGGCACGTCCCTCGCGCTGGGCAATCCAGATATTCTCGTTCTTTCGGGCGATGGCATAGTGCATGTATTCCGACAGCCGTTTGCTGGCCATAAGCATCTGGCGCGGCTGCAGACTGCGCTCCACAATGAACGACTTGTTGACTCTCACCAAGTCTTTCACCCACGGCAACGACAGCAGATTGTCGCCAATGGCTATCTCGCAAGTGGTAGTGAATCCCGCGTCAAACAGCAGTTTGTCGAGCAGCGCCGAGTCGAGCACAATGTCGCGGTGGTTGCTCACGAAAGTGTATCGGCGTTGCGTGTCTATGGCCGACGCGTCAAGGTTACAGCCCGTGCTGGCCTTTGCCAGCAACTCCTCCAGGAAAGTGTAACAGAACGTGCGCTGGAACTCCAGATTAGTCTTGCAGCCACGCATCTTCATGACAATGGCTTCGAACGGCACTTGTGGATAGAGATAGGCTATCACAGCCCTGAACTGCTTGTCGGCAGCAAGGCGTTCATAGACTTCGGGCAGCTCCTCGGGCTCAAATGGCCGTATGCTGTCAAATTGTCTTAGTTCGTCGTTCATCATAAACACTTCTTTATTTCCCTTTTACACTCATGTCAAACACTTTCGCCCGGAAACAGTCTTGCGGAAGAACAGAAAACGGCTTGCAGAAATGCTACGTAAACTGGTTTTCCACAATGTCGGTCAGCACATCCTTGATGTCCAGTCCAGCTGCGCGCACCTGCTGCGGAATGAAGCTGGTAGCGGTCATGCCCGGTGTGGTATTTACTTCGAGCATACTGATTTTACCTTCCTTGCTGACGATGTAGTCAATGCGAATGATGCCGTTGCAATGCAGAATGTCGTAGATATGGCTGGTAATTTTGTTGGCGCGCTCGGCAATATCGGCAGAAATCCGCGCCGGTGTAATCTCCTGCACCTGTCCGTTGTATTTGGCATCATAGTCGAAGAACTCGTTGCGCGTCACCACCTCGGTGGCTGGGAAAAGCACCGATTTTTGCTTCGTCTTGTAACAGCCTATGGTGATTTCTGTGCCTTCGAGATAGCGTTCCACCATCACGTCGTCGCTTTCCATCATCGCCTTGCGGATGGCCGGGGCCAACTGGTCTTTGTTTTTCACCTTCGACACGCCAAAGCTGCTGCCGTCGGCGGCGGGCTTCACGAAACAAGGCATACCGATGCGCTCCTCAATCTCGTCGTCGCTGACAAGCTGCTCGTAACCTTTGCGTATGAGCAGGCTGTCGGCCACGCTCACACCATAGCCGCGCAGATACTGGTTGAGCACAAACTTATCGAACGTCATGGCCTCAACGAGCACGCCGCTCGTGGAATAAGGCAGATGAATCAGCTCGAAGTAGCCTTGCAGTATGCCGTTTTCTCCGGGTGTGCCGTGAATGGTGATATAGGCGTAGTCAAACATCACGAGCTTTCCGTTTTCCTTGAACGAGAAGTCGTTGCGGTCGATGGGAGCCGTGGTGCCGTCGTTCAGCTGTACGCGCCAGTTGAGTCCTTTCACAATCACGATGTAAACATTGTAGCGTTCTTTGTCGAAAAACGAGAACAAACCTTGGGCCGAGCGCAGCGACACCTCGTATTCCGACGAGTCGCCGCCGCAGACAATGGCAATGGTTCTTTTTAGATTTTTCATGTTTTTATCTTTTATTTTTGTTCTTCTCTGGTTGGTGTTTTCTTGCAGGCTTCCGTCTGTCGGTTTTGTCTGCCCTACTCTTTTATCTCGCCCCTGAAGCCGTTTATATAGCCGCGCCATTTGTCGATGAGTGCCTCCATGTCGGGCGGCAGTGGCGAGCAGAAGTCCATGGGCTTGCCCGTCTTGGGATGCTCGAAGCCCAGCGTCTGTGCATGCAGGGCCTGTCGCGGGCACAATTTCAGGCAGTTGTTGACAAAAGCCTTGTAAGTACTGCTGCGCTCACCGCGCAGAATCTCGGTGCCGCCATAACGCTCATCGCCAAAGAGCGGATGGCCTATGTGGCGCATGTGGGCACGTATCTGGTGGGTGCGCCCTGTTTCGAGCCTGCACTCCACAAGTGTGGTGTATCCATAGCGTTCCACCACGCGGTAGTGGGTCACAGCAGGCTTGCCTATGTCCGAGTCGGGCGGGAAGACGGCCATGCGCAGGCGGTCTTTGGGGTCGCGGGCAATGTTGCCCTCTATGCGGCCCTCATTGTCGGTGAAGTTTCCCCACACCAGCGCCAGATAGGTGCGGCGGCTGGTTTTGTTGAAAAACTGTATGCCGAGACGCGACTTTGCCTCGGGAGTCTTGGCAACGACAATCAGTCCACTGGTGTCCTTGTCTATGCGGTGCACCAGTCCCACCTCGGGGTCGTTGGGGTCGTAGCTCGGCAGGTTGCGAAGGTGCCAGGCAACGGCGTTGACCAGCGTGCCGCTGAAGTTGCCACATCCCGGATGCACCACCATGCCCGCCTCCTTGTCGATGACCATCAGCTCGCTGTCCTCATACACCACCTTTAAGGCAATCTCCTCGGGCTGTATGGTGGTGTCGTAGTGGGGGCGGTCGAGCATGAGCGTGACCACGTCGCCCGCGCGTACCTTATAATTACTTTTAACGGGGCGGTCGTTCACATGCACAAACCCCGCGTCGGCAGCTTTCTGTATGCGGTTGCGGCTGGAGTGCTGCATGTGCTCAAACAGGAACTTGTCTATGCGCAGTGGCTCCTGCCCTTTGTCAACTTCTATGCGGAAGTGCTCGTAGAGCTGTTGCTCATCGTCCTCGAGCATGGCTTCCATCTGTTCTGTGGTCATTCCAGGTGCTGTTATTCCGTTCAGGGTGTTGATGGTGCGGGCTGGGCAGGTTGTGCCGGAGCGGCGGGAGCCTGTTGTGCAGGCTGCTCAGGCTGTTCGGGCTGCTGTGTCTGTGCGGGTTGCTCCTGCGATGAGGGGCCGTCGGCGTTGGTTTCCAGCTCGAGCACTTCCTCGAACTCGTCCTCCTCTTTCTCAAACTCAGGATAGACGGGGTCAATATAGCTCACCGAGTCCATCAGGTCGCGCTTGCCGTCGCCCACCTGCAGGATGAGCGGGTCTTCAATGGACACACGGTCGCCCGTCACCACATTGCGCCCGCGCACCTTGATGCCATACACCCAGTCGCGCTCACCAGGCACATATTCGGGGTCAATCACCTTGAATCCCATGGCAATGAGCTTGGCACGGGCCTCGCGCAGCGAGCTGTTGTCGATGACGTCGGGAATGGTGAGCTTCGGCGTGCTGGGCGAGTTGATGATGACGTAGATGATGCGCCCCGACTTGACCACCGCACCCGGTTCGGGCGACTGTTCAAGTACGCAGTCGGGCGGCAGCGTTTTCACATAGCCAGTGTCGCTGACCTGTATCTCTAAGTCGAGATCGTCGAGAATGTGCTCGGCATCGCGAAACGACTTGTGCTTCACGTCGGGAACAATGATTTTCTCACCGTGGTGGGTGTAGAAGTCAATGCCATACTTCACTCCGAAGCACAACAGCACCACCACTAACGCCATGGCCAGCAGGTTGGCCCACAAGTGAAGGCTGAATATCTTCCTAAAGAACTCTCCTGATTTCATTTGCAGTCGATTTTTAAGGGGTTGAGCAGTCCATGCGGCCTGCCACCGTGCAAAGATAATAAAAAAACAGAAAGAAGCAAAGATTACGCTTTACTTCTTTCTGTTTTCCTTCATTTTTCATGCCGAGCCACGGACTACTTGCCGTGATTCTCGTCAGAAACTGACAGTTTCTTGCGGCCTTTGGCGCGGCGGGATGCCAGAACGCGACGGCCATTCTTCGTTGCCATTCTCTCGCGGAAACCATGCTTGTTCACGCGGCGGCGATTGTGGGGCTGAAATGTTCTTTTCATTGCTTTATTATTGTTTTATGTTATTGTTTTTACACTTTTGGGCTGCAAAATTAGTTATAATTTTCGAAATAACAAAGAAATATGCAATTTTTACCCAATCTTTTTATGATTTTTTCCATAATTTCGCTACCTTTGCAGCCGAAAAGGCAAAAGAAACAACGAATTACACAAATAAATACGAAAAAAGATGATCAATTCACAAGACATTAAGAAAGGCACTGCCATCCGTATGGACGGCGGCATCTGGGTGTGCATCGATTTCCAGCACCGCAAGCCCGGAAAAGGCAACACCATCATGAACATCAAGCTCAAAAACGTCAGCGACGGACGCGTGCTTGAAAGAAGATACAACATCGGCGAGAAACTCGAGGACGTCATCATCGAGCACCGTCCCTACCAGTACCTCTACGAGGATGCCACTGGCCGCATCTTCATGAACCAGGAGACTTTCGAGCAGATTCCCATCGCCAACGACCTCGTCATCGGACATGAATACATGAAAGAGGGCGACGTGGTGCAGGTCATCAGCGACACCACCGACGGCACCATCCTCTACGCCGAAATGCCCGTCAAGACAAACCTCCGCGTCGTGCACTCTGAGCCCGGCGTCAAGGGCGACACCGCCACCAACACCCTTAAGCCCGCAACCGTGGAGACCGGCGTTGAGGTGCGCGTACCCCTGTTCATCAACGAAGGCGACCTCATCCAGGTCGATACTCGCGACGGTTCCTACCTCAACCGCGTGAAAGAATAAACAGAAATCCCGTCAATGCTTCAACATAACGGAACATCCCTCAACGGGCGGCCCACAAAAAGGCTGCCCGTTGTTGATTTTATGCCCTCAACCCAACTCACACACTCCTAAACTGCAACAATCGAAGAATAACGCAACGAGTTATTTCCGCCAAACCATGCTTGGCAGATACAAAGCGATGCTTTACACACAAATTTTCTAGAAAATTCAACTGTAAAGTGCGGCTTTGTAATTGTGGGGCATAAAGTGGTGATAACAAAGCGATGCTTTACGCGCAAATTTTCTAGAGAATTTATTCGTAAACCTACACTTTGGAAAACGCAAGGCATCAATGGCAATCGTGGAGCACAGCGTTGTTTCCGCCAAACCATGCTTGGCGGTAAGAAAGGCGTGTAAAAGAGAATGACTGGCCGCTACTCTATTTCCAAGGCTATGGGCTGGACGGGCAACGGCTGAGGAAGGGACACGCTGACGCGATTGCCTTGAACGCCGTACTTAAGTTGGTGCCCGTTGCTGAGCAGGCGGATGCGCTTGCTCGGGAGGTTTTCTGTCCAGGACAGTTTTTCAGGGAGCGTCTGGCCTTCGTCCGGTATGCAGATGGCATAGCGGCGTGTGCCGTCCTTCGACTGTGTGAACCAGATGTTGCCCTCGTGGTAGTGGGGCGTGATGGTTGTGTTGTAGATGGCTTTTCCGTTGGCACGGAGCCACTGTCCAATCTCGCTGAGGCGGCTGATGTCCTCGGGCGAGAGCAATCCTTCGGGTGTGGGACCTACGCCGAGCACCATGTTACCTCCCTTGGCCACCACTTCGGCGAGCGTTGCGATGACCTTTGCGGCGGATTTGTAGCGCGCGTTGCGCGTGTAGCCCCAGTCGTCGGTAAGCGGGATGCAGCTTTCCCAAGGGTAATTGAGCTGACGCTCAGGTATGGTGCGCTCGGGTGTCTGATAGTTCTCGTAGGGACCGCGAATGGTGCGGTCAACGATGATGATGCCGGGCTGGCGGCTGCGTGCCATGGCGGCAATGGCCGGCATATTGATGTCCTGCTGGCGGTTCTCGGGGCACACCCATCCCCCGTCGAGCCAGAGGATGTCCACGCGCCCGTAGCGCGAGAGAATTTCATCGATTTGCCTATGTGTGAACTGGCAGAACTGTTGCCAGCGCCAGGGATGCTGGTCAATGGGATAATTGACGTTGCGACCCTTTTTGGCATACACGTCCCACCAGTAGTATTGTGAGTGCCAGTCGGGCTTGGAGTAATAGGCACCGATGACGAACTGCTGTTCGCGGAAAGCATCGAACACATGGCGAAGCACGTCGCGGCGCGGGTCGTCCTTGAATGCTTGGCGGGCAATGGTGAAGTCGGTCTCGTGAGAGTCAAACATACAGAATCCGTCGTGGTGCTTGGTGGTGAAAATCATGTATTTCATGCCTGCGTCATGGCAAGCGGCGGCCCATTGCGCCGGGTTGAACCTTGTGGGGCGGAACTCGCGGCACAAACCCCAGTACCAGTCGAGATACTGCTGGTAGGTGCGCGTTGTGTCGCGCTTAATCCACGGCTCGTCGCAGATGGACCACGACTCCACGATGCCCGGCACAGCATACAGCCCCCAGTGAAGCAGCACGCCGAACTTCATGTCTTGCCATTGGCCGAGCTTTTTCAGAACCTGCTGGTCCTGCGGCCACTCATACTGGTCTGACTGCTCATGAATGTTGTTCTCCTGGGCGCTTGTTGGCTGGGCAAACAGGAACATGGCTGACAGGAGCATTGAAACAAGAAAAAGGGTAAGGTTTTTCATGGTTTTGTTTTTGGGTGAGTGTTCTGCCTGAGTGCCGCGTCGTTTCACAGACGGCCCTGTTCGTAGTAGGAATAATACTTGCCGTCGGTGACAATGACATGGTCCATGAAGAAGATGCGCATCACTTCGCATGCTTTTTTCACGCGTTGGGTCAGCTGGTCATCAAATTTACTGGGAACAGGGTTGTTGCTGGGATGGTTATGGCAGAGCGCAAGAACGGTGGCGTTGGCCAGCAAGGCCTCTTTCATGATGATGCGCAAATCGACAGACGTCTCGCTGATGCCTCCGTGAGATATGCGCACCAGTTTGATGAGTTTATAGTTCTGGTTCAACAGCAGCACCCACGCTTCCTCCACGTCGAGGTCCTGCATCTTGGGGTGCATGAGGTTATACACGGCTGTGGCGGTGCCGATGTCCTTGCGCTCCTCGGCTTTTTCGGCCTGGCGGCGCTTGCCCAGCTCACAGGCAGCAAGAATGGTGATGGCCTTGGCCTCGCCCACGCCGTTGTACTCCATCAATTCGCGAATGGTGCGCTTGCCCAGCGTTTTCAGATTGTTGTTGCAGTCTTTCAGCACGTGTTGCATCAGCGCCACGGCACTCTCCTTGGTCGAGCCGGAACCGATGAGAATGGCCAGCAGCTCTGCGTTGCTCAGAGCCTCGGCTCCGAGCCTCATCAGTTTCTCGCGCGGGCGGTCTTCTTCGGCCCACTGATTGATATTTAGTTTAAGTTCAGAACTACCAGTTCTAAGTTCAGAGTTATGATTACCTTTTGTTTTCATTAGTCCAGGCCATTTTTATGTTTCAAGGTATTAATTGACGCTACAAGTATCTTTATTATTTCTTCATTGTCTTTAAGCATTGACAGGAATCCTCTTTTTTCAATGTAACTTCCGGCATACAGTTTCTCTAACCAATATTTTGTCTCATCCGCTTCCTTTAATGCAATTTTCAGTTTATGAACAAAATCTTTGGAACTTTCGGCATTGCGACTCTCTGCGATATTTGCCCCAATGCTTGTTCCACTTCTCATGATTTGAGCAGAAAGGATTTGCTCTTTCTTCTCTTCTCTGAGATACTGATAGAGTTTTACTATTCTATCGGTATAATTGTCCACTTTTATACGCAGGATACTCTCTTTTCGTTGTAACATGGCATTAAGGAAATGTAATCATAACTCTGAACTCTGAACTCGTAGTTATTAACTATAGAAGTTCTTTTCAAAGGCAGTAAATTCGTCTTGTTTAAGCACACAGCGTTTCCACCACGACTCAATGAAGCCGAAACCATAGCCCATGAGCTGGACGAATGCTGCGGGAACAGAGAGCAGACCCACGCGCAGGCTCTTGTTGCGGATGGAGGAGTCGATGAAGATGATGAGACTGTAGAGCAGGATGGGGAGCCACGGCAACAGTGCCACCCAGTACCACGACCGCCAGTTCGATGCGTCGTAGTACATCATGGCGCGCCCGAAAGCGGAGACGAGTATCAGAATGATGACGCCCACAGTGAACACGGTGGGCAAAAGGTGTACCAGTTTCAGGGTGCCGGGATGGCGTTTCTCAAGGTTGATGCGCGCGATGCCGCTGTTATACACCTGGCGGAAGAACTTGCGGAAGTCGGTGCGGCGCTTGTGCCACACCCATGCATCGGGAAAAAGGCGCGGACGGTAGCCTGCCTCCACAATGCGGTAGCTGAAATCGATGTCCTCGCCAAAGCGCATCTTCGAAAAGCCGCCCAACTGGCTGTAGATGTCGCGGCGGATGCCCATGTTGAACGAGCGCGGATAGAATTTGTCGAGCTTGTGTTTGCCGCCCCGTATGCCGCCGGTGGTGAAGAACGATGTCATGGAGTAACTGATGGCCTTCTGCACGTCGGTGAACGAGGGGTGCGAGGCATCGGGGCCGCCAAAGGCTTCGGCAGGCTCTTGCTTCATCTCGCTGTCAACAGCCTGCATGTAACCGTCGGGCAAAACCACGTCGGAATCGAGCACAATGAGCATATCGCCCGTTGCACGCTCGGCACCATAGTTGCGGCTCTGACCAGGGCCAGAATTGGGTTTTGCGAAGTATTTCACATCCATCTGGCCCGAGTATTTCTCCACCACGGAGCGGCAGTCGCGCGTGGAGCCGTCTTCAACAATAATCACCTCAAAATCTTTGTAAGTCTGGCGGCCAAGACTCTGCAACAGCTCGTCCACCTCGTCGGGACGATTATAGACAGGAACAATTATGGAGTATTTCATGCGGACAAAGATACGAAAAATATGAGTAAGAGAGCGCAAAGAAACCTCGTTTTTTTGCCGAGCACGAAGATTTTATCTAAAGTTAAACATTTATCCCGTTTTGGAGTCCTATTTCATAAATTATTTGTATTTTTGCGACCAAAAAGTGACACCATTATGACTCAGCAAGAAAAAACAATGACGGAAGAACGCATCGTCGATGTCCTGAAGACCGTCTATGACCCCGAAATTCCCGTTGACATCTGGAACCTCGGCATGATATACAGAATAGATGTCAAGGACGATGGCAATGTGGAGGTTGACATGACCTTCACCGCGCCCAACTGTCCTGCAGCCGACTTCATCCTCGAGGATGTGCGCACCAAGATTGAGAGCGTGGAGGGCGTTGGCAGCGTCAACGTCAACCTGGTGTTCGAACCCGCATGGGACCAAAGCATGATGAGCGAGGAAGCCCGCGTGGAACTGGGATTTGACTGAACGGTTATTGTTTGTTGTAAATGATTATTGAAATATGAAAAACGTATATATTCTTTCTGACGCCCACCTGGGCTCATGGGCCATTGAGCACGGACGCATGCAGGAGCGGCGCCTCGTGCGGTTCCTTGATGCCATCAAGCACAAGGCAGCTGCCGTCTATCTCTTGGGCGACATGTTTGACTTCTGGTACGAATGGAAATACACCGTGCCGAAAGGCTACACGCGTTTCCTCGGCAAATTGTCGGAGCTTACCGACTTGGGGGTGGAAGTGCACTACTTCACGGGCAACCACGACATCTGGACATACGGATACTTGGAGAAGGAGTGCGGCGTAATCCTGCACAAGAAACCAACCACCGTGGAGATTTACGACAAAGTGTTCTATCTGGCACATGGTGACGGACTGGGCGACCCCGATAAGAAGTTCAAATTCATCAGAACCATGTTCCACAACCGCTTCTGCCAGAAAATGTTCTCGTCACTTCATCCGCGCTGGAGCATGTGGTTCGGACAGACATGGGCAAAACACTCGCGGCTGAAACGCGCCGACGGAAAAGAGCCGCCCTACATGGGCGAAGACAAAGAGCAACTGGTGCTCTACTCGAAAGAATACATCAAGAACCATCCCGACATTGACTACCTGATTTACGGTCACCGACATATTGAGCTCGACCTCATGCTCAGCCACAAAAGCCGCATGATTATACTCGGCGACTGGATTTGGCAGTTCTCCTACGTGGTCTTCGACGGCGAGCACCTTTTCCTCTCGGAGTATGCCGAGGGCGAAAGCCAGATGTAACTCGCCCAACCAAACATACGAAAACGAAATTCCCTCCCCCCATCCTTTATGGTTGCGGGGGAGGGAATGTTTTTTTTCCTTTTTAGAAGCAAGGCAGCCATATACTGCCCTAAGCCGCAAGGCTACTTCAGCAGGTTCATGGTGTCGGTGGCAATCATCAGCTCCTCGTCGGTGGGGATGACCACGACCTTCACGCGCGAGTCGTCGGCAGAGATGATGGCCTCCTCGCCGCGCACGCGGTTTTTCACCTCGTCGAACTTCACGCCGAGGAACTCCATGTCCTTGCAGACCTCCGAGCGCATGCTCAGCTGGTTCTCACCAACTCCGGCGGTGAACACGATAACATCGAGTCCGCCCATGGCAGCAGCGTAGGCACCGATGTACTTCTTGATGCGATAGAAATACATGTCCTGTGCCAAACGGGCGCGGTCGTCGCCCTCAATGGCAGCCTGCTCCACGTCGCGCATGTCGCTCTTGCCACCGGTGAGTCCAGCCACACCACTCTGCTTGTTCAGAAGGTTAGACATACCATCGGCATCCAATCCGAGTTTCTTCTCAATGAACGTCACAGCACCGCCGTCGATGTCACCGGCACGAGTGCCCATCATCAGGCCCTCAAGCGGCGTGAGGCCCATCGAAGTGTCAATGCACTTGCCATCCTTCACGGCTGCAATAGAGCCTCCGTTGCCCACATGACAGGTGACCATCTTGGTGCCTTCAGCGGGAATACCAAGGAACTCGCAAGCGCGGGCAGACACGTAGCGATGGCTGGTGCCATGGAAGCCGTAGCGACGAATGCCATACTTCTCATACAGTTCGTAGGGAATAGCATACATGTAAGCCTTCGGCGGCATGGTCTGGTGGAAAGCGGTGTCAAACACACCCACCTGCGGCAGACCAGGCATGAGTTCCTTCACAGCATTCACACCCTTCAGGTTGGCGGGGTTGTGAAGCGGAGCCAGGTCGGAGCACTCCTCGAACACCTTGAGCACCTCGTCGGTGAGAATCACCGACTTGTTGAACTTCTCGCCGCCATGCACCATGCGATGGCCAACAGCATTAATCTCGCTCAGGTCTTTAATGACGCCTATCTCGGGGTCGGTAAGCAGGGAGAAAATGAACTTCACTCCTTCGGTGTGCTCAGGAATGTCGTGCATAATCTGCCGTTTCTCGCCGTTGGCGAGTTTCACTTTCACAAATGCGCCGTCGAGTCCCACGCGCTCTGCGCCGCCCGATGTCATCACACTCTTGTCGTCCATGTTGTACAATGCGTACTTGATGGAACTGCTTCCGCAGTTAAGAACTAATATTTTCATAATTTGTTGTTTTTTTGAGGGAAACGAATTTGAATAATTAGAATAATTTATTCACGAATGAGAATAAAAAATATAAAAGATTATTCTATAATATAGAATTTATAATTGTCCTGATTCAGAAGAACGAAGTCGTCCTCTTCAGGGAGATAAAGGTAACGCTCAGTATAGAGTTGTCTTTCTCCAAAGTTGAAAAGCAACCCTCTCTCGGCCTTGGACATACGCATATAATTCATGAGTTGAGCACGATGATCGGAGATTATACTCTCTACTGACTTAAACTCAATAACAATGCCATTATAATAGAAGTCTGCATAGTAGGTCTTTTCCATCTGCAAACCTTTATAATGTAGCCGAAGCTCTTTTTCTCTTTCGAACTTTTTTCCTCTGAGCCCCATTTCCAAAGCAAAAGCCTCTTGATAGATAGGTTCTGCCATACCTCGTCCCAGAGTTTTGTGAACTTCCATGGCAACACCTACAACCTCATAAATATCTCGATACTCCTGCCTTGTCATGATATTATTATTCTAATTCGTGAATAAATTATTCTAATTATTTTAATTCGTTTCTTAAATGCTTTATTCGATTATTTGTTTCTATTAAATTTTCACTATTTCGCATCCATGGCCTGGCAGGCGGTGATGGCGACGAGGTAGTAGATGTCGTCGATGGAGCAGCCACGCGAGAGGTCGTTCACGGGACGGGCGATGCCCTGGAGGATGGGACCTACGGCGATGGCGTCGCCCAGACGCTGCACCAGCTTATAGGCGATGTTGCCCACCTCGAGGTTGGGGAACACCAGCACATTGGCATTGCCGGCAATGTCGCTGCCCGGAGCCTTCTTCTTGCCCACGGCGGGCACGAGGGCTGCGTCGGCCTGCAGTTCGCCGTCAATCTTGATGGCGGGATCGAGTTCCTTGGCCAGGCGTGTGGCCTCGACAACCTTATCCACCACCTCGTGCGAGGCACTGCCCTTGGTAGAGAAGCTCAGCATGGCTACGCGCGGGTCGTCGAAACCGGCCACCGAACGGGCGGTCTGTGCCGTGCAGACAGCAATCTGCGACAGCTGTGCGGCGTCGGGCATGGGTGTTACGGCCACGTCGCCTACGACAAGCACGCCGTCCTCGCCAAACTCGGGTTTCTGGGTGATGAGCAGCATGGCACCGCTGACACAGGTGATGCCCGGGGCGCACTTGATAATCTGCAGAGCCGGGCGCAAAGTCTCGCCCGTAGTGGAGAGTGCGCCGCTGATTTGTCCGTCGGCACCCTCGGTCTTGATAATCATGCAACCCAGGTAGAGCGGGTTCTTCACCAGCTCGCGGGCCTGCTCAATGGTCATGCCCTTCTTTTTGCGCAGCTCGCAGAGCAGCTGGGCATACTCCTCGCTCTTCTCGCAGTTCTCCGGGTCGATGATGGTGGCCTTGCCAATGTTCTCAAGGCCCCACTCGGCTGCCAGACGGTTGATTTCGTCGGGGTTGCCGATGAGCACGATGTTGGCAATGTCATCGGCCAGCACCTTGTCGGCAGCTTTGAGTGTACGCTCCTCTGTTGCCTCGGGGAGCACAATGCGCTGCTTGTTTGCCTTAGCTCGCGCAACGATTTGATTTAATAAATCCATAGTCTGTGGTTTTTTGTTTGTGTTTTTATAATATGTGTTTTATAATATTAATAATGTGTTTATCATCCATTCTGCAAAAATAGGAAAAATAATCCACATATCCTTTCTGTAAAACCCTAAAAATTGTTATGCCTGAGATTTTTTTCTAATGAAACTTCCATTCCACCCCACCGCATGTTGTTTACGCAACACATAGAGTTGTTTGCGCCATACTACACTCTACGACAACAACTCTATGCTTTACGCGAAATTTTTCTAGAAAATTTGCCCATAATGCTTATGTTTGTTTTCTTACCCGAAAACTCCATAACCGCCATGTGCAAGAATAAGCTCATAAATCCACCTGTAAACGCTCGGAGGCTTTGTCAAGGGTGCTCACAAATAAAAAGCTCTTAAAACTTTTGGCATTTTGCTCACTTAATCGTATCTTTGCACCATTGATAACATAAAAATTTTACGCACATGAAAAAACTTTTATTATCACTTATCGTTATGGCATCCATTACAACAGGTTGTGCACAAAAGAGCCTGGTGCTCTACTATTCAGAGACGGGTACGACGAAGGCCGTGGCCGAAGAACTGCAAAAACAACTCGGCGCCGACATCGAGAGCATCGAGCCGGTGGAGCCCTATACGGGCAATTTCCAGGAAACCATCCAGCGCTCAGGGCGCGAGAGAGAAAGCGGACAGACACCTGCGCTGAAACCGCTGAAGAAGAAGATTGCCGACTACGACGTTATCTTCCTCGGCTACCCCATCTGGTTTGGCACCTACGCCATGCCCATTGCCACGCTGGTGAAGGAGAACGACTTTGAGGGCAAGACCATCATTCCGTTCTGCACATTCGGCAGCGGAGGACTGAACACCTCGACCGACGCTCTGAAGAAGGCACTGCCCAAAGCCAACATTCAGAAAGGCTACGGCGTGCGCACGGCAAGGGTAAAAGCGGCTGAACGCGAGCTGGACCGTTTCCTGAAAGAAAACGGGTACAAGGAGGGCACCGTAGAGAAACTGCCCGACTACTCGGCACAGCAGCCCGTCACTGACGAGGAGCGCGCCATCTTCGATGCCGCCTGCTCAGACTATCAGTTCCCGCTTGGCACACCCAAGACTGTGGGCAAGCGCACCACACCCGACGGCACAGACTACCAGTTCACCGTAACCGGCCGGGGCATGGACGGAGCTGAATCGACTTCCACTATCTATGTGACAGTGGGCAAGGAAGAGGGCGCAAAGCCCGAATTCACCGAGGTGGTGAGGTAACACCATCGTTACAGTGCCCCTGCCACGGGCATTTGGAAAACGAAGCCACAAGCACTTGGAAAGAAAAGCGAGGGCCGACATTCACCGTGAATGCCGGCCCTCGCTTTTGTTGTCACCAACGTTTTTTCAAGGGCGTTGAGCAACAATTTTCAGGTTTTCAGAACATTTTTCGTTAAAAATGAAACGATTTTGAAAAAGAAACATTATTTTTGCAACTTAATAGCGAAAAAACCAAAACTTCCGCACACGCATCCGTGCGACGCAACCACACAACAGACACTAACGCATGAAAGCAATCACACAGAAAACAGTTGATGTTGACGAAATCCTGGCCAGCAAAATTGGTAAGAAAGCCCGCTATGTGCCCACATGGTGGCTCAAGCGAGTGGTGCACCAGAACAAGGTGAACGCGTTCCTGTGGGAAAGTCGCGACAAGACGGGCGTGGAATGGCTGGAGGAATGCGTGAAGTACCTGAAGATGAACCTTCAGGTGGAAGGAAAAGAAAATCTGCCCGACAAAAACGACGGAAAACTCTATACTTTTGTGAGCAACCACCCGCTTGGAGGCATCGACGGAGTGGCATTGGGCTCAATCATCGGACGGCACTACGACGGAAATTTCCGCTATTTAGTGAACGACCTGCTGATGAACCTGCCCGGACTGGCTCCCGTCTGCATACCCATCAACAAGACAGGCAAGCAGAGCCGCGACTTCCCTGCCATGGTGCAGGCAGGATTCAGCAGCCAGAACCACATGCTGATGTTCCCGGCTGGCATCTGCTCGAGAAGGCAAAACGGCGAGGTGAAAGACCTGCCCTGGACAAAGACCTTCATCACCAAAAGCGTGCAGACCCACCGCGACGTGGTGCCCATACACTTCAGCGGACAAAACTCAAAATTCTTCTATCGGCTGGCCAATTTCAGCGACAAGCACCTGCCCTTCAATCTTGCCATGCTGTTTCTGGTCGATGAAATGTACAAAAACGTGGGAAAGACATTTCGCGTTGCCATCGGGAAACCCATTCCTTGGGAAACCTTTGACAAAGAAAAAACGCCGTTGGAATGGGCAAATTTTGTAAAAGAAGAAGTTTATAAGCTCTAAGAGGTAAGACAATGCGAATCGAATGCAGAACAATTGTTCTTAATGCCGAGATGCAGCTTGTCTTATGCAAACTCTGATAAAAACGCAAACTAAACCCAAGAAGAGAGAAATGGAACAAGAAATCATCCAGCCAGTAGACAAAGAGCTGATTAAAAGCGAACTGACGCGCGAACGCCAGCTACGCATGACCAACAAGAGCCACAATGAGATTTATATCGTCACCGCTCACAATGCCCCCAATGTGATGCGAGAGATTGGCCGACTGCGCGAAATAGCCTTTCGCGAAGCCGGTGGTGGCACAGGCCTGGAGATGGACATCGACGAGTTCGACACCTGCGACAACTGCTACAAGCAACTCATCGTGTGGAACCCCGATGCAGAAGAAATCATAGGCGGCTACCGCTACATTCTGGGCTCAGACTGGGAACTGGACAGCAACGGACAGCCTAAACTGGCCACAAGCCACATGTTCCACTTCTCGCAGAAATTCCTTGACGAGTATATGCCGCAGACCATCGAACTGGGGCGTTCGTTCGTCTCGCTGCCCTATCAGAGTTCAAGAATGGGCGCCAAGAGTCTTTTTGCACTCGACAATCTTTGGGACGGCCTCGGCGCGCTCACCGTCATCAAGCCCAACGTGAAATATTTCTTCGGAAAAATGACCATGTATCCCTCATACGTGCGCAAAGGTCGCGACATGATTCTCTTCTTCCTGAAGAAATATTTCGATGACAAGGAAAACTTGATTATCCCGATGAAACCGCTGAAAATTGAAACAGACGAGAAAGAATTGGAGACTCTTTTCTGCAATTCGGACTTCAGAAGCGACTATCGCATCCTCAACCGCGAAATACGAAAGCTGGGTTACAACATCCCGCCTTTGGTAAATGCCTATATGAGCCTTTCGCCCACGATGAAACTTTTCGGAACAGCTATTAACTACGGGTTCGGCGACGTGGAGGAAACGGGTATTCTGATTGCCGTGGACGAGATTTTTGAGGAAAAGCGTATGCGCCATATAGACAGCTATATCAAGCAGCATCCCGACGCAATGCACATCACTTCGGGTGCCAACCAAGTCATTTACAAAGAAAAAGAATAAGCTTCTTTAAATCATTTAGGCCGCGATTTTGTCGCGGCCTTTTTGTTGAAGATCGCTACAGTATCGCGGCCTAATTGCGGATTTTAGACTATGGGGAGTGAAATACCATTGATTTTCTGATAAATGTCAAGGGCATATACATCGGTCATACCGCTTATGTAGTCTATCATTGCCATGATGCGTGTCTCAAGATTGTCAGAATCAATGTGATATTGGCTGCTCACACGACCAATAAGCTGCTTGGAATGGAATTTCTCTGGACTGACAGCGGCCTGAATGAGGCTGTCCATAAGCGTCTCGATGATTTTGTAACCCGACAATTCCACATCAAGCACGGGTTTGCTATTGTAAATCTTTTTGACGCTTGTCTTCACACATTCTTTGTAAGCATGGCGCGCACGCTCACCGATATGGTCGATAAGACTCCCAGTGAAACTACCATTAAGGATGTCCTCCTCGTGGGCGACGAATGCCTTGACACACTCGTGCTCAAGCAACCCAATGACACTGGCGCGCATGTAAATCACTTTTTCGTTGTTGTCGGTAATGCCCTCACGGACGATACGCTGGCGAATGCTCTCCTGCTGATGCTCGTCGAAGAAACTCAACAACATGCTGGATGTTTCGTCAAAAGAAAGAATCTTCAGTTTGTGAGAATCCTCAATGTCCATAATCTCGTAGCAAATGTCGTCGGCCGCCTCAACTAAATAGACTAACGGATGGCGAACATAACGCAAGGGTTCGCCCTCACTCGACAATCGAAAAATGCCCATTTCATCGGCAATTTTCTGGTAAATTGATTGTTCTGTTTCAAAGAATCCGAACTTTCCTTTCTTGCTGGCAGCAGAAGAAGAATATGGATATTTCACAATGCTGGCCAGCGTGGCATACGTCATGACGAAACCACCCTCGCGCCGACCCTTGAAACGGTGGGTCAGTATGCGGAATGCATTGGCATTGCCCTCAAAATGGGTGATATCGCTCCAAAACTGTTCGCTCACCTTATTCTTCAAGACTGCACCGCCTGCCTCAGTGAAATAGGCTTGAATGGCTTTCTCGCCAGAGTGTCCGAACGGTGGATTGCCCATATCATGAGCCAAGCAGGCGGCTGAGACAACATTTCCGATTTCCTCGAAAAATGTGCCGCGCAACTCTGGATGACGCACCAACAGCAGGCGAGCCACATCGTCGCCCAACGAGCGGCCTACGCTGGCCACCTCAAGCGAATGAGTGAGCCGATTGTGAACGAAAATGCTTCCTGGCAACGGAAACACCTGGGTCTTGTTTTGCATGCGCCGAAACGGTGCTGAGAATATCAGACGATCGTAGTCGCGTTTGAACTCACTACGGTCATCGTGCCGCTCAGCATGGCTGTCTTCCTGGCCGAGCCGCTTGTTGCTAATCAATTGTTTCCAGTTCATCATCGGCCACAAAGTTACGAAAAAATGAGAGCAGAACAAAAAGAATCCTTTCTTTTTTGTGCCGAGATGGAGTTCTTTCCGAATTGAAGTAACTTCATCAAAGCTAAAGAGCATCAAATAAACGAACAAAAAAGAGAAGAAAGATGAGTGAAGTATGATGAAAATAACCACCGAGGAGTCTTTTTTTCTATTTTCAAGCCGATATTTCGAAAAAAAAGTTTAAGTTTGTAACCGAAAACTCACACAGCTACAAATACCACATGAACCGTATATAAAGAACCTATTACATTAGCAAACCAAAAACTATTATCAAATAACCGTGAACAAAAGAATTGGAATCATAGCCCTGGCGCTGGTGCTGACCACAGCAGCAAACGCGCAAAAACTTCTTCCCGACAGCATGACGAACGTGCGTGTCGGCTATTTCAGCGGCAACCAGAACACCCTGACGGGTGCTGTTGACAAGGTAACGGAACAACGTATGAACAAAGGTCTCATCACCTCGTCGCTTGACGCATTGAGCGGTCAGGCAGCAGGCGTGCAAGTCACCAGCACTGGCAACCAGGAGGCTATGGTGTCGGCCGTACGCGTCAGGGGAACCACCTCTCTGACGGGCGGAAACGACCCGCTGGTGATTATCGACGGTGTGACCTCCGACCTTGCCACACTCTCAACCATCTATCCTGCCGACATCGAGAGTTTCACCATTCTGAAAGACGCATCGGAAACGGCGCAGTATGGCAGCCGCGGTGCAGCGGGTGTCATTGAGGTGGCCACTAAGAAAGGCCGTAGTCAGCAGTTCCACATCTCCTACGACGGTGCAGTAGGTTTTGAGAGCATCTACAAACGTCTGCAAATGCTCAATGCCACACAATTCCGTCAGACGCTGACAGACCGCCATCAAGAGTTCATCGACTTGGGCGCTGATACTGATTTTGGCAAAAGTATTGAACGAACGGGATTCGTGCAGAACCACCACATCGCATTCGGAGGCGGCTCGGAAACGGCCAATTACCGTGCGTCAGTTGGTGTCATGGAACACAAAACCATCATCAAGACCAACAACTACCGCAGCTACATAGGCAAGCTCGACATCTCGCAGAAAGCCTTGGATAACCGTCTGAGTGTTGATCTCGGCATGTTCGGCTCGCTGAAGCAAAACAACCTTCTTCCATTCCAGCAAAAACTGCTTTATTCTTCACACACCTTCAACCCCACATTTCCCGACGGGGCCAACGACGACGGAAGTTTCTTCCAAGTGACCGAAGCCATCTGGATAAACAATCCCAACTCGTTGCTCGCCATGAAACAAGACGAAGACAACGCCCATTTCAACATTCACCTGCTTGCTACAGCAGACCTCGCCAAGAACCTGAAACTGAGGACGTTCTTCTCCTATTCCTACAACACCATTAACAATGCCCATTACTACCCCACTTTTGTGTGGAGCCATGGCGAAGCCTACCGGGGCAATGACAAGAATGAGGAACTCTTCGGCAACATCTCGCTCGACTATACCTTAAAATTCAAGCAGGCAGAGCTCAACTTCATGCTGCTCGGAGAATCGCACAACCAGAAACGCAGAGGTTTCTACACCACCGTCTCCAATTTCTCTACCGATGCTTTCGGATACGAAGAATTGTCGGCAGGTGCTGCCCGCCACTGGGACGGCACCGACTCCTACTTCACCGAATCGCACATGGAGTCGTTCCTGCTGCACGCTCAGTCCACATTCTATGACAAATACACACTTACGGCCAACATACGTGCCGACGCCTCCTCGAAAGTGGGAGTCAACAACCGTTGGGGCTATTTCCCGTCGGTCAGTGGCGCGTGGGTCATCAGCAAGGAGCCATGGATGCAAAACCTCAGCTTCGTCACGAACGCAAAACTGCGTGTTGGTTTCGGATTCAGCGGAAACTTAGGCGGCATAGACTCCTACAACTCCATGCAGCTGATTCAGCCCAACGGCGTTGTAGTAATGGGAGGCACACCAGTCACAACGCTCGGCATCATCCGCAATGCCAACCCCGACCTAAAATGGGAAGTTAAACGCACTTACAACATCGGACTCGACCTATCGTTCTGGAATGGACGCATAGCACTCACCATCGACCACTACCAATCGAAAACCACCGACATGCTCTACGTCTATGACGTGCCCGTGCCGCCATACACCTACAACAAACTGTTGGCCAACCTCGGTTCCATGAAAAACAGCGGACTCGAAATAGGTTTCGGCATCACCCCCCTGCGCACCAAAGACGCCGAGCTGACCGTCAATACCAACTGGACCTTTGAGCGCAACAAGCTGGTTTCGCTCAACGGATACTACCAAGGCCACTACCTCACGGTTCCCGAGATGAGCGGTATTTCGGCACTCTGGGGAGCAGGCTTCCATGGTGCCAGCGACGTGGTCATGCAGATTGTTGGCCAGCCACTTGGTGTGTTTTACCTGCCCCATTGCAACGGACTCGTCACAAACGCCGACGGAACCACCTCATACGATGTGAGCGGCGACAAACAAATCTGCGGACAAGCCACGCCCAAAGCACTCGTGGGCTCTAACATTGCCTTCCGCTACAAGCACTGGGACATTACCATGCAAATAAACGGAGCATTCGGCCACAAAATCTACAACGGCACCGCACTCACCTACATGAATATGCTATCGCTGCCAAATTACAACGTGTTAGCAGACGCACCCGAAATGAACATCCACGACCAGACCATCAGCGATTACTGGCTGGAACGAGGCGACTACGTCAACATCGACTACCTGACCATAGGATGGACGGTGCCTTTGCGAGTTAGACTCATTCAGGGCCTGCGCCTCTCTGCTTCTGTCAATAACCTCGCCACCATCACTGGCTACAGCGGACTCACACCAATCATCAACTCGAGCGTGGTAAACAACTCACTGGGTCTTGATGACAAACGCACACTACCCGTCTATCGCAGCTACACCATTGGAGTGCGAATACAATTCTAAATGAAAAATGAAAACTTAACAAAGAATGAAACATATGAAACGTATGAAACGAATGAAATATTATGCATTATGCATTATCAATTATGCATTATCAAGCTGTCTGCTATTCACCGCTTGCACTCTTGACGAGGAACCACGCGACCAGATTCCTGAGGAAGAAGCCTATACCAACCCGACAACTCTCTATCAAAACACCGTGGCCATGCTCTACACCTACATCGGTGGCAACGCCGACGGTCAAGGGCTACAAGGCACATGCCGAGGCATCTACGACCTGCAGACATTCGGCTCCGACGAGGCCATGGTACCTACACGTGGCGGCGACTGGTATGACGGAGGCATTTGGCAGGACCTTTACCGCCACTCATGGGGCGCCGGCCATGAAATGCTGAAAAACTCATGGCTCTATCTCTACAAGGTCATTACGCTTTGCAACCGTTCGCTCAAGCTGCTGGAAAACTACAAAATCATGCTCTCCGACTACCAGTATGACTCCTATCAGGCCGAGGTGCGCGCGCTACGTGCCATCTATTACTGGTATCTCATCGACCTCTTCGGTAATGTGCCCATCATCACCTCCACTGACGTATCGATGAACGAAGTGCAGCAGTCACAGCGAAGCCAGGTATTTGCGTTTACGGTCAGCGAGCTTCAGAAGGCCTTGCCGCTGCTTGCCGACTACAACAGTGTGCACCAAGGCGACTACTACGGGCGCGTCACACGCCCCGTAGCCCTCTTCGTGCTGGCTAAACTCATGCTCAACGCAGAAGTCTATACCGGAACACCCCAGTGGCAGGCCTGCATCGACTATTGCGACCTCATTGAGGCGCAAGGTTTCTGGCTTGAATTGAACTATGAAAGAAATTTCTACGTCCACAACGACGACTCTAATGAGAACATCTGGACCATCGTCATGGACAAAGACCTCTACAGCAACGAAATGCAATATATGTTCCGCTCGTGGCACTACCGCCATGCTGCCGCCTACGGATTTGGAGGTGAAAACGGGGCCTGCGCCACAAAGAAAGTGCTCGAGGTGTCAAAGTTTGAAACGCCAGAGCAAGACCGACGACTGGAAAAGAACTACTGGACAGGCGTGGTTACCGACCGCAACAACAACATCGTCACCGACCGCTCAGGCAATCCCCTGGAATACCATCCTGTCATGGTTAAAATTGACCTCAGCGGTAGCAAGTACGTTGAAACCGCCGGCGCCAGGATGAAAAAATACGACATAGACAAAAACGCACTCAAAGACGGAAAACTCATGGATAATGACATCGTGCTATTCCGCTTCGCCGACGTACTGCTCATGCGCGCAGAGGCAAAACTGCGCGCCGGACAGGACGGACAGGATGACTACGACTGTGTGCGCTTGCGCGCAGGAATGCCCGAGCGCCCCATCACACTCGAAAACCTGCTCGACGAACGTCTCATGGAACTCTGCTGGGAAGGATGGCGGCGCCAGGACATGATTCGTTTCCACTGCTACAAGAGCCTTTACGAAGGCATCAACCCCGTGGATGAGTCCGACGGACACACCTGCCTCTTCCCAATTCCCGGTGACATCATCACGCTCAACCCGAACATCAAACAAAACAAAGGTTATTAAAACTGAAGTCAACTATCGGAGATCTGCGAAACGCATATCAGATTTATATAAAAAAGGTAAAAATGATGGCAAATTGAAGATGAATCATTAATTTTGCAGCTTGTTAGAAGGAAAAAAGAGAAAAAAGGGAGAATAAAAGTAATACAAGGAGTAAGTAAAAAAATGATAGAAATAAAAGTTGTAAACAAAGGACACCAGCAGTTGCCTGCGTATGCCACACCTCTGAGTGCAGGCATGGATTTGCGTGCCAACCTCGATGAACCCGTGACTCTCCGCCCTATGGAACGGCGGCTGTTCAAAACGGGACTGTTCATTTCTTTACCCGCGGGCTTTGAGGCCCAGGTGCGTCCTCGTAGTGGGCTGGCACTGAAACACGGCATCACGGTGCTCAACACACCTGGTACGGTGGATGCAGACTACCGCGGTGAGATTGGCGTATGTCTAATCAACCTCTCGCAGGAAGATTTCACTGTGAACGATGGCGAGCGCATCGCCCAGTTGGTAATAGCCCGTCACGAGCAGGGCGAGTTTGTGGTTGTGGACGAACTCGACGAGACCGAACGCGGCGCCGGAGGATACGGTCATACGGGGGTGAAGTGAGGAAAGCCCCTCTCAGCCTCCCCAAGGGGAGAGAAATGAGGAATGAGATTTGAGATTTTATGTTGACGTTTCAGAAAAAGATTCAATCGCTGCTTTACTGTTGTATTGCCATGCTCATAGCTTTGGCATTGACGGGTTGTGGCTATCATGGAACGGCAACCCAGAGGAATTTACAATTTGACAATTTACAATTTACAATTTCAAATCTCAAACCTCAAAACCTTTCACACAACGACAGCCTGCGGTTTACCTATTTCTTCGAGGAAGCTGTGAGACTTCAACTAAGTGAGAAATACGACGAGGCTTTCGACCTATTGAAACACTGCGAGGCCATCAATCCCGGAGCAGGAGAAGTTTATTACCTGCTGGCCGCATACTACGGCGAAATGCAGCAGGACTCAATGGCCATTCTGTGCTACAAACGTGCGGCCGACTGCAGTCCCGAAAACCACGACTACCTAGAACGGTTGGCACAAGTGTATATCAACGAGGGAAAACTGAGTGAGGCCACCACGGTGTATGAGAAACTTTACGAAGGAAACAAAAGCCGCAGCGATGTGCTAAGCATGCTGCTCAGACTGTACAACAACGAAAAGAACTACGACAAAATGTTGCTCACCGTGAACCGTCTCGAAGATACCGACGGCCCAAGCGAACAGCTTTCATTTACCCGTGTAAGCATCTATGAGCAGCAAAACAAGAAAAAAGAGGCTCTCAACGAACTGAAAACACTGGCCCAGCGCCATCCCAACGACTTAAACTACCGCGTGATGATTGGCAACTGGCTGCTGCGCAATGAACACAAAGACCAAGCGCTGGCTGAATACGAAAAGGTGCTCAGCGAGGAACCCGACAACGTGATGGCACAGACATCGCTGATTGACTACTATCTGGCCGACGGACAGGACTCTGTGGCCCGGCAGATGCAGGAAAGGATGTTGTTCAGTGCCAAAACTCCCTCGGACACCAAGATAATCATTTTAAGACAAGTCATCGAGGAAAACGAAACCAATGGTGGCGACAGCACGAAGGTGCTACGTCTTTTCGACCGTATCATGGAAGCCAACCCGTCGGACAGCAGCATTCCGTCGATATGGGCAGCCTACATGAGTCTCAAACAAATGCCCGACGACTCTGTGAACGTGGCACTCAACCGTATCCTTTCAATCACCCCCGACGATGCGGCTGCCCGCATAGAACTTCTACAGAACCTATGGCGCAACAAGGACTTCGACCAGGTGATTGACCTGTCTTTGCAAGGACAAGAATACAACCCCGAAGAAATGGCCTTCTACTATTTTGAAGGACTCAGCCACTACCAGAAAGAGCAAAAAGACAAGGCGCTCGACGCCTTCCGTCGTGGTGTGGGGCAAATCAATGAGCAGAGCAACAAGAACATTGTTTCGGATTTCTATGCCATCATGGGCGACATTCTGCACGATAAAGGCCAATCACAGGAAGCATACGCAGCATACGACAGCTGCCTGCAATGGAAAGATGACAACTATGGGTGTCTGAACAACTACGCCTACTACCTGAGCGAAGAGGGCAAGCAGCTGCAAAAGGCCGAGCAAATGAGCTTCCGAACCATCAAGGCTGAACCCAACAACAGCACCTATCTTGACACCTACGCCTGGATTCTGTTCATGCAGGAACGCTACGCCGAGGCGCAGATTTATATCGACCAAGCCATTCAGAACGACACCACCGCCAGCGTCGTGCTCTTGGAGCATGGCGGCGACATACACGCAATGAACAACGACCTGCTGCAAGCACTTGACCTATGGCAGAAAGCATTGGACGGTGGCAGCGACAGCAAGGTACTCATCAGAAAAATAAAAATCAGAAAATATATCAAAGAATGAAACAAAAAACACTCATACAACAACTGGCACTTGCGGCCATCTTGGCAACAATGTGCGCTTGTGGCTCGAAAAAAGCACTGGTTGATAATACCAAAAAGCCAACCACCCAACAGACAAACAACCAAGCAACTGAACAAAGTGAGGCATTCAGGAAATCCCAGTATCTGCAGCGGGTGGCCGACAACGCCGTCTATACCGACTTCATCAACGCCAAGATGAAAATGAAAGTGAACACAGGCAGCAAGGAAATCACACTGCCTGCCGTACTGCGTATGCACAAAGACGACGTCATTCGTATTCAGGTGCAGGTGCCGATTATTGGTACCGAGGCCGCGCGATTGGAGTTCACCAAAGACTATGTGCTCATCGTTGACCGCATTCACAAGGAGTATTGCAAAGGCGACTACAACCAGCTGGACTTCCTCAAGCGCAACGGACTGACATTCAGCTCGCTGCAGGCCTTGTTCTGGAATCAGTTGTTCGTGCCCGGTGCCGACCAAATTAACGAAGCCGCACTCAAACAGCTTGACGTGCAACTGGACAAAGGAGCCACCACACCCATTACTCTGAAAAAAGGAAACATGACCTATCAATGGCAGACCAACAGCAAAACAGCACTCATCGAAAAGGCCACCATCAACTACAACAGCAAACAGAGCGGTAACACAAAAGTGGATGTCACTTACAATGAGTTTCGTCAGATTGGTGTTAAACAGTTCCCCTCGTTCATTGGCATCAACGCCAACACCACAGCCCTTAAGGGTGGAGCAAAGAAGCTGAATGTAGATTTCGATATGAGCAGCGTTAACACAGAAAACGACTGGGAACTGCGAACCAACCTGAGCAAGAAATACGAGGAAAAGAAGGTTGAGGACGTGCTCAAACGAGTAATAAGCCTGTAATAATTCACTATTTGACAATTTACCATTTGAAAATTTTATCGAGCAGAGCTCTTTAGGAACTCCTATGAAAAAACTCATAATACTGATACTCCTGTCAGGCATGATGCTTACGACTACTGCGCAACAGAAGAAAAGCGCGCAGAAGCCGAAAGCACAGGCAACTCGTGTGACCAAGCCGGCCGCAAAAAAACAGGCTGTAAAAACTTCAACCAAGCCCCAACAGAAAGCAACAAAAGCAAAAACACAGCCACAGAAGGGCAAAACACAGAAGGCAAAAGGTAAAACACAAACAACCAAAGGCAAGGCTCCCGAATATACCAATGAAAACATCAAAGGACTGCAAAACCAGCGAGCCGCCATCCAGAAAAAAATCAAGGAACAGCAGCAACTGCTCAATGCCAACCGGGCTGACGTGAAAAAGCGACTGCAGGACCTGGAACTCATCAACACTCAGATAGGCGACCGCCAGCGAACCATCGATACCATACAGAACGACCTCAAGCATATTGAGGGAAACATCAGCCTGCTACAGACACAGCTCAAAACGCTTGAGGAACAACTCAAGGAACGTAAGGCTAAATACGTGAAAAGCATGCGCTACATGGCTCGGTTCCGCAACATTCAGGACCAACTCATGTTCATCTTCAGTGCGAAAAACCTCACACAGATGCACCGACGCCTGCGTTTTGTGCGCGACTATGCATCCTACCAGAAAGCACAAGGAGAAATGGTGAAAGCCAAGCAACAGCAGATTGACGAAAAACAGAAGCAACTGCAGACCGTGAAAGGACAAAAGCACTCGCTATTGGACAAAGGACGCAAAGAACAGGCAAAACTCACCACACAACATGAAGAACAGCAAAAAGTTGTCACTTCGCTACAAAAACAACAGAAAACCATTCAGGCCGTCATTGACGAGCAACAGAAAAAAGATGCCGCCCTCAATGCCGAAATCGACCGCCTTATAGCCGAGGAAGTGGCCAAGGCCCGTGCACGAGCCGAAGCTGAAGCACGCAAGAAAGCCGCTGAAGAGGCCGCAGCCGCAAAAAAACGCGCCGAGGAACTGGCCCGCAAGAAAGCAGAGGCCGAAGCTGCCGCCAAGGAGAATGCAAGACGCATTGAAGAGGCACGAAAGGCGGAGGCAAAAGCCAAGGAGGAAGCACGCAAAGCCGCCAAGCGCGATGCAGCAGCCAAGGCAAAAGCCGAACAGAAAGCCCGTGAGGCCGAGGCTGCACGTCTTGCAGCCGAGCGCAAAGCCACCGTTGAACGTCAGCGGCATGAGCGCGAAATGGCATCGGCCAAGGCAGAGCGCGACGAGTCCATGCGTTTCTCCTCAGAAGACCGCCGACTGAGCGGCAACTTCGAAAGCAACCGCGGACGACTGCCTATGCCGCTTACAGGACCTGCCCGCATCGTAAGCCATTTCGGACAATATAACGTAGAGGGACTCAACAACGTGCGGCTCGACAACAAAGGCATCAACATTCTCGGACAGGCTGGCGCACAGGCAAGAGCCGTGTTCGACGGTGAGGTTAGTGCCGTGTTCGGATTCGCCGGCACGTGGGTTGTCATGGTGCGCCACGGCAGCTATATCTCCGTCTATTGCAACCTGCGCAGCGTAAGCGTGAGCAAAGGACAAAAAGTGAGCACACGGCAAGTGCTTGGCCCTCTCGCAGCCGACAATATGCTCCAGTTCCAGCTCAGACGCGAAACGGCCAAGCTCAACCCCGAACAGTGGCTCGGCAGATAAACACAAAGCACGCTTAAACACTCCCAACCCCCAAAGAAAGAGCGGCAAGTGAAAAGTCTCACTTGCCGCTCTTTGTCGGGATGAGGCGACCTTTGGCTCAGGACACTACGTACCAGAAAAAATAGAGACAGAACCATTCGATTCTGTCTCTTGTTTGTCGGGATGAGGCGACTCGAACGCCCGACCCCTACGTCCCGAACGTAGTGCGCTACCAACTGCGCTACATCCCGATTGCTTCTCACTTATTGGAAAAGCGGTGCAAAGATAGTGCATTTTTTGCAAATACGAGCAAGTTTAGCGGGAAATTTGCAAAAAACACATGAAAACGCATTCTAAAACTCTTCTCTAAAGCATTTCCAGGGACTTCTTTAAAGCACTTCAGGCAACAAGAAGAGTTTTGTTCCGTTGCTCCCCTTGATGAGGATGCTGTGGCCTTGGGGCTGACAGGCTTCAATGGCTTCGCGCACCTCATCCACATCTTTGAACTTCCTGAAATCTGATTTAGTCTTCGCGAACTCCTCGCCCACAAGCCACGTGTTGACAAGGCCAAACTCTTTGAGCATATCCACAATGCGCTGGTGCTCTTCTTCCGAAGCATCGCCCAGTTCGCGCATGTCACCAAGAATCGCCATTTTGTTTCCGACTTGCATGTCGCGGAAATTCCTCAGCGCAGCGGCCATGCTGGTGGGATTGGCGTTGTAGGCATCAACGATGAGCGTATTGTTCGCCGTGCGCATCAGCTGTGAGCGATTGTTGCTGGGGGTGTAGTTTTCCAAAGCGTGGTTGATATTCTCCGGGTCAATGTCGAAATGCAAGCCCACGGCAATGGCTGCCAACATGTTATATACGTTGTAGGCCCCGATTAGTCTGGTCTGCACTTCCTCCTTTTGCGGAGTTTCTTCCTCTTCATCCTCTATCCACCAGCGGAACCTCACAAACGGGTCGCAGCCCGTAACTTCACCTTTGACCACAATCTCGTCGGAGTTGCCCATGCCATAACCTATTTGGAAAATCAGCCCTCGCTGGTTGGCCATCTGTGTGAGGTCGGGGTCGTCGGCATTGATGAAGATGAACCCCTGGTCGGGGTCGCCCTCCTCGGCCCGACTGCGCAGGAAGTCGTAGAGCTCGCCCTTGGTTCGTTTCACGCCTTCGAACGAGCCGAAGCCCTGCAGGTGTGCACGTCCCACGTTGGTGATAAGCCCGCAGGTAGGCTCTGCCGTCTCCACCAGAGTTTTTATGTCGCCGGGATGACTTGCCCCCATCTCCACCACGGCAATGTCGTGCTCGTCAGTAAGGCGGAAAAGCGTCTTCGGCACGCCCACGTCGTTGTTAAAATTGCCTTGTGTGGCCATCACGTTATATTCTTCGGACAGTACGGCTGCAACAAGCTCCTTGGTGGTTGTCTTGCCGTTGGTGCCAGTGATGCCTATGACGGGGATGTGGAACTGACGGCGGTGCTCACGGGCCAGGTCCTTGAATGTTTGCAGACAATCGTCCACCAGGATGTATCTGTCCTTTAGGTCTTCGTCAACAACCTGCGGCTCATCAACTACAGCATAGGCGCACCCTTGTTCCAAAGCCTTTCCGGCAAAGGCATTGCCATTGAACGACTCGCCTTTCAGGGCAATGAAAATGCTTCCCTGCGGACAGTCGCGGCTGTCGGTGGTAATGACAGGATGCTGTTGATAGATTTTGTAGAGTTCTTTAATATCCATGCTTGCATTAATTTGTTATCTTATGCAAAGATATTTATTATTTTCCGATATAGAAAGATTTTTGTAGGTTTTTTATTTTGTAATTAGCCGAATTTATCCTATCTTTGCGCGATAATGTGGGTTTCTATCACCAAAACTCCTGAACATCTGAACACCAAATACTGATGAACTATCAAATCAACATACGAGGCCGTTTGCTCAATTTCAACAAGCCCGTGGTAATGGGCATTCTCAATGCCACACCCGACTCGTTCTATGCTGCCAGCCGTAAACAAGACGAACAGCAGATTGCCGAGCGAGCCAACGAAATCGTTGCCCAGGGAGCCACCATCATCGACGTGGGTGCCTGCTCAACACGCCCGGGCTCTGAGCCTGCCGACGAGCAGACAGAAATGGCCCGGCTCCGGCAGGCGCTTGCCATCGTTCGCCGCGAGCAGCCAGATGCCGTCGTTTCCGTCGATACCTTCCGCCCTAATGTCGCAAAAATGGCGGTCGAGGAGTATGGGGCCGACATCATCAACGACGTGTCGGGACTGTTGAACATCAACCTGCGCGTTCCCTATATCCTCATGTCCACTCAAGGCACCCTGCACGACATGCTCATCTTCTTCGCACAGCGCATCCAGCAGCTGCGCGACATCGGACAGAAAGACATCATCATCGACCCGGGATTCGGATTCGGCAAAACCCTACAGCAGAACTACGACCTCATGGCTCAGATGGACCGCCTCAATGTGCTCCAGCTGCCAATTCTTGTAGGCATCAGCCGCAAGTCAATGATATACAAACTCCTAGACATCACCCCCAACGAGTCGCTCAACGCCACCACCGCCCTTCATGCCATCGCACTTGCCAAAGGAGCCTCCATCCTTCGCGTCCACGACGTGAAGGAGGCCGTCGAAGTGGTGGAAATCATGCAGCAACTAAGAGGTGATGGGTGATGGGTGTATTTGGAGTTAGCGGAAGTTAGTTGGAGTTAATGGGAGTTAGCGGGCATTAGCAAGAGTATTCTCGTACCACCGACGTTCGTACCCCCGTACCCTCGAAGAATCAAATTATCAATCGTCAATTATCAATTACCAAAATGTTCGCATTCGGAATAAAAGACTTCATCGACATATTGTTGGTAGCGCTTCTGCTCTACTACAGCTACCGGCTGATGAAAGAGTCGCGCTCACTCAACGTGTTCATAGGCATCATGATTTTCATCGTCATCTGGCTGCTCGTCAGTCAGGTGCTTGAGATGCGGCTGCTGGGAAGCATCCTCGACAAGTTGGTCAGCGTGGGAGTGCTCGCACTCATCATTCTCTTTCAGGACGAGATACGCAAGTTCCTCTATACCCTCGGCGCCCACCAGCGCGTCCGCTCGTTAGTGAAAATCTTCAGCCCCAAGCATGAGAAACAAAAGGGAGATGCCGACAAAACCGTCATCATGCCCATCGTCATGGCCTGCATGAGCATGAGCAAAGGCCGCGTCGGAGCACTCATCGTCATAGAGCGCGCCGCACCACTCGACGACATCGTGGCCACGGGCGACCGCATCGATGCCAACATCAACCAGCGGCTCATTGAAAACATCTTCTTCAAGAACTCGCCCCTGCACGACGGTGCCATGATTATCTCGCAAAAACGCATCAAGGCCGCAGGATGCATTCTGCCCGTAAGCCACGACATGGACATTCCCAAGGAATTAGGTCTGCGCCACCGTGCCGCCATGGGCATATCGCAAGACAGCGATGCCATTGCCATCGTCGTCAGCGAAGAAACCGGCCGCATATCCACCGCCATCAACGGCCACTTCCACCTGCGCCTCTCCGCCGAGCAACTCGAAATCCTGCTCACCGAACAGATGAAAGACGAAGCATAAATGAATTTACAATTTAACAATTTACAATTTACAATTTCTCATTTCACATTTCACTTTTTGGTGGAAATCAATAATTCATGACTATCTTTCGGTACAATATCAAATAAAATTGAGGTTTCCTCAATTAAAGGATGATGGTAATTGTTTATATAATCCTTAGATGCTTCAATACTGCTTTTTAAATAAAGATAATCGCTTTCTGTTTTCAGATAATCGGTACTCCAATTATCGTATGTAAAATCAAGCAATCCACTGTCTTTTAAATACAAAACATCACCTCCTAAAACAGGAATAGCCAATTCATAATATAAATCCAAAACTTTCAAAGCGTCATGCTTTTTCAGAGCTTTTTTTATAACTACGACATTATCTGAAAAACCACATAATTCCTTCAAATCATATCCTTTGTCTTGAAAGAACTCCATTAATATTTCTTTTTTGTCCATGTGAATAATTATTTTACATAGGGTTAAAATAATCTATGATTAATTGGCTTGCAGATACATTTCACATATCCATTTAATATATTCGGAGGAACATCCTTACAGTGTACATTGTTTTTAACTAAGAAATCTTCTTTGCTTATCATTGTTGAATGCTCATCATCAAAAATGATTCTATCTATAAAGATATTATAGACATTTAGCACTTCGTTTATCTTCTCTTGAATGTCTGTCATGGATATAGCTTTGTTAACATCTTTATAAAATTGGTATACATAATATGATTGAGGAAGTTCACTCGGACGTAATATCAGATAATTGTTGGTTATTTCTATTGAGCAGTCACTCAAATCGGACAACCAAAATACTATTTCACGAAGAGTCTCAAGTCTATAGCTTTCATTAGCTGTTTTCAAGCATGCAGAAAACTCATTAATTATTTCATCATAATATCTATTTCTGTAACGTTGATGTATTTTCCCCTGACGGATTTTATTTGTATAGGACATAAGTTCTTCTTCACTTAAAGAATCGTAGAAAAAACTTTTTTCAGTATTGCTAAATGAAAAAAATATACTTAAACTTCCTGTCTTGTCATTATGGCCATAAACTAGGAAAGAGCAAGCAGAGGTATCACTGCCTACAGAACAAAAAAACTCTTTGCAAGGAATATACCCTACGCTGTCTGTTAATAGTGTGGAATGTACGATTATGCTATCCTTTCTGCAATTGGAATAGTTATAATACCAAGTTGAACTGAACAAGTACGTCAATCCTACAGACATGAACAAAATTAATAAAAACGTTCTCATCTTCTGTTCCATAAATAAGTTTTTATACCATTTAATCTGTAATACTTTACCGCACCAGATCCACTGTCCAAGCCTCTAAAAACGACATCTACATGTCCTGTAACTGGTGGTGAAAATCCTGTTTGAAAAACGATTGAGGAAGGTAGGACCTTACCAGGTTTATAAGAAATGTATTTAGGTATACCCCACAATTTGTTTTTCAACCATCGTTTCATGACTGAAGCTTTCATGAAGTAATACTTGTTGTCTGCTCCTTTAAAAGTCTGACCCTTTATAAAAGGTATTTTCATAACTCCACTTTCATTCAGTGCATGACTTAGACGAGCTGCACATGTGTTTCTATACCATTCTGGATGTTCTGAAGAATCTACCGCAATGTCACCTCCTAAAAAAGTAAAAAAACTACAGACATCCGGATATTTCTCTTTTGTGCTGATGTAAGAATCATAAATTGCTTTTATTTCTTCTTCTGTTGGACCACCCAACTCATGAAGTCCGTGATTCGTAGCTCCTATCATAAACCCCTGCATGGCTCCTGAAAACATATCACCGCCAGTAATCCAAGCACCAAGACCTCCCATTGCCGTTGTCGTTGCAACCATCAGTGATGGATTCATGTTTACGCCCTGTGCTAATGATCCTATTCCAGATGAAAGTGCACCTGATAAGAACCCGCTCCCAAAACTGCCCCCGCTCAAAGCACTGATGGTACCGTCTGCCAACCCATGAGCACCCGCTCTTAGCAACTCATTGCCAATACTGCCGGCACTATGGCCAAAGAGTTCCCCTATACCATAAGAGCCAAACGAAGACAACAGACTCAGAGCACCGGCTTTCCACACGCTGCCTCCGTTATAAGCTGCTTGAACCATGCTGCTGGTCATGTTAATCAGCGCAAATGCAAGAAATGCATCGTCTATCCCGAACAGCTCTCCGCTCGGGTCGGTATATTTCAGCGGGTTGTTCAGGCAGTAGGAGTAGCGGTTGAAGCTCTGGCTGTTGAAGGGCAGCTGAACGTAGTTGTCGGGCGAGAGGAACGCAGCCGTGGCGGGGTCGTACAGCCGTCCGTTCATGTTGATCAGCCCGAACTCCGGAATATGCTCGTGGCCGGTGAAGCCGCGGCGGTAGCCGAGGCTGTCGGTCTGAATGGTCTGATTGCCCCAGGCATCGTAGGTAGCCTTGAACACCACGTTGCCCTGCCCGTCAACCAGCCGCATGATGCTACCCAGATTGTCCGTGCAGGCATAGAGCACACGGGTCTTGACTGTCTGGGGCTGCTGGGGGAGCGTCGGTTGCGACAGGTGCTTCCAGTATATCACGCCATGACCGAGGTTGTAGTGTTTGGCGGTGCCCGGATAATCAGTCAGCAGTGAATGGTAGATTTCCTCATAGTCGCCCGCGTATGTGCTCCTGCATACGTCTGTCCGCCTTTGTCCCAGGAAATAATGAATATTGGTTACGGTGCACTTCCACCGTTCCCCGTCCGGCCCGTATTCAAAAGTGGCAATGGTGGAGTCCCTGGGCACGCCCTTTTCCATGCGACCTATCTTGCCAAGGGTATTATAGGTGTATGCCACGCCGATGCTGTCGGCGCTGCCCAGCATGTCGGTCTCTGTCACGGCGTGGGGACGCGGGCCGTCGTAGTCATAGCTGCCCGTGCCTGTCTTGCTCAGGATGTTGCCGCTGGAATCGTAGGTAACTTCTTTCGCATATACGGTGCTGGCCATACGGGCAAGCGGATTCACGTCATTGCACCATGCTGCCACACGGCCAAACAGGCAGCACAGCACCAAGGCAACAAAGAACCGTTTCATCCAACTGTCAAACGCCATATAGCTAACAACGGGTTGTTTCCGTTTTTATTTCGTATCATTCCACACACAAAAGTGTTTTCTTTGCGGTGGACTAATCAATACATAGCTTTATCGAACATCCGGCGGACGGATTCTTTATCGAACACTCCGCCGAATACCCACAGCTACAGTCTCATTCGTAAACATCTATAAAATAAAGATTAGACAATCCATATTGCATCATTAGTTCTTGTGTCTTGGAACCAACAATAATAATTTGGTTCTTGTTATATAATGATCCATAATAGTATTCATCTCTACAAATAAAATTATCCAAGTCCTTTTTTTCTATTGGCGATTGAAATCTGGGTTCACCGATTATTTCATCATAATTTCCACAACAGGCTCTTTTAGTTATAAAAAGTACATCACTCCTTATATGATCAAATTTGAATATTTCATTTGTCATAAAGAAAAAATACCCTTTAGAACTAACAATTGGAACAAAGATGAGATTAGGAAAACCTTGTTCTTCACAGAATTTTTTAAATCTTGTTGAAACAATATAAAAACCATCATAAGAAACCCAAACATCTCCTGTTCTTTTCCTAAATACATAATTATCAGGTGGAGTTGGGACTAACGTGTTATGACAAACAGGACAAAAATCGTGACGGAACCGCCATCCTTCGTAAACATAATCTTTCAAATCCAGTCCTGAGAGAAGTTTTCCTACTATTCTTCCTTTGAACTCGGCAGGATGATAATGATAATTCAACAATTTAGCATGATTATCACTCGGCAATTTTGTTGTACTAGTCTTAACACAAAATAAACGCTTAATTGAATTACAAATCTTCATTTTTTAAATATCTATTTGTTGTTTTGAGGCCATGGTTTCCATTTCAGTCCATTATTCATGTAGAAATCACGTCTTATATCAAAATACTTATAAGGGTAAGCATCATAAAAGCTTTTGATGGAGTTGAAGCGCATATCCAAGGGTACTTTTTTCTGTATGTCACGTCCTGAATTTCCTCTGGTTGGAAGCATTTTGAATCCGTCTCCACGCTCAATATCTGAATTATGGAGATATTTATTTAAATCTCGGTGTAAATCTATATGTCTTGATTCATTCATAGGTGACAAAGGTTGGTCAAAATCACCGCCTAAAAACTTTGGAAACGAATGATGTTTCTGTATTTTTTCCCCTTTCCAAGGGCTTATATTATGCTCTTTCGCGTATTGATAACCAGATAAGCCACCAGATATCGCGCCAGAAACAGCTCCTATCAAAGCACCATACAAGCCGCTTTCATTTGCTTCTTCAAGACTGCCAGTGGTTATAAAGGTACAAATAAATCCGGTTAAATAGCCTCCAACAGAGCCTCCAACAGAACCAGATAAAAAACCTTTTAGAACAGGACTCGCAATATTTGTACCATTAATAATCACACTTCCATACCCAGCAGCATATTCTCCAATAATTCCTCCTAACAATGATGATGATATTCCTGAAAGAGAACCTGAAACAATCCCTTGAGTATCAGCACCTGCTAAAGCTGCGTTGGTTCCACCAACAATTGCCCCGCCCCAAATAAGTCCGCCAAACTCAGGATATAATGCACCTATTCCACCAACTGCTCCTGCACCAAATGACAATAATCCTTGATAAATATTTTGGACATTGCCATCAACTAAATTAATAATTAAATTTGTTGTTCCTCCCAAAACAGCAGCAAGTATATCATCCAGGAGCGCGTATTCACCACTCGGATCCGTATATTTCAGCGGGTTGTTCAGGCAGTAGGAGTAGCGGTTGAAGCTCTGGCTGTTGTAAGGAGCCTGTACATAGTTGTCGGGCGAGAGGAAAGTGCCCGTAGCGGGGTCGTAGAGGCGTCCGTTCATGTTGATGAGGCCGAACTCCGGAATATGCTCATGGCCGGTGAAGCCGCGGCGGAAGCCTATGCTGTCAGTCTGAATAGTCTGATTGCCCCAGGCATCGTAGCTGGCCTTGAACACCACATTGCCCTGCCCGTCAACCAGGCGCATGATGCTACCCAGGTTGTCCGTGCAGGCATAAAGCACACGGGTCTTGACTGTCTGGGGCTGCTGGAGTATCGGTTGCGACAGGTGCTTCCAGTATATTACGCCATGACCGAGGTTGTAGTATTTGGAGGTGCCAGGATAATCGGTCAGCAGTGAATGGTAGATTTCCTCATAGTCGCCCGCGTATGTACTCCTGCATACGTCTGTCCGCCTTTGTCCGAACAAATGAAGGATATTGGTTACGGTGCACTTCCACCGTTCCCCGTCAGGCCCGTATTCAAAAGTGGCAATGGTGGAGTCACCGGGCACACCCTTCTCCATGCGCCCTATCTTGCCAAGGGCATTATAGGTGTATGCCACGCCGATGCTGTCGGCGCTGCCCAGCATGTC
>JAFZSI010000055.1 GCA_017619445.1 Prevotella sp.
GGTGGTGAGACTCTGCGTTTCACCACGAGTGAAGATGGCACTACCGTGAGGCATGGGCAGGGGAGACACCTCGCACCAGATGGGACGGATGTCAGTAGTCTTACGGCCATCAAGGCGGATACCCTCGTCAAGGATGCAACGGCGCATGGCATCACGCTCCACATCGTGGTAGTAGCGGTCCATCATGGCATATTTCTCTTCCAGTGCGTCCTCGTCGAGGTCGGTGTGGGCGGCGGTGTATGCTTCTTTGAAGTCGGCAAGAATCTGCTCAAAAGCCTCGGCGCGCTGCTGCTTCTCCAGAGCCTGCTTGGTAATGTCGTAGGCCTTCTGATAAAGCTCGCTGTTCATCTGCTCGCGCAGTTCCTCGTCGTTCACCTCGTGGTCGTATTCGCGCTTCACGTCCTTGCCCAGCTCCTTGCTCAGCTCGGTCTGCAGCTCGCACATGGGCTTGATGGCCACCATGGCAGTCTTGAGGGCTCCGAGCAGGTCCTGCTCGCTCACTTCGTTCATCTCGCCTTCCACCATCATGATGTTTTCGGCTGAGGCGCCCACCATGATGTCCATGTCGGCCTCCTTCATCTGCTCAAAGGTGGGGTTGACCACGTACTCGCCGTTGACGCGGGCCACGCGCACCTCACTGATGGGGCATTCGAAAGGAATATCTGAACATGCCAGGGCGGCAGAAGCGGCAAATCCGGCCAATGCATCGGGCTGATCTACTCCGTCGGCTGAAAGCAGCATGACATTCACAAACACTTCAGCATGATAGTTGCTGGGGAAGAGAGGACGCAGCACGCGGTCAACCAGGCGGCTGGTCAAAATCTCGTTGTCACCTGCCTTGCCTTCACGCTTGGTGAATCCGCCGGGAAAACGGCCGGCGGCGCTGTACTGTTCTCTGTAGTCAACCTGCAAGGGCATGAAATCGGTTCCGGGAACGGCATCTTTTGCGGCACAAACAGTAGCCAGAAGCACCGTGTTGTTCATCTTCAGAACAACGCTTCCGTCGGTCTGCTTTGCCACTTTCCCGGTTTCAATGGTGATGGTTCTGCCATCAGCCAATTGAAGGGTCTTCGTAATTACGTTCATCTAAAATAAAAAAATAAAAAACATCTGTTAAAAAAAACGATGCAAAGGTACAGATAATAAAACGAAAACGGGAAAGAAAAGCAAAAATAATCGCTCCGCATTATCATTTTTTATGAAATCTGCGGTCATTTTCCTTTTAGAAATTGGAGTTTCCTTGAGCTCGGCGAAAAAATTGTCAAACTGAAATTATCATGCATCGCTTTATTCTTGCAAAGTATCGCTTTATTTTTGCAAAGCATCACTTTACGGAAACAAAGTGCAGGTTTACGCGCAAATTCTCTAGAAAATTTATACATATCTTGCAACATTGAATCTGAGGCGTATGGAAATATTTGCGCAGAGTGCGAAAATAAATCTGCGATTGGGGCGTTTATTCAAATAAATTGCATTACCTTTGCAGCAAAAAGAAGACACCCAACAGTAATTCAGTAATCATTCAGAAGCAAAACAAGAATTTGACCATACAGCAATGAAAAGAATAATCCTCAACGTCAGTGGGGCGGCACTCATGTTCGTCGCATTGTTAGCAACAACCTCGTGCAACAACAAAAAGTTCCGCATAGAGGGCAGCATAGCCAAGGCTGCCGACAAGATGCTCTACTTGGAGAATATGAGCCTCAGCGAGGGCGTGGTTGTGCTCGACTCGGTGAAACTGGACGACGACGGCAACTTTGCCTTCAGCCACGATGCACCCGACGCACCCGAGTTCTACCGGCTGCGCATCCTCAACCAAATCATCAACCTGAGCATCGACTCCACGGAAACGGTGACGGTGAAGGCCAATTACCCGGAAATGGCCACTGGCTATGAGGTTTCGGGGAGCGACAACTGCCAGAAAATCAAGGAACTCTCGCTGCGGCAGATTGACCTGCTGAACAAGGCAACCGCCATTTCCCAAAACAGCACGCTGGGCATCGAGGCTACGAACGACAGCATTGAACGACTGGTGAACGCCTACAAGGAACTGGTGAAGCGCGACTACATTTTCAAGGAGCCAATGAAGGCTTACGCCTACTTCGCATTGTTCCAGACGTTGGGCAACAGGCTCATCTTTGCACCCCGCGAGAACAAGGAAGACATCAAGGTGTTTGCTGCCGTGGCCACCAGCTGGGACAGCTACTATCCCGAGGCTCTTCGCGGCAAGAACCTGCACAACATTGCCATTGAAGGCATGAAGAACGTGCGCCTTCTGGAAGCGCAGCGACAGGACATGGAGGTTGAGGCTGGCATGGTGAGCACTGCGGGCCTTATTAACATCGCCCTGACCGACAATAAGGGCGTGCAGCGGCGGCTGACCGACCTTAAGGGGCAGGTGGTGCTGCTCGACTTCCATCTGTTTGGCACCAGCGAATCGACAGAGCGCATCATGAACCTGCGCGACATCTACAACAAATACCACAACCGTGGTTTGGAAATCTACCAGGTGTCGCTCGACCCCAACGAGCACCTGTGGAAGACCAAGACAGCCGCATTGCCGTGGATCAGCGTAAGAGACGGCGAGGGCATCAACTCGAGAAACCTGCTCAACTACAATGTGCAGACCATTCCTACGTTCTTCCTCATAGACCGCAGCAACGCCCTCTACAAGCGCGACATACAGATAAAAGACCTTGATGCCGAAATACAAAGCCTGCTCTGAGCATCCTGGCGTCTGCCGCAGCCTGTTGGTGGCCGCCATGCTGGTATGTGCAGCCTGTACCCACGCCCAGGAGTTCGGTCTGAAACAGAAGTCCGACAGTCTGAATCTGCTCACCCTGCGCACCGACTCCACGTTCGACCAGTGGGAGATTCGCCATCCAGTCTATCGGTTCTGCACGGGCGACGTGAACGGCGACGGACAGCCGGAGGCCCTGGTGGGAGTCATCAAGCGCACACGCTTCTTCCACGACATGGGGCGGCGACTCTTTATATATAAGAATGTACACGGGCGGATACGCGCATTGTGGATGGGCTCAAAACTGGGCGGCATCCTGCAGGACTTCCGCTACATTGCGCCGCCGACCCGGGGCATACAGACAGACAGCATCACGGGCAATCAGCCAGCAGCCAACAGGAAAGGCTGGGTGCGCAGTCTGGAAACCGACACACAGGGCTGCTACTATGTGGCCGAATACTCGCTACGCAAGTTCGGGCTGTCCTTCGACCGCTTTCTCATAAAGGCCGTGAGCAAGGAAGAAGCCCTAAGCATTTTCGAACAATAACAAGAACTGCTAAATACCCGAGAACCATGAAAAGAATCCTGACACTCATCATCGTGCTTGCCGCCGCGCTGAGCGCCTGGCCGCAAGACACCAACGGCGACATCGAGGAAACCGTCGAGCGCAAGCCCGTCGTGCTGCCCGGTGCAGGGAAAATCAATGTCGAGAACCTCAACAAGTTCAACAACTACAACATGGACATCAGTAAGCTGTCGCTTGCTGAGCTGCGCGTGCTGCGCAATTCCTTCCCGGCACGCCAGGGCTACATCTTCATGAGCGGCGACCTGCGCTCCATCTTCGAAACCACCACATGGTACAGCGAAAAGATGTGGAGTCATTTCGAGAAAGACGAGAGCACCGAGGGCTACGGCTATCAGGATGACGGCAGCTACAAGTCCATTCCGATAAAATACACGCCCGCTGAGACCAAATTCATGGCCAAGCTCAAAGCACGTGAGACGGAACTGCTGAAACAGAATTTCAAGACCACTGGCAGCAACCGTGTGAACCTCAACAACATCATCAACCCATGGCAAATGGAGAACATGGACAGCCGTTTGAGCAACGCCCTGAGTAAAAACGGATTCGCCATCGTGCCAAACGACTACGAGCAGTTGTTCCAAATCTACGAGAACAACGACTACCATTGTTTCCCCAACTTCGTTACGACCGACCTGTTCCTGCAGCTTTATCACATGTATTTCGACTGCGTGATGCGCGAGGTGGAAGAGAAGCAACTCTCCGTCAACATCGAGCAATTCTGCCAGCAGATGTACGATGAGATGAAGCGGCTCGCAAGCAGCGGCACCCTGAAGAGCAAAGAGCTGCAGGCTGCGGCAGAATACAACCAGACTTACTATGCCATTGCGCTTGCACTCAACAATGGCAAGGGCCTGCCCGAGGTTCCCGCCGCCTACAAGGAAATGGCGCAGAAGGAAGTGCAGAATGTCCTGGACGAACAGCCCAATTACTCCGAATTTCTGGAGTACCAGAATCTGCTTTTCACCTACAACCTGTTCCGTCCACGCGGCCACTACACACGCACAGAGACGCTGAAACGCTATTTCCGCGCCATGATGTGGCTGCAGACCGTTCCTTTCGGCACCGACAAGGACGCACAGCTGCGGCGCGCGCTGTTCATGGCCAACACACTCGGAAATAACGACAAGCTAAAAACACTCTACAACAACGTGAGCGACCCTATCACCTACCTGATGGGCACTCCCGACAATGTGACCATGATGCAAGTGTATGAGGCCATCTGCCAGACCGGCCAGCCGCTCGAAAAAATCGTGAAAGACAAGAAACTGTTCAACCAACTGCGGAAAACCATCGAGGACATCGGCGAACAGCAAACGCGCATACGCCCCAAGTTTGAATACAGCAGCCATTGCAAAATCAATCTGATGCCCCAACGCTACATGCCCGACGGCGAGGTGCTGCAGGAAATGGTTGACTACGACAACTTGCCCACCAAGCGCGACGTTCCCCGCGGTCTCGACTTCTTCGCCGCATTGGGCAACGGCGCAGCCGAGCGCATCCTGCTCAGCGAGTTGCAGGAAGACAAGCGGTGGGAAGGTTTCAAACCTATGCTTGCCAAGATGAAGCAGCGCATGGGCGAGATTGACTGGAACGAGAACGTTGCCAACAAGTGGATGTCTGCTTTGGGTACCATGACGATGGCCGAAAACAACAAGTATCCCTACTTCATGCAAACTCAACAGTGGGACAAGAAAGACCTCAACGCAGCCCTCGCATCGTGGGCCGAACTCAAGCACGACGCCATTCTATACGCCAAGCAGCCAGCAGGCGCAGAGTGTGGCGACTACAGTGCTCCCGACCCTGTGTTCAAAGGCTATGTGGAGCCAAACGTGGCATTCTGGCAGAAAGCCATCGAACTGCTGAAGAGCACCGAGCAAGTGTTCCGGAAATACGGGTTGCTCACCGAGCGCGCAGGGCAATGCACCGAGCGCATTCGGGAAGAAGCAGAATTCCTGCTCAACGTCTCGAAGAAGGAACTTGCCGGCCAGCGCATAAGCGATGAAGAGTATGAGCAGATTCGCGTCATCGGCGCCACCTACGAGAACATTACGCTCGACCTGCTGAAGGCTGAAGACCAGTGGCTCGACGGCTGGAGCAACGTGGAGGGCGCTGACAAGTCAGTGGCTGTGGTGGCCGACGTATATACCGCCAATGCCAAGAACAACCCCTCGGAGAATCGCTCAGTACTCTACGAGGCCGTGGGACCTGCCTACAACATCTACGTGGTGGTGGAAATCGACGGCATGCTCTACCTCACCCGTGGTGCCGTGCTCTCATACCGCGAGTTCAAACGCGCCCTCAACGCCCCGCGCCTCACCGACGAGGAGTGGCAAGAGAGCCTCAAGGAAAAGCCCAACGAGGGTATTCCCGCGTGGATGAAGGAAATCATCGTGCCACTCGACAATGAGCCGCAGGACAACGAGACCATTTTCTACAGCACAGGATGCTGAAGAAATGAGAAATGAGAGATGAGAAATGAGAAATGAAGTTTGAGACGAGTTGTTGAGCATCAGCGTATAATTATGAACAGACAATATTGGTACATATTCCTTCTCTATATGGGAATAATGTCATGCGCCTGTCCAAAAGTTCAAAGCTCAAAGTTCAAAGTTCAAAGTCCAAACCTCATTTCTCATTCCTCTCTCCTCTCTACCCCCAACACCCAACACCCAACACCTAACACCCCCTCTGGGGGCTTCCTCACAATCACCTTTACCGGCGACATGCTGTTCGACCGCGGTGTGCGCCGCGTCATACAGCAGCACGGATACGACTGGCTGTTCTCTCCGTCAGTCGATTCTGTGTTCCGCAGCAGCCAGTACGTGGTGGGCAACCTGGAATGTCCCGCCACGCGGCGCGGCTATCCCATGTACAAGCGATTCATGTTTCGCGCTGACCCAGAATGTCTTGACGCGCTACAAAGACACGGCGTTACGCACCTCAACCTGGCCAACAACCACAGCATAGACCAAAACCGCGAAGGACTGACCGACACCCGTAACAACATCATCCGCGCCGGAATGACACCATTCGGGGCCGACACCACAATGGCCGCCGCACAACAGCCCCTGCTCCTCACTCATCTTTTCCCCCACCGGGGGGCTCGGGGGGCTTCCGGGGCCAGCCCGCGCCCCGTCTATATGTTCGCCTCGCTGCAGATGGCACTCGAGAACTACACCTACCTGCCCGACACCCCCAGCCCGAGCATGTTCACAACCGACTCCTTAGCACGGCACATCAGCCTGCTGCGCAGCGAGCAGCCAAATGCCTATATCATAGTCTGCCTGCATTGGGGAGCCGAGCATACGCTCACGCCGCTGCCCCAACAACGCATGCAAGCCCACCAGCTTGTGCGTGCCGGAGCCGACATCATCATAGGCCACCACACCCACACCCTGCAGACCATCGAGAACTTCGAAGGCCACCCCATCTACTACAGCATCGGCAACTTCATTTTCGACCAGACGCGGCCCATCAACACACGCGCCTGCATGGTAAAGCTCACCATCACCCCCACCGATGCCCACGCAGAAACCATTCCCGTCACCATCCGCAACTGCGTTCCCCATGTCGATGCCGTCAAACAACCCGTTGACGCAGACAACACACCAAACTAAAAAATCTGTATTTCTTACGCTGAAAACAAACCTGCACTTTACGCTGAGATTTTCTAGAAAATTCATTCGTAAAGTTGAGGTTTACACCTGCCACTCCCAGCACCTCCACTCCAAAGCATCACTTTACGTTCAGATTTTCTAGAAAATTTGCGCGTAAAGTGATACTTTGTTGCAGCAGTTCTTGGTATTGAAAAAACAAAGAGAAGAGTTGTGATTTAATTTCCATACGCCCATGATTTGTTTTGAGGGTAGAGAATGGCGAATCTTCAATTTTCGGCCATTTCATCGGCATTTTTCCATCCTTTGCTTTTGGTTGTTTCGCCCGTTGAAATGGTGATGGACCTGCATTTTGATTAAAATTGAATACTTTTTGGTCAGAATTGAATACTGACTTATTTGTTTTGCTTCGTATCTTTGCAACGTCAAAGACAACAATACTGCACACTCTGAACTTTAAGCAGAACTATATTAATAACCTTTTTAAAAACCAAGCATTATGAAAAAAGTATTTACAACATTCCTGCTGCTCATGGCTGTAGTGAGCACGGCAGTAGCAACCGACTACGACCTCTACGTGGCCGGCACGCGGGTAACATCGAAGAATGCCAGCAAGGTGATGACGGGCGTCAGCTACGATGCAACGAACAAAGTGCTGACACTGAACAACGCCACTATCTCTACAACTGCCGAAAACAACGACGGCATCTGGAACAAGGGCATTGACGGGCTTACCATTAAAGTGATTGGCAATTGCTCCATCTCATCGAACAACGGTCACGGCATGTGCCTGCTCAAAAAGACCACTATCTTGGGCGAAGACTTTCCTTCGCTTTCTGTTACTGGCAGTAAAGAACTGACAGGCAAGTGCGGCATCTGGATGGAGAACGGCAACACACTCCGCATTCAGAAAATTTGGCTTTATGTCTATGGAGGCTACAATGGACTTACTGGCACAAATGGCGCCCCCAACGAGACGCTGGAACTTATGGAGTGCACAGTCTATGCCAAACTCACAAACTCAAGCGCAACAGGGTCTGCCGTTACAAGCTGGAAGGCTATTAACAGGTGGGGAGTTTCATTAGATTGGAGCGGCAACAAGTATGATTCCACAAACCATAAGATAATCGACAGCAATGGCAATAACGCCAGTGCGGTATGGATGGTGGGCCGTCTCACTATCGGTCGTTACATCATTGACCCGAGTTATAATGCTACCGTCAGCAAGTCCAATGCTTCTTCGGGCATCACCGCAGGCACCATCAAGTGGGTTGCCTCATCGAAAGAGCTGCAGTTGGATGGTGTCAGCATGAGTGACAAAAACAGTGCTTATCCCATCGCTTTCTATGGCTTCTATAATAGCAACGACCCCATCAATATATGGCTGAGCGGCTCAAACGCAATAACGGTGAACAACGACGATTACGGTATCTGGAGCTATAAGAATGAACTTATTATTGACGGACAGAGCCGCACCTCATCAACACTCACACTCACCAGCACCAGCAGTGGCTATGCCGCTATTAACTGCGGAGGCTCAAAACTGACCATCGGAAGCGTGGGACTGACTATCACCTCGAAAGGCAACAGCATCCGGGGCAACGGCTCGACAGAGCTGACCATCGGCACGACAAGCGGCAGCAACCCAGGCGCCAGGCTGAACCTCCTTTCTCAGAGCGGCAACGCCATTACCAATTTCAAAAGCTGCAAGATGAACAACACCTCGACGTCGAATGCAACTTATTTCAACACTTCGAAGAAAGGCTTCACCAACATAGGAGCCTCAATGGCACAGCAGGTGAAAGCCGACCAGCCCACCGAGAAATACGACTGCTACATCTTCGGAAACCAGATAGACAACATCAACTGCAAGAAGTTTGCCTGTGAGGGTGTGGAAAATGGAACCATCGAGTGGGCCAATTCCTCAAAGACGCTCTATCTGTCGCAGATGGTTTCGCTGAACAACACCAACGTCACCAACCAGGCTGCTATCCGTATAGGTGGCGTTGTAGGCAGCAACGTCACCATCAATGTCAACGGTGATGCCAGCGTCAAGGGAGGCCACAGTTCAATCTACACAGACAGCAACCTTAAAATCACAGGCACGGGCAATCTTGTCTGCGACAATACCGGCGGCAGCTGGGGTGCTATCTTAGGCGGCGCTTCAAGCACGGTCACCTTATCTGTTTTCGGCACGGTATATTGTAAGGGCAAACACGGTTACAATTCCAACGGCAACAGCAGCGCGACCAACAAACTGGTGCTGCAGAAGTATGGCGACAGATCGCAGTATATCTTCGAGGGCACCACAAGTGCCGTCACCGGTCTGCGCGTTGCGCCAACACTCACCAACATGGATTATTATTCTTATCTTACTCCGGGATGCTACTACGATACTGACGACAAGCGCTTTGAGCTCAACGGCGGTTCAGTGCCTACAAAGGTTGCTTTCTCAAATATTACTGAAAAATATGGCATCACTATTTGCGGTACGCAAATAACCGACTGCAACGCCGGCGGCATAGGAAGCAAATATATCAGCAGCGGCACGACATCGGTCTCATACGCCCCGGCGACAAAAAGACTTACTTTGAAAAACGCTGTCATGTCTATTCCCAGCACTGTGAACGAGGCACCGCTTTATAATATGAGTGTCGAAGACTTGGTTGTCTTTCTCTCAGGTGAGAATGTGCTTACACAAGACAACAACAAAAAATTCAATGTCACTTTCAGCAAAAACACAAGCATCATGGCCTCTGGCAGCGGCTCGCTTGAACTGAAAGGAACGGATGGCTGTATCAACCAGTACAATGGCAACCTCACCATCCAGAGCGCAAAAGTAACCACAAAAAGCAGCGTATTGTCGCAACAGAGCGATAAAAATGCAACCATCACCATAGACAACTCAACCGTGCGCATTGGTGGCAGTCTGTATGGATTCGGCAAACTTTACCTCTCTGACACCTATCTGATAGAGCCTGCCGGAGGAAAATACAACACCAGCAAGCATGAACTTGTTGACAGCAACGGCAATACTGCCAAGAACATCCTCTTCGGCCCGTATGAGTTGCTCGGCATCGAGAACATGGAGGCCGACACCACCGACGGCAATGCTGAGGTGAAGCACATCTACGACATGAACGGCGCAGAGCAGACCGAACTGAAACGCGGCGTGAACATCATCCGCATGAGCGACGGCACCGTGCGCAAGGTCATCCGCAAGTAGATGCACAGAAGGAACAAAAAATCTGAGTAAGTGAGCGCAAAGAAAGCTTGTTTTCTTTGCCGAGCGTGAAGATTTTATGCAAAAATCTGAGTAAGTGAGCGCAAAGAAAGCTTGTTTTCTTTGCCGAGCGTGAAGATTTTATGCAAAAATCTAATTGACAAACACACAGGCGCGGCGGTACAGAGTTTCTTTGTGCCGCTGCGTTGTTTAATGTGGAAAAGAACAAAAACAAAAGGCTCAAGGTTCAAATATTCACAAAAAAGAGGCTAAAGAGGGGCGTCCATGCTTTCCTCTTTAGCCTATTGTCGTTTGGGGTTCGTAAGATTTATTTGCCCAGCTTTTCCAAATCCAGGTCATTTAAATCCTCGGGGCGAATCTTGCCGCAAATCTGAACAATTCCGCTCTCGTCGGTTGCCAAATGGATGATGAGGATTTCGGTCAGCACTTCACCATCGGTCTTCACCAGAATCTGCGTCTTCTCGTTCTCTTCGTTGCTGTTCACCATCTCCTCATAGCCTTTCTTCGAGATGCCCTGCACCTTCTTCGCGAACTTGTCCTGCAGGTCCTTGTTGTTCTCAATGTTCAGCGCGCGCAACATCTCCACGTCCTTCAGCTTGTCTTTACCAGTCTTGGCAGTAATGGCGCCTATCATCGCCTTCGGAAGGTTCACGAAATCCACGTTAGGCATATCCCTGAACTCTTTGAAAATGTCATCGACGGACTGAGCCATCATGTTGGTAGCCATTGCAAGCATCAATGCAAGCATTAAACAGATTTTCTTCATGGGTTTTCTTTTTTATTTTAAAGTTCTACAAATGTTTTTGTCTTTTCAATAGGTCTTCTTTTATTCAGACGTACAAAACGCGGAAAATGTTGCAATGGAGCGTCTAAAAAACTCACATATTTAGAAACTCCGCAGCCAAGCACGCAGTTCCAGTTCCATCTCCAGATGGTATTTGAAACTGTCGCGGATGCCCCATCCGTGTCCGCCCGTGGGATAGATATGCAGCGAGGCAGGCACATCGTGGCGGTAGCACTCCAGATAGTAGTTGAAACCATTGGCGGGCACCACCACATCATCATCGTCGCTCAGCGCGATGAAGGCACGCGGGGTGGCACGGGTCACCTGTGCGTCGTTGCTGTAGTCTTGTTCCTTTTTCTTGCGGGCGTTAGGGCCGAGGAAATTGTCGTGCGAGCCCTTGTGCGTGAAGGCAGGGTCCATGGTGATGACAGGATAGAAAAGAATCTGGAAATCGGGCTTGGCGTCTTTCGTGGAGTGCGTGGCAATGGTAGAGGCCAGGTGTCCGCCTGCCGAGAATCCCATGATGCCCACGTCGTTGGGGTTGATGTTCCACGCCTGTGCGTTGCGGCGCACCAGCCTCATGGTTTCCTCCGCGTCAGAGATGGGAGCCTCGTAGCGCTGGTGAGGCATACGGTATTTCAGCACGATGGCCGCAATACCCATATTGTTGAAGAATGCGCCCCATTGATATCCCTCGTGGTCCATAGCCAGGTGCGTGTAGCCTCCGCCCGGGCAGATGACTACGGCACGTCCTGTGGCCTCTTTCTTTTCGGGCAGGAAGATGCGTATTTTGGCCGTGTCGCTGGCGTCGCCTGTGTTGTGAGGAGCTTTGCCCGCCCACACGTTCACGTCGAACACCTGCTGTGCTCCGGCTGTTGATGATATTGCTAACAATCCCATGACGAATAATGTCTTCAAAGTCTTCATTTTTTCGGGTTCTTTTAGTTTTTGGGTTCTTCTGATAAATAAAATTTGGCGCGAAGTTAGTCATTTTTTTCGTTTTTATGGCTCCTTTAAAGCATATTTTTATTATTTTTGCGCATTATTAATGACAATCATCATCAAACAGACTACCATAATGAAAGCAAAAGCTTTGATTTTCGTTGCCCTGGCAGCATGCTGCCTCAGCGCACAGGCCAAGGTGAGGCTCCCCCACCTCATCGGCGACAACATGATTCTGCAACAAGACACCGACGCCCGCCTATGGGGATGGGCGGCAAAGGGCAAGACCGTCCGTGTGACCACTTCGTGGAGCGATGCCGTCGTAACGGCTAAGGCCGACAAGGACGGCCGTTTCATGGTGAAGGTGCGCACGCCCAAAGCCAGCTACGAGCCGCTCTCGGTGACCTTCGACGACGGCGACGGGGCTGTAACCATCAACAACGTGCTTGCAGGCGAGGTGTGGGTATGTGCAGGACAGTCCAACATGGAGATGCCTGTGAAAGGATTCTGGGGCTGTCCCGTTGAGGACTACAACAATGTGGTCATCGACGCAGCCAAGCATCCCGGCATCCACAGCGCGAAGATTCCCAGCATCATGCGCATGACCCCGCAAGACGATGTTCTCCCTCCTTCGGGGGGAGGTAGTGGGGGGTTGTGGCGCCAATGCTCACCCTCAACCGTCGGTGACTTCTCCGCCACTGGTTACTTCTTCGCCCGCGTCTTGAACCAGGCGCTCGACATCCCCATCGGTCTCATCGAGGCCAACAAGGGCGGCTCGCGCGTGGAGAGCTGGCTCACCAAGGAGAACCTGGAGAAATATACTGACGAACCCACCGACTCGGCAGGCATCGTGCGCTTCAAGCCCGACCAGGACTACCTGCGCGGCCTGCTGTGGGGCAACGGCACATTCAACCCCATACTGAACTATACCGTCAAGGGCATCCTGTTCTATCAGGGCTGCTCCAACATCGGCGACCCGGGCAACCAGTACTCCGAGCGCCTGAAACTGCTTGTCAGCCAATGGCGCAGCCAGTTCGGCCTGGGCGACATTCCGTTCTATTTCGTCGAGATTGCCCCCTACCACTACGACAATGTGGATGGCATAGAGGGCGCGCTGATACGCGAGCAGCAGTTCCGCGCCTCCACCATCATCCCCAACAGTTCCTTAGTGTGCACCAACGACCTGGTTTATCCCTACGAGACTACACAGATTCACCCCACGCAGAAACGCCAGGTGGGCGAACGGCTGGCCTACACTGCCCTCAACCGCGACTACGGCTTCGAGCAGGTGCTCTACAAGAGTTCTTCGTACAAGGACATGATGGTGAAGAACGACACCGTATTCATCCATCTGCAGGACAACTACCACGCCGACGCTCCCTACGAGATGATTCGCGGATTCGAGGTGGCTGGCGACGACCGCGTGTTCCATCCCGCCAAGGCACAGCACTATTGGCGCCCCGGCGGCAACTATTGGGACGAAGCCATCATCGTCACCAGCCCCGAGGTGAAGAAGCCCGTGGCCGTGCGCTATTGCTTCCGCAATTTCCAGATAGGAAACGTCATCAACGCGGCCAATCTGCCCCTCTTCCCCTTCCGCACCGATAACTGGTGATGTGTCAAACGCCAATGGCTTCAGAATGCATCTCGTTGACAGTCAAGGCATTTGAATAATTGTTTGTGTCAATCCATCATCAGCTATTGACAACGCGGCATTTGTTTCGTATCTTTGCAAACAGAAATGCGAAATCAATCAAAACAAAACATCATGAGAACAATCATCACAACCATCTGCACCAGCGCGGCCCTCTGCGCCCTGCTGCTGACAGCCACCACCACCTGCCACGCGCAGACAAACACCCGTGAGACAACAAAAAACGGCCATTTCATCGTAAAAAAACGCCTTATTGACAAAAACACATCCGCACAACAGTCGGCAGCCGTCATCGCCTGCGGAGGCGCTCAAGTGGCCATCGACACCGTTTGGCAGGAAACCCCGGAAAGCCCTGCCGCTAAAAAATCCACCGTCAGGAAAAAAGCAGACATCTTCTGCCAAACCAACGAGACCTTCGCCAAATTCCGTGACGGTAACGTGGGGTGGGAACAATGGGTGAAAGAAAACATGCGCTATCCCGAGGAAGCCAAGGAGAATGGCGTGCAGGGCCGCGTATTAATCACATTCCTGGTCTACCCTGACGGCACCACGGGCAACGCCAAAATCATCCGCAGCGTTAACCCCGCACTCGACCGCGAAGCCATGCGCCTGATGAGCATCATGCCCAAATGGATTCCCGCAACGAGAGAAGGAAAGCGCATACAACAGAGAATGACCGTGCCCATCACATTCAAACTCGACTGACACACAACCACGCTAACACACAAACACCACGCAATCCCCCTCGGAGTTCTGCGTAGCGTTCTTTTGTAAACTACAAAGCTATGTGTCTCAGCCCGAAACTATCCGACGGTCGTTAGGTAGTAGAAATCTTACACCAAATTAATCAAAAAAGAGGGTTGGGGTATGTTCTTTTGGGGCTGTCCCCTTGTCCCCCTGTCCCCCTTGAAGTGTAGATGAGTTTAATCATTTCGCCTTTATTACATCAATCACTTCCAAATCTGCAGGCAGCCACATAACACTTCCCAAATCATCTTTCGTCAGCCACTTCGCAGCTTCATGTTCATTCAGGTGTAATGCTTCCGTTAATAGCGAGCAGATGTAACAATGCATTGTGAGATGAAATTTTGGATAGTCATATTCCACCGTACAGATGAACTTGTCCACACTTATTTCCGTAGATAGTTCCTCACGTATTTCTCGTCTCAAGGCCTCTTCAGGTGTTTCCCCTGCCTCCATCTTTCCGCCAGGGAACTCCCACCAGTCCTTATAATCTCCATACCCTCTTTGTGTGGCGAATATCTTATCTCCCTTGCGAATAATCGCAGCAACTACTTCTATCTGTTTCATACTTCCCTGATAGTTATAACTACAAATTTCGACTACATTTGCCCTTTGTTATTATGCGAGTTTCCTTACGCGCTTCTTTCCATTTCGGATAGTACTTGTCCATCAGCTCATGGAAACGGGCATTATGGCTGGGTTCTAATAGGTGACATAGTTCATGAACCACAACATGCTCTACACACCAATCTGGCAGCAACAATAAATAGGTAGAATAGCAAACGCTGCGTTCTTTCACGTTGCATGTTCCCCAACGGGATATCATCGGTTTATATCGAACAGAGCATGGACTTACACCAATCACCTTTGTAAACCTTTCTAATACAGGTTCAACCAACGCTTTAACTTTTTCATTAGCCTCAATCTTTTGAGTCTTCGTGGTCAATGGAAGTTGATTGAAGAATGCGTCCCGTTGATTCCGCCGTTCAGCGGTCTTCTTTCTTGCTGCAACTATCCATTCCTGATGCTGGCTTATAAAGTCTTCCACATCCTTTTTCGACATACCAAAAGGAGCAGACACGTGTACATCTCCATTCCTGACGATGCGCATCGACAATCTGCATGTCCGTCTATATGTCACTTGTATAGCCATTGTCTTTCCTTAGTTTGTCAGTCCAAAATCATATTGCAGATAGTCTGGTAGTTCGTTTTCCATATGGATATCGAAAATAAAAGTACGTTTACGCTCTTCATTTTGTGATTGCCTCGGATTATCCAAGTGTCCTTTTCCTACGTAAGTAAACGGTAGGGTGATACCATTCTCACTTTCCACTTTCCTAATAAACAGATGTGCATATTTGCTTGTCTTTAATTTATTCAATTCGCCATCACCTATATTTGCCTTACATTCCCATTGGAAAACCGATGGCTCAAGGAATTTATCTTTGTAGTTCAGATGTTCCATTCCTTCAGTAACATCCTTCTTTATGGATGCGAAAATATACACATCGCCCTCTGTACCATAATAAGTTCCTACAGCTGTATAACCAGGATTAATGCACCTTCTTAACTGTACTTGGTCATAGCGATAATCGTTCCAAAGTAGGAACATACCGGTATTATCGGCATAGTCTACATTATATTTAGTTACGCCATATTCGATAAGGTCTGACAAGTATCTCTTAAACTCGTTGCAAAGTTCACATCCCAAGGTAATGGTGTCGCCATCTACGATAATCGTATGACTTTTCTGCAGGTATTCTATTGCATGATTGAACTCTACAGCGTTATAATTCTTAACTTCATTCCTGACTTTTTCTTCTATCGAATGAATACTGTTATCATTTTCAAGCAGGCATTTGCAAATCAAATAGTCATGAGGACGAACCAATTGCAACAGTCCAGACAAATAGTTAATAACGGTTTCTTGTTCATCGTTGAACTCTATTAAATTCTCTTCCCCAATGCCCTTCAAGAATCCATAGTATGAATACGTTTTCTTACCACTAATCTTAATTTGCATAAACTTCAGCAAATCTGGAGTGCTATCACTATTCAAATAGTCCATGTGCTTAGGATATGTTGGCGAATTGATATATTTCTTGAAGTTGTTGTAGTCTTGTTTCATATACTTGAGACTATAGAAGTTTTCGTTCTCCACATAGTTTAGAATTTCGTCCTTAGAAAGACTGTCAATATTGATTTCTACACCAAATTGTTCCAATCCCAACGGCTTGAAATCATCTCTCACCAATGCAACCAGCAATCATTTTTCCAACACGAACTTTTGAGCCAAACCGCCCAAAGCTAAGGCAATCTGTGCACTTCGTTTATAGTTGTTGCCGATGAAATCTACGACAGGAACATAGTCCTTATTGTCATACTTACGCAATCCACGACCTAACTGCTGAATAAAAATGGTTGATGATTCTGTAGGACGCAGGAACAACACCATATTGACACCTGGTATATCAACACCCTCATTCAGTATATCCACAGCACAAAGCACCTCCAAAGTACCCTCTCTGTCACTCTGTAGGTCTTCGTATGCTCTAACACGTTCACCAGTATCGTTCTTGCCCGTCAGATATGCCGTCTTATAACCTGTTGGTTGAATTAGAATAATGCATACTTAACTTGCCCTATGGGCCTATGATTGATAAGATTGAAATACTGCAACATGGTGAAGGCGGCAACCTTAGCAGCCATTCTAGCGAAGAGGCCATTAGGTTTCTTCGCATA
>JAFZSI010000009.1 GCA_017619445.1 Prevotella sp.
AATCAAGGCTTTCAGAACACAGTTCAGAGGTGTGGGGGACATCAGGTTCTTCATGTACAGGCTGGCCACCCTTTACTCTTGATCAGCCGGCTTCACCAACCAGAAAAATCCGCTGACCCGAAGTTAACGGACAAAAGTAGTCGTTGAGGGTGGGCAAAAAAGAAAGAGGAAGGAGCTTCTGGCTGACTTCCTCTTTATTCCCTGATGATTAGTGTGAGTAGGGACGCCCGGGCTCGAACCGGGGACCTCTGCAATGTGACTGCAGCGCTCTAAACCAACTGGGCTACGCCCCTTTCATCAGTGTCTCGGCTTGCTGTTGCTATGATAGCGGATGCAAAAGTACAAAGTTTTTTTGAAACACGGCAATTATTTAGTGTTTTTTTTTATGTTTTTTTGTTTTTTGAAAAATCCTTGTGGCCGCTTTCTCTGTTTTCAACGGTAAATGAGGGTGGTGAGGCGTTGGGGTGCAAAGAGCAGTTGTGCGGTTTGCTGAATCTGCTGGGGTGTGATGTCGTCGATGTGCTGCAGCAGTCGTTCCACATCTTTTTCCCATCCGTAGTGCAGATAGCTTTTGCCAAAGTCGAGTGCAAACTGCTCGCGGTTGTCACAGGCGATGCCTATTTGTCCCTTGAGTTGTTTCTTGGCAGCGTTGAGTTGTCGTTCGGTGAGTGGCTGTTGCATGAACTGGTTGAGCTCATGGCGCACCAGTCGCAGGCAGTGGTTAACATCGTGTGGGTCACAGCCGAAATAGATGCACCAGAGTCCTGTGTCGGTGTGGGTGGTCATGCTGCTCTCCACGGTATATACCAGTCCATTGCGCTCACGCAGGCTGATGTTGAGCCGTGCGTTCATGCCTGGGCCTCCGAGCATGTTGTTGAGCAGGTAGAGGGGCATTCTGAGGGGGTGGTGGATGCTGAAGGCGCGTGTTCCCACCATGACATGTGACTGATGGGTGTGCTTCTCGATGATGACGGGGGAGGAGGGAGCGGAAAGGTTTTCTGGAGGGGCTGGAAGTTCTATATTCTCTATAGGTTCCAAAGGCTCTATATGTTCTAGATTTTTTTCCAAAAGGCGGATGAGGCGTGGGAAACTGATGTTGCCGTCGGCAAAGAACACCATGTTCTGAGGGTGGTAGTAACGGCGCACAAAACGCAAGGCATCTGTGGTGGTGAACTGCCTCACACGCGAGGCCTCACCCAGGATGTTGTGCCCCAGGGGATGGCCTTGGAAGATGATGTTCTCAAAGTCGTCGAAGATAAGTTCGGTGGGGGTGTCGTTGTAGCTCTCTATCTCATCGCAGATGACGGCCACCTCCTTGTCAATCTCGTGTTGGGGATAGGTGCTGTGCATCACAATGTCGCACAACAGGTCAACGACCCTTGGCAGGTGGTCGTTCAGGATGGCAGCATAGAACACGGTGTCTTCCTTGTTGGTGAAGGCGTTGAGCTCTCCTCCCACGCTCTCCAGGCAGTTCAGAATGTGCCAGGAACGGCGGCGCTCTGTGCCCTTGAAGGTGACATGCTCGCAGAAGTGGGCCAGTCCCTCATCGCCTGGTTGCTCATGGCGTGTGCCTGCATTGATTTCAAACCCGCAGAACACCACAGGCGAGGGTGTTGGGCGGTGGATGATGCGCAGTCCGTTGCTCAGTGTATGGGTGTTGTAGGTGGTCATGGGTGCTCAGTCGTCCAGTCCTTTCAGCTTGTTGGCTATCCACACCTGCATCTTTCCTGCTCCGCGGTGGTTCCAGGCATAGTAGGGGATGAGCCTGATGGTGGTGTTGCTGACGGTTATCTGGCCCTTGTTGTCATAACCCAGTGCCTGTCCGTTGACAGAGATTTGCTTCACGCCCCCCACCAATGAGGGATTGTCGGTCACCTGGAACTGCGGCTGCTGCGGGAGCATGAAGTTGAAGATGTTGAAACTGTTGTTGTCGGCACCCTCTGCACAATAGACCAGTGGACCGCGCTCAATGGACAGTTTGCCCTGGTCGTCTCTCACACGGTTGTTGGCTTTCACAGTGCGGGGCTCCATGTCGAAGTGGATGCTCACCACATCGCCCTTCTTCCAATTGCGTGTCATGTTCACATAGCCGTCTTCGTTGGGCTCAGGCTGACCGCCATCCTTCTTGATGCGCTGCCCGTTGATGGTGATGCTGTAATGGAGCTGCTGCCCGTCGGTATAAGTGTAGAGGTTGGTAGGAACCACCTGGTTGCGCAGCCACCCGGGAATCCTCACCTTCATGGTGAACAGCCCGGCCTTGTTGGCATTGACGCGGAGGCTGATGTCGCCGTCCCAAGGGTAGTTGGTCTGCTGCTCCAGCACCACATCCTTGCCCTCAACATTGATGGTGGCGGTGTTCCCTGCAAAGAGGTTGACATAGAGGTTGCGGTCTTTCACAGCATACATGTAGCCGGGGAACGAGGGAATGAAACGGCAGAGGTTTGAGGGGCAGCAGGCACATCCGAACCAGGGCTGGCGGGTGTTGGTGTTGTCGGCATTGAACATATACTTGCCGTCTGCCTGCAAGGGGTTGGGGTAGAAGAACGTGCCACCATCGATGCTCATGCCACTGATGACCCCGTTGTAGAGGGTGCGCTCCATGCAGTCAATGTAGCGTGAGTTGCCGTGCAGCAGGAACATGCGGTGGAACAGATAGACCATGGAAATGGCAGCACAGGTCTCGTTGTAGGCTGTCAGGTTGGGCAGTTCATAGTCGGCACCAAACGACTCACCCTCATGGCGTGCTCCCACACCGCCGGTGATGTAGTATTTCTTGGAGATGATGTTCTCACAGATTTTGTCAATGGCCTTGATGTAGGAAGAATCGCCTGTCAGGGCAGCCACATCGGCCATGCCAGCATACATATAACCAGCCCTCACGGCATGTCCCCACGCCTCTGTCTGCTCCACCACGGGCTTGTCGCTCTGCGAATAGATGTCCTTATGGCCTGTCTTTGCACGATAGTCGAGCAGGAACTTGGCTTCATCAAGGTATTTCTTCTCACCCGTGAGCACATAAAGCCGTGCCAGTGCCATTTCCGCAATCTGATGGCCTGGTGCCACGCAGGCCTGACCCGGGTTGGGACCCACCTCACGAATGACACAGTCAGCATAGCGGCGGGCAATGTTCAGGAACTTGTCGCTGCCAGTAGCCTGATAGTGGGCACAGGCTGCATCCACCATGTGACCGAGGTTGTAGAGCTCATGGCTGGCCCATTCCTCTGCCTCCCAGCGCTTAGTGCCTGCCCATTGGTGGGGATGCTGTGGGTTGATGGTGCGTGCGGTGTAGAGATAACCATCAGGCTCCTGTGCGGCAGCCACAATGTCGAGCACAGAGTCAATGTATGCCTTCAGCCGTTTGTCGGGGTAGGTCTGCAACACATAGCTTGCACCCTCAAAGGTCTTATAAACATCGGTGTCATCAAACGAGAAACCCATGAACTTGGCCACGTTCCACTCGTCGGTCTGCAGTCCTGCGTGTCCAGGGTGCTGCAGGGTGTAGGCAGCCATCTCGAAATTCTTGTAACGGTGCTCACTCTCGCACTTGCTGAATGCCAGGGGGATGGTCACCTCGCGCGCTGCCTTGATGCGCTGGCCCCAGAAGGTGTTGGGAGTAACCTTTACGGCGGTGAAAGGCACTTGGCTGATGGGATAGCCATTGTTGGCCACGGCGGTTTTCTGTGCCATTGCGGCAGTACTCAGCAGCACGGCTGCAACGACTATGGAAAAATGCTTTTTCATGTGTTGAATGGTTCTGATATGGGTGATTGATTCTTGGTTTTTTTGACTTGTAACGACAATGTGGCCACAAAATTACTCAAAAAACAGAAATATCGGTCTTATTTCGTCGAAATAATTTCATGGCGATGGACGTTGCCTGCACAAAGGATTGCTTTATACTCAAATTTTCTAGAAAATTTTTCAGTGAAACGCCACGCTATCCATTCTTTTTTCGTATTTTTGCAGACAGTATCAGCAAATAGACAGACAAATGCGCAAAGTAATTGGTATAGGCGAGACAGTTCTCGACATCATCTTCAAAAACGGACAGCCCATAGGCGCAGTGCCAGGCGGCTCAGTGTTCAATGGCATCATTTCGCTCGGAAGGGCTGGCATCAACACCACTTTCATCAGCGAGGCTGGCAACGACCGCGTGGGAAAGGAAATCATCAGCTTCCTCAGGGAAAACGGCGTGAATGCCGACAATGTGAATATCTTTCCCGACTCCAAGTCGCCCATCTCACTGGCATTCCTTGACGACAACAGCGATGCTGACTACATCTTCTACAAGGACCATCCGCACGACCAGCTGGACTTTGTGCTGCCCGATGTGCAGGCAGATGACATTGTGATGTTTGGCTCTTATTATGCCGTCAACCCTGTCATCCGTCCGCAGGTGATGGGTTTCCTTGACTATGCCCGCAGCCGTGGAGCTATTCTCTACTATGATGTCAACTTCCGCCCCTCTCACCGCAACGATGTGATGAAGGTGACGCCCAACATACTGGAAAACCTTGAGATGGCCGACATTGTGCGCGGCAGTCAAGAGGACTTCATGGTGATGTTCAAGAAAGATGACCCCGACCGTGTGTATAATGCTGAGATTTCGTTCTACTGCAAGAAATTCATCTACACCCAGGGCGAGCAACCCGTGATTCTCAGGGCTGAAGGCGGATTCAGGAAGAGCTATCCCGTGGTGGTTACCGACACCGTGAGTACCATTGGCGCTGGCGACAACTTCAATGCTGGCTTCGTGTATGGAATGATGAAATATGGCATCACACGCGAGGTGATAGAACGTGGACTCACCGAACAGCAATGGGACCAGCTCATGGAGTGTGCACAGCTGTTTGCCGCCGAATGCTGCAAGGGCATCAGCAACTCCATCAGCAAGGAGTTTGGAGAGCAGCTTGCGCTCAAATAACAGCCTCGCTCATCTTTTCTCATTCATTCCCATCATTCCCATTCACTCCCATCACTCCCATTCCTCCCATAGTTCCCATCTCTTCCCATCGATTCCCATAAATAAACCATAAAACCATGACAGAAATCACAAGCAAAATCTTTTACGTTGGTGTAAACGACCGCAACAAGAATCTTTTCGAAGGCCTATGGCCACTGCCCAATGGCGTTAGTTACAATTCCTATCTCGTGGTGGATGAAAAGGTGTGCCTCATCGATACGGTGGAGGTGGATTTCTTCGTTCCCTTCATTCAGAACATCCGCGAGGTGATTGGCGACCGTCCCATTGACTACCTGGTTATCAACCACATGGAGCCCGACCACAGCGGCTCGCTGGCACTCATCAAGAAGTATTATCCCGATGTCAAGATGATTGGCAACAAGAAAACCTTTGGTATGTTGCAGGGCTTCTATGGCATTGACAGCGACCAGATGGAGGTGAAAAACGGTGACACCCTGTCGTTGGGAACCACCAACCTCAGTTTCGTGCTCACACCTATGGTGCACTGGCCCGAAACCATGGTGACCCTGTGCAAAACCACCGATAAAACCGTGCTTTTCAGTGGCGATGCCTTTGGTTGTTTCGGAGCATTGAACGGTGGCATCATTGACGAACAAATCAACTGCGACACTTTCTGGCTCGAAATGGTGCGCTACTATTCAAACATCGTAGGCAAATATGGCACTCCCGTGCAGAATGCGCTCAAAAAGCTTGCTGGCATTCAGTTCGACTACATCTGCGCCACCCACGGACCCGTGTGGCACACCTATATAGATAAGGTGGTCAGTATGTATGACCGCATGAGCCGCTATGAGACAGAGCCAGGACTCGTCATTTGCTACGGTACCATGTATGGTAACACTGAGCGGGCAGCAGAGGTGATTGCCCGTGCTGCCAGTCAGGCGGGTGTGAAGAACATTGTGATGTACAATGTGTCGAAAACCCACCACTCCTACATCATCCGCGATGTGTTCCGCTACAAGGCACTCATCGTGGGAGCACCCACCTACAACACCGGGCTCTATCATGAGATGGACGTGCTGCTCTCTGAACTGGCCGGAAAGGACATTAAAAACCACCTCATCGGATGGTTTGGCTCCTATGGATGGGCCAGCAAGGCTGTGGCCGAAATTGCCCGATGGAATGGCGAAAAATTGCACTTCGAACCTGTTGGTGAGCCCGTGGAAATCAAGCAGAGCCTCACCCCAGAGACCTTTGCACAGTGCGAGGCCCTCGGACGTGCCATGGCTGAGTGCCTCAAAGGAGAATAAACCCCGCCTCCATCAATCCCTCTATTTACATCCACTTCCATCCTTCCCACAAAAAACATGGAGCAACTGCTGCACTACTGTTGGAAGCACAAACTTTTTCCGCTTGAGCCGTTGGTTACTGCTGACGGTCAGGCGGTGGAGGTTATTGACCCCGGACTTCACAACCGCAACAGTGGCCCCGACTTTTTCAATGCCAAGATAAAAATCGGTGGAACGCTCTGGGTGGGCAATGTGGAGATTCATGACCGTGCCACCGACTGGTTCCGTCATGGCCATGACCGCGATGCTGCCTACGACAATGTGGTGCTGCATGTGTGTGGGCTCATTGACGCCGACATACAGACGCATAGCGGCAACCATCCGCCACAGATGCAGCTCACAGTGCCGCCAATGGTGGAGCAAAACTACCAGCAGCTGCTCACAACCGACAGTTATCCTCCTTGTTACCGCCTGATTCCCAGCCTCAAATCGCTCACCGTCCATGCATGGATGAGTGCGCTGCAGACCGAGCGGCTGGAACAGAAGACCCAGGCCATTGCCCGCCGTGTGGAATTGTGTGATGGCTCATGGGAAGCGGCCTATTTCGTCACCATGGCACGCAATTACGGCTTTGGCATCAATGGCGATGCCTTTGAGACGTGGGCATTGAACATTCCCCTCAACTGTGTGGCTCATCACCGCGATGATTTGTTTCAGGTGGAGGCGTTCTTCATGGGGCAGGCAGGCCTGCTTGAAACCGACACCATTCCCAAATACTACCTGGAAGACGCCTTGAAAGAGGGCTATTTCACACGTTTGAGAGGCGAGTATCAATATCTGGCCCACAAGTTCGGGCTCAAGCCCATGGATGTCACACTCTGGCGTTTCCTTCGCCTGCGTCCACAGAACTTCCCCCACATTCGCATTGCGCAGTTGGCCAATCTCTACCATCAGCATCGGGCAGGGCTCAGCCAGCTGGTGGAATGTGAGACCGTGGAACAGCTGCAAAAGTTGCTTGAAACCTGCGTCACTCCCTACTGGGAAACCCACTACACCTTTGGCTCCACGAGTTGCAAGACCCAGAAGAAACTCACGGTTTCATCGCTCAATCTGCTCATCATCAACACCGCCATACCCATGCTTTTTGCCTATGGTAGGCACCGCAGCAACCAACGGCTCTGTGACCGTGCTTTTGACTTGCTTGAGCAACTCAGGGCCGAGAACAACCACATCACGCGCATGTGGCAGCAATGTGGGCTTGACGTGCACACAGCTGGTGACAGTCAGGCGCTCATTCAACTGAAAAACAACTATTGTGACCGAAAGGACTGCCTGCGTTGCCGTTTTGGCTATGAGTATCTGAAACGAGCTGAAAGTCAGTAACTTCCATTCCTCCCATTCTTCCCATAACTCCCATCATTCCCATCTTTCCTCAACCAATGAAATACATCTTTGAAACCCGCATGATGGTGCGCGACTATGAATGCGACATCGAGGGCATTGTAAACAACGCCAACTACCTGCACTACATGGAACACACGCGCCACTTGTTCCTCAAGGAGTGCGGCCTGAGCTTTGCCGAAATGCACCGCAAGGGCATTGATGCTGTGGTGGCCCGCATGAACCTGCAGTTCAAGGTTCCCCTGCGCAGCGATGATGAGTTCATCTCGCGCCTTGCGCTCACCAAGGAGGGCATTCGCTATGTGTTCCGTCAGGACATCTTCCGTGCCAACGACAATCAGCTCTGCTTCCGTGGCACTGCCGAACTGGTGTGCATTGTCAACGGAAGACTGGCCAACAGTCCCGAATATGATGCAGCTTTTGCCCATTTCATCGAGAAAAACAGCCCATAACACCCCATCATTCTCATCATTCCCAATCCTCCCATCACTCTCATAATTCCCATCATTTCCCCCATGGAAACCCTCTACTGCATTGCACTCACTCGCGTGTTCTCTTACCAGCCCGCACCTCTGCTACAGCTCTACAGACAACTGGGCAGTGCCACGGCCATCATGGACCACCGCCATGACATACGCAGTGTGGTGCCCGATGCCTCACCCAAGTTGCAGGAAATGCTGCTGACAGTTGACGGAGAGCTGAAACGAGCAGAAGAGGAACTGACTTTCGACCAGCAGCACGCCATCACACCGCTGTGCTTCAACGATGAAGGCTATCCACAGCGTCTGCGCGAGTGTGAGGATGCCCCCTTGGTGCTCTACTATCGTGGAAATGCCGACCTCAACAGCCAACGGGTCATCTGCATGGTGGGCACACGCCACGCCACCATCTACGGACAGGATTTTGTGCGCCGTTTCCTTGCCGACCTGCACCTCTTGTGCCCCAATGTGCTTGTGGTTAGCGGTCTGGCCTATGGTGTTGATATTCAGGCACATCGCAATGCCCTGCACAATGGTTTGCCCACGGTGGCTGTACTGGCTCATGGGCTTGACGACCTCTATCCTCCACGCCATAGGGAAACGGCCATTCAGATGCTCACGCAGGGTGGCTTGCTCACCGAGTTCACCACCCACACCAATGCCGACAAGGTGAACTTTGTCAGGCGCAACCGCATTGTGGCAGGAATGTCCGATGCCTGCATTGTGGTGGAGTCCGCGGCAAAGGGTGGCAGTCTGATAACGGCAGAATTGGCTCGCAGTTACAACCGGGAAGTGTTTGCCGTTCCAGGACGTGTGGGTGACAATTTCTCTGAGGGTTGCAACAACCTCATCCGCGACAATGCAGCCACCCTGCTTGGCAGTGCCGATGACTTTGTGCGCCTCATGGGTTGGCAGACCGATGCTGCGCTGCAACAAGCTCAGCAGCAGGGCATTGAGCGCAATATGTTTCCTGCGCTTTCACCCGATGAGGAGTCCATCGTGGCTTTCCTGCGCCACGAGGGTGACCTGCAAATCAACACGCTTTCTGTTAGCACCGGCATTCCCATTGGCCGCATGGCCTCACTGCTGTTTCAGTTGGAGATGAAGGGCGTGGTGAAAACGCTTGCCGGTGGTTTCTATCACCTGCTGCAATGACCGTTGCCCTGAAAAAACGCCTTATTTCCGCCAACCAATGCTTTGCATTCATAAACCAATGCTTTGCGTTCATAAAGTGGCACTTTAGCGTCACAAAGTGATGCTTTACGAATAAATTTTCTAGAGAATATGAGAATAGGAAATATAGAGTTCGGCCCAAAGCCTGTTTTCCTTGCACCCATGGAAGACGTTACCGACATAGGATTCCGTTTGCTGTGCAAGCGGTTTGGTGCCTCCATGGTCTATACCGAGTTTGTGAGCGCCGAGGCATTGGTGCGCAGCATCAAGAGCACCGTCAACAAGCTCACTATCAGCGATGAAGAGCGCCCTGTGGGCATTCAAATCTATGGGCGCGATGTGGAGGCAATGGTTGAGGCTGCACAGATTGTGGAACAGGCTGGCCCCGACCTCATAGACCTGAACTTTGGCTGTCCGGTGAAGAAAGTGGCAGGCAAGGGTGCTGGTGCGGGCATGTTGCAGGACATTCCCAAGATGCTCGACATCACCCGCCGCGTGGTCAATGCTGTTCATGTGCCCGTAACAGTGAAAACCCGCCTCGGGTGGAACCACGAGCAACTCATCATCACCACGTTGGCCGAGCAGCTGCAGGACTGTGGCATCCAGGCACTTACCATCCATGGGCGCACCCGCAGCCAGATGTACACCGGCCAGGCCGACTGGACACTCATCGGTGAAGTGAAGCGCAACCCGCGCATCACCATCCCCATTATTGGCAACGGCGACATTACAACCCCTCAGCAGGCAGCAGAGGCTTTCGACCGCTATGGTGTGGATGCCATCATGGTGGGCCGCGCAACCTTCGGCCGTCCCTGGATTTTCAAGGAAATACGCGATTATCTGGATGGGGACTATCGGAGGTACGAGGGTACGGAGGTACGGGAGTACGAGAACACCTTTGCTGATGGAGACACTAATGGGAACGCAAGCGAGCATACTATTCTCGTACCCCCGTACCTCCGTACCTCCGTACCCACGAATCTTACTTTCGACCAAAAGCTTGACATCCTCATCGAGCAACTGCGCATCAATGTGGAGCGCATCGATGAATACCGCGGCATTCTGCACACCCGCCGTCACCTTGCTGCCACACCCATCTTCAAAGGCATCCCCGACTTCCGGCAGACCCGCATTGCCATGCTCCGCGCAGAGACAATGCCCCAACTGCTCAGCATTCTTGAGGACTGCCGCCAGAGGCTTTCGACAGAGAGACAAAGTGATTGCTGACAGAGAGACATAGAGATTTTTTGACAATTAGACAATTAGACGAAAAGACAATTAGACAATTATACTTTTCGACAGAAAGACTTTTATACATTTAGAAAGAGAGAATAATAGATGGCAAGTATTGTTTTCATCCGTTAAAAATACTTGTTTATCTATTATTTTTATGTTCGCGCGCGAAATATTTCCGTTTTTCCTTGTTTGTTTCATCAAAAATACATATTTTTGTACGCTGTATCAGTGTGTGCAAGTTTTTTAAAAACTACAAAACCTGAAAACAACGATAGTACGAGAGAATCATAAACATTTTTAAATACTTACAACTATGACAAAAAAATTACGATTATTTCTAACAATGCTATTCCTCACCCTATTGGGGGGAGCGAATGCAGCGTGGGCTCAAGAAGTCACGTATGACTTCACAGGTTCAGATTGGACTGCTTCCGATGGAGTCCTCACCGATGGCACCGTTACTATTACAGGTGAAGGAAGTGCAAACTTCAAGATGAACGGTGGCTACTTTATGCTTGGCAAACAAGGTGCCTACATCACTTTGCCCGCCTATAGCTTCGATGTGGAAAAGATTGAGGTTGTAGGAAGGACTGGTGCATCTGGTTCTTGCAAACAAAACATCTTTGTTGATGATGTCGCTGTTAGTACAGAAACAACGGGTGTTACTGGTACAAACACCTATGAAATTGATCAAGATTATCAGGCTGCAGGAACGCAGTACACAATCAAGGTTACATCAAGTCACAACACCCAAATTACTGCTATTAAGATTTACAAAGCAGGTACTGCTGCTTTAACTGTAGCCACTCCCACATTCTCTCCCGAAGGTGGTGCTTTCACGACGGCTCAGGAAGTAGAGATTAGTACAACTACTGAAGGTGCAACGATTTATTACACACTTGACGGCAGCACTCCTTCATCTTCAAGCGATGAATATGAAGGAGCCATTGAAATTGATGAAACAACCACTATCAAGGCCATTGCCGTGAAAGAAGGAATGACCGACAGTGATGTTGCTGAGGCTACCTACACCATCATTACTGGTGGTGACAGCGATTCTTGGATTGAAACAAATCTCGCTGACTTGACAGAAGATGACGTGTTTGTGATTGTTGGAAACAACGGAGCTAATTACGCCATGTCTAATGACAAAGGAACAGGCTATCCTCCTGCTGCCGTATCTGTGACTGTGAGCAATGGATTGCTGACTGGTACTATTCCCGACAATATCAAGTGGAATATTAGTGGTAATGCTTCCAATGGCTATACTTTCTATCCTGATGGTAATACTTCAACATGGCTCTATTGCACAGGCACCAACAATGGTGTGCGCGTGGGTGACAATACTGCAAATACGTTCACTGTTGATCAAGGCTATCTTAAGCACGCAGGCACAAGCCGCTATGTGGGTATTTACAACTCTCAAGACTGGAGATGCTATACATCAATAAACAGCAATATCCAAGGCCAAACCTTCAAGTTCTACAAGAAACCCACAGACGGTCCCGTATTGGCTAATCCTGAGCTTGCTTTCAGCGAAACTTCTGTTTCTGCTCAAGTAGGCGGCGATTTTACCGCTCCGACGCTTACATACGCTGATGGATTTGATGGAACCATCGTTTACGAGAGTTCTGATCCCACAGTAGCCACCGTTGATGAAAGTACTGGTGAAGTAACCATCATAGGTGCTGGAACCACCACCATCACAGCAAGCTCAGAGGCTACCGAAAACTTCCGTGCAGGCTCAGCATCCTACACGCTGACCGTTAATGCACCAATAACCGCCATCACCATTGCTGAGGCTCGTACAAAGAGTGTAGATACCGAGGTGCTGGTTCATGGTGTCGTTACAAGTGTTTACACCAAGACTGCATATATTGAGGACGGAACAGCTGCTATTGTAGTCTATGGTGACAACAACCTCTCTGTGGCTGCTGGCGATGTGATTTCCGTAAGAGGTATTCTTGCTGATTATCATGGTCTGCTGGAAATCAAGACTCCAACCATTGAATCGTATGATGGATCTTACACAGTGAATGTGAATAACTACACCATTGACCAGATTACCAACAATGATCAGGCCGAAGTGGTGAGAATTGAAAATGCCACCGTCACTGAGATTAATAATCTGAATGTGACTATTGCTCAGGGCGACAATACAATCTTGGTTCGCTTCAACAGAGCAAATGACATTACTTTTGCTGTTGACGACGTCATCAGCCTGACAGGTAACATCGGTTGCTATGATGGTCCACAGATTGCCAACCCGAGAGAGGTTGAAGTCTTGGGCGAAATCAGCTATTACCTTGCAGGTACTATGACCGACTGGGCTGACAATAAGGTTGAGATGACCAAGAACGCCGACGGCAGCTACACACTGACAGGCGTAGAGATGGCAGAAGCTGCCGAGTTCAAGATCATCAAGATGGAAGCTGGTTCTTCAGATCCCGTATGGCTTGGTGGACAGGCTGACGGCAACCAGTACTGGCTTACTGCTGACAACCACACCGATGTACCGCTGGTAGCAGGTGCCAACTTCTACATGCCAATTGCCGGCACATGGGACATCACCGTTTCGTTCGATGCTAACAACAATCCTCTGATTACTGTTGATGGCAGCTGGCCCGAAAAGACCTACTATCTGGCAGGTGATTTCAACGATTGGAACACCACAGCTACCCCGCTGACTAAGAATGCTGACGGCACTTACACTGTTTCTCAGGTAATTGAATTGGATGAGGAATTCAAGATTGTTGACAGCGACGGAGCATGGTATGGTGCTGAAGCCGATGGAGATTTCTGGGTTACAACCGATATTTCAGATAATCCTATCTCAATGTCAGTTTCTAATGGTCATAACCTCGTCATGAAGGTTGAAAACGACAAGGCTTGGACACTCACGTTTGATGCTACAGACAAGACGCTCACCATCACTGGCTGGCCAATTGTTCTCGACGGCAACGCCTATGTGAAGGTTACTTCAACTGACGACTTGACCGACGGACATTACCTGATTGTATATGAGGGCAATGACACTCACTCAAGCGTGGCATTCGACGGAAGTTATGAAGATGCTAATGGTAAGTTGGATGCAGCAAACAACATCATTGACGTAACCATTGCAGAGAAACTGATTGTTGCAAACGATGCCACCAATGCCGCAGCATTTATCATTGAGTCAACGGGCAATGAAAATGAATATACCATTAAGTCTTCGAATGATAAGTATATCGGCAAAACTGCAAACTCAAATGGTTTGGATACGAGCACATCAACAGCATATACAAATACTATCGACTTCGATGACGACGGTAATGCCGTGATTACTGCAAGTGGAAATTGCATTCTCCGTTACAACTATGCTTCTGACCAGCAGCGCTTCCGCTACTACAGGAGCGGCCAGCAGCCGATAGCTCTCTACAAGCTGACCACCGTTGATGAGATTCCTGTCACCATTGGCTCAACCGGCTACAGCACACTGTACTACAGCGACAAGGCTCTGGCTATTCCCGAGGGTATGACGGCACAATACGTTTCACAGGTTGGTGACAACGACGGCAAGATAACGTTCACAGAGATTAATAACCACTTTATTCCTAAGAACACGGCCGTTGTGCTGAAAGCAACACAAGGCAGCTACACATTCTTTGAGATTCCTGGCAGCGAGGAATTTGCCCCCGCAGACAACCTTCTGCTTGGTACCGACGCAGCAGAATTGACAACAGCGAAAGGATGGGCTGAGAATCTCGACTGCAAGTTCTATATGCTCTCACGTAACTCAAAGGGTGAAGACAAGTCAGTGGGCTTCTACTTTGCTAAGAACTGCCCGAACGGCGAGGCATTCACCAACGGTGCCCACAAGGCTTATCTGGCAGTGCCCAAGAGCCTGAATGCGAAGAGCTGCTACCTGTTCAGTGAGGCAGAAATTGCCGACGGCATTGGAGCTGTTGAAAGTCCGATGTTCAACACAGAAGACCTGAAGATTTACAACTTGAACGGACAGCGCGTGAACACACTGCAGCGTGGTATCTACATCATCAACGGCAAGAAGGTGCTGGTAAAATAAGAGTGAATGAAAGTTCTCACACAGGGGAACATGAGCTGACGGAGCTTCACTCCTCAACCTCTGTTCCTCTGTGCGGGACAAAAAAGAAACAAAACATATTATATATATAAATAAGGTATAAGAAGATTATGGAAATGAAAGAATATATCACACCTGCCATCAAGCTGCAGGTAATGGAACAACAACTTATGCAGGACATGTCTGCTCACGATGAAGAGGGCGACGGCGACCAGCTGGGTAAAGGTGCTCAGTTTGATGACGAAGAGGGAGGCTCAGGCATTCCCAAGCAGTTCCGCAGTGTCTGGGAAGAGTAATCTCGACAGAGAGTCCTTCGTCAGAGAGACAAAGAGTCTTATTTGACGTTCAGACAGTTAGACAGAAAGACATTTAATCTGTCAGACTGTTATTCAAGTAAAGCAAACCGGCCAAGTACAGGTGCTTATGCCAACAGAGGCGTAGCGCTTGTACTTGGCCGGTTGCTGTTTGGAATTGTTTGATTGCTTCGTTTGTCTATCTGTCTAAATGTCGTTTTCTCTTTGTCTCTCAGTCCCCAACCATCCATCTGTCTAAATGTCTTCTCTCTTTGTCTCTCTGTCCCAACCCATCCATCTGTCAAAAAGTCTTTCTCTCTTTGTCTCTCTGTCCCAACCCATCCATCTGTCAAATGTCGTTCTCTCTTTGCTCTCTGTCCCAACCCATCCATCTGTCAAATAGTCTTTCTCTCTTTGTCTCTCTGTCCCAACCCATCCATCTGTCAAATGTCTTCTCTCTTTGTCTCTCTGTCCCCAACCATCCATCTGTCTAAACGTCGTTCTCTCTTTGTCTCTCTGTCCCCAACCATCTATCTGTCTAAATGTCTTCTCTCTTTGTCTCTCTGTCCCCAACCGTCTGTCTGTCTAAATGTCTTCTCTCTTTGTCTCTCTGTCCCCAACCGTCTGTCTGTCTAAATGTCCTCTCTCTTTGTCTCTCTGTCGAAACTTCTCTCTGTCAAAAAATGAATTTTTCCTAAATCTTTGCGTTTTTCTTTGCAGTTTGCCGAATTCTATGTAACTTTGTACGCTTTATGCACTTGTGTGAAATAATTCACCAATCATCTGTGTCAAAATAGGCATATCACTAACGTTGAATCATACAATTAAAACGACAAATAAAACAAATAAAAACAATAAACAAACAGGAAAAATGAAGCAAATCCTTACAATTCAAAACGCACAGCGCAAGGCCATCGCAATGGTGCTGCTGCTCTTTGTGGCCACAGCATTGTGGGCCGTGCCTGCAAAACCAGGACTGAAACGTCAACTTACACTTACCAACGGAACGACTGTTACCGCCCAGCTCGTGGGTGACGAGTTTGGCCACTATTGGCTCGGCGATGACGGCAAAGCCTATCAGGCTGTCAAAGGCAGCAATGTTTATCAACTTGTTGATGCAGAAGCCGTTAAGCAGAAGTCACAAGTACGCCGCTCGGCTGTTAATAAGCAGCGAATGCGCCGCCTTGCTCCCAGCAAGGTGGGTCAGGTGGGCAACTATACAGGCTCAAAAAAAGGACTCATCATTCTGGTGAGTTTCAGCGACGTTGCTTTCACTACTTCTAACGCTAACCAGTTTCCGAGCATTGTTAACAACACGAACTATGTGCAGGGCAACTTCAAGGGGTCTATGCACGACTATTTCTATGCTCAGAGCGAGGAACAGTTTGATTTGACATTCGATGTGGTCGGGCCTGTTACTGTGAGCAACTCACAGTCTTATTATGGCCAAAACGACTCAGGAGGCAATGACATGTATCCTGCGACGATGGTGTCAGAAGCCTTGGATTTGGTCGATAGTCAGGTAAACTTTGCTGATTATGACTGGGATGGTGACAATGAGGTGGACCAGGTGTATGTTGTTTATGCCGGCAAGGGTGCGGCCGACGGCGGCGCAGCTGACACCATCTGGCCGCATGAATGGAGTCTCTCATCTGCACACTATTATGGAGACGGTCCGGGCGCGAAATGGCTCGATGGCGTGAAGATTGACACATACGCCTGTGGCGGTGAGAAGAACGGTTCAACGGGTGCATTGAACGGCATCGGCACCATGTGCCACGAATTCAGCCACTGTCTGGGTTATCCCGATTTCTACGATACTGACTATAGTGGAGGTCAGGGCATGGGCAATTGGGACCTGATGGACAGCGGCTCATACAATGGTGACGGCTACCAGCCTGCCGGTTATACGGGCTGGGAGCGCTGGGTGGCCGGCTGGAAAACTCCCACTGAGCTGCTTTATACGCGGAATGTCACGAACATGCAGGCACTACAGAACGGTGGTGAGACTTTCATTATCTATAATCAGGGCAACACCAACGAGTATTACATGTTGGAAAACCGTCAGAAGGTTGGCTGGGATGCCAGTTTGCCTGGTGCGGGCCTGCTCATTGTGCATGTTGATTATAGCGCATCAGCGTGGAACGCAAACACACCCAACGACGACCCAGACCACCAGCGCATGACGTGGATTCCTGCAGACAACGTGTATGATTATTACTATAGTTGGGGGCAAAAATACTACACAGAAGAAGGTATGGCCACTGACCCCTTCCCATACGGCAGTGTGAATGCTTTCAACAAGAGCACAACCCCTGCCGCCAAGTTCTATAACAAGAATTCGGACAATACCTATTATCTGGACTCGTCTGTGGAGAACATCACGAAGAATTCCAACGGCACCATCTCGTTCAACTTCAAGGGCATCAGCACTGTTGCCTCGCCCGTGTTCTCGCCTGCTCCTGGCCGCTTTGCAGATGCACAGACCGTGAGCATCAGCTGTGAGACCGAGGGTTCGACCATTTACTACACATCTGACGGCAGCACACCGTCGGCCACCCATGGAACTGTTTATAGCAGCCCCATCACCGTGAGCCAAACCACCACCCTGAAGGCTGTTGCCATAAAGGATGGTGAAGAGAGCGATGTGGTGACGGCTAAGTATACTATCGGTGTTGTCAGCAACTCCGAAACAACCACATTCCGGCGCGTAGAGTCTATAGATGATTTGGAGAGCGACATGCGCTATATCATTGCCTGCGAAAGCAAGAGCAAGGCTGCGGGAGCATTGCAAACCGTAACTAATCCTTATCTGAGCAGTCAGGATGTGAATGTTGAAGAAGACGGGGATCTCATAACCATTAGTGATAACGTGGCTGTGTTTGTTCTTGAGGAAACCAACAACGGATGGGCATTCAAGAACGAGAGCACTGGTCAGTATCTTTATGCCACTGCTGCCAAGAAAATGGCATACAGCAATTCGGCACAAGACTGGACACTTGAAAACAATGGTACTGTAGGTGTTGGCATGACCTTTGGTGATTATGGTACCATGCTCTACAATTCAGGTCAACCGCGCTTCACCACCTACACAAGTAATCCAACCACTTCGATGATAGTGTCTCACTTGTATATGGAATTTACAGAACCGCAGGAGAAACAGGACATTGCCATGAGCTTCGACCCCGCGGAAATTGAGATGACATGGGGTGGAACCTTTACTCAGCCCACACTCACCATTGAGCCTGCGGGTTTGAATGTGCCAGTAAACTACACCAGTAGCGACACAGATGTGGCTACAGTTAATCCGGAAACAGGCGAGGTGACAATTGTAGGTATTGGCTCAACCACCATCACCGCTTCATTTGTCGGCAACCTTTACTATAACCCGTCATCAACTTCTTACACACTCGTAGTGAATGAAGCTCCAATTGATCCCAATGCCGACCGCTATGAACTGGTGACTGACGCAAATACACTTGTGCCAGGCGACAAGTTGCTGTTTGCCTATATTAATGTTGGTAATAACGTCAAGAGAGTGATGAGTACCAACCAGGCCACGAGTAACCGTTCTGCGACCAATGATGTTATACTGAATTCCGACAACACGCTGACTCCGGGCAGTGCTGCCCAGGTGATTACCTTGGAGAAAGACGGCGACTACTATCTGTTTAATGTGGGCAACGGTTATCTATATATTGGTAATTCTGGCAACACATTGAGAACAAAGGCCACATATGATGATAATTCAAAGGCAACCATTTCTATTAGTGACGGTGATGCCACCATCCAGTTCCAAGGAACGAATCAGGCCAACCTTCTTCGTTATAACCCAAGCGCAATTATTTTCGCATGTTATAAGAGCACAACTACAAATATGGCAGTTCCGCAGATTTACCGTCTGAAGAAGACTGCCGAAACGGTCACTATTGGCAAAACGGGCTATGCTACGTTGTACTATAGTCAAAAGAACCTTGTGGTGCCCGAGGGTGTTAAGGCCGTTACATACGCTATGGCTGACGGTAAGTTGGAGGAAAGCAAGGCTTATGAGGCTGGCGATGTGATTCCCCAGGGTACTGCCGTAGTGCTTGTTGACCAGGTTGCCTTAGAAGAAGGCGTAACAAGTCATGAGTATTCGTTCTACAAGACACCTGACAATGGTGAAGAGGACGATGCTAACCTGCTGATGGGCTTCGATGAGGACACTGAGACTGTAGGTCCTGACGGCAGCACCGAAGGTTATAAGTTCTATATGCTGTCACTCGACAAGAACAGTACCCCTGGCTCGGTGGGCTTCTACTTTGCCAAGAACCATCCCAATGGCGAGCCGTTCGTGAGCAAGGCACACAAGGCTTACCTGCCGTTGCCGCTACAAGCCGCTGGTAGCAAGAGCTTCTTCTTGTTCAGTGAGATGGGAACCACAGGCATTTACAATTTACAGAATTACAATTTACAATTTAATGGCTCTGCCATCTACGACCTGCAGGGAAGAAGAATTGAAAGTTCAAAGTTACCAAAGGGTATCTATATTGTGAACGGCAAGAAGGTTGTGGTGAAGTAATCCTAACCAAGAAAAACAACGATGAAAAGGAGATTTTTTGCAGCAATGCTGCTGTGCCTGACTGTTATTGGGGCTTATGCTCAAGCTCCCAATGGCAGCGGTACGTATTATCAGGCAGCAGACGGAAAGAAAGGCGAAGCCTTGAAGACCGCAATGTACAATATCATTAAGTTGTCAACACCTGCTCCCGTTTCGTATTCTGGTCTGTGGACGGCCTACGAAAAGACCGACAAACGGAGTGACGGCTATCTGCGCGATTGGTATTCCAACAGCACAAACTATGTGATAGGTGGAAGCAAACAAGGTGCATCATATAATAAAGAGGGTGACAGCTACAACCGCGAACACTTGGTGCCACAGAGCTGGTTTGGATCAGGTCTTCCCAAGAGCGACGTCATTCAGGTAGTGCCTGTTGACGGCTATGTGAACAACATGCGCAGCAACAACGTCTTGGCTGAGGTGGAAACGGCTACCTACTCCTCGAACAACGGCTACTGCAAGTTGGGCACATGCAAAACCCCAGGTGGTTCAGGCACAGTGTTTGAGCCTAACGACGAGGTGAAAGGCGACATTGCGCGCATCTACTTCTATATGGCAACCAGCTACCAGAACAGCATAACAGGATGGGGTGGTGGAATATTTACTGGCACCTATTATCAGCCTTTCGCCCAATGGTATTTGGATATGCTGATGCGCTGGTCTAAGGCAGACCCTGTCGATGATGTGGAGATAGCCCGCAACAACGCGGTCTATTCTGATACGAATCAGAAGAACCGCAACCCGTTTGTGGATTACCCGGGACTAGAGGACTACATCTGGGGTGACAAGGTGAACGAGACGTTCAGCTATGACAACTATAACAGCACGTCAACCTTCGTTGCCGCACCCACCTTCACGCCAGCCACTGGCTCGACATTCACAGAATCGCTCAGCGTGACTATGAGTTGCAGCACCAATGGCGCCACCATCTATTACACCACAGATGGCAGTACCCCATCGGACAACAGTACACAGTACGTAGGCGCCATCACGCTGACAGAAACCACCACCATCAAGGCTGTCGCTTACGACGGTGAGGGCAACAGCAGCAGCGTGGCAACCGCCACCTATACCCTGTCATCGGGCGAGACACCTGTGGGCGATGTGTTTGAAAAGGTTACGAATGCTTCGCAATTGGTGGCCGGACAAAACTATATCCTTGTATATGAAGGCGATCTTTGTGCATTAGGTGAAATTTCCACCACGGCCACAAAATTCGGTATTGCTAAGGTTATTTATGGAAATACTGACGGAACGGTATCGCTTGGGAACAGTTCTGTGATGGTGTTGACACTGGGCAGAACTACAAGTGGCTGGTCATTCCAACTTGACGACGGCACTTACTTGTCATGGAGTTCGGGCAACTCTCTGCAAACTTCCACGAGTGAATACAGTTGGATCATAGACTTGGGCGTTAATGGTGCCATCTTGAAAGCCGGCAGCGATGAAACCCGCGTTTTGCAGTTCAATGCGAATAACCCGCGTTTTGCCTGCTATACCAGTGCACAACAGCCTGTTTATTTGTATGTGCAAAGTACGCCCTCAGATAAGCAGAATGTCTCCATGACATTCAGCGAACCAAGTGTTGAGGCAACATTGGGTGAGACATTCACGCCTCCCACGCTAACTACCGATCCTGAAGACTTGACCGTTGAATACTCTAGTTCTAATATGGAGGTGGCCACGGTCGATGCTCAGACAGGCGCAGTGACGTTACAAGGCCCTGGTATCGTGACTATCACTGCCAGCTTTGCAGGTAACGATGATTACAACCCATTTAGTGCCAGCTACATACTCGAAGTGAGCGAGAAAGAAGTAGTGGAGGCCGATGCCACATTCATCTTCAATACCGATGAAGGCCTTGAGGCACTCGGCATTGGAAAGCCAGAGGAGGCTGGATGGTACACGGAAGTGTATGGCGATTATACCAGTGGCGATGTTACCATGAATATTACAGGTGGCAGTAATTACACGACAAGAGTGTATGATGATCCGGTTGTAGGAACCACCTATCTGCAAGTATATGGTGGCGGTAAGCTGACATTCTCTTCGGAGACTCCGATAGTGAAGATTGTCTTCACATCAGACAACGGTACGATATTCCGATTTGACAATGTTGATGGCAACGAGTGGACGGGCGAAAGCACTTCGGTCACCTTCACCAACACGTCGGATAAGACTATACATGTCGGCACCGTAACCGTATTCCTGAAAGACGAGAGTGCTACGGCGCTGATGTACGAGAGCTTCAGCGGATATACAGGAAGTAGTGATAGCAGCACAGTACTTACAACAAGCAGCGACGTTCTGGATTACGACAACTGGAGCAGCATTAGCAAAGTTTATGCAGGAAAAGATGGCTATAGCGATGGCGGCTGTGGTAAATTCGGTTCAAGCTCGGTTGCCGGCTCAATGACTACTGGCAACATCGGGCTCACCGGCAATGGCCGTCTGACCTTCAAGCTGAAGAAATACGGAAATGATAATGGCAGCTTGACGCTCACAATCACTGGAGCCAATACAGAAGATGAAAAAACCTTCTCTGGCTTGAATACAGAATGGACAAGCTACACGGTGCACCTGACAGAAGCTACGGGCGACGTCACCCTGACATTCACATCCGAAAAGCGTCTCTACATTGACGACATCATGCTCGTGGATACCAACGTGCCTCTTGAGCCCGAAATCATGACTGTTAATGTGAGCAGCGTGGGCTACGCCACCATGTACTACAGCGACAAGAACCTTGTTGTTCCTGAAGGAATGGAGGCTTATACCTACAAGATGGGCACCGACAAGCTGACCATAAGTACGGTTTATGAGGCTGGTGATGTGATTCCGCAGGGCACTGGCGTTGTACTCAAGGCTACTGAAGGCAGTTACTCATTCGAGGTTACAGAGGACGGCGGATTTGAAGACGAAGATAATCTGCTCTGTGGTACCGACGAGCGCACTACTATCAGCGAGCCGGGTTATAAGTACTACATGCTGTCGCTCAACAAGGATAGCGACCCAGAGTCTGTTGGCTTCTACTGGGGCAAGAACTCTAACAACGGCACGCAGATTACCAATGGTGCGCACAAGGCTTATCTGGCTGTTCCCACCGATGCTTCAACAGGTGCAAGCGGCGTGAAGAGCGGCTACCCGTTCAGCGAGATTGAGGCTGCCGAGGAGACAATATCCGATGGCATTAAGCAGTACGATACACAACGTTCGCAGGACGTCAACGCGGTTTATAACCTGCAGGGACAACGTGTGAACAGTACAACGCTGCACAAGGGCATCTATGTTGTCAATGGCCGCAAGGTGCTGGTAAAGTAACAGGCCGGTAGGCGACTCAACGAGGAGAGCAGGGAAAAACCAAACAACGGAATTGAGATGAACGGTTTTTTCCTGTTTTCCTCTTATTAAGGAGTAGATAATCTTTGAATTATGGTACTGAATTATATTTGGATTGCGTTTTTTGTATTGGCGTTTATCATTGCGTTGGGCAAGCTCATTTTCATGGGTGACACCACTGTGTTTCCAGCCATGATGGATTCCACGTTCTCTTCATCGAAGACGGCTTTTGAGATTTCAATCGGACTTACGGGCGTGCTCTCGTTGTGGATGGGCGTGATGAAGATTGGTGAGCGCGGCGGTGTGGTGAATGTGCTGGCACGAATACTTTCGCCGTTGTTCAGCAAACTGTTTCCCGACATCCCCAAAGGTCATCCGGCTACGGGCAGCATCTTTATGAACATTGCCGCCAACATGCTGGGGCTCGACAATGCTGCCACTCCATTGGGTTTGAAGGCCATGGAGCAGATGGAACAAATCAAACAGGAGCAAATCAGCAAGAAAGAGGGACTCACAGAGGCTGAGCGTTCCCGGCTGAAAGAAACGGCTTCGAACCCCATGATAATGTTCCTGGTGCTGAACACCAGCGGCCTGACGCTGATACCAGTAACCATCATGACCTATCGCGTTCAGTTGGGCGCGGCACAACCTACAGACATTTTCATTCCCATCCTGATAGCTACATTCTTCGCCACGTTGGCAGGCATCATCATCACAAGCCTCTGGCAGGGCATCAATCTGCTGAACCGCACCATGTTGTTCACCTTGGGGGGTGCTTGTGCGCTGGTGGGTGCCATGATATGGGGCTTCCGTCAAATGGATTCGGAACTGATGAACACGGTTAGCACCACTATTGCCAGTTCGTTGTTGATGACCATCATCACGGGATTCATTGTGGCGGCCATGCGCAAAAAGGTGAATGTCTATGATGCTTTCATCGATGGAGCCAAAGACGGTTTCCAGACGGCGGTGCGCATCATTCCCTACTTAGTGGCCATTCTTGTTGCCATCGGTGTTTTCCGTGCGAGTGGAGCTATGGACATGCTCATCGGCTCGTTACGTTGGCTGGTGTCTGCTTGTGGAATAGATGCCGCTTGGGTAGATGCCATGCCTACTGCCCTAATGAAACCGCTATCGGGAAGTGGTGCCCGTGGTATGATGGTCGATGCGATGACAAATAGCGGAGCAGACTCGTTTGTGGGACGTTTATCGTGCATTTTCCAGGGCTCTACCGACACCACTTTCTATATTCTTGCCGTTTATTTTGGTAGTGTAGGCGTACGTTTCACTCGCCATGCTGTTGCTTGCGGCTTGTTGGCAGATTTGGCGGGAGTGATTGCTGCTATCGCGGTGGCGTATATGTTCTTTGGGGGGTGAGGAAAGGAGTAGAGGAGTAGAGGAGTAAAGGAGTAAAGGAGTAAAAGAGTAAAAGGGGAGAAGGAATAAGTATATTTCAACGAAATACATGGCAAATTTAAAGAATTTGGCAAAAGACACCGCCATTTATGGTCTTTCGAGCATCGTGGCGCGTTTCATCAACTACTGGCTGGTGCCCATACAGACGCAGAAGTTTAATGCGGCTGGTGGTCAGTATGGCATCATCACCAATGTGTATGCCTACGTGTCGCTGCTCATCATTCTGCTCACCTACGGCATGGAGACCACGTTCTTCCGCTTTATGAGCAAGGAGGGCGAGGATGCAAAGAAAGTGTATTCAACCACACTCCGCATGGTGCTGCTCACGTCGGCGGTGTTTACGTTTATCATCACGCTGTTCTTGCAACCTATTGCCTCGTCCATGGGTTATGCTGACCATCCAGAGTATGTTTGGGTGATGTTCTTCACGGTGGCGGTTGATGCTTTTACGGCCATTCCTTTTGCCTATCTGCGTTACGCTCACAGACCCATCAAGTTTGCCACGCTTAAGATTCTGAACATCACGCTCAACATCATCCTCAACCTGCTCTATCTGATAGTGCTGCCAGCGTTGCGCATCAATCTGTTTGGCATTTACGACGAGCATTTCACGCTCAATGTGGTGTGGGTGTTCTACATCAACATGTTCTGTAGTCTCGCCACACTGCTCATGCTTTGGAAAGAGCTCAAGGGCTTCCGTTTCGGTTTCGATATGGGGACTTGCCGGCGTATGCTCAGCTACACATGGCCTTTGTTGGTCATGGGTTTGGCTGGTCAGTTGAATCAGGCCGCCTCTCAGATTTTGTTCCCATTCTTCTACAATGGCACGCCCGATGAGGCCAAGGCACAATTAGGCATCTATGGCGGTTGTATCAAGATTGCCATGATTATGGTGATGATAACGCAGGCATTCCGCTACGCTTATGAGCCGTTTGTGTTCGGAAAATCGCGTGATAAGGACAACAAGGAAACCTATGCCGTAGCCATGAAATATTATCTCATCTTCACCCTCCTGGCATTCCTCGTGGTTATCGGCTATATGGACGTGCTGCGCTATTTGGTGGGCACCAGCTACTGGGAAGGTTTGCGTGTGGTGCCTATTGTGATGGCCGCAGAAATCATGTTCGGTGTGTTCTTCAACCTGTCGTTCTGGTACAAACTCACCAACCGCACCATTTGGGGCGCATGGTTCTCGGGCATCGGAGCCGTGGTGCTTATTGTGGTTGATGTGCTGCTCATTCCCCGCTACAGCTATATGGCTTGTGCATGGGCAGGCTTTGCCGCCTACGCCGTTTCGATGGTTGTATCCTATTTGGTGGGGCAGAAATACTATCCCATCAAGTATCCTATAGCCGACATGCTGGTCTATGTGGTGGTTGCCGCGGTGCTGTTTGGGGCCATGACTTGTGTTAACAACCAGTTGCCGTTGTGGGGTGCGCTAATAGCCAATACGCTCATCATTTTCTTTTTCTTGGCCTTCATTGTGAAGCGCGACCTTCCTTTGAGCGAACTGCCGGTAATCGGAAAGTATTTCAGATAGGATTTAGCTTCTCCCAACAACGAGAAAAACAGATAAAAAACAATATAATACAGATAAAAAACTCAACTTGATTATGAGAAAAATCACCCTTTTCATCGCTATTTTAGCCACTTTCGTACAGGCCAAGGCCGACGAGGGCATGTGGACACTCTACAACCTGCCGCCAGCTGTTTATGAGCAGATGCAGCAGGAGGGTTTCAAAGTACCCTACAACGACCTTTATTATGGTTCGCACGCCATCAAGAATGCCGTGGTCAACTTCTCGGGTTATTGCTCGGGTGTGGTGGTGAGCCCCGACGGACTTGTGTTCACCAACCACCATTGCGGTTTCGAGGCCATCCGCTCGCACTCCACCGTTGAGCACGACTACATGCTGAACGGTTTCTATGCCAAAAGTTACGCGGAGGAGCTGCCCAACAAGGGTATGTTCGTGAGTTTCATGGTTGATCAGGACGACATTACCGACCGGGTGATGAAACTCGGTTATGAGACCATGAACAACGAGGAGCGCGCCATGATGCTCGACTCGCTGGAGAATGTCATGCTGAAAGACGTCAAGGCAAAAGATTCCACGCTGACGCTCGAAATAAAGCCTTTCTACGAGGGTAACATGTTCTATGCCACCACCTATCGCGTGTTTCGTGACCTGCGGTTGGTGTTCACCATTCCCAAGTCGATGGGTAAGTTCGGAGGTGAGACCGACAACTGGATGTGGCCGCGCCAGACGTGCGACTTTTCGGTGTTCCGCATCTATGCCGACCCCAAGCACAACGGCCCTGCCGAGTATAGCGAGGAGAATGTGCCCTACCATCCCGAATACTGGTCGCCCGTGTCGATGGAGGGCTACAAGGAAGGCGATTTTGCCATGACCATCGGCTATCCGGGCAGCACAGAGCGCTATCTGTCGAGCTATGGCATTCGCGAGATGCGCGACGCGGAGAATACACCCCGAGTGCAAGTGCGGGGTGTGAAGCAGGAAATCATGGCCCGCCACATGCGCGCCTCCGAGGCCGTTCGCATCAAGTATGACTCCAAGTACGCGCAGAGTTCCAACTACTGGAAAAACTCCATGGGAATGAACAAATGTATCGATTCCATCGGCATTATCGGCCAAAAACAAGCCTACGAGAAGTTGTTGCGCCAATGGCAGGACACAACCGGATTCCTGAAAGGCAAGCTCGATTTCCAGCAGATGGAACGACTTTACAACCAGCGTTTCGAGCAGACGCGCGCTTTCTATTATTGGATTGAGTCGTTTGCCCGCACCAACGAGTTCACCACGCGCGCCATGCGCATCCATAGCGGAATGCCCGTTGAAGGACCCAAGGAGAAGCCCAAGAAGCAATACAATATGTTCAAGGACAATAGCGACGATTGGGACTATGCCCTCGACCGCGAGGTGATGATTGCGTTGCTGAAGAACTATGCCAGTCAGGTGGACAAGCAATATCTGCCGTCGTTCTACACTGACATTCGCGACCATTTTGGCAACGACTGCGAGAAATATGTTGACAATATGCTCAAGAAGTCGGTGCTCTTCAAGCCCGGCAAGCGCATCTACTTCAACAAGAAGAAGTTCCTGAAAGACCCGGGTGTGAAATACGGCATGTCGCTCATCGAGTTCCTGGCCGACATGCAGGAGCGCCTGGGCGTTGTCACCGATTCCATCAGCGAGCAGGAGAAATATCTCTGTGCCGCCAAGTTGCGCATGGAGGAAAACCTGCCCCACTACAGCGACGCCAACTTCACCATGCGATTGAGCTATGGACAAGTGGGCGGCTACATGCTCGGAGGGCAGCCGTCGGGTTACTACACCGCCGCTCCAAGCCTTGTGGAGAAGATGAACAAGGCTGCCGACATCATCGACTATGAGGCTGAGCCTATTATGAAGGAACTGCTCTCGTCCAACGACTTCAGCCCCTATAGCGATAAGACCACGGGCGACATGCAGCTCTGCTTCCTTACCAACAACGATATTACGGGCGGCAACAGCGGCTCACCCATGTTCGACGGTCAGGGACGGCTTATCGGCCTTGCCTTCGACGGCAACTGGGACAGCCTTTCGAGCGACATAAACTTCGACAAGCGCCTGGCTCGTTGCATCGGCGTGGACATTCGTTTCGTGCTGTTCATGATGGACCGTTGGGGCCATGCTGACAGGCTTCTGAAGGAGATGGGAGTGAAGGAGTGAAGGAGTAAAGGAGAGAAGGAGGTAAAGGAGGTAAAGGAGTAAAGTAATAAAGGAGTAAAGGAGAAATGAGACACACGATTTTTCTTTTCATTCTTTCGCTGATGGTTCTGACCGCTTGTGCGCAATCGCCTGCGGTCGTAAAGCAGCAGACAACGGCAAGGGCCGGGCAGGTTGTCAAGGCCAAGCAAGCATCAAAGCCGCAACAAACGCCGAGCAAACCTGCTCAAAGCCAGCAACAAAAGACGCTCAGCAAAACGGCGCAGAGCTTGGCGCAACGCGGCTATGTGAACGTCAAGGACCGCGACGAAAGCATTCAGGTGAGCCTGATGTATGCGCGCCCCGACAACTTCTGCGGCAAGGTGCTCTATACCGACCTGCGCGAGGCTTATCTTCATCCGTTGGCTGCCGATGCATTGGCAAAGGCACAACGGCGGCTCAAGGAACTGCGCCCCGAATTGAGCCTGAAGGTTTATGATGCCGCCCGCCCCATGAGCATCCAGCAGCGCATGTGGGACGAAGTGAAGAACACCGACCACAGTTTCTACGTCTCCAACCCGGCCAACGGCGGTGGCTTGCACAACTATGGCCTGGCGGTTGACATTTCCATCTGCGTGGCAGCTACGGGCGACACCATCCCCATGGGCACCAAGGTTGACCACATGAGTTCGGCTTCTCACATCGACCGCGAGACTGAGCTTGTTGCCCAGCGCCGCATCACCGCCGAGGCCCGTCAAAACCGCCAGTTGCTGCGCGAGGTGATGGAGTATGCGGGTTATAAGCCCCTTCGCACCGAGTGGTGGCACTTCAACCTGCGCTCACGCGCCGAGGCCAAGAAGAATTTCAAGGTGATTAAGTAGGGGAGGAGATGAACGATGCCACACTCGATTTCATTCGCCTTCATGCCGACGATGATGTGCGCCAGTTGGCGTTGAGGGCTCCTCGCGACGGGAGTGTCGATGTGCCTTTTGCCCTCAACCAGATTGCAGGCAGGCAGACGGCGCGTAAGAAACTACCCTCGTGGGCGGCGGTTGAAGGCATCCTCTTTCCGCCACACCTCAACATGGAACAATGTTCCAGCGAGCAGACCGCCCGTTACAAGGCTAAGGTTGTGGGCTCGGGTGGCAAAATGGCCGATTTGACCGGTGGTTTCGGGGTTGATTGCTCGTTCATTTCGCGCGGTTTCAACGAGTGTTTCTATGTAGAGCAGAGCCCGAGTCTCTGTGAATTGGCGCGCCACAACCTGCCACTTCTGGGGCTTGCTCAGGCAACCGTAGTGAACACCACCGCCGAGGGTTTTCTGCACACTTGCCCCCAACTCGACTTTGTTTTCATCGACCCCGCACGCCGCGATGCTCACGGTGCGCGCACCTACTCCCTGGCCGATTGCACCCCCGATGTGCTGCGGCTCATGCCCCTGCTCGTGTTGAAAGCCCGTCGCATCATGATGAAACTCTCGCCCATGCTCGATTGGCGCAAGGCTGTGGCCGACGTTGAGCGGGCCGCTCAGGGGCAGGCTTTTGTCTGTGGCGTACACATCGTTTCGGTGGCCAACGAGTGCAAGGAACTGTTGTTAGATGTGCGATGCAACTCGAATGATGGTGAAAAGCATCCCCTGCGTGTGGTGTGTGCGAACCTTGTTTCTGCCGATGAAACCGTGGTTTTTGAGACCTTCGACTCTCCATCACCTATCACCCACCACCCATCATCCATCACCCATCACCTATCACCCCTCTATCTCTACGAACCCAACGCCTCCATCATGAAGGCAGGCTGCTTCGGAGCCCTCGTCGCGGTTTATGATGTTCAGGCCATTGCGCCCAACAGTCATCTGTTCGTTTCTGCCCATTTCATCGGCAATTTCCCAGGTCGTAAGTTTCGCGTCAACCACCTCGCCACCATGAATAAGCGCGACCTTCGCGAGACCCTCGCGGGCATCACCCACGCCAACATTTCGGTGCGCAACTTTCCTTTGACGGCCGACCAGCTGCGCAAACGGCTTCGACTGAAGGACGGTGGAACGGATTACATCTTTGCCACTACCGATGCTGAACGTCGCCACATTCTGCTCATTTGTAGCGGTTGCTGAGTTTTGTCGGGGGTGCGGGGCGATTCTCTGTGTTTGTGGAGTGATTCTTTGTTTTTGCAGAGTGATTCTTTACGATTGCAAAGTTACGCTTTAGTTTCGTAAACACCAAAAACAGGGTAGTCATAACCTGTGAAAATCTGTTAAGAAATTGGCTTAATTCTCTTAATAATCGCATATGATATTTTCGCCCCGCAAACAGTACATTCACGATTTACATTCGATATGTGTCCCATCGTCCCAACGTCCCATCGTCCCATTAAGCAGATGGCAGATGGTGGGAGATTGAAGATAATAAGGTTACTATATATATTTATATATATAGTAAAATTCTACTCTCTGCTTTTTCGTATTTTAAAAGTACCTTAATGGGACGATGGGACGCGGGACAGTGTGACGCAATACATGTCTTCTGTTAATAAGGCAATGATGCAGGAGTTTACCAAATATAATAGATAAAATGCAGTCAGAAAAGGCTTGTTTCGAGGGCCAATTTTTTGGTGGTTTGGAAATTTTTTTGTATCTTTGTAAGCGAAAGACAATAGGTGGTGGGATTGGTGAATACGGCAGGAGCGGGTCGAGTGATTCGAATGAATGTGGGGTTGACAAACAGTTGTTTCGAAGAAAGTTTAGCGGTTATGGTGTTTCATGTGGATGTTCCCGATTATGACGGGCGGTGGATTCGGCTGAAGTGGGAGGATGGCGCGATGCTGAGGGTGCAGATGTCGGGCACGGAGGTGCTGGTTGCGGGCAACAAAGAGGGGCTGCGGTCGTTGGCCAACCATTTGCTGAACCTGTCGCAGGAAGCTGTGCCAGCGGGCACGCATGTGCATCTTGACGAGAACAACTCGCTGGAAGAGGGTTCGGCGGAGCTGATTGTGCAGAGGGAAGCGTGAGCAGGGGGAAATGTATTCGGGCGGTTAGACATTTTTAGAGCTTTTATTTTGGGTATGTCGCGAAAAAGCGTTATTTTTGCATTTTAAAAGCAAACAAACGAATAGTGACATGGCATCAGTAACCATCAAGAAGGTGGAGAGCAAGCGGGACTTGCGCACTTTCATCGATTTCCACTACGATTTGTATAAGGGCAATGAGTATGACGCGCCCACGCTGTTCAGCGACGACTTCGGCACGCTGAGCAAAGACAAAAATGCGGCTTTCGAGTTCTGCGAGGCTGAGTACTATCTTGCCTATAAAGAGGGCAAGCTGGTGGGGCGCGTGGCGGCCATCATCAATCACAAGGCCAACAAGCGCTGGGAGCGCAAGAGTGTGCGCTTTGGGTGGATTGACTTCGTGGACGACCTGGAAGTGTCGGGCGCGCTGCTGAAGGCTGTGGAGGATTACGGGCGTGCAAAAGGCATGGAGGAGGTGATTGGCCCGTTGGGCTTCACCGATTTCGACCCCGAGGGCATGCTCACCGAGGGCTTCGACCAGTTGGGCACCATGGCCACCATCTACAACTACCCCTACTACCCGCAGCATATGGAGCAGCTGGGCGGCTGGGTGAAGGACAACGACTACGTGGAGTTCAAGATTATTGTGCCCGACAAGGTGCCCGAGAAGATGACGAAGATTGCCGAGATGATTAAGAAGCGCTATAACTTGCACGTGCGCAAGATGACGAAGAAGGAGATAAACAGCGGCAAGGGCCACGAGGTGTTCCACCTGATTAACGACACGTTCAAGGACCTTTACGGCTTCTCCGAGCTGACCGACAAGCAGGTGGACCAGTATGTGAAGATGTATTTGCCGCTGGCCGACCTCAACCTGATTCCCATTATCGAGGACTGGAGTACCGACGAGCACAAGATGGTGGGCGTGGGCATCACCATCCCCTCGTTGTCGCGCGCCATGCAGAAGTGCCGCCGCGGACGGCTGCTGCCTTTTGGCTGGTGGCATGTGCTTCGCTCGCTGAAGATGCACAAGACCAACATCGTTGACCTGATGATGATTGGCGTGCTGCCCGAATACCGCAAGAAAGGTGCCAACGCGCTGATGTTCTACGACCTCATTCCCTGGTACAACAAGTATGGCATTGAGTGGGGCGAGAGCCAGGTGGAGATGGAAAGCAACGAGAATGTGCAGGGACAATGGAGCTATTTTGAGACCATCAACCACAAACGCCGCCGTTGCTATAAGAAGGAGATTAAGGAGTAAAGGAGATTAAGGAGTAAAGGAGAGAAGGAGTAAGGGAGAGAAGCAGGGAAGCAGGGAAGGAGAGAAGGAGGAAAAGGAGTAAAAAAAGAAGAAAAAAGATATGGCCGACAACGAACAATTAACCAACACCCAACACCCATCACCCAACACCCCTGAATATACCGACGACAATATTCAGACCTTGACGGGCATTCAGCATATCCGTCTGCGCCCGGGCATGTATATTGGCCGACTGGGTGACGGCAACCTGCCCGAGGACGGCATCTACGTGCTGCTCAAAGAGGTGATGGACAACTCCATCGACGAGTTCAAGATGAACGCGGGCAAGCGCATCGAGGTGGATGTGGAGGACAACCAGCGCGTTTCTGTGCGCGACTATGGCCGTGGCATTCCGCAAGGCAAGCTCATCGAAGCGGTTAGCGTGCTGAACACAGGCGGAAAGTACGACTCGAAGGCTTTCAAGAAGTCGGTCGGCCTGAATGGCGTGGGCGTGAAGGCTGTGAATGCCCTGAGCCGAAGGTTTGAGGTGCGCAGCTATCGCGACGGCATGATGCGCAAGGCTGTCTTTGAGCGCGGCATTCTGAAGGAAGACGTTACCGAGAAAAGCGACGACGAGAACGGCACCTTTATCTTCTTCGAACCCGACAACGACGAGAAACTGTTCAAGAACTACTCGTTCCACGACGAGTATGTGGAGACCATGCTCCGCAACTATACTTACCTCAATCAGGGACTGACCATCATGTACAACGGCCGCCGCATTCTGAGCCGCAACGGCCTGCGCGACCTGTTGAGCGACAATATGACCAACGACGGCCTCTATCCCATTGTTCACATGCGGGGCGAGGACATCGAGATTGCCTTCACCCACACCGACCAGTATGGCGAGGAATACCACTCGTTTGTCAACGGTCAGCATACCACCCAGGGCGGCACCCACCAGAGCGCGTTCAAGGAGCATATAGCCCGCACCATCAAGGAGTTTTTCGGCAAGTATGAGTCGGGCGACATTCGCAACGGCATCGTGGCTGCCATTGCCCTCAACGTGGAGGAACCCGTGTTTGAGAGCCAGACAAAGATTAAGCTTGGCTCAACACTCATGGCTCCAGGCGGCGACAGCATTAACAAGTATGTGGGCGACTTCGTGAAGCAGCAGGTGGACAACTATCTGCACATCCACAACGAGGTGGCCGAGGCCATTGAGCAGAAGGTGAAAGAAAGCGAACGAGAGCGCAAGGCTATGGCGGGTGTGGCCAAGCAGGCCCGCGAGAAAGCCAAGAAAGCCAACCTGCACAACCGCAAGCTGCGCGATTGCCGCATTCACTTCAGCGACACCAAGAACGACCGCAAGGAAGAGAGTTGCATCTTCATTACCGAGGGCGATTCGGCCAGCGGAAGCATCACCAAGAGCCGCGATGTGAACACGCAGGCTGTGTTCTCCCTGCGCGGTAAACCGCTCAACGCCTACGGGCTGAACAAGCAGGAGGTGTATAAGAACGAGGAGTTTTTCCTGCTCATGTCGGCACTCGACATCGAGGACGGACTCGAATCGCTGCGCTACAACAAGGTGATTGTGGCCACCGATGCCGATGTTGATGGTATGCACATCCGCCTGCTCACCATCACGTTCTTCCTGCAGTTCTTCCCCGAACTGGTGAAGAAAGGCCACGTCTATGTGTTGCAGACACCCTTGTTCCGCGTGCGCAACCGCCGCACCAAAATCAAGAACAAAAAAGTGCTGGCCGCCGAAGACAAAAAGCTGGCCGAACTCAACACCCAACAAAAGAAGTCGGACTTCATCACACGCTATTGCTATAGCGAGGAAGAGCGCCTGAAGGCTATCAGCGAATTGGGTCCCGACCCCGAAATCACCCGTTTCAAAGGCTTGGGTGAGATTTCCCCCGAGGAGTTTGCGGGATTCATTGGTCCCGACATTCGTCTGGAGCAGGTAACGCTGCACAAGAACGACCAGGTGCAGAAGCTGCTGGCCTATTATATGGGCAAAAACACGATGGAACGGCAGAATTTCATCATCGACAACCTGGTGGTGGAGGAAGACCGCCCGGAAGAAGACTCGGAGGAAGTGGCCTGACAGCTTGTGAAAATCAACAGCTGATTGAGAAAAGTGTGAGAAAAGAAAGAAGATAATTGTTATGAAAAAAATATTCATTGGTTTCTGCTTGCTCTGTTGTCTGCAAGCATCCGCACAACTACGTTTCAATTTGGGACAGAACAGCCCGCAAAGCAAATTGCAATGGGCTGAGGCTGCCATCAACTCGCTTTATGTTGACTCGGTTGACGAGGGCAAGCTGGTGGAAGATGCCATTCGTGGCATGCTCAAGGAACTCGACCCCCACTCTTCGTATGCAACGCCCAAGGAGGTGAAGTCCATGAACGAGCCTTTGCAGGGCAATTTCGAGGGTATCGGCGTGCAGTTCAACATGGTTGAGGACACGCTCATCGTGATTCAGCCCGTTACCAACGGTCCTTCAGAGAAAGTGGGCATCGTGGCTGGCGACCGCATCGTGTTGGTCAACGACACGGCTATCGCGGGCGTGAAAATGTCGAAGGAAGACATCATGAAGCGTCTGCGTGGCCCCAAGGGAACGAAGGTGAGATTGGGCGTGGCGCGTCGCGGTGTGAAAGACTTGCTGTCGTTCACGGTCACACGCGATAAGATTCCCGTGAAAACCATCGACGGCGTGTATATGGTGAAGCCTGGCGTTGGCTATATTCGCATTGGCAGTTTTGGAGCCACCACCTACAACGAGTTCATGCAAGGCATTGAGCAGCTGAAGCAGCAAGGAATGAAAGACCTGCTGCTCGACCTTCAGGACAACGGGGGCGGTTACTTGCAGGCAGCGGCCGACATTGCCAACGAGTTTCTTGGCCGGGGCGACCTGATTGTCTATACCGAGGGCCGTCGTGTGCCTCGGAGCGAGTATAAGGCCGATGGAAGGGGAGTGTTGCGCGACGGCAAGGTGGTGGTGCTTATCAACGAGTTTACCGCCTCGGCCGCCGAGATTGTCACCGGTGCCATTCAGGACCATGACCGCGGAATGGTGGTAGGCCGGCGTTCGTTTGGCAAGGGATTGGTGCAACGCCCCATCGACCTGCCCGACGGTTCGATGATTCGCCTCACCGTGGCCCACTATTACACACCCACGGGCCGCTGCATACAGAAGCCCTATAAGAAGGGCGACCTGAAAGACTACGAGATGGACCTCGACAACCGCCTGAAGCGTGGCGAGCTGACCAATCCCGACAGCATTCATTTTGCCGACTCGCTGAAGTACAAGACGTTGCGCAAGGGCCGTACCGTTTATGGTGGCGGAGCCATCATGCCCGACTACTTCGTCCCCCTTGACACCCTGCAATACACACGCTACCACCGCCAGCTCTCCGCCAAGAGCATCGTCATCAGCCAGAGCATCAAGTTCATCGACAACAACCGCAAGCAGCTTCGTGCGCGCTATGCCAATTTCGAACAGTTCAAGGCTGACTTCGAGGTGCCCCAGTCGCTTGTCGATACCATTGTTGCCGAGGGCGAGAAGCAGAAAGTGAAACCCAAAGACGAGGAGGAGCTGCAACGCACGTTGCCCTATCTGCGCAACCAGCTCAAGGCGCTCGTTGCCCGCGACCTATGGGACATGAGCGAGTATTTCCAGATTGCCAACGAACAGAGCCACATCTACCAGAAAGGACTGGAAGTGATGGCTATTGATAATTGACAATTAACTTCGTTGATTTTTTGTCACGACTCAGCCAATCATGCAACCATGTTGGCGTTAGCTGCTCCAATAATTGATAATTGAGATTTGAAATGGAAGATTTCGATATTCGACAAGAAAGTTATTCAAAGGCAGAAAAAGACTTCGAGAACGCCCTGCGCCCGTTGAAGTTCAGCGACTTTAGCGGCCAGCAAAAGGTGGTGGAGAACCTTGAGGTGTTTGTCGAGGCTGCCAAATATCGTGGCGAGCCTCTCGACCACACTTTGTTGCACGGCCCTCCCGGACTGGGTAAGACAACCCTCTCGAACATCATTGCCAACGAGTTGGGCGTGGGATTCAAAGTAACCAGCGGCCCTGTGCTCGACAAACCAGGCGACTTGGCGGGCATACTCACGTCACTGGAGCCCAACGATGTGCTGTTCATCGACGAGATTCACCGCCTCTCGCCCGTAGTGGAAGAGTATCTGTACTCCGCCATGGAGGACTACCGCATAGACATTATGATAGACAAAGGCCCGTCTGCCCGTAGCATTCAGATAGACCTCAACCCCTTTACGCTGGTTGGAGCCACCACCCGTAGCGGCCTGCTCACGGCTCCCTTGCGCGCCCGTTTCGGCATTAACCTGCACCTTGAGTATTACGACCCGCAGACCCTCACCCGAATCATCCGCCGTTCGGCCCGTATTCTTGGTGTGCCCATTGACGACGACGCTTCTGTGGAGATTGCACGACGCTCACGCGGAACGCCACGAATTGCCAACGCCCTGCTGCGCCGTGTCCGCGATTTCGCACAGGTGAAGGGCACTGGCCGCATTGACACCCGCATTGCCCGCATCGCCCTCACTGCCCTGAACATCGACCAGTTTGGACTCGACGAGATAGACAACAAGATTCTGCTCACCATCATCGACAAGTTCCATGGTGGTCCTGTGGGCGTCTCAACCATCGCCACCGCAATAGGCGAGGACACCGGCACTCTGGAGGAGGTCTATGAGCCTTTCCTCATCATGGAAGGATTCCTCAAACGCACACCCCGCGGACGTATGGCCACCGAACTGGCCTACCAGCATTTCGGGCGAAACCTCTACGGTAGCAATACAGCTCAGCCAAACCTGTTTGATTGAGGCCGTAAAGTGGCACTTTAGAATCATAAAGTGGCACTTTGGAGTCGTAAAGAGGCACTTTACGGTGATAAAGGCTATAATTGGAAAAAGCACAACAATATTTGGTCAGCATGAAGAAACTCGTTTTATTTTTGTTTGCAATCGTCTTCGCGCAGCAGTTGTCAGCCGAGGATGGCCACAGGTTGTGGCTCCGTTACGACACGCTCAACCAGGCCAAGGTGTCGGCCAACCGTCGTTCGTCAACCATTGATATTGCTGTCAGCGAACTGCGGCTGTTTGCCCGCAGTGGGCAAATCAAGTTGAAGAAAGACGCCTCGTTGCCCGACGACGAGGGCTTCACGTTGTCGGCAGACCAAAAGCAATGCATCACCATCAGCGCCCGCCGCGACATCGGCCTGCTCTATGGTGCCTACAAGTTGTTGGAGTTGCAACACGAGGGTACTTCTCTCTCTCCCCACTCTCCTCTCTCCTCTTTCTTTCCAGCACGATGCACCCTGCTTCGCGCTGAGGTTGCTCAACCATTGGGACAACCTTGACGGAAGCATTGAGCGCGGCTATGCGGGCAACAGCATTTTCGAGTGGTTTCATCTTGACCAACACCTTATAAAAGAATACGCGCGCGCGAACGCGTCCATCGGCATCAACGGCTCGGTGCTCAACAATGTGAACGCCTCGCCTAAGATTCTCACCGCCCAATATCTGAATGAGATTAAAACTATCGCCGACATTCTGCGCCCCTACGGCATCAGGGTGTATCTCAGCATCAATTTCGCCTCGCCTATGGCTTTGGGCGACACGCAGACAGCCGACCCGCTTGACAAAAGCGTGGCCGCGTGGTGGCGGAAGAAGGCCGACGAGATTTACCGGCTCATTCCCGACTTCGGAGGCTTCTTGGTGAAGGCCAACAGCGAGGGACAACCGGGGCCTGGCGACTATCATCGCTCGCACGCCGAGGGTGCCAACATGCTGGCCGACGCACTACAGCCCCACGGGGGCATCGTGATGTGGCGTTGCTTTGTCTATGGCGCCAACCACAAAGGCGAGGACCGTGTGATGCAGGCCGTTTCGGAGTTCAAGCCGTTGGACGGGCAGTTCCGCCCCAACGTGATTTTGCAGACAAAGAACGGGCCGCTCGACTTCCAGCCGCGCGAGCCTTACAGCCCCATATTCGACCAGATAAAGCAGACTCCCAACATGGCCGAACTCCAAATCACGCAGGAATATCTCGGACAGAGTCGCCATTTGGTCTATCTTGCGCCCATGTGGAAAGAGTTTTTCTCGTTTGTTCCTGCTCAGAAGTTGAAAGGCGTAGCTGGTGTGGCCAATATCGGCAAGGACCGCAATTGGTGCGGCCACCATTTCTCGCAAGCCAACTGGTATGCTTTTGGGCGGTTGGCGTGGAATCCCGGCCTTGCATCGAAGGATATTGCGGAGGACTGGCTCACCCTGACGTTCGGGTCAAGTCCAGAGTTCAAAGTTCAGAGTTCAGAACTCTCTCCTCTCTCCTCTCTCCTCTTTTAGACATGATGGAGCACAGCCGCGAGGCATGTGTCAACTACATGATGCCCCTGGGCTTGCACCACATTTTCAAGTTCGACCATCACTACGGCCCCGAGCCCGACGGTTTCAAGGCCGAGTATCCGTTGGAGTGGTGTCCCGTTTATTATCACAAGGCCGACGCGAACGGCATAGGCTTTGACCGCACAACCACCACCGGCACTGGAGCCACCGCGCAGTATCGCGACTCCCTTGCCCGTATCTATAATAACATTGATACTTGCCCCGAGGAGTTGCTTCTGTGGTTCCACCACGTGCCCTGGACCTACCGCATGAAGAACGGCCAAACTCTGTGGGAAAACCTGCAGGCCAAATACAATCAGGGGGTGGGAGAGGTTGACCAGATGCTCTACACTTGGCAGCAGGTGAAACCCTACATCGACGAGCAGCGGTGGCGTGAAGTGAACGAGCGTTTGCAGCACCAGCTCGACAATGCTCGCGAGTGGCGCAATGTTTGCCTCAAATACTTCGGTGGGTTCGCTGAAGGAAATAATTAAAACATATATCAATGTTTCAACTCAAAAACAATATATTATGAAGAAGATAATGATGATGGCAGCGATGCTGTGCACCTGCCTGAGCCTTTGGGCCGTAGAGAAAGTGGAGCGTCCGCGGTTGGTGGTGGGCGTAGTGGTTGATCAGATGCGGTGGGATTATCTCTACCGCTACTATGAGCAGTTTGTGGAGGGCGGACTGAAACGGCTCATCAAAGATGGTTATAACTTCGACAACATGCACTACAACTACCTGCCCACGGTGACGGCCGCCGGTCATGCCAGCGTGTATGCGGGCACCACACCTGCCATCCACGGCATTGCGGGCAACAACTACCACCTGAACGGCAAGACCATTTATTGCTGCGACGACCCCGAGGTGACGGGTGTGGGCACTGACAGCAAGGCAGGCAAGATGTCGCCGCGCAATCTGCTCACTACCAACATGTGCGACCAGCTGCGCCTTGCCACAGACTTCCGTTCGAAGGTCATCGGTGTGGCTCTGAAGGACCGCGCGTCCATTCTTCCGGCTGGGCATTCGGCCAACGGAGCGTTCTGGTTTGACAATGCCACGGGCGGATTCATCACCAGCACCTACTATATGCAGGAACTGCCGTCGTGGGTGAAGTCGTTCAACCGCGAGAACAAGGTGGACGGGAAGGAGAACATCTGGATTCTGCCCAAAGGTCTGACATTGACCACGAAAATGGCCATTGCGGCCTTGGACGGTGAGAAGTTGGGTCGCCAGAACGACCAGACAGACTTCCTCTGCATCAGCTATTCTTCCACTGACGTGATGGGTCACAAATACGGCACGCGAGGCCCGAAGACCGATGAGATGTATTTGGCCCTTGATAAGGAGCTGCGCAACCTGATGGATGCGCTCGACAGCCGCGTGGGGCGAGGCAAGTACCTGCTGTTCCTCACCGCTGACCATGCCGCCGGCCATAATGCCAAGTTCCTGAATGACCACAAGCTGCCCGGAGGCCAGGTGCCGTTCTGGGGCAAGCTGAAGAAACAGCTCAACACGGCGCTCGCCTCGCGGTTCGGAGGCGTTGACGTGGTTGACGACGTGATTGGCGAGCAGGTGTATCTCAACACTTCCGTCATCGAGGAGCGTGGACTCAACGAGGCCGACATCAAGCGTGCCGTATGCCGCGAGATTCTGAAGAACACCGATGTGCAGTATGCCGTGCCGGTGAGCGACGTGATGACCGCGCCTATTCCCGCCCCCATACGCGACCGCATCGTGTTGGGCAACTGCCCCCGTCGCAGTGGCGACATACAAATCGTGCCGCGCCCGGCTTACTACGACTATAGTTACGATGAAGGTTCGAGCCACTCGCATTGGGCTCCTTACGACACCCACGTGCCCTTCATCATCATGGGATGGCACATTGACAGCGGCCACACCAATCAGCCCGTCTGCATACCCGACATAGCTGCCACTGTGTGTGCGTTGCTCAAAATACAGATGCCAAGTGGCTGTATAGGCACTCCGCGACTGTAGCCTCGGATGGCCCGAACACAAAGTGCCACTTTACGCATAAATTTTCTAGAGAATTTGCGCGTAAAGCAATGCTTTGGAACGAAGGTATAAAGGAATGCGGTGTTAACTGCGTGCTTTGCGCGCGTTAACACCGCATTTTTCATGCTTTACATTCTTTTTGTGTTTCGCAAGCTCCGCTTGCTATGGAGTTATATGGAGTTAAGGGGAGTTAACTCCACAACTCCCCAAAACTTCAGTTACTATTTGAACAGCCGCGGCGCGAACCAGTTGAGATACTTGCGCCAGTTGCTCCAGATGTGTCCGCCGTCGGTCTCGCGATATTCGTAGCGGTAGCCCTTTTGGTCGAGTTTCTGGCGGTAGCCCACATTGTCTTTGTACAGGAAGTCTGCATCGCCGATGGCAATGTAGTAGAGTTTTGGCGCTTTGCTGAACTGGCGGGCCAGTTTCTCATCCACATTCTGATAGATGAATGCATAGTCGCCCTGCGGGTTGCCGCGGTTGATGGCAGCCGAGAAGAGGCCCACGTAGTCGAACATGTCGGGGTTGTTGAGCGAGATGTAGAGCGAGTGGAAACCGCCCATTGAGAGTCCTGCAATGGCCCGGTGTGCCTTGTCGGCCAATGTGCGGTAGTGGCTGTCGATGAATCCCACCACATCGCTGGCGAATGCTGCCTCTATGGCACCGTCCATGGTGCGCGGATTCATGAACGAGGGTTTGTACATGGAGTTGGCATATTCGCCGGGCACAGCTTGCTGACCGCCATTGCCGTTGGGCATGACCAGAATCATGGGTTCGGCCTTGCCCTGTGCGATGAGGTTGTCGAGTATCTGGGCAGCACGACCCAGTTCGCTCCAAGCGTTCTCGTCGCCTCCTGCTCCGTGCAGCAGGTAGAACACGGGATAGCGGCGCTCTTTGTTCTTCGGGTCGTCGTATCCGGCGGGTGTATAGACCGTCATGCGCCTTTGGGCCATGTTAAGCTTAGGACTGGGATACCATACCTTGGCTACGGTGCCGTGGGGCACATCGCGCACGATGTAGTTGGCTGACAGTTCACCGTCGATGAAGAAGTAGTTGGTATAGGTGAAGATGTCACGAATCATATAGACGTTGTTCGGGTCCAGCATGCGCAGTCCGTCAACGTTGAGGCTGTAGGTGTGCAGCTCGGGGGTGAGCACGGGCGAGGTGTAGGACCACAGCCCCTGCGCGTCCTTTGTCAGTGCTGCCCTGCCGGCGATTTCTGTTTCGCCCCTGGGTGTTTGTATTTTCTGCTTTGGCAGGAAGTCGGCCTCCAATGTCACCTCCTTGGCCTGGGGGGCGAAGAATCTGATGGTGACGGTGTTGTCGGCGTTCACTTCTGGCGAGACGATGTTGCCTGCGTTCAGACCAACTGTTTCTTGTGCGGTGACTGCCGTTGCGGTAGCCAGCAGCAGGGTTGTCAATAGTGTTTTCATGTTGATGGGGGTTGGGTGTTTATTCTAAATTATTAGTGGAGTTATCGGGAGTTAACTGAAGTTATCACGGTTTTCAACCGCTCCGGGAGTTAACTGACAATAGCCAGACTATTGTCCGCTAACTTCCGTTAACTCCCAATGAATTCGCAGACGTGTTGTTGAGCGATAGCGAAAAATTCATATAACTCCAGATAACTCCCGTGAATAATAAAAGCTATTGTTTCATCAAGTTCAGTTTGTGCTGTGGTGTGAGTGCCTTGGTGGTTTTCTCGGTCAGCTGGGTGAGGTTGGCGGTGGCGGTGCCGCGAATGTCACGGCTGTTGGCACCAACGCAGAAGGTGTAGTTGCCAGCCTCTACCAGCCACTGGTTGTTCTGCTCGTCATACGATGCCAGGTCGCGTTTCTGCATCTTCATGGTGAGTGTCTGGCTCTCGCCGGGGCGCAGCTCGCGCGTCTTTCCGAAAGTCTTGAGCTCGTGCTCAGGCTTCTGCAACGTGCCCTTAGGAGCCTTGACATAAACCTGTGCCACCTCTTTGCCGCTTCTGCTACCTGTGTTTTTGATGCTAACGCTGACGGTGATGTCGTTGCCGCTTACTTTCACGGTTGGCTTGCCATACTCGAAGGTTGTGTAGCTCAGGCCGAACCCGAAGGGGAATGTCACATCGCGTTTGAACGTGTCGAAGAAGCGGTAGCCCACATAGATGTCCTCTTCGTGGTTGGTGAAGTCATAGTTTTGCACCTCCCTGCCTCCGGCCTTTATCTCGTTGTAGGTGTAGAGGTCAATGGAGCCGGGATAGTTCTTGGTGGAAGCATGGTCGGCTGCTGCGATGGGCCAGGTCATGGTCAGCTTGCCGCTGGGGTTGGCTTTGCCTGTGAGTACGTCGGCCACCGAGTTGCCGCCTTCCATTCCAGGCTGCCAGGCCACGAGAATGGCGTCGGGATAGCCGCTCCACGAAGCAGTTTCCACCACCGAGCCACTGTTGATGATTACCACAACGGGCTTGCCCTGTGCATGGAAGGTGTTGCACACGTCGAAAATCATCTGACGCTCGTCTTGGGTGAGGTTGAACTCGCCCTCAATGTCGCGGTCAACACCCTCGCCAGCCTGACGGCCGATGGTGACGATGGCCGCGTCGGCGGCCTTCACCTCGTTGTTGATACATATTGAGCTGATGGCAATCTCGGGATATTTCTGCTGGCCGAACATTTCCTGCTGATACCACTTTGCGGGATGGCGGTCGGCCTGGAACTTCACCTTTGCGTAGTCCAGATATTTGCGGTAGATGTTGGTGAGTGTTTCCGACGAGCTGATGCCCGCATTCTTCAGTCCCTCCACCATATCTACTACGTAGGGCGGATGCACACAGCCCGAGCCAGTGCCACCGGAGAAGAAATCGTAGCTGTTCTCGCCAAACAGGGCCACGGTCTTGATGGTTGGGTGCTGGGTGTTGGATGTTGAGGCTTGGGTGTTCCACGGCAATGTGCCGTTGTTCTTGATGAGCACCATACCCTCGTTGGCTGCCTGACGGGTGATGACTGCGTGCGCCTTCAGGTCAGGTTTGTTGGTTGCCGGATAGTGGCGGAAGCTGGGTGTTTTAACGATATACTCGAGCATTCTGCGCACGTTGCGGTCCACATCCTTGATGTCGAGCTGTCCGTTCTTCACGCCCTCAATGATTTCCTTCACCTGCGAGGGATGGCCAGGCTCCATGAGGTCGTTGCCTGCATGAACCTCGTCAATGGTGCGCAGTCCCTTGCGTATGCCAATCCAGTCGGTCATCACCATGCCCTTGTATCCCCAGTCCTCGCGCAGGATTTTGGTCAGCAAATCGAGGTTTCCCATGGAGAACAAGCCGTTGATGCGGTTGTAGGACGACATGATGGTCCACGGACTGCTTTCGCGCACGGCAATCTCGAAGCCTCTGAGGTAGAGTTCTCTTGCTGCGCGTTCGCTCAGACGCTCATCGGTGCTGGTGCGGTTGGTCTCCTGCGAGTTCACGGCAAAGTGTTTGGCACTTACACCCACGCCCTGGCTCTGCACACCGCGAATATAGGCTGCTGCAATCTTGCCTGTGAGCAGCGGATCCTCGCTATAGTACTCGAAATTGCGCCCACAGAGCGGGTTGCGGTGCAGGTTCATGCCCGGTCCTAAGATGACATCGCAGCGGTATTCCATGGTTTCGTTGCCAATGGCCTGTCCTATCTTTTCCAAAAGGTCGGTATTCCAGGTTGAGGCTAAGCAAGTGCCGATAGGAAACGCCGTGGCATAGTAGGTGTTGGTGTCGTTTTTGCGAATGGGGTTGATGCGCACGCCAGCGGGGCCGTCGGTGAGGATTGTGGCGGGGATGCCCAGTCGCGGAATGGCCGCCGTGTTGCCGGCAGCGCCGTCCACCAAGTCGGCTTCGCCTCCCACTGCAGCCTGGTCACCGAAGAATGTGTTGGCTCCTCCTACGAGCAGCTTGGCTTTTTCTTCGAGTGTCATGGCGTTAAGAACTTCGTCAATGTTGTTGGCGCTGAGTTGCGGCGCGCCGGTCTGTGCCTGCAGGCCTGTTGAGCAGGCTATGGCAGCACAAAGAAGGGCTTGTTTCATGATTTTCATGTTGTTTTTTTGTTTATGTTGGTTGTTTCTGTTTGTCATTGGGTTGTGCGCAGGGTGGAGATGTCAATTTTTTTGCCGAGGCGGCTTTTTGTCGAGCGAATGGCCTGCTCCGAGCAGCAGAACGAGTTGGCTTTCTGCTCATCGCTTTTGCCGTAGTGCTCCATGATGCAGAAGAAAGTCTCCTTGGGTGTCAGCGGCACGGGGCAGTTGTCTATTTGCTTTGCCAACGTCGGGTTCACCTGCCAGAGCACCTGCGTCGCCTGTCGTTCCTGTTGCTTGCCGTATTGCGAGATGTTGTTTCCGGCGATGATGTCGTAAAGCACGTCGATACCGGCTTTTGTCTCGGCAATGGAACCGCTGAAGATGTGGTCAATGGGCAGCGAGGCAGCGATGGCGTGCAGTTTTTCGCCCATCTGTTGACGCAGTTGCTTCATTTCCTGCTGGTGGCGGCGGTAGAGTCGCTGCTGTTTGCGGCTGTACCACCACGCCGGGAGGAACACTGCGTTGAGCAGGACGATGACGGCCAGCGAGTACCACCATTTCTGTTCGGCTTTCTCGCGCTCCGACACCTCGCGCTCGTACTGGTCCTGCACCTTGAGCAGTTGCACCTGGTCGCGCGAGCGGTCCATCAGCTGGCTCACGTTCTCCATAAGCCGATATGCCTCCAGCGCCTTCTGGTAATTGCCCTGCTGCAGGAAGTATTCATATTGTATGCGCAGGCGGCTGTAGCTCACCTGCGTGTTGTTGCTCTCGTTGAAACGGCTGAGCAGCTGTTGTAGCTTGCCCTTGTCGCCCTGCTGCTGGTAGATGTGGCTCAGCAGCGTGAAAGCGTTGCCGAGCGAGGCCGTGTCGGTTGCCAGTTCGAGCGCCTTTGTGGCATTGATTTCGGCCTCGGCAATGCTGTCGTGCAGCAACTGGTGGTAGGCCTGGTTCTTTAGCATGGTTGACAGCTGGCTCTTGTCGGCCCATTGGCTGAGTGCCATGGCGTGCTGGTTGGTTTGGAAGGCGTGTTCGGTCTCTCCAAGCTCGTTGAGCACGTGTGCCTTGCCTATGAGCACGTCGATAACGAGGCTCTCCTTGCGCGTGGCCCATGCGTGGGGCAGTGCGTAGTCGAAGTAGATGAGGGCCAGCTGCAAGTCGCCGCTGCTGGCGTTTATCCACCCGATGTGTTGAAACACACGGCAGGCTTTCTGGTGGTCGGTCTGCGGTGTGATGGCCTGCTCGGCCTCTTTCAGGCTCAGCATGGCCGCAGTCAGGTCGTGGCGTTCCAAGTGTGCCATGCCCTCGTCCAACAATCGGCCCACCAGTTGGTCGGACTGTGCGTTGCGGTCTTGACTACAGGCCGCTGCACAGAGCACGATGGCCAGAGCAATGAAAATGTAAGGCAGATGTCTCACGGTATTTCGACAGCTTTTCCTGTTGTTTTTTAAGCGTTCTCGAATGTTTTTACAAAGGTAGTTATTTTTCACGAAACAGCATTAGAAAAGAATGACTATTTTTCCTCACACGGCAAGAATCATTCCCAGCGTGGCAAGAACAGTTTCATGCGTGGCAAAAATATCTTCCGATTCTACGAAACGTAAATGTCTGGTTTGCGGTTGAATTTTCTAGAAAATTTCATCGTAAAGTGCAGCTTTGTGTTCGTAATTGTACGTATGGCAAAAATAAAGCATTACTTTACGATGATAACTGATAGGTTTATGGGAAAATTCTCTAGAAAATTTGAGTATAACTCGCCACGTTGTTCCCATGAACCGCAAAAAGGGCATAACAACATGCCGTGCGGCTGTGTCAAAACCGCTTTCCGGAAGAATGCAACTCGCTGACAATGAGGTTAAAGCCTGTTGCAGCCTGTGTCAATAGGCAGAGCCCTATTGCGCGGACAGGCTTTTTGGCTTATATTTGCACCACCAATACGCATATCTGAAAATGCCGACCGTCGCTACGCCTGTCCCCACCTTGCGCAGATTCGGTCGGCATTTGGTTTTTTAACCGCTTTTATACTCTCATATTTGCTCATTCCGCAGAAAAGCCGTACCTTTGACTTCGTCGAAGGTACTTGCGTTCGGAAAAGCAAAGAAAAAAGTGTTTTCCTTTGGCTTTTCACTCACTAATTGGATAAAATCTTCACGCTCGGCAAAGAAAACAAGCTTTCTTTGCACTCACTTATTCAGATTTTTAGTACCTTTGCACTCTCTAATTGAGGCAAGTGCAAAACAGACATCAATAACAACAAACAAAATAGGTATTTCAATTATGGCAAAAAAAGCTCTGCTGATGATCCTCGACGGTTGGGGCATCGGAAAACGTGGAAAGGGTGATGTGATTTTCAACACACCGACCCCTTATCTTGATTATTTGACGGCAGTAAGCGCACACGCGCAGCTGCAGGCCTCGGGCGAGGATGTTGGACTGCCCGACGGACAGATGGGAAACTCGGAAGTGGGCCACCTGAACATCGGTGCGGGCCGCATCGTGTATCAGGACCTGGTGAAAATCAACCGCGCCTGCCGCGACAACTCCATCATGGAGAACCCGCAGGTGAAGGCTGCCTATACATACGCCAAGGAGAATGGCAAGAAGCTGCACCTGATGGGACTGACTTCCGACGGTGGTGTGCACTCAAGCCTCGACCATCTGTTCAAACTCATTGAGGTGGGCAAGGCCTACGGCCTGAAGGACCAGACGTTCGTGCATTGCTTCATGGACGGCCGCGACACCGACCCCAAGAGTGGCAAGGGATTCATTGAGCAGGTACTGAAGGTGTGCAAAGAGAACGACGCGCACATTGCCAGCATCGTCGGACGCTTCTATGCCATGGACCGCGACAAGCGTTGGGAGCGTGTGAAAGAGGCTTACGACCTTGTGGTTGCCGGACAGGGCAAACAGGCTACCGACATGGTGAAAGCCATGCAGGAAAGCTATGACGAAGGCGTTACCGACGAGTTTATCAAACCCATCCACAACGCTTCGGTCAACGGAATCGTGGAAGAGGGCGACGTGGTCATCTTCATCAACTTCCGCAACGACCGCGCCAAGGAGCTGACCATCGCGCTGACTCAGGAGGATATGCCCGATGCAGGTATGAAGACCATTCCCAACCTGCAGTACTACTGCATGACTCCTTACGATGCCAAGTTCCAGGGGCTGCACATCCTGTTCCCCAAGGAAAATGTGGAGGACACGCTGGGCGAATACCTGTCCAAGCAGGGCAAACGTCAGCTGCATACGGCAGAGACCGAGAAGTATGCCCACGTGACATTCTTCTTCAACGGCGGACGCGAGGCTCCCTTCCAGGGCGAGGACCGAATACTGGTGGCAAGTCCCAAGGTGGCCACCTACGACCTGAAACCCGAGATGAGCGCCTACGAGGTGAAAGACAAACTGGTGGCTGCCATCAACACACAGCAGTACGACTTCATCGTGGTGAACTTTGCCAACGGCGACATGGTGGGTCATACGGGTGTCTATAACGCCATCGCAAAGGCCGTCTGGGCCGTTGACAACTGTGTGCGCGAGGTCATCGAGGCCGTGAAGAAGAACGACTACGAGGCCATCATCATTGCCGACCACGGCAATGCCGACAATGCCATCAACCCCGACGGCACACCCAACACGGCCCACTCGCTCAATCCCGTGCCGTTCATCTACGTGACCAACAACAACTCGGCCACGGTGAAGGACGGACGTCTGGCCGACGTGGCTCCCTCCATTCTCCACATCATGGGACTGGAGCAGCCTGCCGACATGACGGGCGAGTGCCTCATTCAGGACTAAGACCGTTTAGCTTCCTGTTACGAGATACGAGTTCAGAGTCATGATTAGCTTTGTGGGGTTGAACACTCCATTTAGGTGCTAATCATGACTCTGAACTCGTATCTTGTAACTCTAAATCAATCAGCCCGTCAGACACTCCTCGCTTTGGGAAGGCGGGCGTGTGTTTTTAGTACTCTCCAAGTCCGTGTGCCAAGGTCATAAAGGTGGTGGGATAGAAATAGTCGTAGCGCCCGTCGCCGTCCTGGTCGAGCATCCAGATTTTAAATTCTTGCTTTGAGCTTTTCACCGACGACTTAATCCACAGCTGAATGCAGTTTTCATCGGCGGTATAGCTGTATTTGTTCAGTTCCATCTCCATGGTGACAGGCTCTGAGGGCGTGTAGCCGTTGGCGCGCGTGGCACCATTGAAGTAGGAGCGCACGGCCTGCATGTATTTCTCGTTGTACTGGCCCAACTGACCCCAGTCGGAGGCGTAGAAGTCGGCTGCGCCCGTGCTGATGTCCTTGTATTTCTTGCCGATGTAGTTAATCATGCGCTTGCACTCGTCTTTATCCACGAAATACTGGCTAACGGAAGCTGCCATCAGCGCGGGTGCCAAGTAGGGTGTGTCGTGCAGGTCGTTCATTCCTTTTGGCAGGTGCAGGGCTTTCAGTTCTGCCAGTGTGCGGGGCAGGGCAGAGAGGGTTACTTTCACTTTTCCTACGGCTGCATTGTCGTACTGGTAGTAGTCAAACTCACCGTCGCCCACCTTGACTGTGGTTTTCGACAGGCCGCTCTCGTCGATGGATACATCAATTAAGCGTGCGTCGCCATTGTTAGCGTTTGCCTGTGCGCCGTTTTCATTGCCGGTCAGCGCGTCGCTGATTCCTGTTACTTCCTGGGCGTTAGCGCCTTTCTTCATGCTGTCGGCGCAGCCGCTCAATGGCCCTGAGACTGCCAGGACCAGTGCTGTTGTTGAAATAAACTTGCTGATAGTGTTCATTGTTTTCTGTATGGTTAATGGTTATTCTTCTTTTTTCATTTCAAGTTTGGCTTTGTGAATGCAGAATTGGCAATTGTTTTCGCAAAGATAACTCTTTTCTGTCTATTTTGATGCTTTACGGTTGAATTTTCTACAAAATTTGGGCGTAACTCTATGCTTTATGGTCTGCATTGCGGGAAATGTGCGAACAACTCGTCGTTTTTGTTTCGTGGAATGCTGATTATTTTGATAAAAACTTCACGCTCGGAAAAGAAAACAAGCTTTCTTTGCACTCACTTACTCAGTTTTTTGTATTTTTGCAAGCAAATGTTGCAACCAACCGTAAACAATTCACAGTTATTTATTTGATGAACGTACAGATAGAACCTTCCTGGAAAGAACAATTGCAGGCCGAGTTTGAAAAGCCCTATTTCGTGCAGCTGACGCAGGCTGTGCGGCAGGAATATCAATCGACCACGTGCTATCCGCCGGGTCGCCTGATTTTCAATGCCTTCAACCTGTGTCCATTTGACAAGGTGAAAGTGGTGATTATCGGACAAGACCCTTATCATGAGCCAGGTCAGGCCCACGGGTTGAGTTTTTCGGTGCAGGACGGTGTGCCTTTCCCGCCGTCGTTGCAGAACATTTTCAAGGAAATATCCGATGATTTGGGCATCAACGTGCCTACGACCGGCAACTTAACACGCTGGGCCGAGCAGGGTGTGCTGTTGCTCAACGCTTCGCTTACTGTTCGTGCCCATCTGGCCAATTCCCATGCGCGACTCGGCTGGCAAACATTTACGGATGCCGCCATCAAGGCACTGGCAACTCGTCGCGAGCACCTGGTGTATATGCTCTGGGGCGGATTTGCGCGGGGCAAGGCTTACATGATTGACAAACAGAAAAACCTTGTTTTGGAATCGGTGCATCCGTCGCCACTATCGGCCAACCGTGGCGGCTGGTTCGGACAGCATCAGTTCTCGCGGTGCAACGAATACCTGCGTCAAAACGGCTTAGAACCCATCAAGTGGTGAAAGGAACAACAACGATGCAAGACAGAATGCTTCCCATATTACAGGTGGGCGATGTGCTGGTTTCTCCCGACATCCTTACCGAGAAGTTTTGCTGCGACCTGAGCGCTTGCAAGGGTGTCTGCTGTGTGGAAGGTGATGCTGGAGCTCCCGTTTCGCCCGATGAAATCGGTGAAATTGAAGATGTGCTTGATATTGTTTGGAACGATATGTCGGCATCGGCACAAGCGGTTGTTGATAAGCAGGGCGTGGCCTATATCGACCCTGAAGGCGAACTTGTGACGAGCATTGTGAACGGCAAGGACTGTGTGTTTACGTGTTATGCAGACTTGACAGACTCAAGCAACGGTGGAGTTATCCGCGACTGTTGCCTCTGTGTGTTGGAGAAAGCGTTCCGTGCTGGCAAAACCAGTTGGTGCAAGCCCATCAGCTGTGCCCTTTATCCCATCCGTGTGAAGACTTTCAAGAGCGGACAGGTTGGTCTTAACTACAACCGGTGGGCTGTGTGCAAGGATGCAGTGAAGCACGGTCAGGAGCTGGGCCTGTGTGTCTATCAATTCCTGAAAGAGCCGCTTGTGCGCCGTTTTGGCCAGGCGTGGTACAACGAGCTATGTGCCTTGGCCGACGATTTGCGCGGACAAGGCTTCTTGTAACATTCTGAAATCTTGCTTATTAAGTTTTTCTGTATTCAGAAGGACTCATGCCTACGTGCTCCTTGAAAAATTTGCCAAGGAACGACTGGTTGGGAAAGTGCAACGCCTCTGAAATCTCCTTGATGCTCATCGTGGTGTTTTTCAGCATCACCCTCACCTCGAGTGTCACATAACTGTCAATCCATTCGTTGGGTGTGCGTTTGCTCACTTGTTTGATGGTTTCTGAAAGATATTTTGGTGTGATGCAGAGTTTCTCGGCATACCAGCCCACACGGCGTTCCTGACGGAAGTTTTCTTCCACCATTTTGATGAATTTGGTGAAAATGATGTCGGCTCGCGTCTGACGTTTTTCGCTCATTTGCTGCATACGGTAAATCACGCTACTCAGGTCGTAGAACATGGCCAGGAGCAAAGCGCGCACAGCGTCGCGCCTGAACTTATTCTCGAAGTTTGCGGTCCGGGCTTTAATCATTGAGAAATAATTCTGAAACACCTCGGCCTCTTTTTGCGTGAGCGACACCACGGGGTGGGTGCGCGAGAAGAGAAACAGCGAGGAAACATCGCTGATATTCTTGATGATTTCGTTGAAAAAGTTTGTCGTAAGGATGAAACAAAGCCCTTCAAGGTCGGGACTGGCCATGAAGTTGTCCATGATGTGTCCTTCAGAGATGATGAGAACGTCGTTGCGGTTCACCAGTTGTTCTTGGGTATCGACTGTGTATTGCGCCCTGCCGCGTGTGCACATGGCAACGATTATTCTGTTCATGCGGCGCGGTTCGCGCGGAATGGGAGCTTCGGAGAGGTTGTCGAGCAACACAAGGTCGTTCTCCAGAAAGTCGCCCAGCCCCATTTTCCTAACCTTTTCGACATTCAAGTCTTGAATAGTTTTTCTTTCCATCGTTTATATTAGGGTTGTTGTTTGTCTTGATGAATACCTGTGTTTGTATCATCGTCTCCGTCTTCTTCGTCATTGTCCATTTCATCATAAAAAACAATGGATTCATCGGACAAATAACTGTTCCGGTCTTCCATGTATGGACGGACATAGTATTGTTCTGGCGGTAGCAGTTCGATAGCTTCCACTGCCACAATGTTGTCACGGTTGAAGTAGGACGGGCCTGTGATGACAATGTATCCCGATGGCCCAGCTGTAAATCTCCTGCAAGCCTGCTCGTCATCCTTTCCGTTGCAGGTGTAGGTGAGCCCGTTGATAATGAGTTCATCGCCTGCTTTCATTTTCTGCAGGGTAACCCTGACCCAGCCGTTGAAGGTAGCTCCGCAACCCACTGCCAGCCTGCGTACCACAGGGACGGGAACAACTGTTGTGCTGTCTGTGACGATGCTGTCAACCCTCAAACTGTCAGCCAATCCAGTGCTGTCTGTCAATCCTATGTTGTTTGTGAGACTCACGCTTTCTGCCCGATTTGTGCTGTCTGGCAGTTCAACTGCTTTGTGGGTGTCTTCCCACAGCCCGCAGTCGTGCACCAATCCCAAACGTGTGGGAACACCGTCGGTTTGTTGCATCACGATGACCGAAGGCTTGTATCTTGATAGCCTCTCCACCTGTTTATGAAAGGCCACAGGTGGTTCGCTGCCATTGATGTGATAGCGTCCGTCAATGATTTCTTCTCCGTTGGGCATTGTGCGAGCCATGGCCGATGTGCAACGCCACGATTCATCGGTGAAATGGGCAAAAACGCGTCGTGATTCTGTGCCGTAAAAGGTCACCGCAAGCTGCTTTTGAGCACTATTTATGTTAATGATACTGTCGGGCAAGGGTGAATACCACACAGCCACGTTGTTTGTGCCTCTTTTCAGATAAGGTAACACATCGTAACGCACCACGCAGATGGTATCGCCCTGTGTCATGCGAGCTGGTTCGAACACGTGTGTGGTAACATTACGCCCGTTAACATAGAGCACAAAACGTCCGCTGCTGGCTATCTCAATTACAGCACGCTCGGGCACCGAGGCAAAATTGTAGCTTCGATTGAACCACAACTGTTCATAAGGACATGCTGTTGCGGCATGAATCCAGCGTTGCGCCCAGTCCTGAGCCTGAATCATGCCTGGTAACGAGCAAAACAATGCGATGAGCAGCCTTCGTGTCATTTGATGGTTTTTGTTTTGCCTCCGTCTATGGTCAGCTCTTTTTCCGTGCCGTTATATTGCACGATTACTTTGGTCTTTTGTGTGGTTTTGTTGTGGATTTCGGCAGTCACCACCTTGCCGTTACGCCAGGTCATGGCCACTTCTAACCCGCCGCGTGTGCAGATGCCTTTCACATGTCCTGATGGCCATGCCGCAGGCAGTGCGGGCAGTAGGTCAATGGCTGTTACGGGTGTTTCTTTTGTTGCTGTCACATGGCTCTGCACCAGCATCTCGCAAACACCTGCTGTACCACCAAAATTGCCGTCAATCTGGAAGGGTGGGTGAGCGTCCATAAGGTTTGGATAAGTTCCTCCCGAACGTCGTCTGTCGGGCCCTTTGTAATTGTCGGGCGATACATAGGTGAGAAGTTTCTGGTAGATGTGGTAAGCCTGCTCTGGTTCCCTCAGGCGGGCCCACAAGTTGATGCGCCATCCCGTGCTCCACCCAGTGGTCTTGTCGCCTTTTATTTCCAGTGAGCGGCGGCATGCGTTGCCTAACAGGTTGCTGTTCTGTAGGCTTACCAATGGACTGTTGGCGTTGGTCAACTTGTTGAACAACGGATTTACAACCGCGGTGAGGTGATTGCCAGGGTACAGGCCAATGAGGTGACTTTGGTGTCGGTGTTGGAAATCGAAGTCATCCCAGTCGAAGAACCATTCGTTGAGGTCGCCCATGTGTCCGATGGTATAGGGATGTAGGGCATTCAGTGCCTCCTGCTGTTGTTCTATGAGTCGGTCGTAGGGGTTGAGCCTTTGTTCTGCGCTGATGGTGTTGGCCAGCAACTCACGGATAATGGCCATATCGGCAGTACCTCCGTAGCAAGTCATTCCGTGGTAGCCTTTGTCAGTCACGTACTCATTTTCGGGTGATGTGCTGGGTGCTGTGATGAGTTCCTCGGGCTTGTTGGGGTTGTTTATGAGCCATGTGAGGCAGAAATCAACGGCTCCCTGCATAAGTGGCAGTGCTGTCTGTTGCAAGTATTGAGTGTCCTGTGTGAACAGAAATTTCTCCCACAGCTGATTGACGAGCCAGGCACCGCCCATGTTCCAGTTTGCCCACTCTGGCTTTTCGTTTTTCTCGCCTACAGGATTGGTCATAGCCCAGATGTCGCTGTTATGGCTGCTGCACCATCCACGGTCAATGCCATAGTAGTTTTTTGCGGTGAAACGGCCATTTTCTGACAATGCTTTAACAAATCCGTCGAGCGGCATGGCCATTTCTGCGAGGTTTGTTGTGAATGCTGGCCAGTAGTTTTCCTCCAAGTTAATGTTGACGGTATAGTTGCCGCGCCACGGCGAGAATTTATGGGGTGTCCAAAGGCCCTGCAGATTGGCGGGAACGTTGGGTGTGCGCGAACTGCTGATGAGCAGGTATCGGCCATATTGGAAGTATAGCGTTTCGAGGTAGGGGCGGAGGGTTGCGATGGATTGGTTGCCAGCTGTAGCACTTGCCTTAAATGCTTTGCCTTCGGCTGTCGGTTGCAGGCTGTCGGTGTAGTCGAGCAGCATCTTGTCGGTGGGCCTGTCGTTGTTGGGCTGGGCACCTTCAATGTGCAGCTGCATGCGTGTGAAGAATTGTCGGTAGTCGTCAATATGGCGTTGCCGAAGCTGTTCGTAGGAGTAGTTCTGCAAGTGCCAGGCATCATCGGCGGCCTGCTCGATATAAGGTGCGCCCTGCGTGACGGGATGGCGGTCGAAGCCGTTGAAACTGGTCTCGTTGACAAAGTAAATCACGGCTTCAGTGGCTCCTGTGATAAGCAATGTTGAGTCGGTTGCCGTACACTGGCCGTCGGTAAGCCTTGTCAGCAGATTGCAGCAGAAGTGAATGCTGTTGTTCGGGTCGCCAATGGCATGTCCGGTCATGGTTAGCTGGTTGGGCGATGCTTTCACAGCGTGTGGAACCTGTGCTGTGAGCTGCAGTTCAAGGTTGATGCGCTGCTTGTTGTCGGCGCTGATGCGCATGGCCACCACTTTGTCGGGATTCGATGCGAAACACTCGCGTGTGAACGTTGTTCCACCTTTTTTATAATATACGTGCGCAATGGCACTGTCCAGACTCAGTTCGCGTCGGTAACCCGTATAATCACCGCCGTCGCGGTCGATGATGTGGAGTGTTGCCAAGGGCTGATAGTACTGCGAATTGTGGCCTTGCACGTGCAGTTGCAGCGAGTCGGCCAGTGCGTAATCCTCGTTGAACAATGCTTTTCTTATCTCAGGAATCCACTTCGATGCACCTGCATCCTCGTTTCTGTCAACAGGCTGACCTGTCCACAAGGTAATATCGTTCAGATAGATGCTGTCGTTGTCGGGTGCGCCGTAGAGCAATGCTCCCAACTTTCCGTTGCCAATCGGTAATGACTCTTCGAAGTAAGTAGCAGGTCGGTCGAACCACAGCCGCATGGGCAGTTGGTCTTGTGCCAGCATGGCCGTTGCGAAGAGCAGAGTGAGCGAGAAGGTGGTTGTTCGTTTCATTGTGTATGCTTGTTTTTATATTGCTGCAAATAATCTCATTTTCTTATAGGTTGTTGCTTGTCTGCAAACAGTTACTAATCTATGATGGTGCTTTCAAGCCCCGTGTAGGGTTCGTTGCCGTGGGTAAGGAGGTTGTCAATGAGGTTGCGGTTCCATTGTTCCACCTCGTTGGGCTGTTTGATTGCCTTTAGCTTGTTGAGCATGAGCTGCCAGTAGGGTTTGTCGAAATTGTAGATGAGAAACTCCATGTCGAGCACGTCAGTACTGAGCCATTTCCATCCTGGGTCTTCGGCATATTGCAGTCTGATGGTGTTTTCATCGCCGTAGTTCACCTCCAGTTCGCCAGTCTCGCCAATCATGTTGCAGTAGTGCAGGTTAACACCTTTGTCGGCAGGGGCAAAGGCCATGTGCCATCGCCCAGGTGAAAGGCGGATTTTGTCGGTAAGGTCTCCATTGCCGTCTTCGATGAAGAAATAGTTCATGTCGGGGCTGTCGGGCAATATGGGGCCTCTCATGGTGTCGTCGGTGATGGTGATGAGGCCGTCTTTGGTAGGTTCAAACTTGCTGGTCAGCATCCGTTTGTAGCCACGGTTGCGGAATGCTTTCAGGTCGTTGCATTCAATAAGCGTTAAAGCAATGGTCTCACCGTTATAAGCCGTGAGTGTGGTGATGTCGCCCACTTTTTGGGCCACGAAACGGGCACCCTGGCCAATCATTTCCTTCTTGGGCGATGTTTCCTGATAGACGCCATTGCCTTCGGGCTTGAGTGTGAGTTTCAGTTCGCCTTTTGTGGCAGAAACAACGAATTCATCGTTGTTTTTGGAAATATTCATGATACCCATATCCCAGTTTGCCATTGTTCCAATGCCGTCGATTGTGGCCGTGGTTGGGTTGCCTGTTTCCTCTTCAGCGGCCTTTTCTGACTGTTCGACAGGTTGCTGCGTGTTGTCGCTGTTGTTATTGGCTGGCTTCTTGTCGTTGCAGGCCGCGAGTGCCATGATGGCCGTTGCCATAATCAGGAAAGAAGATGTTTTCATGATGTTTGTGTGTTTTGATAATGAATGTTGGTTTTGCAAAGTAACAAAAAAAATATGATTTTGCCTGCACTTTCTCAAGAAAATTTGCTTTTTCCTTGGCTGTTTGTCAAGATTTTGCTATCTTTGTCGGGTAATAACCTTTTTCAGGGAGCGGCTCTGCTGTCTCCCATTGGTTTGTGTGGCCGCAACCTTTTGCAATTATTCACCTAAAACAATAAGATTATGGTAACAGCATTAGTTATTTTGTTAGTCATTATTCTCGGCATCGCGTTGCTGATTGGTCTTTACATTTTCTCCACGCAGCGCAAGTTGGTAAACCTCGACGAGCTTTGCAAGAACGCGTTCAGCCAGATTGCCGTTCAGCTCAACTCACGTTGGGATGCCGTTATGGCACTTGCCAAAATGACGGCACAGTACAGCAAACACGAGTCCGAAACCATTATCAAGGCCATTGAGGCACGCCGTCAGGCTGCTCCAGTGACCACCCCGCAGCAGTTCAACGAGCAGCAGGGTGCCATTAGCGACATTCTGGGCCGACTGATGGTGGTACACGAGGCTTATCCCGAGCTGAAGGCCAACGAGCAGTACATGAAGACCATGGAAAGCATCAACGAATACGAGGAAAAGGTGCGCATGAGCCGTATGGTTTACAATGACACCGCCACCCAGATGAACCGCATGGTGCGCCAGTGGCCCTCAAGCTTCGTTGCCAGCATGCTCAACTTTGGCGAGAAAGAATATCTCAAGGTTGATGAGGAGAAAAAGCAGAGCTATCCCAATATTGAAGAAGCATTCAAATAAACCACTCTTAGAGCCCGAACAAAAAACGTTTTTCTATGAGCAGACGTTTGCCATATTTCCACCGTGGCATTGCACTCGTGGCAATGCTCACGGTGGTTTTGCTTTCTGCTGCTGCCCATGAGATGAGGCAAATGCGGGTGTTTGTCGATTTGCTGCCGGGCGGCGATGCCTACATCACCGAGGTTCGCGACATGTACATCGGCAGCGAGGGCACCGAAATCTATATCCCCATTGGCAACCTCAACGGCAGCCAGGTGGAACTCATCGGCGTTGAGGAGCAAGGCACGAAATACAACAACATTGGCGACTGGGATGTGGACCGAAGCCGCTCGTTCAAGGCCGGAAAATGCGGCGTGGTGAGAAAGTCGGACGGTGGCGTGGAAATCTGCTGGGGCGTGGGCGACGAAGGCTCGCACACCTACATCACCACCTATCTGGTGACAAACCTGCTGCGCGGATATTCCGATGCCGACGGCTTCAATTACATGTTCGTTAACCCCGGAATACGCCCGCTGCCCGAGAATGTGGAACTGCAGGTGAGGCGCAGCCAGCTCACAGACGGCAAGCTGGAACAGCTGCCGCTGCCTGCCGACAGCGTCAAGGCGTGGGCTTTCCGCTTCAGAGGCAATGTTGAGATTGGCGACAGCATCGTGCGCGTCACCACCAGCGAGGCTTTCAGCTCGGAGAGCGCCATGATTGTGATGTGCCGCTTCGAAAAGGGTATGTTCAACCCAGAATTGGAAACCGAGAAGAGTTTTGAGGCCGTCAGGGAGCGTGCCTTCGAAGGCAGCGACTACGGTGTCAAGGAACGCTCTGCTTGGGATACGTTCTGGGAAGAAACCATCTATCTCATCTGCCTCGCCTTGTTCTTCTTCGTGCCGCTCTTGACGGCCATCTACACTTGGTGGCAAAAGCGCAAACTGAAAAAGTCCATCGAGAAAGACTTGACGTGGTATCGCGAAATCCCCTACAAAGGCGACCTGAAACACTCACAGATGATGCTGAAGGAACTCAGCTACAAAGGCATGAGCACAGAAAACCTGCTGCAAGCCTATGTGCTGCGCATGATTTACAACGGCCAGCTTCTCATCAAAGACGTGCGCTATCCCAAGACAGGCAAGACAGGCCAGTTGCTCGGCATTGGCAAACCCATGACGACCGAACAGCTCAGCGGCGAAGACGTTTACCTGATGCCACGCATGTATGAAATCTTCAAGGCTGCTGCGGGCGACGACCAGATACTGCAACCCAAGGAGCTGACCAACTATATGGGCAAGCACGCCGAACAACTCGAAACCTTCGCCCAACGTCTGAACAAGAAAGGCTCTCTCAGCACGGCGAAACGCGAGTTCGAAAAAATGCGCGACTTGGTTGGATTCCGCAAATTCCTCAAGGAGTTTACCATTTCCAACGAACGCCATGCGCGCGAGGTGACCCTCTGGAAAGAATATCTGGTGTTCGCAACCCTGTTTGGCTGTGCCGACCAGGTGCGCAAGGACATGAAGCAAATCAATCCCGAATTCTTCCAGATGGACAAAATCACCAGCCAGCTGGAAACAAGCACGCTTATACTGCCTAACTACTCGCTGGCACTCGACAACGGTATTAACCGCATCAACCGTGCCGTGGCAGAACGCGAAGCACAGGCGCGCCGCTCATCAGGCGGCGGTGGCTTCTCGTCGTGGGGCGGTGGCGGCGGCTTCTCAGGCGGCGGCGGTGGCGGCGGCGTGAGATAGCTCCGCAAACACCACAATCAGGGATTCGGTCATTGCCTTCCGAATCCCTGATTTTTATTATATCGCTAAATTTTCTAGAGAATTTAATCGTAAAGTGGCACTTTGGAACTGTAAAGTGGCACTTTGGAATCGTAAAGCAATGCTTTGTTTTCACAAACCAATGCTTTGCGGTTTCAATGGCCATTTTTATGCACATTTTTCTGGATTTTGCTTTGCGAAGCCGATGAATTGCATTATTTTTGCAACAACAAATTTGCTTCGACCATGATTGTGCTGTTCCGTCTGCTCACAACGCTGCTTCTGCTGCTGACATTTGCACCGGCCTTTGCCCAAAAGGCCGATGAAATGGCTGTTTTGCTTATGAAGAAGGGCGACGCACTGGCCTTGCGAAGGCTGCTTGTTGTAAACAGAGATTCGCTCAATAAGCGCACGCTGGCCTTGGCTGAGGCTTATGTCAGGGGCTGTCAGGGCGATGCGCACCGTGCCGCCAAAGACATGCGCCGCGCCATGAAGAAACAAAACGGAGAGATTGACAGCGCGTTGGAGGAACGGCTGACTTTCGGCATTGCCTTGCAGCAGCATCGGGCTGGCAAAAACCGCAAAGCAGCCAAAACGCTCGCAAATTATATGAGGACGCGTGGAACGTTTGCCATGCTATCCACGTTTCAGCAATATGAACAGCTGTTCCGCGCATACCATTCCCAGCACATTGACCGTGTGAGTCCTGGCGATGCCCGGATTCCTTTCCGCCTAGATTCGGTGGGCGGAAACGGGGTACGGTCGGTGGCCATGCGCATTCCGGCGGAGGTAAACGGGGTGAATGCCGACTTCATGCTCGACACGGGAGCCACCCTGAACGTGGTTAGCCAGGCTATGGCCGACTCTTTGGGGCTTGAAAGGTTGGGATTGCCGGTTTTTCTCGATGGAATGGGCAAAAATCGTGGGCAGATGGCACTTGCAAAGTCCATCTCCTTGGGTGGCAGAACCTTGAAAAATGCGCTTTTCTGCGTGATGGACGGCCAGCAAACCGATGCTTCAGCAACCGAAAACATGGCTCATCTGAATGCCATTTTCGGTTTGCCCCTGCTGATGCTTTTCACCGATGTGCAGATAGATTTCCGCAACCAAACCATTTTGGCCACCGTGAATGCCGACAATGACAACCTTCAGCGGAATGGTGAGTCAGAACAAACATTTCTGGAGCGTGGCAACCTGAGCATCGGGTTCTCTGAGAACGGTCTGCTGCTCGAGGTGTTCCATCATGGCCGCCCATTGTCGCTAATACCCGACACGGGAGCCACCCACAGCGTTCTGAATACTGCCGATGCGCCAGAACAGCGCGATTACATCACGAGTAATTTCCCTCATCGTGAGGTGGAGTTCGTTGGTTGGGGCGGTCGGCAACGCGGACGCGAGTATCTCTATCCGCAGTACGATGTGACAGTAGGCCAGACGGTGGTTTCCCTGCCCGAGATGTCTGTCTTCGACGCTCCCGTTTACGACAGCCGCCTGGGCATGGACTTCTTTACGCGCTGCGAGCGCGTCAGTTTCCACCTCCGTTATCCCTTCCAGCTGACCGTCATCCGGTAGTTCCATACACAAAAAAGCGTATCCCGATGGAAATGTCTCCGTCGGGATACGCTTTTTATGAATTGGCTTGCCTTTGCTATGCGTCGATGTTGGCGTAAGTGGCGTTTTGCTCGATGAATTCGCGTCTTGGCTCCACGTCGTCGCCCATGAGCATGGAGAAGATTTCGTCGGCCTCGGCAGCGTTCTCAATGGTCACCTGCTTGAGCAGTCTGTTGGCCGGGTCCATGGTGGTTTCCCACAACTGTTCGGGGTTCATCTCACCCAGACCTTTGTAGCGCTGTGTGTGCAGGGCGGTGCTGTTCTCGTCGCCAGCCACATACTTGTCGATAAATGCCTGTCGCTGCTGCTCGGTGTAGCAGTATTCCGACACTTTCTTGAACGTGCATTTGTAGAGCGGCGGTGTTGCAATGTAGAGGTGACCCTCCTGGATGACGCGGGGCATAAAGCGGTAGAAGAGCGTCATGATGAGCGTGTCGATGTGCGAGCCATCGACGTCGGCGTCGGTCATGATGATGATTTTGTCGTAGCGCAGTTTGTCGATGTTGGCCTCCTTGTCGCCCTCGCCCTCAACGCCGAAGCGCACGCCGATGCTCTGAATGATGTTCATCACCGATTCGGCCTCGAACACGCGGTGCCACTGCACTTTCTCCACGTTCAGGATTTTTCCGCGCAGGGGTAGGATGGCCTGGAAGTGGCGGTCGCGTCCCTGTTTGGCCGAACCGCCGGCCGAGTCACCCTCAACGAGGAAAATCTCGCATTCCTTGGGGTCTTTGTTTGAGCAGTCGGCCAGTTTGCCGGGCAGTCCGCCGCCGCTCATGGGATTCTTGCGCTGCACACTCTCGCGCGCCTTGCGGGCGGCAATACGTGCCGTGGCGGCAAGCACCACCTTGTCGCAAATCTGGCGTGCCTCCTTGGGATGCTCCTCAAGGTATGCTGCGAGCGCTTCGCCCACGGCCTGCTGCACGGCACCTGTCACCTCGCTGTTGCCCAGTTTGGTCTTTGTCTGTCCTTCAAACTGTGGCTCAGCCACCTTGATGCTGATGACGGCAGTCAGTCCTTCGCGGAAGTCTTCGCCTGCGATTTCGATTTTTGCTTTCTCTATCTGCTTAGAGATTGCCGGGTCCTGATCGGCGTAGCTCTTGAGGGTTCTGGTAAGTGCCATACGGAATCCTGTGAGGTGGGTTCCGCCCTCGATGGTGTTGATGTTGTTGACGTATGAGTGTATGTTTTCCGAGTAATCGGTGTTGTACATCACAGCCACTTCGATGGGAATGCCCTGTTTCTCTGTTTTCAGGTAGATAACATCATCGAAGAGGTGTGTGCGGTGGCGGTCAACGTAGCGCACAAATTCCTTCAGGCCTTCCTGGGCATGAAACACTTCCTGCTTTGTCTTCCCTTCCTCGTCGGGACGGAGGTCGGTGAGGGTGATGGTGATGCCTGCGTTGAGGAAAGCCAGCTCGCGCATGCGGCGGGCGATGATGTCCCACTGGTAGGTGGTCGTTGTGAAGATGGAAGCGTCGGGCCAGAACTGCTGGCGTGTGCCTTGCAGGGTTGTTTCGCCTACCACCTTGACGGGATAGAGCGGTTTGCCCTTCTCATATTCCTGTTGATAGATTTTTCCGTCGCGAAACACCTGCGAGAGCATGTGACTTGACAAAGCGTTTACGCAGCTCACGCCCACGCCGTGTAGTCCTCCAGACACTTTGTAGGAGCCTTTGTCGAATTTACCTCCGGCGTGGAGCACGGTCATGACCACTTCGAGGGCCGATTTGTGCATTTTCTCGTGCTCGTCAACGGGAATGCCTCGGCCATTGTCCTGCACGGTGATGGAATTGTCCTCGTTGATGGTTACTTCAATATGCGTGCAGAAGCCGGCCATGGCTTCGTCTATCGAGTTATCTACGGTTTCGTTCACCAGGTGGTGCAGTCCTTTTTCACTGATGTCGCCTATGTACATTGCGGGGCGTTTGCGTACAGCCTCAAGCCCTTCCAGCACCTGTATGTTACTGGCTGAATAGTTGTTTTGATTCTCTTGAATTTCTGCCATTTTTAGTTGTTCTGTTTATAGTGTGCAAAGTTACAAAAAAACGAGCAAAATGCAAAAGAAAAACTGGTTTTTCTTTTCATTTCCGAGTGCTTGTAACTTAGGCGTGCCAAAGTTACGAAAAAATGTTCAAACAGAGAAATTCCAGATGTAAAAAGACTTTAAAAATCGGGTGGTTTGGGCAGAAAAAAATAGGGCTGACACCCGTGTGGGCGTCAGCCTTCTTTATGGTTTGCTGTGGCGGGTTTCCCGCACGCTTTTTATCCCAGTTTGTTGATGTGCTTGGCAAGGCTGCTCTTGAGGTTAGAAGCCTTGTTCTTGTGGATGATGTTGGTCTTTGCCAGTTTGTCCAGCATTTTCTGCACGGAGGGATAGAGTTTCACAGCCTCCTCTTTGTCCGTCATGGCGCGGAGCTTGCGAACGGCGTTGCGCATGGTCTTAGCGTAATACCTGTTGTGCAGAGTTCTTTTCTTTGTCTGACGGATTCTTTTCAGTGACGATTTGTGGTTTGCCATTTTTTTGAATGATTTTTTAAATGTTTAATTGATAATGTTAAAGCCTGTGGGTCTTGCGTCATGTCGGCTGCCCTGGGCAAATTTTGGAAAAGCACGGGTCTTTTCACAAAACTCTCCGCCACCTTATCCCGCTACTCACGGTAGCACTTGGCTGTGCAGATGGCGGATTTAATGTAGTCCCTAGGAGAGTCGAACTCCTCTTTAGAGAATGAAAATCTCTCGTCCTAGCCGATAGACGAAGGGACCGTCGCTTAATTTGCGGATGCAAAGGTACTGCAAATCTTCGAGCCCACCAAATTTTCTTGTATATTTTTTTCTTTATGCCCCGTTTTTTGTGTCTTTTTCATGGTTTTTGCCGTTGTTTTTGTGCTATGCCGTTGATTTTTCGGCCTTTATGACGCATTTTTTCCAAGTTTTTCCTTTGCTTTTCCAACGATTTGTGCTACTTTTGCAAGCATGTTGACAGAGAGCCGTGCCATTGTTTTGCAATGCTTGAAGCTGGGTGAGCAGAAGATGATTGTTGATATGCTGACCGAGCAGGAGGGCCGCGTCTCGTTCGTGGTGCGCGCCAGCCGTCCTGGTGCCCGTCCGCGTGGGCGCATGTCGAAAGGGCAGGTGGCCAAGCAACTGCTCCAGCCCATGACGCTGCTCGACATCAGTTACGAGCGCCGCCCCATAGCGCGGCTGCAACCCATTGGCGAGGCCCATCTGTGCATGCCCTACACCTCCATACCCTTCGATGCCCGCAAGCTGAGCATCGCGCTCTTCCTGGCCGAGTTTCTCTGCCACGCCACCCGCTCCGAGCAGCAGAACAGCTCGCTTTTCGCCTATATTGTCAATAGTATGCAATGGCTCGACGGCTGTCAGGCGGCTTTTTCCAACTTCCACCTGGTGTTTCTCATGCGTCTGACCCGCTTCGTCGGCTTCTTCCCCAACACCGACGACTACGCCGAGGGCGACTGCTTCGACTTGCGCGCCTCAAACTTCTGCCACACCGCGCCCATGCACACCGATTTCCTCCAGCCTGCCGACGCCGCGCGCATCAACACCCTCATGCGCATGAACTACGACTCCATGCATCTGTTCCGCATGAGCCACGACGACCGCAACCGCATCGTTGATGTGCTGCTGCACTATTACCGCCTGCACGTACCCAACTTCCCCGAGCTCCGTTCCCTGCCCGTGCTCAAGGAGTTGTGGGCAGTGGAGTAGCCAAGTGCCAGTGCTTGCCCGCAACCCGTCGAGTTATCCACCCCATTTCTCACCCCGCCAAAACAAACCATTACTTTACATCTAAATTTTCTAGAAAATCTATTCGTAAACCTACGCTTTGCGCCCGTAAAGCATATATCTACGAAAACAAAGCGATTCTTTACCGTTCCAAAGCATAAGTTCTTTATCCCAAAACGTTCTTTAGAAACGAATTGGAAGAGTGCCTTGAGCGTAGCGAAAAATTAGAATAATACTACTCACGAATGAGAAGAGTGCCTTGAGCCTAAGCGAAAAATTATTATTCAAATTCGTGGACAAAATTATGATAATTAAGGTAATTCGTTTCCTAAATGATTCTAATGACCAATTTGGGTTTATTCCAAACATCAATTCCACCTCCCTGATTCGTTTTGTGCACACTGTCTTGCTGTTGAGCGTGGCGAAAAAATTGTGCACACTTTTTTCGATTTTAACATTTGCCATTTTTCACGCAGAGGCACAGAGTTTAAGGAGTCTCTCTTTGTCTTTTATGAATAATTATCAATTTTTGGAGCAGCGAATGCCAACATGCTTGCATGATTGGCTGAGTCGTGAAAAAAAACAACTATGTTTATTTTCAACTGTCAATTATTTATCTGCCTCAAGTTTAATTTCATTCATAAAAAGTCATTACGCCCACTTTTATCAACGCCCCCTGCCAATCTTAGAGGAGGAGTAAGTTACCTCCATTTAGCATACGAGGAAACAGTAGTATTATTCTCCCCCTCTAAGATTAGAGGGGCAGGGGGTGTTGACCTTTAGCTAATTGAGAATTTGCGGAAGTTGAGTCAATCATCAACTATAATAAACTCTTTGTCTCTCTGTCAAAAAACTCTCTGTCAAAGAAAAAATGGGGAAAACCGTAACAACTTTCAATTCTTTTTCTTATCTTTGCACCATCGCCAGTTAGCCTCTCGTGGGCGGCGGGCGGTCTTATCGTATGAAGAAGACGTTTTCGAACGTCTGTCGTTGTGCATCACGAATCTCGCAAATCCGTAAAATCACAACAGGCAGATGACAACGAAGCGTCTGCGAGGTGCGTTTCTATATACCTTTCTTATATAGTTCGTACTGGCGTGGGCTAACTGCGTTGTCTATCCTGTGTGGTTTGGGCAATGCGAGAGCCTGTGATGCCAGGATGGGCAAAAGAACAGACACCTGCGCCTTTTTTGTATCATAAGCCAAACCTTACTTCTCATTTTTTAGGCCACGCAAGGGGTGCTGCAAGGCAAAGAATTAACCATGAAAAGACAACTATCATCAGTGGTATTATGCCTGTGTTCATTGATGGCATGGGCAGCAGATTTCACCGTTGACGAAATCTGCTACAACATCACGTCAACGAACCCGTTAACTGTGGAAGTCACCGATGTCTTTAACGGTTCGTATAGCGGTGACATCATTATTCCCGAAAAGGTGGAATACGGGGGAAAAGAATTCTCCGTGACACGCATCGGAAGCTATGCGTTCCGTTATTGCTACGACCTGTCCTCTGTGACCATCCCCAACAGCGTGACGACGATAGGAAACGAGGCTTTCTGTTTCTGCGAGAGCCTTACCTCCGTCACAATCCCCAACAGCGTGACAAGCATCGGAGACGAGGCGTTCGCTGATTGCTCTGGCTTGACCTCTGTCACCATCGGCAACAGCGTGACAAGCATTGGAGGCCGTGCGTTCTCTGGTTGTTCCGGCTTTACCTCCGTAACCATCCCTAACAGCGTTACAAGCATTGGACCGCAGGCGTTCGATGGTTGCTCCGGCCTAACCTCCGTCACCATCCCCAACAGCGTGACAAGCATTGGAATGGGTACGTTCGGATGGTGCTCCGGACTGACATCCATTATTGTAGAAAATGGAAATGCTGTATATGACTCACGCGACAACTGCAATGCAATCATCAAGACCGCAAACAATGAAATCATTGTTGGTTGTCAAAATACCGTTATCCCCAACAGCGTGACGAACATTGGAGGGCTGGCGTTCCAAGGTTGCTCCGGCCTGACCTCCGTCACCATCCCCAACAGCGTGATAAGCATTGAAAGCCATGCGTTCCAAGGTTGCTCCGGTCTGACCTCCGTCACCATTCCCAACAGCGTGACAAGCATCGGAATGGGTGCGTTCTGCAATTGTATTTAGAGATACCTAAACTACCATGAATGATGAAAACTAATCAAACTTAAACCACTGTATTCCAGACACTTTTGGATTTTAACACTTCAGAAGCCGTTTTTGGTTGCTTCGGAAATTCCCTATAAATTTGCAACGTATTTCTACCGCAGGGAATTTACGAGGCTTTATTTTTGCCACATCGTGAACGGAGTTGACAAGGGTTTCTGACAAGTTACAAGAATTGACAGCTTCCCACTCCGATTTTGAGAAACGAAACATCGTGGCGAAAGGCGACAAAGAGTGTCAATGGTTTACCTGTGATGACTTGCGGAGAGGTACAACAAAAGAAATGTAGAACCCATAAATATCGCAAGTATGACAAAGACCAGAAAATGTGCCCATTGCGGCAAGGTGTTCGCCACGAACAACGGAATGCAGAAGTATTGCTCCGAGGAATGTGCCACGGCAGCAAAGGAAGCCAAGAAGAAAAGACAGAGAGATTTCCTTCGGGCTGTGGAACCAGTAATGGAACTCCAACAGCAGGAGTACCTGACCTTTTCCAAGGCAGCCATTCTATTAGGCTGTACCCGTCAGTATGTCTATAAACTCGTTGAACAAGGCAAACTGCCAGCCTCACGTCTGAGCAGTCGCA
>JAFZSI010000056.1 GCA_017619445.1 Prevotella sp.
CGATTCGGAGGATTTCAGACATAGTAACAGAATAACAATTTTCGGGCTCGGGAGTTCATCCGTATTCTTCTCTCACGCGGAGGCGCAGAGGCGTTGTCTGAGAGGAGGGAGGATTAAGGAGGTCGCGGAGGACAGCGGCCGAAGGCCGCTCTCTGTTTCCTCCCTGCCTCTGTGTGAGACTTATTCTCTCCGAAAAAGACTCTGCGCCTCTGCGTGGAATAGCTTTTGAACAGGGAAATGTTAAAACCGAAAAAACTGTGCACAATTTGTGCACAAAAAAATCGGGTTGAGACAAGGTAACGCGGTTTCAGACATAGTAACAGAATAACATCATTCAGGTGCGGGTATTTAGACATAGTAACAGACTAACATAACATGCTTACAGCGCGGGAATTCAAGAACAAGGCTATGGGTGGTTCTCATAAGGCGCTGGGTTGTGACAACAACTATGCACGCTGATTCTGCAAAGTGGCACTTTACGACTCCAAAGTGGCACTCTACAACTCCAAAGTGGCACTCTACAACTCCAAAGTGGCACTCTACAACTCCAAAGTGGCACTCTACGGATAAATTCTCTAGAAAATTTGGGCGTAAAGCAATGCTTTGGAATGGTGGTGCTTAGGGTGGCTGTTACAAACCTATGCTTTGCAGCTGAATTTTGTAGAAAATCTGAACGTAAAGCCGCGGGTTATTTTCGCTGCACGAATGTTGGCGAAAATAACTCGCGGGAATGGAAACGTTTTGGGGGGAGTTAAGGGAACCCACCCCTGCCCTCCCAAAGGGAGGGGGATAAATTGTAAATTGGAGTTCCTTGAGCTCCGCGAAAAAATTGTCAAATTGTAAATAAATAGGAGTTCCTTGAGCTCTGCGAAAAAATAATGTTGGGTGTTGGGGTGCCCCCTGCCCCCCGGTGGGGGGTAATGTGTTGGGTGTTGGGGCGCCATCCTCGAGACGAAGAACGCTACTGCATTTTTTCCAGCAGACGGGCCAAGGATTCGAGGTCGCGGGGGTCGGCGTTGACGTCGAGCACGTTGCCGTTGCGGTCGATGAGCTTGTAGGTGGGGAACGAGTTCACGCCGAGGAAATGCTCGACGGCACTCTGCTGGTCGGCTGGCAGGTTGTAGTGTACGATGTCGGGGCCCATGAGGTCGTACTCCTTGATGACGCTCTTCCACGACTCGTCTTCAGAGCGGTTGGCGAGGTAGAGATAGACCGGACTGAAGTCTTTCAGCCGCTCGTACTCCTCCTTGCTGTGGGCGAGGGCGGCCTTGCAGGGGCCGCACCAGGTGCCCCAGATGTCGAGCAGGATGAGACGGCCCCGGTAGGGTTCACAAATCTTTCGGAGAATCTTCTCGCCATCGCTCATATTAGCCACGTCGGCGGCAGGCTTCAGGCTCGAGGACGTTGAGATGTCGCGCTGCTGCAGGGCAAGGTATTTGTCGTTGAGCGACGTGACGGTGGCGAGTGCTGCTGGCAGTTGGATTTCACGTTCTGCAAATTGCAGCAAGGCGGGCTCAAGGGGCTGGCGTGCATTGTCGATTTGCCTGTAGAGATAGCGGGCGAGGAAGATGTCGCGCAGGTTCTGGTCGCAACCCACGGAGTCGATGATGGCGAGGTTCTCGCGAAGAACCATCGTTGCCAGCTCGTTTCTGATGGGGTCGCCGATGCGGGAGAACAGGTTATAGACCTTCTCGACGTCGGGATGGGTGTTGAAGGCATTGACCAGCGAGTCAATCATCTCGCCGCCCTTGGCATTTCGCAGATTGGCTTCCAGTGCGTTCAGCATGGGCACATAACGGTCCACAGCCGCTGACTCGTCGGCAGTGAGACGGACAATGCCCTGTTGCTCTAACCTGCGGAAGGCCTCCACCGTTTCTTCGCCTCGGTTAGTCCGATGGCTGTCGTGCAGTTGGTCAATAAAATCGCGCAAAAAAGTAGCGAAGTCGCGATAGAGCGTGTAGGGCTTTGCCGTTTTTCGCCAGAGTTCCCTACCCACATAGTCCATATACTCCTGCGGCAGTTCGCGTGTGGGCATCGAGAAGCGTGCCTGCATCATTGACTCGCCCTGCGACGTCAGATAGTAGCCCGTCACGTAGTCGATGTATCGCTGCGAGAGTTTGGGGTTTTTCTGTATCAACACTTGAAGCTTAGCCATACTGGCTGCACGGCTGCTGTCGGTCATCGCCTTGAACTGCATGGCACTAATCTTGCCCTCGTCGGCATGTTCAATACGGTCGTTGTTCCAGTCGTGTGGATAGGCCAGGAGTTCGTTTTGCACCCGCACGTCGTCACCCATCCATAGCACCTGCCCCGTCTTGAAGTCGTTGAGGAGGAAGTAGGTCTTGCCTGGCTCCAGCACACTGCTTTTTGTGGTACGTCCCCAGTCGAGGAACACCTGCGACGTGTTGAGCAACGGCATCTTGAAGGTGAAACGTCCAAGAGAGTCCATCTTGGCATAAAAACTCTCCTGCTTGTCTGCAATGATATTCTCGATGCCGATCTGGAACTCCTTGCCGTGTTTCCACGCTTGCTCGGGCATATCCTTGAGCCAGCCGACAATTGTCACGCTGTCGCCCATTTGGTAGCCGTTGTCTGTGAAACCTGTGCGGGTGTCCTTGGCCGGATAGTCGGGCAGCACTGTGCCTGTTATCTGACTGCACGTCACCGGTTTGTTGTTTCCGATGGAAATCGAGCGCAGCCCCTTCTTCATCTTGCCCACCTTGATGGTTGTACCATTGTCGGTGCTCAATTCATAGCTGTCCTTCTTCTCCGTCTGGCTGACAATGCTCCACACCTTGCTGTCATAAATTACATGTTTCTCGGCAAAACCGATGAGCCAGTCGCCCGTAGTCTCGTTTCGCCAATAGGTGTCGGCAATACCATTCCCAGGCTTTGTCTGCGCCTGAGCAAGACCCCCTGCCCCCCAAAGAGGGATGATGAGGGCGAGGAATACGAATCTTAGTTGTTTCATTTCGATGTTATTTAAAAGTGTTCTTCGATGCTTTCATGCTCTCCTATCGTCCATTCTACGACCTTCCCTTCTGGGTCAATCAGCACATATGTTGGTGCAGCAACAATACCATATCTTTCTGCCACACTGCCTTCTCCTTCTGTGTCGATAACTAACTTCCACGGGAGCTTGTTCTTTTTTGCGGCTGCTTTCCATTTGTCTTTTGTGTCGTGAATAGCAACGCCAAGAATCTCCAGTTTGTCACGATGTTGCTCGTAGAAAGTTATCATGTGAGGGAAAGCGGAAATGCAGTTAACACACCATGACCCCCAAAAATCGAGTAACACATATTTGCCACGAAGAGATGAAAGAGACAACTGCATACCATTGATGTCCTCGAGTGTAAAATCCTCTGGTATTTTTCCAATGGGAAAGGCCTTTGCTGTTTTAGCAGTCATTGCATCAAATTCCTTAATACCTGCATCGTAAGCATCATAGAGTTTTTTCATACTGCCATTTCTGGCTCGCTCAGATATGACAGAAAGGATTTTCCGTGCATTGCCCATACCTCGGACATGCTCTAACAGATATACAGAGCCGTCGCTGTCGGGATGACTCAAAACATAGTCCAGAATGACATGATTCTTGGCTTTTTGATCTGATATGCCTTGTACTTTAGATTCTGCTTCTTTCAGTTGCAGGAAAGTGGTAGGCGATTTGCTGACGGTGATGGTATCAATAGCCATGGAGCCATATTTTAGAATAATTGCTGTATCGGTTGCTTGTTCGGTACCTGTCCAAGGCCCCCTCTCCCACAGGCGGTATATGCGGGTTGTATGTTCAGCATCATGTATGATGTGGTTGCCTGCATCAGCATTCTTAATAATCGCCTCGCGCTCCCAACAGCCTCGGGTGAACTTGAACTGGGCGGGCAGGTGCAGACGGAGGTCGATGGCGGCAATGCTGTCGCTAACAAGGTTCATCTTGATACCCTTCGCCTCCCAGTTGCCCAGTGTGTCTTGGTTGCCGGTGATGTAAATGTCGTTAGGCAGGTTCTTGCCGCGAAGCTCAATGTGGACGGGGCAAGTCTCCTCGCCGAAATATCCCACCAAGTTCTTGGCACCAAACATGATGTAGTCGTTCAGGGCCGCTGTCAGGCTGGGCATGAAACTGCCGTAATGGTCATAGTCGGGAAAGGTATGTACGGATGTGACGGTGTTTTCGTTGAAGTGCGACTTGTCTTTGAGGAAAGTGCTGACGCGCTCCCAGCCTGTTTTCCACTCGTCGCCCCAATAATCAGGCTCCTTTTCTATTTCTCTCGCCATTGACGCATAAATGAAGCGGGGCGTCTTGTGGCTCCTGAACTGATAACCCTCTATGTCCGTAGCCAAACGGTATTCGTCATAACAGCAGTTGGGCGAAACGGCAATATAGTCGTCGAAAAGGTCGTCGGTAATCATACAGTCGAGCACGAACGATGCGCTCAGAGAATGACCGATGCCGAGAGTGCGCCCCGACGTGCGATAATTCTGCTTTATATACGGCATCAGTTCGTTCTTTACGAATTTCTTCAGGTCGGGCGATTTGCCGTAGTGGTGGCCTTCCTTGAATAGTCCATTGTTGCCGTGGAGGGGCATGGGCAGATAGTCATCGTTACGGAAATAATTGATATCCCAAAGCGAAGGTGAACAAATACCAACTATAATGAAGTTCATACTTCTGCCGCCATCTGGGTCAGGCTTGCAGGCAATGTTGAGCAGACAGTGAACGAGGTCGAACATCGTCCTATCCTGTGCGTCGAACACGTAAATGACATCATAATAAGTCTGGTCATACTGCTGATAGCCCCCTGGCGTATAGATGAGCACCTGCCGCTCGTGGTCGAAATACTCGGACTTCATTGAGAGTTCTTTCACACTCTCAAGTTGTGCACTCGCTCCTAACGATAAGAGTGCGAGCAGTGCGGTGATGATGGTTTGTTTGTTCATGTTGATGGGTGTTGGGTGTAATATCGACCGCTAAGTTATAAAAAAACAAGCAAAAAAGTCCTCATCATGCTCAAAAAAAAGGATGCCAAGGGCAAAAGTCTTAACCTAAGTAAAGGAAAACCACCCCAACCCTCCCAAAGGGAGGGAGATAAATTGGCAAATAATCAAATGAATAAATAAATTGTAAATTTGTCAAATTGTAAATAAAAAGCATATTGTCAAATTGTATTACTTGCCGCGGGTGATGTCTCGGCGGAGCATGGAGAGGGTCTTGGGCGTGATGTTCAGGAACGAGGCGATGGCTTTGAGCGGCAGCTCGTTCACGATGCCCGGGCAGCGCAGGAGCAGCTGGTCGTAGCGTTGGCGGGGTGTGGAGCAATGGAGGTCGAGGTAGCGCGAACGGAACTGGAAGAGGATGTGCTCTGCGATGACTGCCCGCAGTTTCAACGTCTCTGTATTCTGTGCGAAAAACTTCTCCACGCGCTCGCCGCTGACCCTCAGCACACGGGTAGGCATCATCGCCTCTATTGTGGTCTGTGACCGGCGGCCATAGAGGAATGTGGGATAGTCAACCACAAACTCGCCCTCAAACGAGAACCATGTGATGTGCTCCCTCCCGTCGTTTCTGCCCCGCGTCACGTACTTGAAGCAGCCGCGCTCCACAAAAGCGAGCCAGCGTGCCGGTTCGCCCTCGCGCTCCAACTGCTCTCCCTTGTTGAACTCCACAGCCTCGCCCTCACGGACGCAGAACTCCCTCAGTCTCTCTATCTCGGGTACTAAAGCCGATGTATTATATTTCTGTTCCATATCTCATGAATAGAGACCTACCAGCGTCAGTCTTTTAGCGAGTAGGTGATGGTGGTTACAACGCGCAGTTTCTTTATGTATGGGGTGTTCTGGTCGCGGTCGTCAATCTCGAACTGCCCCTGGCCTGCCGTCTGGATTTCGCCCAGCCGGGCGTTGCTGGCCTCGGCAAACTGCTCTGCCGTTTTCTGCGCATTCTTAATGGCCTCGGCCATCATCTCGGGCTTCATCTGCTGAAACGACACATACTCGTATTGTGCGTCGCTGGTCTCGATGGCTACACCCTGTTTCAACAGCTCTGCCTGCAAGAAGATTGCCTTTTTCACCTGCTCCACCTTATTGGTGGCGACGGTAATGGTGGTTGAGATGATGTAGCGGAAACTCTTGTTATTGTCGCCCCACTCACGGGCTTCAAGGTCGCTGATTGAAGGTGGATTAACCGTGATTTCCTTATCGTCGATACTGTTGTCCTTCAGAAATTTCTTGATTTTGGCAGTCTGAAGGTTGATACCTTCATAGAGCACGGGAAGGTCGTTGCCGGTGACTTTCGTTCCAATGCTCCAAGTAACCTTGTCGGCAGGCACTTCGCGCTCTGCCAATCCTTTGACTGTCACCTTGCGGTCCTTGTTGGCAAAGTCGTCGATACCTGCCTTGATGAACCAGCCTAAGCAAAACACGCCCAATGTGATGAGGGCTGCTGCAATGATACGGTTTTCTTTCATACTATATTCTATTTTTGAGATTTGAGATTTGAAGAGTTTGACATAGTAACAGGAGTTTAGACATAGTAACATACTAACACATTTCCTATACTCCTATACTCCATACTCCTATATTCTAAATTGTAAATTGTCAAATTGAAAATTTCTTTACTCCTTTATTATCTGCTACCTGTCAACTTTAAATCGCCCGTGCGAGTGAGGGTGAAGTCGGTGGCAGAGAACCACTGGGCACGGCAGGGATGACCGGTGAAGGCGGCATCGGTGGATACTCCGTAGGCAATGGTGCCGTCGGTGACGACAATGTTTTCGATGCTGACCACCGACCAGCCGAGGCCTTCTTTCACACGTGCCTTGCTGGTATCTTCGTCGTCGAAGTCAAGCTGCTCATCGTTGATTTCAATTTCCATGCCGAAAAATTTTAGACTAACCTTCGACCGCTTCTTCAAATCCTCTGCCACCTCGGGCAAGCGCCGCTGTATGGAATCGACGAGCTCGCCACCCGTATCGCCGTAAGCGGGAATCTCCTTCAAATACTTCTTGTCGCCCAGGACATAAATGCAGGGTCCAGGGCCTTCGGCGCGTGCCAGACAGTCGAGGCGGTAAATGCCTGGCTCCACGACCTGTTTGCGCTCAGCCTGATAGACTTCCTTGCAGTTTTCATTCCAGGCATCAAGATAGCGCACATCCTCATTCCCGTTATAGTAATCGCCGCTATAGGTGTAGTGGGCGCAGTTCTCGTGCTTCAGCAGCGTCCATCCGCCACGGCGCAAGAAATCGCGGTCTTCATTGCTCATCGTCACTCCTTGATAGCTGTGTGTGCGGCGATATTCTGCCATGCGCAGATTCTCAGCCTTATCCTGAACCCAAATGAACGAGGGAACGAGTCCGCACAAAGCTGCCAGCCAGACCACAATCCAGGCAATGCGCTGACCAATGCCCATGGGCTGCACCTTGCCTGCCTTCGACAACAGCATGTGAGCGATGGCATAGACGGGCACGAACAAGGCAAGAACAAGGCCAACAATGAACGCAGCAACCACCCAAGGATGACCGGCATATAGTTCGGGCAGGTTCAGATAGCCGATGTCAAAAGGCAAGCTAAGCCTACTTGCCGTGGGGACGGTGAAGACGACCACAATGGACACGACAATCAGAAAAAGACAAACCAGCAGCATCAGGCCACAAATGGCGGCGATGCCTACGAAGATGGCAAACATAATCTTCAGCAGCACGGAAAACATGCTGCCCAGAAAACTGCGTCGCGGCTCCTGCTGTTTTTCGTCAATCACCACGTCGGCCAGGTTCTGCGGCGTTACGTCCTTGCCCTCCATCTCAAGCACCTGTTTGGGCGTGTTGGCAGTGGGCATGGCAATGGCCAGCACAAAATAAAGAAGCACAAAACCGATGTTGGCAGTAAACATAAAACCTCCATGGAACAACAGCCTGAACAACGGCTCAAGAAAGAGGTTGGAACCAAGAATCAGCAGCACATAACCCACGCGCCACCAGGTGACATCTGTTCCTGTATAGGCGGCAAAGCCTGAGAGCACACCTGCCAGCATCTTGTCGTTGGGGTTGCGATAGAGCCGTTTGCCGGCAACCCTCGTCCGCATATTTTCCATGATTCGCTCGGCATTCGTCTGCGTTTTGCCCTCTTCCTTTGTTTCAGAAGAAGCACACTCTTCTTCCATAGAATCGCAATCCCCGTACAGCTGTTCGGGTTTGCCAATGCGGGTGATGATATTTTTCACATGGTCTATGGTGATGGCCTCGGTGCCCTGCTGGCGCAGCTCATCGAACAGTTCGGCAATGCGTGCCTCAATGTCACCGACAATCTCCTCGCCGCCCTCCTCGCGTCCGAACGACTGTCTGAGAGAGTCGATATACTGCCGCAGCAGCTCGTAGGCATCCTCGTCTATCTGGAAGAGGCGCCCACACAAGTTGATGGTGATATTCTTTTTCATTGTGATGCTAATAGGTTAGGGTGAATGTGTTTGAGATAATTAATAGTGGTTGCGAGTTCTGTCCAGGCCGTGTCAAGCCCGTCGAGAAAACCCTCGCCTTCGGGACTGAGGGCGTAATACTTGCGGGGCGGTCCCTGCGTTGACTCCTGCCACTCATATCGCAGCAGGCCGTCGTTCTTCAGGCGCGTGAGCAGCGGGTAGAGCGTGCCCTCCACCACAAGCAGCTCCGCATTCTTCAGCTGTTGGATGATGTCGCTCGCATAAGAGGGGCGGTGCTTCAGCAAAAGTAGCACGCAGTACTCAAGCATTCCCTTCCGCATCTGCGATTTTGCATTTTCAATGTTCATCGTTTTTTGGAGTTTATTAGTGATTTCGGGGGCAAAGATAATACAAAATATAGTACCTTGCAATACAAAGTACTTAGTTTTTGCATAGAATTATATAGTTTTAACATTTGACCTGTCTAAATATACAGAAAGAGGCCCCTTCCGATGATGCTGACAACAGGGAGGGAATGAAAGAAGAGCGGGAATCATCAAACTCCCGCTCTTCTGCTCTTTTCCTGATTTGTTGGGTTCAGATGTTCTTTTTCTTTCCCCACCTCAAGAAACTGCCGATGGCGATGAGGATGATGAGGAGTGTTACTGCATAGGCCCAAAGATGGGTAACGCGCGAGGTGGCGGTGATGGTATAGTCTTGGGGAATCATTCGCTCGCCGGTCAAAGTGTAATGGATGACTCCATCCCTGATGATGCCTGTACCGGGATTGGTGACGAGTCCTGGCATGGAGAGGGTGTAAGGAACGTTGAACCAGAGAATGTTCAGGCGGTTGGCGAGTTCCTTGTTCAGAGCCTGACCAAGGGGTGTGTTCTCGTCGAAGAACATGGCATAGGCATCGGAGTGGAAGAACGCGCGGAGGGCTTTAGTTGGCTCAACATCCGTAATGTCTTCTTTGCCGGCCATCAGATGGTTGGCCAACGAATCGTGGAGGGAGATGAATTTTGAGCGGCTGACTGGTGGGTGGGGAATGGAGTCGTAGTTTTTGACGATATAGTCGAAACAGACCTTATAAAGATTGTCGTTGAGCCACTTGCTCACAAACGGCTCCATCTCGTTGATTCTCTGTGAGGCTTCTGCCCCGCTGAGTCCTTCCACGAGATTTGGCTGCCCTGTGAACCAATAACTCACCACATCTTTGTCGGCGTAGGCAGTGGGAGCCAGTTTGAAGGTGTCGCCCACACAGTGGAAGACTTCGGTGAAGGTGTATTCGGTGTAGAACCAGCGGAATCGTTTGTCGAGTGTGGCTTTCGACTGGAGGCGCGTGCCGTTCAGCTGCAGCGGCGACTCCTTGCACATTTCTTCAGGGGAACGGAAGCTGCGTGAGAAGGTGGTGGTGACGGTGTCTCCTTCCACTTCGGTATGCGTACCCATGAAAGCTTTTGTGTTCAGGCACTCGGGGATGGGATAGGCCAAGCGTGCCCCCTCGCTCTGCATCATGGAGTCGCGTTCTTCCTTTGTCATCACGGTGCTATAACTGAACTCGCGGTCAATCCACCCGTCTTCGTGTACGGTGGTGTGCATCTTGACATTCGACTGACTGCAGGATGCGAGGAGAGTGGCGGCTGTCAGCAGCAGCAGTCCTTTTATGCTATTTCTTTTCATAATTCAAGGTTTTTAATTGGTTATAACTGATTGTTCTTTTCTGACTGGCGCGGAGGCGGCTTGTGTACACGTCCTTGAGGGTGCTGCCTGGCGTCAAGTCTTGGGTAAAGTAATGAGGCGCTTCATTCATATCTTGCACGGGACTCATATCTGGCATCTGCTGATAGAGAAACAGACCAACGAGATAAAGGGCTGCCACAGCGGAGATGATACGGATGGCTTTTAAGATGGCCGACGGTTTATTGTTCCGCTGCGCCATAATGCTATCGTATTCCGCCTCACCCATCGTCAGTTCGCCGAGCATCAGGCGGATGGCTTGCCACTCGGCGGGCAGGTCTTGACGCAGCAACTCCTGTGCCAGCGTATGCTCTTCTTGCGGAGAGGTCTTTCCGTCGAGATATTTATCTATGAGTTTTTGTATGTCTTTGTTTGTCATTGGTTCATTCTCCTTTTCAGTTCGGTGAATACTTTTTTTCGTGCTGCCGACAGCATGGCGGCTACCGAGGCTTTCGGGATACCTGTCTGCTTGGCAATCTCTTCGTTCGAAAGGTCAAGGTTTGCCCGCAGTTCGAACAGTTGGCGTTCTCGTGGTTTCAGCAGGGCCACTACGTCAAGAGCCGTTTTCTGCAAGTCTTCTGCTTCCAACTGTTCTTGGGGAGAGTCGGAGTGCGGGGTAGCTATGCGTTGAGACAACAGGGCTACATCGGTCGTATGACGTTCGTGCTGCCATTTACGGTGCAGACTGACACAGCAATTTTTTGCCACCCTGACGGCCAACAATTCCACATTGCGCCCGGCATCAATGTGCTCGCAGTAGCGCAATAGCCGCTCCATCGACTCTTGTGCCGCATCCTCTGCATCCTCGCGGCAATCGAAGAATCTGAGGCATACTTTCAGCACTCTCTGGCGCAGTTGCGCGGCGATATGTTCAAATTCTGGGTGTGTCATACATCTATAATACGCTCAAAAGTGCAGATTATTAAGTTCGAGAAGTGGAAAAAACATGTTTTTTTCAAAAAAAATTCTGCAACTCGAAAAAAAACACTATCTTTGTAGGAGGGAAGGAATTGGATAATTGACAATTGGGGTTGAGCTTATTTCTCATACAGTGGAACGGAGGTTAAGGAGAAAAACAGAAACTCTGATAACTCTGCACCTCTTGTGTGAAATAAAAGAGAAGGCTCGTTCCCCCGAACCTACAAAATATTAAAATTTAAAAATAAAAAGTGTTTCGTTCTCTGAAAAGGTTGCAGGCCGTATTCCTGATGTTCCTATGTTGCTGCGGGGCGACAATGGCCCAGCTGCACCGCTACTCCGTGGGCTTCGGCCTGTCGGAGCGCGACTTTGTGGATACAATTCCCATACGGTTTGAGAACAACCAGCTGTATGTGGAGGCAATGATGGACGACGGCTCCATGCGGCTGCTCAACTTCGACACGGGCTCCAGTCAGGGCATGGTATATTATGGGGGCGGCTTCGACACCGACGACGAACTGGGTAACATCGTGTCTCGCGATGCCAACGGGCGCAAGGACACGGTAAGGGTGGTTCGGCTGCCGGATTTCAGGCTTGGCAAGGTTTGGGTGAGCAACTATGTGGCCACGGTCATCGACCGGCCGCACGGCCGCAGGAAGTTTGACGGCATCCTGGGGTTCGACCTTGTGAACAAGGGCCTGCTGTGCAAGATTGACGTGCGCAACGGATGGATGATTCTTACTGACCGCAAACGATTCTTCGACAACGAGGAGGGTTTTGAGGTGAAGTACAAACTGCGCTGGTTTGTGCCCCATGTGTGGGTGAGCCCGTTCATGCGCCATGTGGATGAGGCATTGTTCGACACAGGTTCGCCGCCGCTCTACTCGATGAACAAACAGAGTTTCGACCAGCACGCCTACAAGAGCAAGAACGTGGAGAGCCAGGTAGAGAGTCGCAGCCGCGGCCATCTGGCCATCGGCAATTATGGTGCGGAGGCAGTTGATGAGGTGGTGTTTCTGAGTCTTGACCGGCTGAAGTGGGGAGAGTTCAGCTTTCGTCACGTGAGCAGCCTAACCACCCAAGGCGGCTCCCGCGTGGGCGCGGCACTGCTCAACTACGGCAGTCTGATTATCAACCCGCTGCGCAAGCGCATGACGTTTCAGCCCTACAATGGCACGGACACGTGCGAGGTGCAGAACCGCCAGTTCAACATGGCGTTTGTGCCTGTCCACGGGCGCACGGCCATCGGTCTCATCCGCGAAACGTGCGACGAGTACCAGCAGGGCCTTCGTCAGGGCGACATCATTGTGAGCATCAACGACATGCTGATTCCCGACTTCCAGACATTTGTAAACTTCCGTTTCGTAAAAGGCGAAACCTATTTGTTCACCGTAGTTGACCAGGAAGGCCGAGAGAAGAAAATTTGGTCGGTGAGACAATAGAAAGAAGGAGGAGTAAAGGAGAGAAGGAGTAAAGGAGAATATTATGCATTATGAATTATGCATTACTCTACTCCTTCTCTCCTATTAAGTAAGCATTATTCTTTGGGTGCGTGGTCGATGAGTTCCATAAACTCGTCGAGCTTGGGCGTGATGATGATTTGCGTGCGGCGGTTGCGCTGACGGCCTAACTCTGTGTCGTTGGAGGCCAGGGGATTATACTCGCCGCGTCCGCCGGCTGTAAGTCGTTTGGGGTCAACACCAAAGCGATTCTGAAGGAACTGCACCACACTCGAGGCGCGCAGACACGAGAGGTCCCAGTTGTTGCGAATGTTCTCGCGGTTGATGGGCACGGTGTCGGTATTTCCCTCCACAAGCACGTCGTAGTCCTTGTAGTCCATGATGATTTTGGCAATCTTCGAGAGCGTCTCAGCCGCGCGGTCGTTGATTTCGTAAGAACCACTCTTGTAGAGCATATTGTCGGCCAGCGAGATATACACCACACCTTTGAGCACCTGCACGTCAACCTCTTTGAGGTCTTCCTTCGAGAGCGAGCGTGTGAGGTTGTTGGTGAGCACCAGATTGAGCGAGTCGCTCTTGGTCTTCAGTTCGGTAAGGTGGCGGATGTATTGGTTCGACTCATTAATCTGGTCAACAAGTTTCTCAATGGAGATATTGTTCTGGTTGGCGTTCGAGAGACTCTTGTCGAGCGACTTCTGCAACTGCGCGTAAGCACGTTTCTGCTGTTTCAGTTGTTCTTCCAGGCTCTCTGCCCTTGCCTTGGCGGCAGCGAGCTGCTCTTTGGTAACCTGATAATTGGTGTTCAGTTCAATGTTTTCGTTCTGACAGTTGCGCAGGTCGTTCTGCGCGGCCAGCAGCTGTTTTTTGCTGGCACAGCTGCTCATGACAAGCGCGCCGGCCATCACCAGCACGGCTAAAAGTGATTTTTTCATTGTTTTGATTCCTTTCTTAGATTTGTGATTGTTGCGATTTTATGATTAAGACGCACAAATGCCCCGATTTGTTATATCGGTTATGCTATTTTAACCGTTTTGCCCGCATCTTAACACAATTACAATGTATTTCACGATTTCACTATTTTACTATTTTACAATTTTACAATTTCACTATTTTACGATTGTCAAATTTTCAACTCTCAATTCTCAATTCTCAATTCCTTTTTCTCCTCTATTCCTTTACTACTTTTTCTCCTTTACTCCTAAATTTCGTATAGCACAGGGCAGCTCCGATGGCTGTGCAGAACTCCGAATACTTGGGTTTGAAGAAGTGAACGTTGTAGAATTTCTCCAACTGGGGGAAGATGTGGTCGCACTCGGGCAGCAGCGTGAGGTTGCCAATCATCACGAAGTCGCGGATGCCGGTACTGATGGAGGCGATGACGGCAGTGCTGCCGATGGACTGGAGCACCATGCAGATGATGCCGCGCGCCAGGTCCTCGCGCGAGGCGTTGTACTGTGCCTTGGCAAAGAGCGAGGCAGTGGCATCCATGGGCAGGCCGGGCAGCGGGTGGGCGCTGATGTCGCCGATGAGCAGGTTGATGTTCGAGATGTCGCCATTCTTGGCCAGTTCCTGAATCTCGCGGATGTCGCTGGTCTGCAACAACACGCGCGAGAGGCCCATCAACGTGCCGCCGCCAATGCCGATGCCGCCGATGTGGCGGATGTCGTCGCCGTCGCAGCGCACCAACGATGTGCCGGTGCCCATGCTCACCACAATGACATGGTCCTTGCCCGACTCGTACATGGCTCCAAGGCCGTCGGCCATGAACTCGTCGGCCTTGTTGGTGGGCAACCCATAGACGGGTTTGTCGATGTAGGCACTACCCACGCCGGTCATCATCACCTGCTCCACGTCCTGCAACTCTATCTTGTTGTCGTAGAGATATTTTCCGAATGCTCCGTAGAGCGAGGTCACGGGGTCGGCAGCTGTTATGCGGATGGGTGCTACCACAGCCCCATCGCGCAGTCCCACAATCTTGGTGGTGCTGATGCCAACGTCAATTCCAATTACTATTCCCATTATGATTTACAATTTGACAATTTACAATTTATTTACAATTTTACAATTTACAATTTACAATTTCACTCCCTCCCTTTGGGAGGGTTGGGGTGGGTTCCAATCTTTAATCGGGGGCAAAGGTAGCGGTTTTCTCTGAACTATGAACTTTGTCCTTTGAACTATTTATTGCCGCTGACCGTTAAAGAATCCTAACGAGAAAACACAAAGTTCAAAGTTCAAAGTTCAAAGATTTTCGTAACTTCGCCGCCAAACTCATAAACAAACGATGAAACCAATCAAGAGTATCACCATATTCATATTATGCTCGATGGTCTCGCTGACGGCATGGGCGGCAGAAAAAGGCGTTTCGAGACAACTGGCCGAGTATCGTGCCGCTCACATCAAGAACGTTCAGTACACGCTGATATTCGACATACCCGAGGACGTGGCAAAGCCTGTGAAGGGCTACGAGGTGATGGAGTTTATCTGGAACAGCGACGAGGACTTGGTGCTCGATTTTCAGGGCGACGCATCGCAGTTTGACGGCATAGCACTCGTCAACGGCAAGAAGAAGGAGCGACCCGTGACCTTTGCCGACGAGCATATCATCATTCCAAAGTCTTACTTGAAGAAAGGCTACAACAGTCTGTACCTTACTTTCCGCAGCGGCAACAAGTCGCTCAACCGCAACCCCGACTATCTTTACACACTCTTTGTGCCCGACCATGCGCGCTCGGTGTTTCCCTGCATCGACCAGCCCGACGTGAAGGCACTGTTCAACCTGACGCTTGAAATTCCATCCGACTGGCGCGCCATCAGCAACGCGCCCCTGCTGAAAAGCACCCTCGAGGGAACGCGCAAGAAACTGGAGTTCCACACTACCCCGCTGCTGCCCACTTATCTGTTCTCGTTCACCACCGGACGCTTCAACCAGGAAGTGGCCCAGCGCGACGGGCGCACCATTCAGGCCCTGCACCGCGAGACCGACCCGCAGAAGATTGCCCAGCTGCAGACCGTATTCGACCAGGTGGCACTCTCGTTGCGATGGTTGGAAGACTACACCGACATGAAGTACCCGTTCCAGAAATACGGCTTCGTGGTGCTCCCCGGCTATCAGTTTGGCGGCATGGAGCACCCGGGCGCCATTCAGTTCAACGACCGCCGCATATTCCTCGGCAGCAACCCCACACAAGACGAACTGCTCGACCGCATGGAGCTTGTGGCCCACGAGACGGCACACATGTGGTTTGGCGACCTCGTCACCATGCGCTGGTTCGACGACGTGTGGATTAAAGAGGTGTTTGCCAATTTCATGGCCTCGAAAATTGCAAAACGCCAGTTCCCCAACATCGACCACGACCTCAACTTCATGAAATCCTATCAGGTGCGCGCCATGCAGACCGACCGCACCGACGGCTGCCACCCCATTCAGCAGCCTTTGGACAACCTTGAGGACGCCGGGCTGCTCTATGGCAACATCATCTACGACAAGGCGCCCGTCATGATTCGCAAAATGGAAGAACAGATGGGCGAGAACTGGTTCCGCAAAGGCCTGCGCAGCTATCTCAAGAAATATGCCTTCGGCAACGCCACCTGGGACGACCTGGTGAACCTGCTCAACAGCGAAGACCCGACGGCACACATCCGCGAGTTCAGCGACGTGTGGGTGAAACAGCGGGGCATGCCCGTCATTGAGACCAGCGTGGAGGGCAACCGACTCGTGGTACGCCAGCAAGACCCGTTAGGGCGCGGCCTGGTGTGGAACCAGAAATTCGATGTCATGCTCGGCAACGACTTCGGCCCCAGCCAGACCATCACTGTCAACACCCAGGAGCCCGTGACCTACGTACCGCTCACCCGCAGGCCCGACTTCATCATCCCCAACTACTCGGGCAAGGGCTACGGACGATTCACGCTGACCCCCGAGTACTCCAAACTGCTCATCAAACGGCTCATCTGCACCAACAGCGACGTGAACCGCTATGCATTGGCCCTGACGCTCTACGACAATTATCTCATGGGCCGACTCGACAACACCTACTTCAGCGAGGCCTACCGCACACTCGAGAAAGAGCAGAACCCGCTCATCATTTCAACCCTGTGCGACCACCTTACAAAAATTGCATTCGACCAGGACAAGGCCGACCGCACCACCATGGAGCTGTTCTTCATGGACCTCATCAAGACAACACCACAGCCCGAAACACGGCAGCACCTCATGCGCGCACTCACAGCCACCGCCTCGTCGCGCGTGGTCAACGATTTCCTCTACGACGTGTGGCTCAACCAGAGCGACGCGCTGCTCAACGAGCGCGACTACATGAACATGAGCTACCACCTGGCCATTGTCAACCCCACACGCTCGGGAGAAATTCTCAACCGCCAGCGAATGCGGCTGAAAAGCCCCGACCTGCAACGCGAGTTCGACTTCGTGAGCCGCGCATGCACCGACGACACCGACCTGCAGCGAATGCTGTTCAACTCACTGCTGCGCAAGGAAAACCGCACCGTGGAGCCGTGGGTCACAAAAACCCTGGCCCTGCTCTCGTGCAACGCCCGCGAGCCGCAGAACAACGAGTACATCACGCCCGCACTCAACGCCTTGGAGGACATTCAGCGCACCGGAGACATCTTCTTCCCCGCCAACTGGACAGCCGCCCTGCTCGGACAGCACAAAAGCAGCGAGGCGCGACGCATCGTGCAAGACTGGATTCAACTGCACAACCACTACCAGCCCGCACTGCTGAACAAAGTAAAGGAAAACGCCTACTATCTGCTGCTGCGCAAACAATAGCCAACTAACCCACCCCAACCCTCCCAAAGGGAGGGAGTTATAATTGGAGTTCCTTGAGCTCCCTAAGTTCAAGATAGAAGTGCAAAATCCGTAGTGTGGCGTAGGCCATAAAACTATGAAAAACACTGCGGAGGTTTGCCATAGCGGCAGGAGGTGCAAAGCCTCCTAAGAGCGAAACAAAGGAATAGAAGACGACAAGCAATGTAAAAAAAGAAAGAGGAGACCGAAATCTCCTCCAGATTAGTTAACTTTGCATTGCTTATGTACAAACAACTAACCTCGGAGCAAAGGTACACAATTTCCGTGTTACTACAAAAGATGTGTACAAGAAATGAGATAGCAAAGGCTATCGGAGTGAGCAACTCGACCATTACACGTGAACTGAGACGCAATTCCAGCACACGTGGGGTATACAAGTGGGACAAGGCGCAACGCCTGGCAGAGAAGCGAAAGCATCAAGTGCCAGGCAACCGTTCCATAAAGCCCTTCCTCCGTGACATGGCCATTGACCTGCTAAAGCGGAACCAATGGTCACCGGAGCAAATCTCCGGTCATCTTGCAAGAAAAGGATACAAGATCTCGCACGAGACCATCTATGCCATCATCAGGAAGGACAAGTACGAGAACAGGGGCAGCCTCTACAAGCATTGCCGTCACCGCTTGAAACACCGGCGCAGGCCTGTGGGAAAGAGAGTGATGATACCCGACAGGACAAGCATACACCAACGTCCGCCTGAAGCCGACGGAAAACGGTTCGGGGACTTCGAGATGGACACCATCATGGGAAACAACAATCAGGGGGCGATACTGACAATGGTGGAGCGCAGCACAAACATGCTGTTCATGAAGAAGCTAAAGCATGGAAAGGATGCGGAAGAACTGGCACGAACGGCTATACTCCTACTTGCTCCATACAAAGGACTTATAAAGACTATAACAACAGACAACGGAACGGAATTCTGCAACCACAAGGCAATAGCAATGGGGCTGGACACCACTGTCTACTTCACAGATCCGTATTCATCATGGCAGAAAGGAGCCATAGAGAATGCAAACGGACTCATCAGACAATATATACCCAAGTCAACACCAATAAAACATCTAAAAGACAGCGACATCGATGAAATCACAACGAAAATCAACACAAGACCAAGAAAAAAACTCAATTTCTCAACACCAATGGAGGAGTTTTTCAATTACTTGTTGTAAATTTGCACTTGCTTGTTGAATTCGCA